>NZ_JBFBAK010000032.1:0-1447 GCF_040689485.1 Streptomyces sp. NPDC051322 | reverse complement strand
CGGCTCTACCGTCTTGATCGGGTTGATCGAGCCATTCGTAGGGTTGGGTCACCCAGGGGTGCTGGGTGTGGCTATCAGGCGGCTGCCGTCTCGTGGCTTGCCTCGCTTCGCCGCCCGGCACCCCACGACGACTCGGCCGCCGATTAGGAAGTGCGAACAAGTCGCTGCGTAGAGCAATGCCGGCGAGGTCGTCCGTGGTACGCACAGAACGAACACAGACGTCAGGAGCACGATGAGCCGGATATGGGCGGGGATCGACAGCGGCAAAGGCCACCATCACGGCCTCGCCCTGGACACGGACGGCAAGACGCTGTTGTCGCGGCGGGCTGCCAACGACGAACCCGAGCTGTTGAAGCTGATCGGTGATGTCCTCGACCTGGCAGACGGCCGCCCGGTCACCTGGGCCATCGACATGACCGGCGGTGAGCCCGCGCTGCTGCTGGCCCTGCTGATCAACCACGGCCAGGAAGTCCTCTATATGCCCGGCCGGCTGGTGAACAGGGCCTCCGACGGCTACCGGGGCGAGGGCAAGACCGATGCCCGCGACGCCTACGTCATCGCCGACCAGGCCAGAATGCGCCGCGACCTGCGGCCCATCCGCCCCGGCGACGAAGCCGCCATCGAGTTGAAGCTGCTGACCAGCCGCCGGGCCGACCTGGTCGAGGACCGCACCCGCGCGGTGAACCGCCTGCGCGGCACCCTGCTGAGCATGTTCCCCGCCCTGGAACGGGCCCTGGAGGTCACCAACACCGGCCCGCTCAGGCTGTTGACGGGCTATCAGACGCCGGCCGCGATCCGCCGCGCCGGAGTCTCGCGGCTGACCACCTGGCTGACCAACCGCAAGGTCCGCAACGCGAGATCCCTGGCCGAGGCCGCGGTCGAGGCTGCCGAGCGCCAGCACACCGCCGTCCCCGGGGAGAAGACCATCGCGAAGCTGGTCCACACCCTGGCCGAGGAGGTGATGGCCCTCAACCAGCAGGTTTCCGAGATGGACAAGCTCATCGAGGGCCGGTTTCGCGAGCACGAACTCGCCGACATCCTCCTGAGCGTCCCCGGCATCGGTGCCGTGCTCGGCGCGGAGTTCCTCGCCGCTGTTGGCGGCGGCCTGGAGGAATTCGACTCGCCGGATGCTCTGGCGGCCTTCGCCGGAGTCGCCCCGGCACCTCGCGATTCGGGCAAAGTCAGCGGCAACCTCCACCGGCCAGTCACCTACCACCGCAGGCTCCAGCGGGTGTTCTACACCTCCGCGTTGGTCAGCGTCCGCTACGACCCGAATTCGCGGAAGTTCTACGACCGCAAACGCGCGGAGGGCAAGAAGCACGTTCAGGCCGTACTCGCCCTCGCCCGCCGACGCGTCAACGTTCTGTGGGCCTTGATCCGTGACCGACGGTGCTATCAAGTCGCACCTCCAGTGACTATGACTGCTTGACAACAGCATTAGGAAGCG
>NZ_JBFBAK010000031.1:0-1459 GCF_040689485.1 Streptomyces sp. NPDC051322 | reverse complement strand
ACCGGGCAGATACACCACACGCGCATCACCGTCCACATCGGCGGACATCGACTCCAGCACCGCGCGATACATCGCCGCCAGGCGATCCACACCGGTTCTGCCCAGCACCAGCGGGTTCACCGTGAGCAGCAGACCGCTGCCGCGTGCGGCCACCGCGAGGCCGAACTCCGTGGCGCCCTCACCGTCACCGGACTCGGTGTCGACGACGTCGGTCTCCGCCTGGGCGTCCGCCAGGTCGAGGTAGCTGAAGCGGACGTCGAGCAGTCGGGTTCCGTCGCTCAGTTCCCGTTGCATCACCGGCATCGGGAAGCGGCGGTGCGGCCAGAGCGTGCCCTCCTGGTCGAAGACCTGGCGGATCAGCTCGCGCCAGGTGCGCGCACCGCGCTGATAGGCGAAGGGCACCGTGTTGAGGTACATGCCGTACACCCGCTCGGCGCCCACGACTTCGGGGCGTCCACTGGAGACCAGCCCGGTGCAGAAGGACTCCTCGGTGGTGAGCTGGCTCATCACCTTCAGGTGCGCGGCGTGCAGCACGGCCTTGAGTGAAGTTCCGGTACCGCTCGCCGCTGCCCGCAGCGCCGGGGTCAGGTCGGTGAGAGGTACGTGCACGACGTTCGCCCGTCCCGGAGCACCGTCGCCCCAGCCGGCCGGGAGCTCGAACTTGGCATGGCTGCCCAGGACGTCCCGCCAGTAGTCACGGTCCTCGTCGGAGGCCACTGAAGCCAGCTCGGCTGCCACGAAGTCCGCGTAGCGCACTTCGGGCATCTGCACCGCGGGCAGCGTCCCGCCGCCCCGCACCCGGAGGTAGCCCTCGACGATCTCGCTGAGCAGCGAGCGGTGGCTCCAGCCCTCGGTGATCGGGTGGCAGACGCTGACCGACAGCCACCACGCCTCGTCGGACTCGACGAGTGCGGAGATTCGGAGCAGTGGGGCGCGGGAGAGGTCGAAGGTCTCGGCCCGCTCGCTGACGATGTGCGCCCGACGTGCCGCGGCCTGCTGGTCGGCGTTCTGGCCCCGCAGATCGTGCACGGTGACCGGAATCTCCGCGGCAGCGTGGATGAGCTGCAGCGGTACCTCAAAGCCTTCGAGGTCGAAGGAGGCACGCAGCATCTCGTGACGCTCCACCACGGCCTGGCCGGCGCGGCGCAGGGCGTCGGCGTCGAACGGCCGGCCGTCCTTGATCCGGAAGGCAGTGGTGTTGTGGTACTTGTTCAGGCCGTCGTCGGCGAGCATCTCGACCAGCATGCCGAGCTGCACCTGCGCCAGCGGGAAGGCATCGACGAGGCCCGTGGGCAGCTTCGCCCGGTCCCCCGCCGTCAGAAGTGCGAACGGTTCGACGACGGCGGTCTCGGCGAGCGGCTCTCCGCCGCCGAGTTCGGCGGCGAGTCCGGCGACGGTCCGGTGCTGGAACACATCCCGGACACCCGCCTCGAAGCCCTCAGCACGCAACGCGCCGACC
>NZ_JBFBAK010000030.1:0-1999 GCF_040689485.1 Streptomyces sp. NPDC051322 | reverse complement strand
TACTCCAGCCGTAGATCGTGATCTTGCGGCTATTGGGCGGCCCGCGCCTGGTAGTGGCAGGTTCGAGCTCGGGCTTGATGGCGTCGGCGCCACTGAGACCAGCGGAGCCGGTGCTTGACCGCGTGGACGGTCTGGGCGACGAGCGTGGTGAACAGGTGCTGGATCTCGTTGCACGTCAGCGGGATCAGGCCGTCCAAGGTCTGTTCCCGAGCGCGTTCGTGGGCGGTGGCCGCGGCGAGGAAGGCGTGGGCGAGCATCGCGAGGGTGACCCAGCGGTGCCAGGACGTCCAGCGCCTGACCTGGTGTTCGTCCAGTCCGGCCAGGCCCTTACCGGACTGGAAGGTCTCTTCGACCGTCCACCTGCGCCCGGCGACCTTCACGAGGGTGGACAGCGGCACCTGAGTCGCCGAGTAGCAGCGATAGAAGGCAAGTTCGCCGGTGCGCCGGTTGCGGCGGACGAGCAGGTGGCGGTGGCCGGGCCGGGCGTCGGTGATTTCGGCCAGGGCCCAGTCGTAGAAGCGGTGCCCTTTGGCTCCGGCGCCGGCGGAGAGCTTCTGCCAGGCTCGCTTCGGCAGCTTCGTGACCAGGGCGTCGGCGCGGATTTTGCCCACGCGGGTGGTGATCTGGTGGTCGCAGGCGACAGCGAGGACATAGCCCATCCTGCGCGCCTCCAGCGCGGTCCGCAGGTGCGGGTTGCCTCCGTAGACCTCGTCACCGGCCACCCAGGACACGGGAACGTCGGCGTCCAGCGCGCGGCCGATCATGCGGGCGGCGAGCGCGGGTTTCGTGGCGAAGCCGACGGTGTCGGGAATCCCGGCGGCCTGGCAGCGGGCCGTGTCGTCGGTCCAGGAGCGCGGGACGTACAGTTCCCGGTCGATCGCGGCGTGTCCGAGCGGGGTGGAGTAGGCGAGGTAGACGGCGACCTGGCTGTTTTCGATGCGTCCGGCGGTGCCGGTGTACTGGCGCTGCACGCCCACCGTGGCGGTGCCCTTCTTCAGATCGCCGGTCTCATCAACGACGAGCACCGCGTCGTCGTGGCGCAACTGCTCGACGACGAAGCCGCGGATGTCGTCTCGGACCGCGTCGGCGTCCCACCTGGCTCTGGACAGCAGGTGCTGCAGGCCGTCCGGGGTCGCGTCCCCCGCTTGCTCGGCGATCGTCCAGCAATTCTTGCGTGGTAGGTCCGACAGCAACCCGAGCACCAGGGCCCGCGCCCGGCGCCGCGGTTCCACCCGGGCGAACCGCCCCGCGATGCGGCCCATCAGGACCTCGAACATGTCCTGCCACCGGGCGGGATCTATGCTGTGGCCTGCGGCCACCGTCTGATCTTCTGTCTTCACACACTGATGATCACCGGTGGCCGCACCCACTGGTGCCAGCAGGGTGGAAGATCCCGTCGTCGAAGGAGATGCGGTGCTGGGATTGCTGGGCTTCTATGACGAACTCGACAACCGCCCCGGCCAGTCGAGCGGGTCCATACGCGATGCCATCCAGCCCGTTGGTGAGCGGGACGAGGCGGACCTGGTGGCCTATCTGGATGCCGGCCACGTTCTCATCGACGTCATGGAAGCGGGCCACGACGTCGTCACCGGCGACTCACACCGCCACTCCTTGGGTTGCTCATCGCTGGTCACCGACGGTGCCTGGCTCTGGCGCCAGGACTTCCCGCACTACGTTGAAACGCACCACGTCCTACTCCCAGAGGCATTCATCGAGCACGTGCGCGGCCTGAATTATCAGATGCCAACCCTCATCACCACGCAGTTCGCTCCCCACTACAACGAGACCATGCCCCTTGTCGGCTGGGCCTCCACCGTCCCGTGGCGATCGACTTTGGCCGTGCTCGAACCCGAACCACGAGCACGGACAAGCAAAGTCGAGTTCGACGCGGCGATGCTGGCTCAGGAACGAAACCGACCACACGGCAACTGGAACAAGCCTCGTAAGCCACGGAGAGCATGAGGCACAAGCCCAGTCACGATCTACGGCTGGAGTACTA
>NZ_JBFBAK010000029.1:0-3952 GCF_040689485.1 Streptomyces sp. NPDC051322 | reverse complement strand
GGAACGAAACCGACCACACGGCAACTGGAACAAGCCTCGTAAGCCACGGAGAGCATGAGGCACAAGCCCAGTCACGATCTACGGCTGGAGTACTAAGAGGGCCGGGCCGGTCCTGCCCCTCCCCGCCGCGTGACACCATCGAACCGTGCTCGACATCGGCTACTCCCTCTCCCGGCGCTTCCCCGACCCCCCGCAGACCGACTACCGGCGCGCGGACGTCCACGCGCTGCGCCACGACCTGTTCTGCGGTGACGTCTATCTCGCGGACACCAGGACGGACCGCGAGGTGTCCACAGCCTGGGGATGGGTGCCGGTGCTCGACTTCGCCTGGGCGCTCTGCGACATCGTCGAGCAGGTCGACCGGGACCCGCGCGGTAACCGCGCGTCGCGGCCGCAGCACGCGGAACTGGACTTCACCGAGTCCTCGGACCGGATGCTTTTCGAGCGGCGGTTCGGGTGGGTGGACGTGGCAGCGGACTGGATGCCGGCGGACGAGGCACCACTGACGTTCGGGCATGCGGTGCTGCGGCGGGAGGCGCGGGATTTTCTGCATGATCTTGTCGCGGATCTGGCGGACATGCATGGGGGGCTGGCGGATAATCCGGTGGTGTGGGATCTGCAGGCGCGGTTTCCACGGCTGTAGGGGGCGCCTGCGGCGGGCCTTTGGGGGCTCCCGCCCCGGACCCCGGCTCCTCAAGGACCCCGGCTCCTCAAACGCCGGAGGGGCTTGCTTTTGGCCTGCGTCGCCTTGAATGTGCCTGCGCGTGCAAGCGTGGGGCGGAGCCCCGAAAGCCACCGCCGCAGGCGGCTACCCCCCGGCCGCCTCCACCCGTACCCCCACCTGCGCGGCGAATGCCGGTGCCAGTGCCAGCAGTTGGGCGGGGCTGATCACCGCCCCGGACAGTCGCTCCACGCCGCGGGCGATATCGAGCTCGGAGGCCGTGCGCAGGTCCACGTCCTTCATCGCGACCCCGGAGAAGTCCACCCGGCGCAGTGAGCAGCCGACGAACTCGACCCGCTCGAGCCGGGCGCCGCCGAAGTCCGGCTCGGAGAGCACGCAGCTCTCGAAGACGACGTCCTTGAGGCGCGCCTCGCGCAGGTTCAGGTAGTCGATCTTCCCGCCGCGCACCACCACCCGCTCCAGCACCGCGCCGTGCATCTGGACGCCGCCGAGCCGGGCGTCCCGGACTTCGACGTCGCGCAGTGCGGTGCCCGCGAAGTCGGTGCCGACTCCCCGGGGGCCGGTCAGTATGCAGTCGATGAAGCGGGAACGCACCAGCTCCGTGCCGTCCAGCACGCACTCCTTGAGGGCGCAGTCCATGAAGCGTGCCCCGGCGCCCGACTGGCCGGTGAAATTCTGCGAGGTGAATTCAAGTCCGTCATAATCGCCGTCCGGCTCAAGTCCGTGCCCCGAAATGGGCTGAGTGGCGGGAGCCGAACTTCCGGCCGCCTCACCAGTGGTGTCCTCTTCGCACCGCTCCTCGCTGCCATACCTCCCATGGTGACCTACACCTCTGACATCGTGACCATTCCCCTGCCACATCCGCGTCACCGAATTCGGTCCCGTTGGCAGGAATCGTTCATTGCGGTCGGTTCGAAACTTCGTCAAAGTTCATTGAAAAGGGGACGGGCCATGCACCGGATCACTGTCATAGGTGACGGTTTCACCGGGCCCACCGAGGCCGTCCCGGCGGCCGAAGCGGCGTACGAGGTGATCCGGCGCGCGGCCTACGGCGCCCTGGGCGGCGGCGCCAGAACGGCCGAAAGCCGATAGGTGGCAGCGTGGCCCGCGAGGAGGGCCCACCGGGGCGAAATGTACCGTTCTGTGGTCTCCTGGAGCGATGAGCGACCCGGCGATATCTCCTCCGGGACCCCCTGGCGCCCCGGAAACGAGCGGACCAGACCCGCACCGTTGGTGGGGCCTGGCCGTCATCGCGACGGCCCAGTTGATGGTGGTTCTCGACGCCACCATCGTGAACATCGCGCTGCCGTCCGCACAGCGCGATCTGGGCCTCACCGACGCCAACCGCCAGTGGGTCATCACCGCATACACCCTGGCGTTCGGCGGGCTGCTGCTGCTCGGCGGCCGGATCGCCGACCTCGTCGGCCGTAAACGCACCTTCGTCATCGGGCTCATCGGCTTCGCCGCCGCGTCGGCCATCGGCGGCGCGGCCGTCAACGGGTCCATGCTCTTCGGCGCCCGCGCCCTCCAGGGCGTTTTCGCCGCGGTCCTGGCGCCGTCCGCGCTCTCGCTGCTCACCACCACCTTCTCCGACGGCAGGGACCGCGCGAAGGCGTTCGGCATCTATGGCGCGATCGCCGGTTCGGGCGCCGCCATCGGGCTGCTGCTCGGCGGCATCCTCACCGAGTACCTCGACTGGCGGTGGTGTCTGTACGTCAATGTGCCCATCGCGGTGCTCGCCGTCTTCGGCGCCTCCGCGCTGCTGCACGACCGGGCAGGCCACCGGGAGGTCACGCTGGACATCCCCGGCGTGATCCTCGGCTGCGGCGGCCTCGTCGCCATCGTCTACGGGCTGAGCGAGGCCCAGGCGCACGGCTGGAGCTCCCGGCTGGTGCTCGGGCTGCTCATCGGCGGTGTCGTCCTGCTGGCCGTCTTCACCTGGTGGCAGACGCGCGCCGAGCGGCCGCTGCTGCCGCTGCACATCATCGGGAACCGGGACCGCGGCGGCTCGATGCTCACCATGTGTCTGGCGATGATCGGACTGTTCGGTCTTTTTCTCTTCATGACGTACTACCTTCAGACCATCCTCGGCTACAGCCCCATCCGGAGCGGCCTCGCCTTCCTGCCGATGTCCGCACTGATCATTCTTACGTCCACCCAGGTGGCGGCGCGGCTGCTGCACCGAGTACCGCCGCGGCTGCTGATGGGGCCGGGGCTGCTGATCGGCGCCTGCGGGATGTTCAGCCTGACCTTCATCGGCACGCACTCCAGCTACGTCACCCACGTCCTCCCGGGCACCCTGCTGATCGGCGTCGGGATGGGCCTGACCTTCATGCCGGTGATGGCGACGGCCACCGCCGGGGTGGCCCAGCGGGACTCCGGCGTCACCTCGGCGTCCGTGAACACCGCCCAGCAGATCGGCGGCTCCATCGGTACGGCACTGCTCAACACCATCGCGACCACCACCACCGCCGACTGGCTGGCCGGCCGGCTGCCGGGCGCGACCAGCAAGCCGGAGAGGGCACAGCTGGTGAAGAGCGGCGTGGTGCACGGTTTCACCGTGGCGACCGGCTGGGCCGCGCTGATCATGCTGGTGGGCGCGGCGATCGCGGTGCTGCTGGTGTCCGCGCACTCCCCGCGCCGGAGCGAGGCGGCAGCCGCGGAGGCCCTCACCCGCTGAGGGTCACGCCCCCAGCGCCGCCAGCGCCCCGTCGGTGAGGCGGTAGACCGACCACTCGTCCTGCGGCCGGGCCCCCAGCGCACGGTAGAAGTTGATCGACGGCTCGTTCCAGTTCAGTACGGACCACTCCAGGCGCTCGTAACCCCGCTCCACGCAGGTCCGTGCCAGTTCCTTCAGCAGCGCCTTGCCGTAGCCGCCGCCGCGCAGCTGCGGGCGTACATACAGGTCCTCCAGGTAGATGCCGTGCACGCCACGCCAGGTGGAGAAGTTGAGGAACCACAGGGCGAAGCCGGCGGTCTCGCCCTCCGGCGTCTCGGCGATGAAGGCGAACGCCGCCGGGCGCTCACCGAACAGTGCCTCGTGCAGCTGGGCCTCGGTGGCGCGCGCCTCGTCCAGAGCCTTCTCGTACTCGGCGAGCTCCCGGACCATCGCGTGGATCTCGGGCACATCGGCTGCGGTGGCGTGGCGAATCATCAGGACAGACTAACCGCTAGATGTATTGACCCGCAGGGTTGTTGACGCGGGTGACGGGGGGCCGGCCTCCGAGTGCGGTATGGCAGCGATGGTAGTTGTAGTTGTGCAGGAAGCCT
>NZ_JBFBAK010000028.1:3432-4847 GCF_040689485.1 Streptomyces sp. NPDC051322 | reverse complement strand
ACACAGTGGACGCGAGCAACTGAGGACAAGCCCTCGGCCTATTAGTACCAGTCAGCTCCACCCGTTACCGGGCTTCCACATCTGGCCTATCAACCCAGTCGTCTACTGGGAGCCTTAACCCCTCAAAGGGGGTGGGAATACTCATCTCGAAGCAGGCTTCCCGCTTAGATGCTTTCAGCGGTTATCCTTTCCGAACGTAGCCAACCAGCCATGCCCTTGGCAGAACAACTGGCACACCAGAGGTTCGTCCGTCCCGGTCCTCTCGTACTAGGGACAGCCCTTCTCAATATTCCTACGCGCGCAGAGGATAGGGACCGAACTGTCTCACGACGTTCTAAACCCAGCTCGCGTACCGCTTTAATGGGCGAACAGCCCAACCCTTGGGACCGACTCCAGCCCCAGGATGCGACGAGCCGACATCGAGGTGCCAAACCATCCCGTCGATATGGACTCTTGGGGAAGATCAGCCTGTTATCCCCGGGGTACCTTTTATCCGTTGAGCGACGGCGCTTCCACAAGCCACCGCCGGATCACTAGTCCCGACTTTCGTCCCTGCTCGACCCGTCGGTCTCACAGTCAAGCTCCCTTGTGCACTTACACTCAACACCTGATTGCCAACCAGGCTGAGGGAACCTTTGGGCGCCTCCGTTACTCTTTAGGAGGCAACCGCCCCAGTTAAACTACCCATCAGACACTGTCCCTGATCCGGATCACGGACCGAGGTTAGACATCCAGCACGACCAGAGTGGTATTTCAACGACGACTCCACAACCACTGGCGTGGCCGCTTCACAGTCTCCCACCTATCCTACACAAGCCGAACCGAACACCAATATCAAACTGTAGTAAAGGTCCCGGGGTCTTTCCGTCCTTCTGCGCGAAACGAGCATCTTTACTCGTAGTGCAATTTCACCGGGCCTATGGTTGAGACAGTCGAGAAGTCGTTACGCCATTCGTGCAGGTCGGAACTTACCCGACAAGGAATTTCGCTACCTTAGGATGGTTATAGTTACCACCGCCGTTTACTGGCGCTTAAGTTCTCAGCTTCGCACACCCGAAAGTGCACTAACCGGTCCCCTTAACGTTCCAGCACCGGGCAGGCGTCAGTCCGTATACATCGCCTTACGGCTTCGCACGGACCTGTGTTTTTAGTAAACAGTCGCTTCTCGCTGGTCTCTGCGGCCACCCCCAGCTCACCGTGTAAAACGGATCACCAGTGATGGCCCCCCTTCTCCCGAAGTTACGGGGGCATTTTGCCGAGTTCCTTAACCATAGTTCACCCGAACGCCTCGGTATTCTCTACCTGACCACCTGAGTCGGTTTAGGGTACGGGCCGCCATGAAACTCGCTAGAGGCTTTTCTCGACAGCATAGGATCATCCACTTCACCACAATCGGCTCGGCATCAGGTCTCACC
>NZ_JBFBAK010000028.1:1805-3341 GCF_040689485.1 Streptomyces sp. NPDC051322 | reverse complement strand
CGTATGAATGACACGACTTCGGCGGTACGCTTGAGCCCCGCTACATTGTCGGCGCGGAATCACTTGACCAGTGAGCTATTACGCACTCTTTCAAGGGTGGCTGCTTCTAAGCCAACCTCCTGGTTGTCTCTGCGACTCCACATCCTTTCCCACTTAGCGTACGCTTAGGGGCCTTAGTCGATGCTCTGGGCTGTTTCCCTCTCGACCATGGAGCTTATCCCCCACAGTCTCACTGCCGCGCTCTCACTTACCGGCATTCGGAGTTTGGCTAAGGTCAGTAACCCGGTAGGGCCCATCGCCTATCCAGTGCTCTACCTCCGGCAAGAAACACACGACGCTGCACCTAAATGCATTTCGGGGAGAACCAGCTATCACGGAGTTTGATTGGCCTTTCACCCCTAACCACAGGTCATCCCCCAGGTTTTCAACCCTGGTGGGTTCGGTCCTCCACGACCTCTTACAGCCGCTTCAACCTGCCCATGGCTAGATCACTCCGCTTCGGGTCTAGAGCGTGCAACTCAAACGCCCTATTAGGACTCGCTTTCGCTACGGCTTCCCCACACGGGTTAACCTCGCTACACACCGCTAACTCGCAGGCTCATTCTTCAAAAGGCACGCAGTCACGACTGACAGCACAAGTGCTGCCAGCGACGCTCCCACGGCTTGTAGGCACACGGTTTCAGGTACTATTTCACTCCGCTCCCGCGGTACTTTTCACCATTCCCTCACGGTACTATCCGCTATCGGTCACCAGGGAATATTTAGGCTTAGCGGGTGGTCCCGCCAGATTCACACGGGATTTCTCGGGCCCCGTGCTACTTGGGTGTCTCTCAAACGAGCCGTCAATGTTTCAGCTACGGGGGTCTTACCCTCTACGCCGGACCTTTCGCATGTCCTTCGCCTACATCAACGGTTTCTGACTCGTCTCATGGCCGGCAGACCATGAAAGAGAGATCCCACAACCCCGCATGCGCAACCCCTGCCGGGTATCACACACATACGGTTTGGCCTCATCCGGTTTCGCTCGCCACTACTCCCGGAATCACGGTTGTTTTCTCTTCCTGAGGGTACTGAGATGTTTCACTTCCCCTCGTTCCCTCCACATGCCCTATGTGTTCAGGCATGGGTGACAGCCCATGACGACTGCCGGGTTTCCCCATTCGGAAACCCCCGGATCAAAGCCTGGTTGACGGCTCCCCGGGGACTATCGTGGCCTCCCACGTCCTTCATCGGTTCCTGGTGCCAAGGCATCCACCGTGCGCCCTTAAAAACTTGGCCACAGATGCTCGCGTCCACTGTGCAGTTCTCAAACAACGACCAACCACCCACCACCCCGCCCACACGGGCGAGTTCACTGGGGCCGGCAACCGAAGGACACAGGCCTCCAGGCCCGTACCTTCAGACACCCAACAGCGTGCCCGACCCGGTACCCCCTCGATTCACGTTCCACGCCGAAGCAGTACTAGTGACCTTGAAGGACCGTGCCGAGTAGTCAACGTTCCACCCATGAGCAACCAGCATCAGACGTTCGCTGAT
>NZ_JBFBAK010000027.1:0-4860 GCF_040689485.1 Streptomyces sp. NPDC051322 | reverse complement strand
ACCCCAGACCGTTCGTCTGGACGAAGACCGCCGACGAGATTCTCGACAAAGTCGCTGCCTACTGCCGACGAATCTCTGACTCAGATCACTAGGTCGCCGCCTGGGAGTTGCTGAAGCAGCCCACCTTGAGCGAACTACCGTCAGTGTCGCCCCAACTCGTTCGTTGGACCTGGTCACGCTGCTGCTTGGGTGGTACGAGCATGTGGCCCGGATAGAGAGAGCTTGAGCTTCCCGATTCCGACAGGTCTGTCTGGGGCGCGCATGACTTGATTGCCGCCGATTTCCTGCGGGATTTCATCGCCCGAGGACTAGAATTGGTCCCTGAGGGTGAGTCGAGAAATTTCCTCATCGCCCTCAATGAGGCGGATACGAGTTTTCTCTCCTACACGGAAGACGATGAAGCAGGTATCGTTCTTCGGCTCAATGGTGATGAATCTCAAGCACGTGGATGGTGGTGGACGCGCATTCCGCGCTCTGGGCCGATACGTAGGGATTTTGATCAGTTTTCTGTGTCATCCTAACAATTAAATAGGCCTGTGGGTGGCATGGAATGCCGAATGCCCCACCAGGGATTGTTCCTGGTGGGGCATTCCGGTGGGCTTGACGGCAGTAGTTGACGGCAACGTCAGCGGACGGCGGCCCCGGCGAGGGGTGGTTCGTCGCCGTCGTCAGGCTTGCTGGTGATCTCGCTGGGGCTGCGGAGGGCGTAGCTGAGGAGGTCGATGGCGTCGCGTCGGAGGCGGAGTCGGACGTGGGCGTAGACGGCGGTGGTGACGCCGATGTGGGCGTGGCCGAGGAGTTCCTTGATGACGACGAGTTCGACGCCCTGTTCCAGGAGGAGGGTGAGCAGTGACGATTACGGGGCGGTGGTACGGCATGGCGGCAGGACCGGAGCGAATCGCCGAAGACCCGGCGGGTTCGGAGGAGGCGGCGGATCTGTTCCGCGCCGTCGGGCGTCAGGTCAAGGCGGCGCGGGAGCGTGCCGGGATGAGCCAGAAGGAGCTGGGGAAGCGGGTCGGGCTTCTGCAGACGGAACACCACGCGCGTGCGGTGTTCCGCACGCGGCAACCGCTCCTGGATGAGGACACCGTCGAGCAACGCGTGGCGGCGCGGATGGACCGGTAAGGAATCTTCAAGCGCTGGCCACCACCGTTCACCACGTTCACCATCGAGGAATCCGTATTGCGCCGCCCCCTCGGAGGATGGGACGTTCATTACGAGCAGTTGGAGGCGCTGCTCAGCTTCGGCAGCCTTCGCAGCGTCGAACTCCAAGTGCTCCCGATGGAACGCACTGAACACCCGAGCCTTGGTGGGCCGTTCATCATGCTGACCCCGAAGGGCAGGCCGCAGGCGGCTTACGTCGAAGTCCAGCACGTCAGCCGCCTGATCACGGACCCCGACGAGGTTCGTATCCTTGCTGCACGCTACGGCAGCATCAGGGCCCAGGCGCTCACCCCCGGTAAGTCCCGGTCCCTGATCGAGAAGATGCTGGGAGATCGATTAACAGCGAGCAGCCCGCACAACTGGAGTGGTTCAAGAGCAGTTACAGCAGCGGAGAAGGCGGAGCCTGCGTCGAGATCGCCGCCGACCCCGCCGCGATCCGCGTCCGGGACTCCAAGCGGCGCGGCGGCCCGCAACTCGCCTTCGCGCGCGACGTATGGGCCGGGTTCGTCGCCGGCGTCGGGCAGGGCCGGTCGAACTGACCGCCTACGACACGAAGTCGCCGCGCAGGCGTCGTGGCGGGGCACTGTCACCGGCGGCGGGTCCAGCAGTGCCCGGTACGCGTCGCCGGTGGTTCCCGATCCCGGGAAACAAAAAATGCCGGTCGAGACGGACCGTCTCAACCGGCACTCTGCGGCAACCCGTGAGCTACCCGATGGTGTCCGAGGGGGGACTTGAACCCCCACGCCCGATAAAGGGCACTAGCACCTCAAGCTAGCGCGTCTGCCATTCCGCCACCCGGACAAGGTGTCTGCCGTACGGCCGTGGGCCGTTCCGACGTGGAAAACCATAGCAAACATTGGGCGGTGCTCGATCACGCCCGATCCCATGTGAAGCGCGTATGACGACGGTCCGCCGAGCTTGGTGTCGGGGGTGCGGCGCGCAAGGATGGGGGAGGCGGACCACCAGCAGTGACAGTGGGAGGAATCAGCGTGAGCGAGTCGAAGAGGCCAGGACCGAACCAGCCCGTCTCCGGCGAGGACGAGGTCGTCGATCTCTGCCGTGATCTCATCCGGATCGACACCAGCAACTACGGCGACCACTCCGGGCCGGGGGAGCGGGCAGCCGCCGAGTACGTGGCCGAGAAACTCGCCGAGGTCGGCCTCGATCCGCAGATCGTCGAGTCCCACCCGGGACGGGCGTCCACCGTGGCCCGGATCGAGGGCGAGGATCCGTCCAGGCCCGCACTCCTCATCCACGGGCACACCGACGTCGTACCGGCGAACGCGGACGACTGGACGCATCACCCCTTCGCCGGCGAGATCGCGGACGACTGCCTGTGGGGGCGCGGCGCGGTCGACATGAAGGACATGGACGCGATGACGCTCGCGGTCGTGCGGGACCGGCTGCGCAGCGGCCGCAAGCCCCCGCGTGACATCGTGCTGGCCTTCCTCGCCGACGAGGAGGCGGGCGGTGTGTACGGCGCGCACCATCTGGTGGACAACCGGCCGGATCTCTTCGAGGGCGTCACCGAGGCCATCGGTGAGGTCGGCGGATTCTCCTTCACCGTCAACGAGGACCTGCGGCTGTATCTCATCGAGACCGCCCAGAAGGGCATGCACTGGATGCGGCTCACCGTGGACGGCACCGCCGGCCACGGTTCGATGACCAACAGCGACAACGCCATCACCGAGCTGTGCGAGGCGGTGGCCCGGGTCGGCAGGCACAAGTGGCCGGTGCGGGTGACGAAGACCGTGCGGTCCTTCCTCGACGAACTCTCCGACGCCCTCGGCATCCCGCTGGACCCCGAGGACATGGAGGCGACGCTCGACAAGCTCGGCGGCATCGCGAAGATGGTCGGGGCCACCCTGCGCAACTCCGCGGCGCCCACCATGCTCGGCGCCGGGTACAAGGTGAACGTCATCCCCGGCCAGGCCACGGCCCACCTCGACGGACGCTTCCTGCCGGGCTACGAAGAGGAATTCCTGGGCGATCTCGACAAGCTGCTGGGCCCGCGGGTGAAGCGGGAGGACGTGCACACCGACAAGGCGGTGGAGACCACCTTCGACGGTGATCTCGTCGACGCCATGCAGGTGGCGCTGCGGGCCGAGGACCCGATCGCGCGCGCCGTTCCGTACATGCTCTCCGGCGGCACCGACGCCAAGTCCTTCGACGACCTGGGCATCCGGTGCTTCGGCTTCGCGCCGCTGAAGCTGCCGCCCGAGCTGGACTTCGCCGGCATGTTCCACGGCGTCGACGAGCGGGTGCCGGTCGACGGACTGAAGTTCGGCGTCCGGGTGCTCGACCGCTTCCTGGACAGGTGCTGACGGACGCGGCAATGCACGGGAAATGCCGAAACGGCGCTCAAAATAATCGGTAGTGCGTGCTAGAAGACCGAATCGAGTGAATGGGGGTACCGACACGTAGCCCCAGCCATTCCTCCTCGTTACAGGTGGTGCAGTCCGCGGTTTGGGGCCGCATTGCCAACTAGGAGGAATAATGATCAAGAAGGTCGTCGCTGCTGCGGCTGCCACTGGTGGTCTGGTGCTCGCGGGAGCGGGCATGGCCGTCGCCGATGCGGGTGCCCAGGGTGCTGCGGTGCACTCGCCCGGCGTGCTCTCGGGCAACGTCGTCCAGGCGCCCATCCACATTCCGGTGAACGTGTGCGGCAACACGGTCTCCGTGATCGGGCTGCTGAACCCGGCCTTCGGCAACGCCTGCGCCAACGTCTGACATTGCACATCCGACCCGCAAGGGTCTGAGCCTCGCCGGCCCTGGGGTGCGCGCCATGCGCTCCGGGGTCGGACAGGCCCTCGGCCCGTGGGCAATGAAGCTCGCGAGCTCTTCCGGTAGGTAGAAGACAGGGAACGAACCTATGCGACAGGTCACGAAAAAAGGCCTGATCACGGTGGCGGCAGCGGGCGGAGTGCTCGCGCTGGGCGGCGGTTATGCACACGCCGACTCCACGGCCGCCGGCAATGCCACGAATTCGCCGGGCGTGCTGTCCGGTAATTCGATCCAGGTCCCGGTGCACATCCCGGTGAACGCCTGCGGCAACACCATCAACGTCGTTGGACTGCTCAACCCGGCGTTCGGCAACGACTGCAGCAACACCTCGTCGGCCCACTCCGGGAAAAGCCAGGGCGGCGACGACAAGGGTGGCTACGGCGACGACAAGAGCGACAGCGGCGACAGCCACCGCGTCGGCGGGGCGACAGCCGTCGGCGACACGGAGGGCTCGCCCGGCATCCTCTCCGGCAACAGCGTGAAGATCCCGGTTCAGGTACCGGTGAACGCGTGCGGGAACAGCGTCACCATCGGCGGTCTGGGGAACCCGGCCCACGGCAACAGCTGTGAGAACGACAGCACCCCGGTCACCATGCCGCACAAGCCGTCGACCCCGGACACCCCGTCGAAGCCCGTGGTGACTCCGAACGCCCCGGTCGCCCACGCGGCTCCGGCGCCGGTGGCTACCGAGCAGCTGGCTGAGACCGGTGCCGGTGGCCTCGGTCTGATCATCCCGGCGAGCGCCGGGCTGCTGCTCGGGGGCGCCATTCTTTACCGGCGCGCCCGCGCCGCCGCGTGACGGCCGTCATCTGAAACGGTCACGCACGGCAGGAACGGAGGAGCGGGCCCCGCGCCCTTGAGCACGGACTCATGGAGCGCGCTCAGCTCCAGTGGGTGCGGTGGGGGAACGAG
>NZ_JBFBAK010000026.1:0-5022 GCF_040689485.1 Streptomyces sp. NPDC051322 | reverse complement strand
TGACGCGGACCCTATGCCCGAGCTCACAAACCCCCGCCCTCGCACCCCCGATTTCCCACTGCGCGTCACACCCCGAACACAGCAACACCCCGCCCAGCGCTTCGGTGCATACTCGTGCGGCCGGCTTCGGCGACGTCCGCACCAGTACGGCGGTGGCTGCGGCAGATACCCAGCGCGTACCGCTACCTACGTCATGCACGTGATGCGCTGCAGGACGTGGTGCGCGGCAGTCGGTGACCCGTTGGTGTTCGATGGCCGTTTGCGGCGACCGTATGCAGGCGAGGCGCCACTACCAGCGCGCCCGCGACGGCGCAGCCGGATAGCCCTTACCGGCGATCACATCTGGTCCCCGCGGCTACGCCGACGCTTCACCTTGGCGATCTCGCCCCCGATGGGAAGCCAGTAATAGAAAATGAAGGCGGCGATCACGGCTACGCCGAGTGCAGGAAGCAGGGCACCGAGCAGGGTTCCGGCGCCGAGCCGGAAGCGTCGGCTAATGGCCGTCACCCCGGCCGAATCGATGGTGGTGGCGAGTAGGCGGCGAGCATGTCGGGCGTACCACCAGATGAGCTTGAACAGAACGGCCGCGAGTTCGAACGCGATGCCGTGCAAGACGACGGTCCCGATCAGCAGGAAGGTGAGGGCGTAGGCCAGGTAGGACGGCCAGAGCGTGGCAAGGCCGTGCAACAGGTGGCGGGTGTCGTGCGGCGGGCGGATCTCCAGGACGAGCAGCGTGATGGCGATAGCGATGACGGCGTCGACGCGACTACCCGCGCAGGATCGCGCTCCACGCCGAACGGCTTCGACCCTCCTGGTCCCTGATCAGGCTCTGTCATCGCCCCAGCCTCAGGTATCGAACGCTGCTTCGCCTACCCGGTCCTGGGCGTCTGCCACGCCCCGGCGGCCTCGGACTGCCTACGGACGCCGACGCCTACGTGTGCGGCTCCGAAGCCTTCATGGACAGCGCGACCACCGCCCTCGTCGACGCGGGCCTGGAGGCGTATTCGAGTCCATACGGAGATCTTCGGGGCGGGCCCGTCCCTCACCCCCGGAATCGACGGCTCGGTAGCGGTCGCAACCCCATCAGCCCGCAGGCCGGGCCGGCGCCGGACCCACGGTGACCACCCAGGAGTCGTCGCTGGAACTTGCGGAAGCCTGCGACGTCCCGTCCAGTGGTCGTGCCGGACCGGTGTCTGTCACACCTGCGAACTCGCAGGGGGAGGGGGACCTTACTCGCCCGACCCGGTCGAGCCCACCGCCGACGGCAATATCCTCATCTGCTGCTCCAAGTCCACCGAAGAGATCGTCCGGGATCTGTAAGGCACCAGGCCTTGGTGAGCCTCGCGGGGAAGCGCGGCGGGGCGGTCGGTCCTTGCGGGGCCGTCCCCCGAACATGTGGCCGCACCGTTTGTGGCAACGGCGGGCGCGGGCCGGGTGGCGGCGACGCCAGGCTTCCGTTGTGTGGACGGGCCGCGATTGTGTCTGCCCGGTTGTGCCTGCCCGGAGAACAGCAGATTCTGAAGTGGATGAACGGGGCTGGTGTGGCGCCATGACTGCATGGAACGCGGAGCAAAGTGCCGACTTTCGTGGGCCCCTCGATGTCACCAGGGCCGCCACGGTGGTCGTCGACGCCCAGGACACGGTTATCGGGTGGAGCCCCGCGGCGGAGCGGCTCCTCGGTTACCAGCCGCATGAGATCGTCGGACGGCCCGTGGCCACGTTCCTGTCACCCGCCCCGACACCCTCGATGCTCCCTCTCCCTTCGCAGTTCCGCGGAAACGAGATCCGCGTCGCCCGGCACCGGGACGGGCGTGAGCTGATCGTCGCCATCGCTGTCTGTCCCCTGCCCGGTTCCGGCACGGCGGAGCATCTCCTCGTCGCGACGAATCTGAAGGATCTCCGGCTGTGGGAAACTCGGCTGGCCCTGTTGCACGGACTGGCCACCCAGTCACCCGTCGGCCTGGCCATCTACGACACCGACCTGCGCCTGACCTGGTGCAACGCGGCGTACGAACAGGAGATCGGACGGCCGTTCACCGAGTTCCGTGGTTTTCGGGCCGATGAGCTGTACTCCGAAGGAAAATTCGTGACCAAGGGGCATCCGCCCACTCTCGACGCGGTCATGCGTCATGTACTGGATACGGGAGAACCGTTTCTGGACCTGCACTTCCAGGGCCGGCCGCCCAGCGACCCCGAAAGGGACCACCTCTGGTCCTGCTCCTACTACCGGCTCCAGGACACCGACGGACACATATTCGGAGTATGCGAGGACGCATTCGACATCACCGATCGATACGAGGCCCAGCGGCGGCTGGCCCTGCTCGTCGAAGCAGGCCGCGGAATCGGCACCGCCCTCGATGTGATGGTCACTGCCGAGAAGATCACCGAGGTGGCGGTCCCGGAGTTCGCCGCCACGGTCACGGTCGACCTCTCGAGGGCGGTACTCGAAGGCGAGGTGCCGACCACCAACGACCCAGCTGCTATGTCTCTGGTACGGGTCGCCCGCCGCTCGGCGGAGGAAGCCGAACAGGAGGAGCCGGGACAGCAGCCCCCACTCGTGAACCAATCGTCCGTGGAGTACCCGTCTGATTCCCCACAGGATCGCTGCCTCTCGTCGGGCGGACTCGTGCTCGACGAAACGGTCCTGGTCGTGCCGCTGCGGGCCGGGAACAGCACACTGGGACTCGTCACCTTCACCCGCGGCACCGGTTCGGCCACCTTCGACAGCGGCGAAGTGGCGCTGGCCGACGAGTTGGCCGCCCGTACGGCGGTCTCCATCGACAACGCCCGCCGCTTCACCCGTGAACGCACCGCCTCGCTGGCCCTGCAGCACCAGCTGCTGCCGCAACACGTGCCGGAGCAGTCAGCGGTCGACCTGGCCTACCGCTACCTGCCCGCGGACGACGTGACAGGGGTCGGCGGTGACTGGTTCGACGTCATCCCGCTGTCCGGAGCCAGGGTCGGACTCGTGGTCGGGGATGTGGTCGGCCACGGCCTGCAGGCAGCCGCCACCATGGGGCGGCTGCGTACGACCGTACGCGCGTTCGCCCAAATGGACATGGATCCCGTCGAGCTGCTGTCGAGGCTCGACGATCTGGTGGGACAGTCGGCGGAGGAGCAGTGGGGTGAGACGGGCACGCCCGACGGCACCGACGTCGATGTGACCACCGGGGCGACCTGCCTCTACGCGGTCTACGACCCGATCTCGCGGCGCTGCCTCATGGCCAGGGCCGGACATCTGCCGCCGGCGGTCGTCGAACCGGACGGCCGGCTGTCCTTCCCGGACCTGCCTGCCGGCCCGCCCCTGGGCCTCGGCGGCCTGCCGTTCGAGTCCATGGAGATCGAGCTGCCGGTGGGCAGTCTGCTGGCTCTCTTCACCGATGGCCTGGTCGAGGCACGCTCCCGCGACATCGATCTCGGACTGGACACCCTGGGACGTGTACTCAGCGACCGGCACGCGTCACTCGAAGAACTGTGCGACCGTGCGGTAGCGGAACTCCTGCCGGGCGGAACAACGGCCGACGACACCGCCCTGCTGCTCGTCCGCACCCGCGAACTCGACACTTCTCAGGTCGCCGAATGGGAGCTGCCCGCAGAACCGGTCGCCGCGGGCCAGTCCCGGGACCTGGCCACCGAACAACTGCACCACTGGGGCCTCGAGGAGCTGTCGTTCACAACCGAACTCGTCGTCAGCGAGCTGGTGACCAACGCGGTCAGGTACGCCGAGGGACCGCTCCACGTACGTTTCATCCGTGACCGCACGCTCCTGTGCGAGGTCACGGACACAGCCCACACATCACCGCACCTGCGTCACAGCGGAGAGGACGACGAAGGCGGGCGAGGCCTGTTCATCGTCGCGCAGCTCGTCCAGAGGTGGGGAACGCGCTACAGCCGCTCCGGCAAAACCATCTGGACCGAGCAGGCCTTTCCTGCGACGGGATCAGACCACCCATGACTGGCGCTCAAGAGTTGGAGCAGTGCCACCGGACTACTGGCCTTGCTGTCGGCTTGGGGTGTTCCGGATGAGGGGAGGCTGGGCGAGCGGCGTTGCCCGCAGCCAAGGCTTTGTAGTCGTCCTGTGTCCGTCGACCTGGTCCTGGTCGCAAATGATCTGGTCCCATTCGCTCGGCGTCTCAGGTGATCCGGATCGTCAGGGCACCTGCCGGTCCGTTCTCGATGGACTCGGCAGATTCGCGCTGATGGCGGCATCTTTGGATGGTTGGCCTCCGCGGCCTCCGCGCATGCCCGTGGATATCCCTGAGCGTGATGCAAACCAAGCTGGGAGTTGAGTCATGACCGATGACGAAGAACAGATTCGGGCTCTGATCGAGCAGTGGGCCTCGGCTGTGCACAATGGTGACTTGACACGGGTCTTGTCGAACCATGCCGACGACATCGTGATGTTCGATGTTCCACCACCTTATGACGGCGTCCATGGCATCGACGCCTACCGCGAGACGTGGCCTCCCTTCTTCGAGTGGCAAGCGCAAGGCGCCTCGTTCGAGATCGTGTCCCTCGACGTCGTCGCGGGAGCCGACGTCGCCTATGCCTACGCCCTGCTGGATTGCGCAACGCCACGGGACCGCGCCGAGCAGCCGGCCAACCGTCTGCGGCTCACGCTCGGGCTCCGTAAGGAGCAGGGGCAGTGGCTTGTCGCACATGAGCACCACTCCTTCCCGGACAGCGGCAGCGTGGAGTGAACCGCCGCTGCAAGGGACTCGCAGCCCTGTCTCCAACGCCCGCAGCCGGTATTACTTCGAAACGCCGGAGCCCGGTCCGGATCGACTGGAACGACCAGCTGACCGAGAACCTTCGGCGACCGGCTGCTCCTGGGGGCCGCCGCAGGTGTGGGCGATCGTCGACGTCCGCGCGACGGCTCTCGCCGATGTCGGCATCCGTATCTTGAAGGGACGCCTGGCGCAGGCCACTAGCGCACCACGCAGTAGCGGGCGTAGACGACTCCGGAGCTGAAGGTGCGGGTCTCGACGAGTTCGAGATCCACCCGGCGCTCGTGCCGGGGAA
>NZ_JBFBAK010000025.1:0-11665 GCF_040689485.1 Streptomyces sp. NPDC051322 | reverse complement strand
ACTCCACAGCCACCGCACCCGGCGACTCAACAACCCAACGCCCAACCAACTCCGGCACCGAAACCTCCGGCACCACCACCGACGTGTCATTCCACCCGCTCAGCACCCGCTCCCGCTCACCACCGGGCAGATACACCACACGCGCATCACCGTCCACATCGGCGGACATCGACTCCAGCACCGCGCGATACATCGCCGCCAGGCGATCCACACCGGCCCGGTCGATGACATGCCGGTTGGCGGTGATCACCATGAAGCCGGCCCGGGTGGAGACACCCAGCGGGAACTCGGTGGGGCTGTCGTCGATGGTGGCCGGGTAGTCGACGAGGTCCTGGTCGACCTGTCGGAAGTTCTGGTAACTGAACCGCACGTTCACCAGGCGGTCGGATGTGCTCAGTTCACGCTGCATCGCACCGAGCGGGAAGCGGCGGTGCGACCAGATCTCGATCTCCTGGTCGAAGACCTGGCGCACCAGGTCACGCCAGGTTTCGGCGCCACGGGTGAAGGCGAAGGGCAGCGGGTTGAGGTACACCCCGTAGACCCGCTCGGCGCCCACGGCCTCCGGCCGGGCATTGGTCACCAGACCGGTGCAGAAGGACTCCTCGGCGGTGAGCTGGCTCATCACCTTCAGGTGCACCGCGTGCAGCACACTCTTGATCGGCACCTTGGCCTGGCCGGCCAGCTTGCGGAGCCCGGCGTCCAGGTCGTGGTACGGCACCCAGGCGCGGTGCAGTCCGCGGGGTGTCGTCGCCGGGTCGTCGCCCCAGCCGGCCGGGGGCTCGAAGGGGGTGTGGCTGCCGAGGATGTCCCGCCAGTAGTCACGGTCCTCGTCGGAGGACAGCGAGACCAGCTCGGCGGCGATGAAGTCCGCGTAGCGGACGGCGGCCGGTTCGGGCTCCTCCGGGGGACGCCCGTCCCGTATCGCCCGGTAGGCGGTGACCAGCTCCATCAGCAGGGAGTGGTGGCTCCAGCCTTCGAGCACCGCATGGCACTCGGTCAGCGTCAGCCACCAGCTGCCGTCATCGCAGGCGTGCCCGGTGAACCGGATCAGCGGAGCCTTGGTCAGATCGAAGAGCTGGGTGCGCTCCTCGGCCATGAAGGCGCGCAGCGAGGCGTCGACCGCGGCAGGGTCGAGTCCGGTGAGGTCACGCCCGCCGACCGGGCAGGTGACCCGGGAAGCGTCGTGGACGAGCTGCAGCGGCACCGAGTAGCCCTCCAGGGCGAACGAGGTGCGCAGGATCTCGTGGCGGGCGATCACCAGGTCGGCGGCCTGTTGGAGCGCTGCCTGCTCGAAGGGCTGCTCGTCGAGGATCCGGAAGCAGGTGGAGTTGTGGTAGAGGTTCCGGCCGTCGTCGGCAAGCATCTCGACCACCATGCCGAGCTGCACCTGCGCCAGCGGGTAGGCGTCCACCAGGTCATCGGGCAGCTTGGCCAGGTCCTCGTCGGCGAGCAGTGCGAAGGGCACGACGGCCGGCTCGACCTCGGCGGGAGCCGGCCGGCCGGTGAGGAACTCGACCAGCTGGGCGGGGGTGCGGTACTCGAAGACGTCGCGGACCGTGACGTCGTGCTCGGCATTGCGCAGGGCGCCCACCAGGGCGACCGCCCGCAGCGAGTCGCCGCCCAGGTCGAAGAAGTTGTCCTCGACGCCGACCTGTTCGACCCCGAGGGTCTCGCGCCAGATCGCGACCATCTCTTCTTCGGCCGGGGTGCGCGGCGTGACATGGGTGGTCTCGATACCGAGGGCACCGCGGTCGGGAGCGGGCAGCGCGGCCTGATCCAGTTTGCCGTTCACGGTCAGCGGGATCTTGCCGATGATCAGGAAGGCGGTCGGGATCATGTACTCGGGGAGCGAGCGGGCGAGCAGCGTCCGCAGCTCGCTCGGCGCTGCCACGGCCTCGGCGGCGGGCACGACGTACGCGACGAGCCGGCGGTCGCCCGGTGTGTCCTCGCGGGCCACGACGACGGCGTCCCGCACCAGCGGGTGCGAGGTCAGCGTGGTCTTGATCTCGCCGAGTTCGATGCGGTGACCGCGGATCTTCACCTGGTGGTCGATCCGGCCGTGGTAGTCCAGACTGCCGTCCGGCCGTCTGCTGGCCAGGTCGCCGCTTCGGTAGAGCCGGGAGCCCGGCTCTCCGTACGGATCGGGAACGAATCGTTCGGCGGTCAGCCGGGGGCGGTTGAGGTACATCTGCGCGACGCCCGGACCGCCGACATGGATCTCGCCGGGCACTCCGACGGGCACCAGCTCACCGTGCTCACCGAACAGGTGGACCTGCAGGTCCCGGATCGGGACCCCGACCGCGTTGCCCAGGGGCGACGCCACGTCGGAGTCGGTGAGCCGGTGGTAGGTGGTGTGCACGGTGGTCTCGGTGATGCCGTACATGTTGACCAGCGCCGTACGGTCCAGGCCGCGCCGCGTCGTCCAGGGCTTCAGCCCCGGGATATCCAGCTTCTCGCCGCCGAACGTCACGGCACGCAGAGCCAGTTCGTCGATCAGCGGGTCGCCGTCGGCGGCCAGGCCGACCAGGCCGCGGAAGGCGGACGGGGTCTGGTTCAGCACGGTGACCCGCTGCTCGACGAGCAGCCGCAGGAAGTCCTCGGGCGAGCGTGCGGTCTCCGGATCGACCACGACCAGGCGGCCGCCGCGGGTCAGGGCGCCGAATATCTCCCAGACGGACATGTCGAAGGCGTACGAGTGGAAGAGCGCCCAGACATCCCGCTCGTTGAAGCCGAAGTGCTCCTCGGTGGCCGAGAACAGCCGGAGTACGTTCGCGTGGGTGAGTCCGACGCCCTTGGGGCGGCCGGTGGAACCCGAGGTGTAGATGGTGTAGATCAGGTCGTTCGGCAGCGCACCCGACTCCGGGTCGGTGTCCGGTTCGGCGGCCAGCGCCGCCGCGTCGGAGGCGTCGTCCAGAACGATCAGCCGGCCGTCGAGTACGCCCGCCAGATGCTCCGCGTGGTGACCGGAGGTGACGACGATCCGGGCGCCGGCGTCGCCCAGCGTGTAGCCGATACGGTCGGCCGGGTGCTCGGGGTCCAGAGGCAGGTAGCCCGCTCCGGACTTGAGCACGCCCAGGAGGGCGGGTACCAGGTCGAGACCGCGGTCCAGGCTGACGCCGACCAGCGTCCCGGGACCGGCACCCAGCCCGCGCAAGTGATGGGCGAGCCGGTTGGCGCGGGCGTTGACCTCGCCGTAGCTGAGCTGCCGGCCTCCGTGGACCAGTGCGACCGCGTGGGGCGTGGCCGCGGCCCGTTCCTGGAAGACCTCGTGCACGGTACGGTCCGGCGCGGGGAACACCTGGGGTTCGGGCACGATCACGGCCAGGTCGGCCTCGTCCAGCATCTCGAGGCGCGAGAGAGGCAGATCCGGGTGGGCGACCGCGCTGTCGAGGAGCCGCACGAAGTGCCGGGCGAGCCGCTCCACGGTGGTCCGGTCGTACAGCGCGGTGCTGTACTCCAGCGTGCCCCGTACGGAACCGTCGGCCCGCTCGCCAAGCTGCAGCGAGAGGTCGAAGCGGGAGACCCGGGAGGTCGCTTCGAGCGGTTCGGTCTCCACCCCCGGCAGCCGGAAGTCGCTGGTGCGCTCGCGGTGCATCGTGAAGGCGACCTGGCACAGCGGCGTGCGGGACATGTCCCGCTCCGGCTGGAGCTCGTCCACGATCCGGGCGAACGGGAACTCCTGGTTGTCGAACGCGTCCAGGACCGTCTCGCGCGAGCCGGTGAGCAGCGTACGGAACGATGGGTCGCCGTCCCAGCGGCCACGGATCACCAGGGTGTTGATGCCGTATCCGATCAGCTGCTCGAGTTCGGGGCGGCTTCGCCCCGACACCACGGTGCCGACCGGGACGTCGTCGCGCCCGGTGTAGCGGGCGAGCAGCGCCTGGTAGCCGGCGAGCAGGGTCTGGAAGGGGGTCGCGCCGTGCTCGGAGCCGAGGGCGCGGAGCTTCTCGGCCAGCGGGGCCGGAAGCTCCAGCGGCACCGCGTCGCCGTCCCAGCCGCGGATGGCAGGGCGGGGGCGGTCGGTGGGGACTTCCAGTGCGGTGGTGCCGGCGAGTTGCCGGCGCCAGTAGTCGAGCTGCTTCTCCAGCGAGTCACCGGACAGCCCGTCACCGGACAGCCGCTTGCGCTGCCAGGCCGCGTAGTCGGCGTACTGGATCGTCAGCGGGGCGAGCGGAGACGGCTTGCCGTCGAGAAACGCGCCGTAGACCGCGGAGAGTTCGGACATGAAGAGTCCGACGGACCACTCGTCGCAGGCCACGTGATGGAAGACCACGGCCAGCAGGTGGTCGTCCGCAGCGATCTTGATGAGACGGGCGCGCACAGGTCGCCCGTTCTCCAGGTCGAACGGCCTGCCGGGCTCGGCCTCCGCCAGTGCGGTCGCGCGCGCCTCCCGCTCATCCGCCCCGGAAAGGGCGGTGAGATCGTCGACAGGAAGGTCGAACGGGCCGGGCGGATCGATGACCTGGACCGGCTCGGTTCCTTCGAGCCGGTAGCGGGTGCGCAGGATCTCATGGCGCCCCAGAAGTTCCTCGAAGCTGCGGTGCAGCACGCCCTCGTCCAGCGTTCCGCGCAGCCGGAGCACGACCGGGACGCTGTACTCCCAGCTGTCCGGGTCGAGCCGGCTGAGGAACCACATCTGCTGCTGACCGTGGGAGAGCGCGAGCGGGCCGTCCCGGTCCACCGCAGACACCGCGGAGCGTCGCCCGCTACGACCGCCGGCGAGGCGGGCGCGCACCAGTTCCTCTCGCCTCTCCTCGGCCTGCCGATCCGTCCGAACTTCGCCAGTGCTCATGCTGAGCGCTCCTCCCGGCCTTTCCTGTCGCAAGTCGACTGCTTGTACCGCGTGTTGCTGCCCACCGGTCTCTGCCGCCGACGGCCGGCGGCAGAGACTCTCAGGCGCTTGTCTGTGCCATGCGGCGGCGCAGGCTCGCCGGCCGCATGTCCGTCCACACCTCTTCGATCCGGTCGAGACAGGCCTGCCGGGCACCTTCGGTGCCTTCGGCACGCCAGCCCGCGGGCAGCTCCCGGTCCGCGTCCCAGATCGAGTACTGCTCTTCGTCGTTGAGGACGACCCGGTAGACGCGGTTGTCGGTCTGTTCGTCAGCCATGTCGGATTCCCTTCATTGATCGGATTCGTGTTCAGCATCGGGCGGGGAGCTATACCAGCCCTCTATAACCGCGGCCGTTGGCCCTCCGAGGCCTCTTCGGCCGCGCAAAACAGCACGCGGCCCGGTCCCGACGGGGGGCGGGACCGGGCCGCGTGGGCCTGTGGGTTACTGCGGTTGGTGCGGGTGGGTCGCTGCGGACGGTGCTACTCGCGGGCTCCGATGAACTGCAGCGTCCGGGCACGCAGCGCCGCGCCGACGGGCAGGACGGTGCCGATGACGGCCAGCAGGGTGGACAGCAGGGCGACGCCGATGACCACCGTGTACGGCACAACGATGGGGGTCGTGCCGAACAACTGGAGCAGCGCGCCCCACAACCCGGCCAGATTGACCGCCGTCGCCGCCAGCGCCAGAACCAGACCGATGGATGCCACCAGGAGCGATTCCGCGACGAAGAACTTCACCACCTGCTTCGGCGTGGCCCCGGCCATCCGGAGCACTGCCAGATCACGGCGCCGGTCAGAGGTCGCCATGAGCAGGGTGTTGAGGATCGCGATGAAACAGAACATCAGGATGATCACGGCGGTGGACGTCTGCCGCACCTCGGTGAGGTGCCGTGCGTACGCGGCCTCCGAAGCGACCAGTTCGTCCCTGGTCATGAAGTCCGCGCCGGTGCCGTCGACGGCCTTGTTGATCGCCGCCGTGGCAGCGGCTCGGTCGGTGCCGGGCTTCAGCGAGATGTAGGCGCGCCGGACGAGCCCGTCGCGTGCGAAGGCGGCGGTCCTGGCGAACTTCGGGGTCAGGTAGGCCACGTCCTCGCCGCGCATCGCCTTGTAGGTCGCGGCGATGCGGAGGTTGACCACGGAACCGTCGGCCATCATGACCTTGAGTGTCGAACCGACGTCCATACCCCAGAGGTCGGCCACCACCGTGCTGTGGTCGTCCCACTTGTCGAACGAGCCGCTGACGATCTTGAGGTTCGTCGTCCGCTTCAGCGCGGCGGGGTCCACGACCAACGCGTCGTTCTCGTCGAACCGGTTCTCGTCCTGGGTGTAGATGGTGGTGAGGATCGGTGCCGCGATCTGCACTCCGGGGATGCGGCTGACCTTGTCGGCCACCGCCGGGCTGATGCCCGGGGTGCCGTCGGGTGCGAGGGCGTACTGCGATTTCACCGAGTTCTGCACTCCGCTGTCGCGGGCCGCACCGAGCGAGTCGGTGGCGGCGATCAGCGAGAACACCAGGCCGACGGTGAGCAGCACGGGCGCCGCGATCGCCGCGGTGCGCCGGCGCGAGGTCAGCACGCTCTCCCGTACGAGCATGGCAGTGGCTCCGGAGGAGCGGGTGAACGGCCACATCAGCGCCTTGGCGAGCGGCCCCACGGCGAGCGGCGCGACCACCGCTGCCGCCAGCACCGGCACCATGAGCGATAGCACGTAGGTGGTGGGCGACAGGACGCCGGCCGGCTTGCCGACGGCGATCCATCCGGTCCATCCCACACCGCCGGCCACGCCCGCGGCGCCGAGCCAGAACCGGCCCCTGGTCATCCCGTTGTCATCGACCGCCGCCTCGCGCAACGCCTCGATGGGACGGATGCTCCCGGCCCGCCGGGATGCCGCGGTCGCCCCGCCGAGCGCCACCAGGACGCCGACCAGGAGAGCACCGGCGAGCGGCGCCAGGACTGTCCAGTCCGTCGAGAAACGGACCTTGAACCAGGAGGGCGAGATTCCCATGTCGATCAGCATGTCGGCGAGCAACTGAGCCCCGAACAGACCCAGTACCGTACCGATGACAGAGGCCAGGATGCCGACGAGCAGTGCCTCGTTGCGGACCATCTTGCGCACCTGCTTGGGCGTCGCGCCGACGGCCCGCAGCAGGGCGATCTCACGGCGGCGCTGGATCACCGCGAAGGCGAAGGTGGAGGCCACCACGAAGATCGCCGTGACGCCCGCCACGCTGGCCATCACCGGTACCAGCGTGATGGTGTTGTCCAGCGCCTCCCGGTCGAGGTCCTCGCTGGCGTCGGCCTGGTGACGGGCCTCGCCGGTCAGCACCTCGGCGTCCTGGCCTACGGCGGTCCGTACCTTGTCGAGCGGACCGAGCGCCACCAGGGCGTCGACCCGCGGGGAGAGTTTGGCCGCTTCGGCGTCGCTGAAGAAGACCGCGTCCTCCCAGTCCACCGGGGAGACGGTGCCGCTCACGGTGTACTTCTTGACTCCGTCGGCGGTGAGGACGGTCACCTGGTCGCCGGTGTGGCCCTGGTCGGAGGGGACGACGATGTCGGTGTCGGAGGACGGCTGCCTGCCGTCCACCAAGGAGTACCCGCCGAACCGCGCCACCGGCCAGGGGTGGCCGACCTGGTTCTTGGAACCGCCTTCGAGCTGGGCGTAGAAGGCCCGGTCCGTGACGGTCTTCCCGACGGCCGCGGTCTTCTGCCGCAACTCCGGAGAGATGCCCTTCGCCTCCGCCAACGAACGGATGCCCAGGTCGTGGTGGGCCGGGTTCCAGGTCGGGTCGTGGGGCAGGACCACCGCCGGGGCGTCCGCGAAGCGTTCCGCGGGCCGGTCCGGCATGTTGATCATGGTCATCAGAAGCAGGCCCATGGCCGCGACCTGCGCGACTCCTAGGACCAGCGCCACGACGGTGCCGAGGAACGACACCCAGCGTGAGCGCAGGGTCTGGAAAGCAACCCTGATCACCGGGCCACCGCCAGATCGGTCATCCGCTCGGCGACGGCCTCGGCCGTGGGGTTCATCAGTTCGCCGACCAGGTTGCCGTCGGCGAGGAAGAGGACCCGGTCCGCGTAGGCGGCGACGTTGGGGTCGTGCGTGACCATCACGATCGTGGTTACCGGATTCTCCGCGTCCGTGGGCGCGGGAACGGCGGCGGATGCCCCGTACCCCTGGGACTGGCCGTACCCCTGGGGCTGGCGGGGACCGACCAGATTCCGCAGCAGGTCGAGCAGCTCCCGACCCGTGCTGAGGTCGAGTGCACCGGTGGGCTCGTCGGCGAACAGAACAGCCGGACGGGTCACCAGAGCGCGGGCGATGGCGACACGCTGCTGCTGACCGCCGGAAAGCTGGCTGGGCCGGTTGCCGGCCTTCTGCTCGAGCCCCATCTGACCGAGCGCGCGCAGCACCGCACGCCGGTCGGGCTTGATCCCGGCAAGGCGCAGCGGCAGCGACACATTCTGCTCGGCGGTCAGTGAGGGCAGCAGGTTGAACGACTGGAAAATGAAGCCGGTCGACTTCCGCCGGAACTCGGTGAGTTGGGTTTCGTTCAGCCCGACGATGTCCTTGCCGTCGATGAACACCCGGCCCGACGTGGGCCGGTCCAGTCCGGCGGCGCACTGCATCAGGGTCGACTTCCCGGAGCCGGAGGGGCCCATGATCGCGGTGAAGCTCCCCCTGGGGAAGGAGAGTTGCACCTCGCGCAGCGCCATGACCGCGCTGTCGCCGGACCCATACGTCTTGGTCAGCGACTCGAGCCGCACCGCGTCATCCATCGACATTCGTTCTCCGTAGCTGCATGGTGGTGAAGGGATCAGCCGTCGACCCGTCCGCTATGGGCGCGGGCACGGGCTTCGTCGGGAGTTCGTTGTCCTGCTGATCCTCAAGTGCCGCCCCCCGGCGGGTGAACACAACGGCTGCCACCACAGCGAGCAGAGCCATCACGCCCGACACGATGGTGAGCGTCTGCCGGGAGCCGACTGCCTCCAGCAGAAATCCGGTACCGAGCGCGCCGAGCGAACTCGCACCCGACACGATGAGCATGACGACACTGCCGACCCGCCCCTGCATGTTGTTGGGTGTGATACGCACCTGGTAGGACATGCCAGACACGGTAACAGCGGCTCCTATATGCGAGGTTATAAAGAAAAGAACGCCAAGTGCCACCGGTTGTCTGAAAAAGATAGTTGCCGGCATGACAACGGCCCAGCTGACGTGCGCGAGGATCATCACCTTGCGCATCGGCAGCCGGTTGTTGAGCGAGCCTCCGGTGAAGGCACCGAACAGGCCGCCCGCACCACCGGCAGCCATGATCAGACCGATGGTGCCCGCCGCGCCGCCGTCCTCCCTGACCACCACGGCCACGGAGAGAATGAGCCCCTGGAAGACGAGATTGCTGCCCGCGATGATGAGGAGCGCCGTGCGGAAATAGGCGCGTTTCCATACCCAGCTCAGCCCTACCGCGATCTGATCTCGCATCTTGGGCTTCTTCTTGTTCTTCTGGGAGGGCGACTCCTTCTCCGACCGCAGCCGGACGAGCGTGATCATGGACATCAGGTAGAGCGCGACGCTGCTGGAGAACGGGATCCACGCGGAAAGACCGAACAGGGCGCCGCTCACCGGGTTGCCGATGAAGTTGACCCCACGGGAGCGCGCCTCGTTCATCGCCATCGCGGCGCCCATCTGCCGGGACGGCACCACGCCACGGACCATGGCCCGCTCGGACAGCTGGTAGAACACCGTCATGCTGCTCTGGATGAAGGCCACGGCGACGATGTGCCACACATAGAGCCTGTCCTCCAGGAGCGAGACGGCAACCGTGGCGACGGCCAGCATCCGGATGATGAGGGTCCACAGCATCACCCTGCGCCGGTTCAGCCGGTCGACCAGCACCCCCGCCGGCAGCTGCACGAGAAGCGCCGGCAGCAGCGAGGCGAAGCCCACCAGACCGGCCGAGCTCTTCGATCCCGTGTGCCAGAGCACCAGAAGCGTGAAGGCCATGCCCGAGCAACGCTCCGCCATGACCGACATCGCGGAACCGGTCCACAGCAGCCGGAAGTCCCGGTAGCTGCTCAGCGGCGGCAACCGGTGCCTGCGCCTGCCCGGCGGGGCCGCCACCCGCCCGTCGGCGGGCGCCGTCCCCGGTACCGCAGCGGGCGCCGAGACGTCCGCCCAGGTGGCGTCCGGCACACCTGTTTCCGGCAACGCCACAGTGATCGCTTCTTCCGGACGCGGCGCAGCCGCCGCCCCGGTCGGCACTTCCTTCGCCTCGGACGGCACCGCCTCTTCTCTCTTGGGCGGTGCCGCCTCCTCAACACTCATCGTCGGTTGGCCCAGCACCATTCCAGAACGGCCATCGCGCTGTGCAACTTGTGCGTGGCCTGGGTGAACGCGATACTCGCCGGGCCGTCAAGCACCTCGGCCGTGACCTCTTCCCCGCGGTGCGCGGGGAGGTCGTGCAGGAAGACGGCGTTCGGGCTGTCCTCCCAGAGCTCCCGAGTGACCTGGAAGGGCGCGAAGACCTCCCGCCAGTCGGCGGTCGGCTTACTGGTGCCCGTGGTCTGCCAGCGGGTGGTGTAGATGGCGTCGAGCCCGGTCGGCGCCGCGTCCATGTCGTGCCGCTCGGACACCTTCGAACCGCTGCGTTCCGCCTGAGCGGTCGCCGCGGCGAGGATCTCCGGTGCGAGCCCGTAGCCCGTGGGGGTCCGCAACTCCAACTCGGTTCCGGGGAAACGGGTCAGAGCCAGCGCCAGGGCCGCCGCGCTGTTGTTGCCCTCGCCGACGTACATCAGCCGCAGGCCTTCGATCCGTCCGAAGTGGCTGTACAGCGTGGTGAGATCGGTGAGCCCCTGGGTCGGATGCTCCTCAGCGCTCATCGCGTTGATGACGGACATCTGTCCGCCGGCCGCCAGGGTCCGCAGTTCCGCCGTGTCGTCGGCGGTCCGGGCCACCAGCAGGTCCAGCATTCCCGCCAGCACCCTCGCGGTGTCCTCGATGGTCTCGCCGGTGTTCAGCTGCAGGTCGTCGGGCCCGTAGGTCACCGTCTGCGCCCCGAGCCGCAGAGCACCGCTGGTGAAGGCGGTACGGGTACGAGTGGAGGTGCGCCGGAAGTAGACCCCGACGATCGCGCCCTCCAGGGGCCTCGCCCGCAGTCCGGCGGCGAACTCCGCGCCTCGCTCGATGATGTGCCGCAGGTCGTCGTCAGTCAGGTCGCTGACCGAGATGATGTGTCGCATGGGTCTGTCCTTCCGCTGCCGGTAGTCAGTGGGCGTCGCTGAGCAGCGCATCGACCTCGGCCCGGACGCGGCCCTCGATCTCCACGGCGAGCTGAGCGATCGTCGGGCTCTCGAAGGCGATTCGCATCGGTAGATCGAGGTCGAACTCGTTCTGCAGCCGAGAGATCAGCCGTACGGCGAGGATCGAATGCCCACCGAGTTCGAAGAAGCTGTCGTGCACACTCGCTTGCTTGCCGAGCAGTTCCAGCCAGATGGCGGAGAGACGTTCCTCCGTGGGGGTGCGAGGGCCCACGAAGGCATCCGTGGCGCTCTCGTCCGGGTCCGGCAGCGCCCGACGATCGATCTTGCCGTTCGGAGTCAGCGGAAGCGAGTCCAGCTCGACGAACACCGACGGCACCATGTACTCCGGCAACGAACCCGCCAGCGCGTCGGCCAACCCCTCGGAGCGGCCCACCACATAGGCCAGCAGCCGCTGATCCTCCGAGACCACCACCGTCGCATCAGACACCTGCGGATGAGCGATCAGCGCAGCACGGATCTCACCCAACTCGATCCGATAACCACGAACCTTGACCTGATCATCGATACGGCCCAGGAA
>NZ_JBFBAK010000024.1:0-21136 GCF_040689485.1 Streptomyces sp. NPDC051322 | reverse complement strand
GCACCCCAGACCGTTCGTCTGGACGAAGACCGCCGACGAGATTCTCGACAAAGTCGCTGCCTACTGCCGACGAATCTCTGACTCAGATCACTAGGGTCTGTCCGGCGGATCTTGTGACTGTGGGGGTCGTGTCGTTGGCACGGTCACGGGACGGGGAGATTTCACGATTGAGGAGTGGGTCCGCTGAAGCCGCACCTGCCGAAGTCAGGGCTGTGTGGTGGCCGTGGGCCAGTCATCGCAGGATCATCAACGGGATCCCGTACCGGCAGCGCACGGGTGCGCCCTGGCGGGATCTGCCTGCGCGTTTCGGTCCGCGGAAGACGTCTATGAGCGGCAGCAGCGCTGGTCGGCGGATGGCCCGTGGGACAGGACCTTCTTGGGCCAACCGGGGAGGGGATACTTTCATGTCTCGGTGCGGCGGTGCTTACGGTTTGTGGGTTACCCAGAGCATTTCTGCCGGCCAGCGGGATGCCCAGTCAGGCGGGTCGGTTTGGTTGTAGCCGTTGGCTGTTCCGGGTTCGGGCCGCGGCTCGATGAGGTCGTCGATGACGAGACCTGCCCCGCGCAGGACCTTGATCCAGTCGCCGTAGGTGAGCTGATAGCTGACCGCGCCCTGGTCTTCGGCGATGGTGTCCAGCCCGAAGTAGTCCTGGTGCAGCGTCGTGGTTACGCGGCTGGCGGCTTCGTCGTAGCAGGCTTCGAACCATGGACTGGCGACGTTGAACACCAGGCGCCCACCGCGGCGCAGGATGCGTGCAGCCTGCGGGACGGCCAGGTACGGGGGTGCCCAGCTGAGCCCGCCGTAGTCACAGAACACCAGGTCGAAGCTGTCGGCGGCGAACGGGAGGTGTTCGGCGGCGCCTTGCACCAGCGGGTAGCGGGCCGCTCCCATCGCGCGAGCTGCCGCGGCGAGCTGGGCTTCGGACAGGTCGAGCCCGACCACGGTGGCGCCCTCAGCGGCGAGCGCCCTGGACCACTGGCCTGCGCCGCAGCCGAGTTCGAGGACACGCTTGCCGGTGACGTCGCCCAGGGCGTGCAGGTACGCGTCGGGGATGGCGTACGTGCCCCACAGCCGGGGCGTTGCACCGATCTGTGGGTCGTGCTCGCGCTGGTAGGCGCTGCTGAACTGGTTCCAGAACCGCCGGTTGGCAGAAGTGCTGTCCACGCGCCGACTCAAGCACTGCCTGCCGTGGGCGGTCAACACGATTGTGCTGCGACCGGGAAGATCGCCGACCAGGAGGGCAGAAGCTGCAGCAGATCGTCCGGCGGGGCAACGCGAACAGCGTGCGCTACCGGGCGGGCGATGATCCTGCTGACGTCTGCGGGCGGCACCGTCCCGGTCATCGCCCGTCTCGTGGCCGCCGACGAGGACACCGTCCGCGATGTTGCCCACCGCTTCAAAGGAGATCTGCCTGGCCTGCCTGGACCATCGCCTTCCACCGAAGCCCCACCCTTTCGGCACCGCAGTCACTGTTGCCCCGCCTACGCCGACGACCTTGTGGAACAGCTCGCCTGGGATCTCGGTACCGCTCGGCGTGTACTCAGGTGTGGGTGGCAGCCGGGCAGGGGAAATACCAACGGCCCCTGGTGTGCAGCGAGTGGACCGAGAAGGCCATGGGGCCCAGACCGAGTGAAGGCTGACGACATGCCGAGGTGGCGCGTTCGTGCACCAGCGAAGGTGATCGTCTGCCCCGAGTGACGCTCTTGCCCAGCACTCCATACCGGAGGGGGAGCAGTGCCCGCTGTCCGGAGAGCCGATAGTGGTGCCTGCAGTTCCCCGCCCCGTCGTGGACGGGCTGCTGCAAATGGTGCCCTCCGCGCCGACCCAAGGGTAGGAGCCGGTCACCATCAGCGGCGGCTCCAGCGTGTACGCGATCCCGTGGCCGGCCTGCCCGGCCACGGGCGACGTTGCCGCTAACCGCCCAACCCATATCCGGGCCGTGCGTGCCGGGTTCTAAAGGCATGGCAAGTTGGTGATGCCCGCACCGTGCGCCCCACCAGACTGGTTCCCGAATGAACCATTGGAGAACAGGGGCCAGGCATGACGGCGGATAGCGTGGCAGGAACGCGGCGACGAAGTGCCGCTCCGCCCCTGGAGCGGGGCAATTTCTGCTGGGCCGCAACCTTGCCGACCGGCCGCTCGAGGAGATCCGGTGCGTGGCCCGGACCCGCCAGCGCCACCGCTGCTTCCAACTACTGCTCAACTCTCACACCCCCGCAGGCCGCTGGAGGCTGCTGCCGGCCGGCCCGCAATGCGTCGCTTCGATCGATCGACCCGAGTTCGCCGTGTCGCCGATGCGGGTTCACCCACTTCGACGCCGTTGCTCGGGAAATTCACATCTCTGCGGGGACATGCGCAATCGGACGGGTCTTGCAACCCCGGTCAATCGGCGGCGACCTTCCACGGACAACGGTGTGTTCGCGTGGGTCATGGTGTCGTCGGGACCGTGCGGGACGCATGGTGCCGTGCGCTGGTGACGATGAGTGAGACGTTCTGTCCACCGAAGCCGAAGGAGTTGCTGAGCACGGCCTCCTGGGGGACGTCTCGTCGCTCTGTGACGACATCGAGATCGATGTCGGGACCGACGCCGGCCGCGGTGAGGTTGCGGGTCGGCGGGATGACGCCGTGCTCCACGCTGAGGACGGCGATGAGTGCTTCGATCGCGCCGGCGGCGCCAAAGAGATGACCGAGCGCCGCCTTGGGGGCTGTCACGGTGGCGCGGCCGAAGACCTCCCCGATCGCGTGCGCCTCGGCGACGTCGCCGACCGGAGTCCCGGTGGCATGGGCGTTGATGTGGCTGATCCGTTCGGGAGCCAAACCGGCTTGCGCGAGGGCCTTCCGCATAGCGGAGATCTGACCGGAGCCGTCGGGAGCGGGCGCCGTGATGTGGTGAGCGTCGGCGGCAATGCCGGCGCCTGCGAGCACCGCGTGGACGCGCGCACCCCGGGCGCTGGCATGCTCGGCGCTTTCGAGCACCACGACAGCGGCACCTTCACTGAGGACGAATCCACTGCGGTCCGCGGCGAACGGCCTTGACGCTGACGCGGGTTCGGCGGTGTGCCGCGACAGTGCTTGTGCCTGGACGAAGCCGGCGACGGTGATCGGGGTGATCGCGGCCTCGGTCCCGCCCGCGATAACCACGTCCGCCTCGCCAGCGCGGATGAGCCGGGACCCCAGGGCGATCGCCTCGGCACCGGAAGAGCACGCCGAGACGGGCGTGTAGACACCGGCCCGTGCACCGTATTCGATACTGATCAGCGCTGCGGCTGCATTGGGCATGAGCATGGGGACGGTGCGTGGCGAGACGCGCCGGGTCCCGGCCGCTTCCAGTACGTCGTCCTGCTTCAGCAGCGTCCGTACGCCCCCGATGCCCGTGCCGATCGCCGATGCGAGCCGGTCCGGGTCCACCTCTGGGGCGCCGGCATCGGTCCATGCTTCGGCCGCCGCCGCGAGGGCCGCCTGCTGCGAGCGGTCGAGCCGCCTGGCCTGCACCGGGAGCAGCAACTCGGCGGGGTCGATCGTCATCGTCCCTCCGACGGTGTCGGGAAGGCCGGCATCTTCGTAGCCACGCAGGACACCGCCGCGGATGCCGGACTCGCCGGCAAGCAGGGCGTTCCAGGTGGACGCCACGTCTGCCCCCAGTGGTGTGATCGCGCCGAGTCCGGTCACGACGACTTCAGTCCGGTGCATGTCCCTCAACCTTCTTGTATGCGATACAAGGGAATGTCTTTGTTGTATCACATACAATTCTGGTGTGAAGAAGCGAACCGAAGCTCGATCAACGTCGGCGCGGTCGCGTGACCGTGGTCGCGCGACGAGGCACCGGCTGATTGAGGCAGCTGCACGGCTCTGCAAGGAACGGCCCGGCGCTGAGGTGAGTGTCGCGGAGATCGCGAACGCGGCAGGCGCCTTCCCCAATCAGGTCACCTACTACTTCGGCTCCAAGGACTCGCTCCTCGTGCACGCCGCCTTTCTCGGCTTGCTGCACGACGCCCGACGGATTGAGCGCATCGGTCGCCAAGCCCCCGATGCGGTGACATTTCGGCGCAACATCGCCCGCGCGGTACTGGCCATGCCCTCGCTCCCGTCAGTCACGCGAGCACTCGCCGCCGGGATCTCCAAGCCCGAACTCGCACCCGTGGTCGACCAGCACCTCCAGTTGCTGTTCCGGCAATCCGAGCGCTTCGTGAGCCAGCTCATCGACAGTCGCGGCTGGAGGGCCCGTCGACCGCTCAACGTGGAAGCCAGAACGTTCTGGAGCACCGCGCTCGGTGCAGTGCTGCTCGTCCGCGCCGGGGCGCATGGCACCGGCGCCGACCTTGACCTCGCAGGAGCATTGACCATCCACGACGAACCCGATCCCGGTTAATTCAAGCGAATTGGCCGGCGACGACCTGCGCGGGTCCCTCCCGATGGTGGCCCGGTCGCGGTCGGCATGTCTGCCGTCGCCGACGCACTCCAGTGCTGCGGCTAGTGCAAGGCGTCAAGAACCTACTTGCCGGGCAAACGCGATCTCGATGCCCGGCGCGGCCTGGTGGAGCGGGTGCGTGAGCACCGAACCCACTCGTGCGGGTCTGGTGCACGATCGGGTGACATCTTGACCTGCCCCACTGTTGGGACTGCTCGATGATGTCGCAGGTGCAGGCGCCGCCCTCGTACACGGTCTTGTCGCACTCGTCATGGTGGTGCCGTACTGGCGACCGCTTCGCCGGGACGACAGCCGCGGTTGGGACGGGAGGCTGCTCAGCTCCGGCCCGGGCGGTGGCCCTGAGCTCGTTGTCCACGACGGCGGAGGCGATCTCATCCTTGCGCCACTGCTCGGGGGAGTCGTGGCGTACCAGGCCGCCCGCGTAGGCCGTGCGCGGCAGTTCGGCCTTGGTGTGCTTCCGGGTCAGCTCGGTGAGGCGCTTCATGCGCGCCAGGCCGCGGGCCGCCTCGGCTTCGTGCTCCTCGTCTGCCCCTGTGTCGCCCGCGTCGCGCTGCTCTGGCACGGGCGCTTCTGCCGGCGCCGGCTGCTCAGAACCTCCGTCCGTGGGGGCCGGGGCGGCTGCTGCCGGGCCTGCCCAGTCGACGCCCAACGCCACTAGGGCGGCGATGTCCAGGGGAGGTTTTTCTGGTCAGTAGGTCGTGGTTTGGCCTGGGCTGGTCAGTTTGGTTTCTGGTGGTGGTAGTGCTTCAAGCCCTGGTGCGACGGCTGGGTGGCAGGGGAGATGAGCGCGTGGGCTGCGTGCTGAGCTGCCACTTGGTCAGGTCGAGTGAGCGTTGGTCAGCTGTGGTCAGTTTGCCCGAGTGGTGATCAGTTTCGTTGAGTGTTCTTATGCGCTGGTTGTGGTGTTGATGTTGGCTCTGTACGGGGCGGTGTCCATGCCTCGTGGAGTTCAGTCGCGGAGCGGACCGGGGCTGCGGTCAACGTCGTGATGTACCTCGAGGCCGTTGGAATCACGGCTAGGCTCGCCCCGCAAACTGAGGCAGTTCTCGCTGTGGCAGTACACCAACTGGCAAGGTACGGAGCGCAGATGGATGTGGGATCGGTGCTCGGGAGCATAGGCCGAGCGGCGGCCGGGGCGGGCCGACTGGTGTGGGCAGTGGCAACCGCACCGACCACGGGAACCGAGGATGACGTCCACTCCAAGATCGACAGTCTTGTGGAGAAGATTGAGAACGAGGTGCCGGAGGAGCTGCGGGACCGGGCATGGGGTCTGGTTCTGAACGCGCTGTACTGGGTTCCCCAGGAGATCGATCAGCTGGTGGAGGGACGACAGAAGCCCGATGACGATGAGACCGAGGGTCCGTCGGCCAGGTACTGATGCCGGGAACCGGCGAGCCTGAAGGGCAGGTGTGCCGATCCGATGCTGGTGCGTGCGGAGAGCTGCGTGCGGCGGATGGCTCAGGTGATCGCGGCGGAGGATGCAGACGGCGGTCGTGCGTGCGCAGGGCAGGAAGAAGTCGGCGGAACTGGGGCCGGCGGAGACGAACGGCATGGCAGGACGGCACTCAGTCTGGGAACCTGGCCTCTGCCGGGCAGAAGCTCTGGCCGACGGCAACCGAACTACTCCCCGCCCGAAAGCCAGGACTGGAGCTAAGGCAGTGATGGCCGGGTTCGGTCCGCACGGCGTCGCGGTGACGGACCGGACCGCCGCCAGTTCTACCCCGAACCGCCCGGCCCCTGAGGTAGACCTGCCGGACACGACCCCCACGTAACAGCAGTGGTGGAGCGCCCTCGGTAGCCACGTCGCGTCGGTCAGGCCGGGCGGTCTACTTCGCCAGCGCAGCGAGCGCCGGTCTTGGCACGCTGTTCGGCTGGCCAGTACGGGGGCGGGTCACAGGCTGTCGGCCCATGTGGGGACGGGGTGGCTGTGGACGTCGCCGAGTGCGATACGGAGCGGACTGAGGAGGCGGTGAGCGAGGCTGGGAGAGAGGTCTTCGAGGGCGAGGGCCGTGGCGGCGAAGCACACAGTTTTCTGTTCGTCTGAAAAGTTCCGTACGCGCTTGCCATGGATGCGGGCTGCTCGGCCCAGTGCTGCTTCTGTGTGCTTGATCAGCGCGTTCTTCAGCGTGGCTCGGTCGGTGGTCCTGGCGAGGTCCTGGGCCTCGTACCACGCTGGATCTTCGCGATCGGTCGGCCACGCCTTGTTGTAGGAGCGGCGCAGGGTGAGGACTTCGTCCCACGTCAGCTTTTCCAGTCGGGTGAGCAGTGCTGCCGTTGTTCGTCCTTGAGGACCCAGCGCCCACCAGGCCGGTACTCGGAACCAAATTCTTTGGCCCCACGTTCGTCCGGAGCGTTCCTCGTCGTCGTTCGGGACGAGACTGACGATCCACAGCCCGAACGGAATCTCGGTCGCGAAGGGCAAGTAGTTGGCACCTGATGCATGTGGTGCCGCGCGGTGCCATGGCTGCTTGCGGCGCCGCAGCGGCACGTCGGGTGTTTCCTCGATGAGGATGCTGCGGCGGTCCCGCAGGGCGGCGGCGTAGTCGGCGGGGTCGTCGTCGAAGCCACGGCCTGAGGGGCGTGTGACCTTCCAGCCCCAGTCGGCCGGCAGACGGTTCGGATCCACTTTCGCGACTGTCCAGTCCTCCCATCCAAGACCAGGCATCTGCTCCTCCTCCGTGACGATGGTGAGGCCCCAAAAGGAGTACCTCCGGGGCGTGCGCGGGCGCCAAGGGAGTTGCTTGTGCACCGAAGGTGACGCTGGGCGTAAGTGCGTGGAAGAGGTCAGTAGCGGAAGCCGAAGAGTCCGCCAGTGGGGGAGTCGGTCAGGACGGTTTCGAGGGTGTACGGCTCGGCGTTGAAGCCCAGGCGGGTTGCTTTGGCGAGGTCGTCGGTGTTGAGGGTGGCGATGTACTGCATGGTCTCTTCGCGGGTGACGTCTGCGGCGAGTTGCAGGGCGGCTCTGAGTTGCCGGTCGTCGACGCCGTCGTAGAGGTGGCTGTCGTGGATGAGGAAGTCTGGGCCGCGTCCGTGTCGGTGGGCGAGGACAGCAAGGGTGAGGTCGAAGCAGAAGATGACCATGTTGCCGATGCCGCGGCTGTTGTCGCTGTCGATGCGCGGGGTGATCGTCAGGCTCTCGCGTCCGGCCTGGATGGCCAGGAAGGCCTCGCGGGGCCCGTAGAGGGCCTGGGCGAAACGGGAGAACAGCAGGGTGGCTTCGCGGGTCTGCTGTTCGCGTTCGTCGAGATCGGTCTCGACGGCCTGTTGAAGCTGGATGCGTTTGGCGGTGATCTGGCGGGAGCTGGACTCCAGGGTCTGGGCTGCGTCGTAGCGGTGGCGCAGGGCTCCCAGGGCCGCTTGCTCGCGGGCGAGGGCCTGCTGGAGGGACGTCAGCGCTTCCAGAGCGCCGCCTTCGTCGAGCTGGCGCAGCAGTTGTGCCTGTTCCTCACCCAAGCGGGCGCGCTCAGTACGGCGCTCGGCGAGCCGTGCGGTGAGCTCGCTGATCTCTTCCTCCAGGAAGCGGCGCCGGTTGCGCACGATGGAGTGATGGAAGGCCTCGACCTCCTGGAACCTGCGGCGGATCTGGTCACTGAGAACGATGCCGAGCTCACGGTAGGCGGGCTGGAGGTACTGGGTGTCGACGTCGGCTGTCTCGATGACTGCCTGTTGCAGTTCGTCGAGGTTGTACTGCTCGATGACATCGTCCTGGGAAAGCTGTTTGATACGGCGACTGAGCTCGTCGGCCTGGTCCTTGAGGTGCTCGTACTCGGGTACGACCTGGAAAGCGGCGACCTGGCCCTGCAGGCGTTCGACCTGGGCCTCGGCCAGCGCGATCTGGCCACGCAGGTCCGCGGTGGAACCGACGATCTGTCCCCAAACGGGGTCGTTGACAGCCTTGCGGAGCTGTTTGCGAGTGGCATCGCGGGCGGCGAGCTGCCGGTATCCGTCAGCCAGCTGCCAGTCCAGGCCGAGCAGGTAGGCCAGGTTGGTGGTGGCATCGGCGGCGGGCTGGCGGGAGAAGGTGCGTCCGGCTTCGTTGAAGCCGTGGGCCGAGACCCGGCGCGCGAGATAGGAGAGCAAGGTCCGGCCGCTGACGCCGGGGTGGTCGCCACGCAGTCCGAACAGCCTGTGCTCGATCAGATGGTGCCACTGCTCGATGGGGACCTCGGCCTGGCCTTGCGTCTCGAGGGCGAACAGGGAGTCCGGGTCGGGTGCGGTCACGTCGGGTTGGAGGGTGACGAACGCTGGCCGTGCGCCGCTGCGTCGTACCTCCAGCGTCTCGGTCACGTCTGGCCAGTCCAGGTCCAGGCCGAAGGTGATTGATCGCAGCGCCCGCTTGGTGAACGGGTTGCGGGTGCTCCCACTCGCGCCGAGCAGGAAGTGGACGAGCTCGACCATGCTGGACTTGCCGGCGCTGTTACGGCTGTCGGTGGACGTGGAGGCTTCGGTCTTGTCGGCGAGCAGCAGGTTCAGGCCGCCTTGGAAGGCGATCTCCTTGAACCGGGAATCGTCAGCGCTCAAGCGACGCAGCATCTGCATTCCTAACGACAAGGAGGTCGTCGTGCAGTTCGACCGCACCGATCCCGTACAGGACGTCCAGGGACAGGACGAACCAGCCGAACGATACCGGGGAGTAGTGGTGGTGCTCCCGACGCCAGGCCTTCAGCCGCGCCCAGGTCTGGCTCACAGTCCGCGGCTCGTCCAGCTGAAGGAGGACTTGGGCACCTACCGCGAGCAGGCAGCGGTCCGGTGCGATCCCTTTGGTGGGTGTGATCATGGCTGCGTACTCACCAGCCCTGCCGGGCTCCAGTCGCTGGGAGGTGCCTCGAAGATGTCGCAGCGGAAGAAGAAGTGCGCCAGGACAACCCATGCCGCCCGGTGCACCTGGGGCCGCTGGCGCTCATTACCTAGGACGTACATCTCCAGCTGCCACAGCACGTCGTCGGGGTCCCGATACTCCTGGCGCACCTGTTCGTAGAAAATACGGAATCCGCGTGCGACCTCGTCGTGTTCCAGAGTCCGGATGCCCCCGGCGTAGAAGGCCTCCACCAGAGGGGTGTGCCGCATGCCGCGCAGCAGCGCGTCACGCGACTCGCCCCGGAGTTGGTTGAAGTCGAGCTTCTCTTCGCGCACCTGGGGCAGTTCCATGAGCGGATCGGCCTCGGCCCGCAGTTCCTTGAGATGCTGTAGCAGCGGTGCCAGGTCGTCCATGCCCATTCCATACACGGTGGGTTTGACCGGGATCTCGCAGCCCAGAACGTCTTCGGCGAGGGCTAGGTCGAGGCCCATGCACTCCTGCCATATGTGGCGGGTACCCATCTGCTCGAAATCCAGGGCCGGGTGGTCAGAGTCTGCGGTAGAGAGCATGGTCGCGACCTGAGGGTGGATCCCTCGCCGGTCGTTATGGACGAAGACGAAGGTGTCGAACTGTCCATCGCGCTGTCTCACGGCGCTGGCCAGGTCCTTGGTGAACTTCGTCTTGACGGCGGAGGCGCCTCCCGTCTGCGGGGCGTAGCAGGCGTAGAGCTTGCGACTGTGGAGGGTGAGCCCGTCCGCACCTTGATCGCCGAGCTTGCCGTGGGTCCGGACATCTAGGAAATTCGGGTGGCGCGTGACCATGACCCGGTGGAAGAAGTCCTCGAACGCAGATTCGTAGAGGTCTGCCATCAGATCGAGGAACTTGAGACGGGCGTACATTCGCTGCTCGAACTTCACCCGTCCCCCTCACCGCAAAGAACGCCATCGTAGCTGTGCGCGATCAAGCGCGGAAGGTTGTGTACACGCACGTATCGGGGCGCATCTCCCATCGCTGTAAAGGGAGATGAGCGATGGATGGTCAGGTCGGCGTCATGCCAATGCTGACCAGGAGGTGTTGTTGGTGGGGGTGGAGGAGGAGCCAGCCGCGTTGCTGGTTTTGGAGCCAGTGGCGGGTTGTGGGGTGGCGGTGGTCGGCTCGTGCCTGCTGGTAGGTGCGTTGCCACAGGATGGGCCAGGGCGGGTTCCACCAGGGGTCGATCATGGCGAGCATCTGCTGGGTGGGGGAGGGGCTGGCCCGTTTCTTCGCGAGTTGGCGTTGGCTGTCGAGCCACTTGCCAAGGGGGAAGCCGTTGCGGACGGTTTTGATCGGCGGACAGAGGTGGCCGTGTTCGATTGCCCAGGTGCGGGCGTGGTGGAGGGCTTCGGCGTGGGGCCGGGGCCGGGGACTGGGCGGCCACTGTCCGGCTGTCTGGGCGGTGATGCCGATGGCGTTCAGCAGGTGCTGCTGGTCGGGGTGGAGCTGGTGGTAGGTCAGGCAGGCGCGGGTGGTCCAGCTGCCCAGGACGGTGCTCGGTGCGGGGATGCGGGCGACGGGGTCGTACGGTTCGCCTGCTTCGATGTGGTTGCGGGCGCGGTAGTAGTTGCGCTGCCACTCGGTTTTCCAGGGCGGGTTCCACCAGAGGTCGATCGCGGTGAGCTCGGTCAGGTGGGGTGAGGGCGGCAGACGGTCGCGGGCGCGTTGTTTGGCCCGGTTGCGCTGGCTGAACAGCCACCACCCCAGCGGATACCCGTCGTGCCGGGTGTCGCGGGGGGCTGCGAGGTGCCCGTGTTCGGCTGCGTAGGCGCGGGCGTGTGCCAGGGCTGTTTCGAAGCCCGGCATCAGGTCGGGGCGGTGCCCGAGGCGGCTGCGGGGCTCGCGGGGACGCTTGGGTTCGGCGGCACGCCGTGTGCGGCGTCGATGGGTGGAAGCGGCAGGATCCGCACCCCTTCCGGCCGGGCTGGGCTTGTCTGTCTGCGGAGCCGGGGCGGCAGCCGGTCTCGGTGGTGTCGTCCGTGCGTGTTCCCGGGCGCTGCGTGCCACATCGGCAGTGATGCCGATGTCGGTGAGGAGTTGCTGCTGTTCGGGGCGAAGCTCGTCGTACGTGGCGCACTGGCGCCACAGCCAGTCGGCGGCACCGGCGTCGTCGAGGGCATTGAAGCCGTTCTCGGCCTGGAGGCGGCGGCCAGCCGCGGCGTCGCGGGAGCGGTAGTAGTGACGCTGCCACCTCAGGTGCCAGGGCGGGCACCACCAGGGGTCGATGGCGGTGAGGGCCTGGGCGCGGCCGGCGGGCAGGGGCCGGTGGCCGGTGCGCTGATAGTTGCGTTGGTTGGCGAGCCACTGTCCCAGGCGGAAACCGTCGTGGACGGTTGCCGAGGTCACGGAGGCCAGGCTGCCGTGTTCGGCGGCGTAGGAGCGGGCGTGCGCGAGGGCCTCTTCGGCGCCGGCCCTCATGTTGCGTCGTCTGGGCCGGGCGGCGTCCGCCGCGGCGGCGTCGATGCCGATCTGGGTGAGGAGGCGTTGTTGTTCGGGGTGGAGGGTGGGGTAGCGGGTGCACTGCAGGTATAGCCATTCGCCCAGGCTGTAGCCGGTGGTGGGGAAGCCGCGGGCCGGCTCGAGCGGGCCGTGGGCTTCGGAGTGATCGCGGGCTTGGTGCCAGGTGCGCTGCCACAGCGTGCTCCAGGGCGCGTTCCACCACCGGTACAGCGCGTGGAGGGCAGCGGCTTGGTGGGCGGGCACGCGGGTGTGGCGGGTGCGCAGGTTGGACAGCCATGCGCCCAGCGGGTAATCGCCTAAGGAGTCTTCCTTGGGGACGGCCAGGTGCCCGAACTGCTGGTGGTAGGCGTGGGCGTGCGCAAGGCTTCTCTCGAAGGCACGTTCGGCTTGGAGGCTGTGGCCGCGAAGCCGTTTGACCGGCCGTGGTTCTGGTTGGCCGCTGTCGGTGCGTGATTCCGGTGGGGGCAGGAGGTCGCTGAGGGGGCGGGGCCGGTGCGATGAATGCACCTTCCACAGCTTCTGCTGCGCCGCGGGTATCGGGTCGGCGCGGGTTAGTACGCAGGAGTGGGCCCAGGTGAACAGCGGTCCGTGGGTGACGGCGGCGAGGCGGTGGACGAGCCACGACCGCTGCAGCTCATGGGCGACCTCGGTCAGAAGAGCGGGTAGCTCACCAAGACGGTAGGGGAGATGGCCGCCCGATTCGGCGACAGCGCGTTGCTGCAGAGGGCGGCTGGCCAGCAGACGGGCGAGGGCGACGGTCTCGGGATAGGTGATCAGGTCGCGTGCCGCCACCTTCCACCAGCCGGGGTCGGCGCCGTCCGGGCGTGTGGCATCGAGGCGCGCCGGCCAGGCGTGTTCCTGGCGGGGCCAGGGCTGCTCCCACCAGGAGTTGGTGACGGCACGAGCGACCTCGAACGCCTGCGCCCCGATGGGGGAGCGGTGCAGCAACCCGGCATGCCCCCGCTGGGCTTCGATCACTTCCGGGCACCGGCCGAGGGGGACGGTCAGCCCGCCGGTGTGGGGCAGGTACAGGAGCCAGTACCGGTGGCGTGCGCAGACGCGCTGCTCGGGTGCCAGGTACCGGCGGGCGGGCACCTCTCGTCCGGTACGGGCGGCGGTGCATGCGGGGCAGGCCGGCCCCCATGCGGCGACGACCTCCTCACCGCGCATCAGCCGCCCGACCGGGCCCATCCCGTACTTTCCGCTCGGCTCTTCCCGCGTCCATGCGGGCAGCGCCTGCTCAAGCACGTGCTGCGGAACATGGCAGAGTGCGGCGACCCGGTCGCGGGCCTGTGCGTTGAGGTGGATCTCGCTGTCCGGGTACAGCATCCCGGTGAGGTTCTGCAGGCCGCCGACGTCGGTGACGGCGGCGAGCACGTCACGGATCCCGAGGTGGTACCGGGCGGCGATTCTGTTCAGGAACGACAGGGTCATCTCTCCGTTCAACGGAGCGATGCGTCCTGCTGCGCCGCCACTGATGGCGGGCACGATCCCGCCGGATGCTGCCCGTTTGCGCCCCGCTTGTCTACTCCGGGGCAGACGAACGGGTACGGGGGTGCTGCGCTGTTGCGCCATGCCGGATGCCCTACTGCTTCCGTCGTGCGGGCCGTGTGGGCCGGGCATGGGCTTCGGCGGCCGCGTCGAGCTCCACCTCGCCCAGCAGTTGCTTGGTGATGCGTTCGGTGCCTTCGGTGATGGCGACCAGGGCGGCTTCGCGGATGAGGTGGGAGAGGCTGCCGATCCGTCCTGCGGTGCGGGAGTGGAGGTAGGCAGCGTGCTTGACCAGAGTCCCGGGCCGGTGCGCGCGTAGCCGCAGCAGACCCTCCATGGCCCCTACGAGGTCGTCCCACACAGCCCGGTCCTGCTCGGTCGCGTACGCCAGCGGGCGGTGGCGGAAGATCTTGAAACGACCGGCGATCTGCGCCCCGCGCACCCCGCTGAGCAGCGAGGAGGTCTCGACGTCGATCGCGGAGTACACAAAGGTGGCCGGGATGCGCTCGCCGAGGTACTTCAGCTGGTCGGAGGTTTCCGCCCCGGCCCGCCGCTGGGTGTCCAGGAGGTGCACGTCGTCGATGAGGACCAACTGCGTGCCCAGCTCGCACAGCAGGTCGCACACGGCCCCGGTGATCTGCGTCTGATTGAGGCGGTCGGTGATCGGCATGCCGAGGAACCGGGCGAACTCGCTGACGAGCATCTTAGGGGTGGCGGCCGGCGGCACGCTGATGAACAGCACAGGCCTGCGCTCTGCCTGGCCTGGATGCTGGCGGGCATCGGCCAGCTGGAAGGAACGCCCGAGCGCCATCATCGTGGTGGTCTTACCCGTCGTGGCCGGCCCGGAGATGATCAGCCCGCGCCGGGCGCCGGCCTGCTGGCGGCGGTTGACCAACAGGAGCCGACGTACGGCGGTGAACACGCTGTCCATGGCCGGGGTGCGCATAACGGAGAGTTCGGAGTGGTAGTCCTCGCGCTCCGTCTGCCGCCAGGCGGGATCATCCGCGTCGCGCGCGGACGCCGGGGCTCGGTGGACGAAGGCATCCCATCCCTGCCATACGGTCGCAGGGGCCAGCGGGGCGAAACCCACGGCATCGGTGGAGACCGGGCTCACCATCGCAGGGACTCCTCGAAGGGGTCGTAGACCGTGACCTGGGGACGCCTCGGCGCAGGCACGTCAGCTTCCTGAGCTTCCTGCGCCGCGCAGCTTGGGGAGCCGCCCGGTGGTTCGGCCGGCCAGATACTCAGGGCGCTGTCGTCGGTCAGGAATTCCTCGTCGTCGCTGGCGCCGAAGATGTCCTCGCACTCTTCGGCTTCTGCCTCCGGCTGCTGGCCGTACAGGATCCCCCACACCGCGCCACCGGTCGCGGCAGTGCGGGCGCGGGCGGCGACGACCTTCTCGCGTCGGGTGCCATGTCCGGCGGCGGCGCGTTCCAGCAGCTCGCGCAGGGCGAGCGCCAGGTCGTGCTCGTGCTGGGCGCGGTCTGCGCGGCGGGCGACGGTGCGTTTGATGTGCTGCCAGGTGAAGTCGGTGAACGGGGCGCTGACAAGGGTGTGGTGGATCCACGGCACCGCCTCCCACTCGTATCCGCGCGGCTGGTCAGGCTTCGGCAGGCGTACCCAGACCAGGCCGGGAGCGTGCGGGTTGTAGTGGATCTCCCACAGGCCGTCCGCTGCCGGCGAGCGCTCGCCACGGACCGGGTTGAGGACTTTGTGGTCGTAGGTGCGGTAGTCGATGCGGATGCCGTAGTCGTTGATCTTCTGCCGCTTGATGGGCATGAGTTCGATGTAGTCTTCGCGGCCCAGCGGCACCGGGACGTACCCGCACACGGCGACCAGCGCCGCCCACATCTCATTCGGCGACAGCGCACAGCGGGGCATCATCGGGTGCCGCAGCCCATCGTGCTCACGCTCCTGCCACCCGCAGATGATCCACTCCTGGAACATCTCGGCCAGCTGGGCCAACCCACACCGCCTCGCCTTCTGCGTCCTTCCCGCGCTCCCCGGTGTGCGATGCCGTGTAGGCGGCCACATGCTGAACGAACAGTGTGTTGATCGAGGAGAAGGTGCGCTCCACATGCCCCTTGGCCGGCCCGTTGCCCGGTGGTGCGGGCTGCACGGAAATGCCCAGCGACTCGCAGGCGGCGATGAACGAGGACGAGATGAACACATTGCCCTGGTCGACCACGATGGTCTGCGGAGTGATCACCGGCCGCGCCGCGGCACCGTCCAGCCGAGCATCCACGCTCAGCAGCCGCTCGTAGGGCACCACGGAGTGTTCCATCGCCAGTGCCTCGGCCCAGCCGGGCCGCATCGGCGCGGGGACCATCATCTGCGCCAGCAGCTGCGCCGCATCCACGTTGCGGGTTCCTTTCGCACGCAGCACGGCCGCGCAGATGGTGCGGGTGGCCACATCCAGCGCGATGGTCAGCTCCGGACGCTCCGCCACCCCGTCATCGAGCACCACGAAGGCGTCCAAAACGGTGCTGTCCATCATCACCAGCTCACCCGGCGCCATCACCGTCGTCGGGACGAACGGGGGAGCCGGCCGGGCTGATCGCCAGCGGCGCTGCCGCGCACTGCCCAGCAGCCCGCGGCCGTCGGCGAGGGCGTGCACGAGCCGGTTGAACGTCGCACTCGAGGGCAGCGGCACCACCCCGTCCCCGTACTGCTCGGCCAGCAGCCGCTCGGTGTACACCCGCAGCCGCCCCAGCGTCCCGCTGGAGCGCTCCCGCCCGGCCTCCAGCACCTCTTGCAAGGCGGCCACCACCCGCTCGTCCGCACGCCCCAGCGCTGTCCGGGGCCGAGCGGACCGGTGATCCACCAGCCCCCACACCCCCTCCCGGCGGTAACGGGCCCGCATCCGCCGCACCGTCACCACACTGGTGGACATGCCGATCGCTGACAGCTCCGCTGCCTTCGCCCCCTCCCGCTGAGCCAGTGTCCGCATCTGCGGGTCGTACTCCGTACGCGGCGAACCTGCCGCACCAGTCCCGCCCGGCAGCCCGGTCTCCACCTCCCGCACATGCCGCTCCCACGCCAGGGCCCGTTCTCTCACCGCCTTGGGCAACGACTCCAGCAAGCCCAGCGGCGGCACCCCGGGCACTCCCGGCGCCTCCAGGAGTTCGAACCCCGCATCGGCAAACAGCAGCGACAGCAAAACCGCCGCCACCTCGCCGTCCTCAGCGACCAGCCGCACCTGACCGCCGACAAGGGCAGCCACCGTCCAGGCACGTCCCCCGAACCGCACCCGGCATCCCAGTTCCACCACCGGCCTGCCCGGCATCCTGCTGGCCGCGCTCACTCTGCCGCCTGCGCCCACACCGGCATCCGCTCATGCATCGACGCCCCAAAGTCCGCCGCCAGCCGTCCCGCCCACAGGGCATGGAACAGCGCAGGAAGCACGACCAGCGGATCACCAACCCTGCGCACGCCCTCCCACAGCGGCACAGGCTCGGCGAACACCTCCTGCAACGCGGCACCCAGCACCTGACCACCGTGATGCCGCGGGTGCCGGTATCCCGCCAGCCAGGTCACATTGCGCCGGTAGACCGGGGCGACAGGCCCGAGTACCCAGTACTGCCAGCCCACCGCCGCACAGATCTCTCCGACCGCCGCAGCGAGAGACCGCTGACGCCGAGACAGCTCACTTCTCCCCGTGCAGTCGGCGAGCACTCCCTGGCCATCGGCCAGCCGGAGCATCAGCTGAGGAACATGCGACCGCACCCCGCCCGGCACATGCCACCGCAGTTCAAGTGGCTGGCTGGCCAGGCCGCTTATGCGCCGGTCGCGGTCGAGGAGCATCACATGCAGTCGCATCGCTGCAGACCCGTAGTGCACAAGCTTTCCGGTGGTGGCCGACCACCACCACCCCGGGGCCAGCCGCTTGCCTTTGCGGGTTGGGAACGACTTCAGCGGCAGACAGCTTTCGAACGCCACCTCGGCAGCGGCCGACAACCACCTCGAGCACTCCACCGCCCCACCCGCAGCCCTGAACAGCACATCCACCGAATCGACTTCAGGTTCAGGCTGGCGTGCCCTCGCTCCGTCCCACTCAGCACCCTGCATACAGAATTAAACGGCTTATCGGCCCATCCGGTAATGGGTACGCGAGGGTCTATCGGTGAATGTCAGCTGCGCCCGGACTGTTCTGCGGCCCAGGTGTAACCCAGCTCGGCGAGGACGGCCCGCTGCTCCACATCCAACCGGTCACGCCTGGCCTTTTGGTTACTCAGAAACACACCCAGCTTGATCGTCGTGCCGTCCGGCAACTCTTCAACATGGGGCCTGCCAACCACAGTTTTGCCTTCGCGGTCGATGTACTGGGCGAGGGCCGCCACGCCGCGCTTGAATGCCTGCTGTGCCTTGCTCGGCCCCGTTGCCGCACGGTTGGCCGCCGGGGCGGGAGAGGGCGCTTTAGTGGGCTGTACGCCCAGCTTGGTCAGTCGTTCCTGCTGTTCGGTGGAGAGCTGCGCCCAGGCGCCCGGCTTGCGCTGCTGCTGGAGCCATCGTCCGATGTCGTCACCCTCGAAGACGACGCCGGGTGCGATGTGGGGCAGGAGACCGTCTGGTTCGTCGGCGGCGAGGTGGGCGAGTACGCGGTGGTGGCGTTGCCAGTCCAGTGGCCAGGGGCAGTTCCAGTCCGAGTCGATCGCGGCCAGTTGCTGTGCGCGTTGCGCCGCTCGCACGGGGGCCTTGCCGAGGCCGCCCCTGCGGCGGAGGTTGGCGAGCAGCTGTCCGATGGCCAGTTGCTCGCCGTCCCCCTCGCCTTCGCCCCAGACAGCGTCCTGGCGAGGCGCGAGGTGTCCGGTGGCCCGGTGGTAGGACCGCAGCGCGGCGAGTTTGTTCTCCCATGCTTCGTCGCCTGGTTCCCAGACCATCCCGGCGTCGTCGAGGAGCTCTTTGCGGTGGGGGTCGAGTTCACCTGCGCGCAGCGCCTTGCGCTGTTGATGCGCCCATCGGCCAAGCGGAAATGTCTTCGTCGTTCCGGCTTCGGTCTCGACGTCATAGGGAACGGCGTGCAGGCCGGTGATGTCGTTCTCCTTCCGCCAGCGGATGAGGGCTTGGTAGCCCTCGAGCCAGACGAGGGATTGGGGCCGGATGACGCGGCAGCGGGTGAGGGCGGCGATGTCGGCGGCGTCGCGGGGGGAGGCGAAGTTGACCACGACCGAGGTGACCCGGTCGACCTCCTGCTGCGCCTCGCCGGCCTCCGCGGGCATGTCCCCGTTCTCCGGGCCGGCCGCGCTCGCGGGGGAGGGGCGGACGTGGATACGCCGCCGCTCGGCACCGCGGGTCAGGGCGCGGGAAGCGAGCTGGTCGACCATGCGTTCCGAGTGCGAGCGCAGTGCTTGGAGAATGTCGACCAGGGGCTGGTAGCTGGCCGAGGCGACCATGTCCTTCGGGTCCTCCCCGGGCTGCAGGAAGACCGGGATGATGATCCGTGCGGTCTTGGTGGTGCCGTCGGGGTTGGGGCGCAGGGCGCGTCCGATGTTCTGGACGACGTCGACCTGGGAGCTGCGCGAGCCGACGATGCACACGGCCTCGACCCCGCGCAGCCCGGTGATGTCGACCCCGACCCCGAGGGCCCGTACGGAGGAGAGGAACGCCCGGTGCACCCGCCGGTTCTCGGCGTTGACGCCGTTGGCGAACCGGTGGATCACCGCACGCCGGTGCGCGATGGGATGGTCCCCGCACAGCCAGTCCGCCCACACCCGGTCCGCAGGCACATGACGGCCTTCCTCCAGCTCGTACAGCTCAGCAGCAATCGACGACGCGGGCAGCTCCTCCGCCTCGTCCAGCGCCGCCGCGGAGGCCTCCGCGGCATACAGCTCGGCGGCCGTCGCCGGCATCTGCCCGGCGAACGCGGCGGCTTCCTCGACCCGCTGGTGGAACACCATGGTGGTGTGCAGATTCTGCTGCGCCGCGTGCTCCAGCAGTGCGGCCTGGAGCAGGGCCGTGCGCCGGCCACGCAGGGCGTCCTCGGACAGGCCCAGGATCGGGTCGGGGTCGCGGATCTCGAGCACGTCGATCTCGAACCCCGCGAGGATCGAGCGTTCCACTGCCTCCGCCAGACCAAGATCGAAAATTCGGGTGCCGTAGGTGCGGGAGTCGTCCTCCATCGACGCGATCACCACCTCCCGCCCGTCCCGGCCCCGCTGCGGCCGGGGCGCGGCAAGGATCCGCGGGGTCGCGGTCAGGTAGAGCCGGAAGTCGACGGGAATCCGGCTGTTGTCGTGGATCGCCGCCCACGGCCGGCCCATGTCCCCGGCCGTCATGTGCCCCTCGTCCAGAATGGCCAGGTCGAACGGAGCCATCCGCTGCCCGTACAGCCGCTCCCCGCCCGCCAGAGCCGATTCCAACGGCCCAGGAACAGTCCCCCGGCCAGAGGCATCGGCCGGGTCCTCACGGTCCACGAGAGAGGCGTACGTGGCGAACACGACCACCGGCCCGGACCCGGCCCACAGGGCGAGCTGGATCGGGTTGGTGGTGGTGCGCACTCCGAGCTGCTCCAGGACCTCGTCCTTGTCCACCGAGCAGACCGCGACCATCGGCGCGCGGTGCCCGACCCGCCGCCAGGACTGGGCACTCTGCACGATCAGGTCCAGCGTGGGCACCATGACCAGAATCCGCCCGCCCGGGAAGTACTCCAGAGCGCACGAAGCGGTGGTGATCGTCTTACCGGACCCGGTCGCGGACACCCCCATCGCACGCGCTCCCTCCGGAGGCACAAAAGATCTTGCAGGAAAACCAACCCACTTACGGAAACTCGACTTCTGGTCGACTTGATGTTCCCTGAGTGAGACTCTCGACATATCGGGTCCCTTTTCTTGTGAGGTCGGTTTCGGCGGTGAGGTCATCTGGGTCTATCTATGTGTCGAGTCCTCTGAGCCCCCAGGCATGGAGTCCGGCGTAGATCGTGGCGGTCCGGCATGGGGGCGCGTGCATGACTTCGGCTTCGCCGCGGTAGATGGCGATGAGCGAGTCGGTGCCGCGCCACCAGGTGTCCGCGATCCCGGCCACCTCGGGGACGGCATCGAAGCTGTCGAGGTCAAGGCCGTCCACCTCTTCACCTGTCAACGTGGTGGTGCTGCGCGCACACCTGCGGGCATGGTCGGCCAGTGCCAGTGCTTCCACCCACCCTTCGATGCTGGCGTGCAGGGGGGCCCAAGTGCCGGCATGGAGCCCGAACTCTCCGCTGGGTCCGACCATGAAGGCGTAGGGGAGGGCAGTGCGCTGCTGGCCGGCGCTGAAGTGCCAGTCCGGGGCAGGCCCTTCAGGTACGTCTCCGCTGAGAGTCCGAGGCCCACCGTCATAGTGGGGAGAAGGAGGAAGCACGAGGCCACCCCAGACCGCCTCGTAGGCGGACACCCGGTCGATCTGCGCCTTGGGGACGCCGTGCTCCATCCACTTGGCTCTGTACTGCTCGATGTCAGTACGGCCAGCCCAATGACCGTGGGCCCGGATGAAGTATTGTGCCCTGCGCGTGATGCCTGCCGGTATTTTCCGATCGATCACTATGACACCACCTCAGCATCCCTCGTATTTCCACCAAATCTACATGCTGAATCATTCTGATGCACTCACTACGTTGGAAGCCACACGAACGAGCACCCCCTCCCTCCCCGTAGCTAGCTTGGCCCGCGCCAGCGGGCCGATGGCCCTGGAGGCGGAGCCGGAGGGGCCGTTGGGCGGGGGAGCGCAGCGGACCGGCCCAACCCGGTATGGAGCGAAGCGGAGGACCGGTCAGGACTTGCGCAGCAAGGCCCGGTCCGGGAGCGCAGCGGACGGGCCGTCACCACCCGGGCGAAGCCCGGGTGGTCGGCACCTCGCGCAGCGAGGTGCTCCGCGGACGCGGAGCGGGAGCGCAACCACCGGGCGCAGCCCGGTGGTTCGCTTGCACCTCGCGCAGCGAGGTGGTACCCGC
>NZ_JBFBAK010000023.1:0-21930 GCF_040689485.1 Streptomyces sp. NPDC051322 | reverse complement strand
GGAACGAAACCGACCACACGGCAACTGGAACAAGCCTCGTAAGCCACGGAGAGCATGAGGCACAAGCCCAGTCACGATCTACGGCTGGAGTACTAGTCCTGGCCTCACGACTAACAGTAACGAGGCGACTCTAGTCGGCAACCGGCAACTCGCCTAGTCACTTGCCACGGGCAGCGACCGTCCTCGGTCGTCACTCAAGAGGCTGGGGAGTGATCGGGAACTGTTCGCTGTATAGCCACGTGAAGGTGCGGGTCCGGCTCGAGACGCGTGCCTCCCCAGTCGAGCCGACGCGGCCGGCACGGTGACCCCCTCGATGCGAACTACCGGCGGTGCGGTCGCTGAGGTCTACTCGGCCGTTCAGGCGGCTGCCTACGGTAAGCGAGGGTCCCCTGCGGTCACGGTGGTTGCTGTACTCCGCTGCCGTACAGCAGTCAGCTCAACCACCGCTTTAGGAGTTCGATCCGAGCCCATGCCGCCGGCTCCCGCCCTCGGTGCGACGGCCGGGGCAGGGATGCTGGTGTATTTCGCCGTCCGGCCTCGTTGATGTCAGCCGTGGATGTCAGAAGTCGCTCTGTGAGCAGCGACTAAGCGGACCCGGTGAAGTCCACTACTGATCCCGCGTCAGTTGGCATAATGAGGCAATGAATCTAGGGGGAACGGCGTCAATTGCCGGTGTCGCAACTGTAGTTGGGGCGGGACTTGGCGCCCTCGGGGCCGTACGCGCGGCCAAGAACACAGGGAACTCCCAGCGCCGCTCGCAGCACGAGCACTGGCGGCGGCAGACTCGCGCTGATGCCTACGCTCGGTTCGTAAACGCAACAGAGGAAGTTGCTCCAGCGATATCCGCCCTTACCCCGACTGGGGACTCAGCGCCTGCAGACCTGCCGGAGCGGGCCGCCGAGGCGCGCCGACTCATGTCGGCGCTCTCGAAGGCCGAGGGCGCCGTGGCTCTAGCGGGGCCCGACATCGTGGCCGCGGAAGCCAAATCAGTAACACGGGATTACGGGTTCATCCTGCGTAGCACCCTCGTGGGGCGCGGACTGGAGCCAGCCAGGCAGGGCGACCCGCCACCGTTCAGACCTGCCCATTGGCCGAGTCTGCGCCACTTCCGCGAGCTGGCACGATCCGCCCTGGACGATCCAGATGGCGCCCTGGGGCAGCGGCCGTAGCAGCCGTCGATAAGCAGATGACTTCGCCAGGTCCGCTTAGCGGTTGATCGGGATCTCATAGACGATCTCGCAGTGGGCGGCGGGCACCACGATGTCCGCTGTCTCCACGGGTCGTCCTTGGTCGCTGTAGTAAGTCCGTCGGATGTGCGTGACGAGCGCGGCCTTCTGAATACCCAGGAGCGACGCCTCCTCGGCGGTCGCCTGCCTCGGCTCCGGCTGCTCAACGGCGTAGCTGACGGTGATGTCGATCGCGGCCATGCGATTCACGACACCGGCCCCGGCGTGCGGCCCTCCCTCGGGGAGGACGACGAGTGTGCCGGCGGTGAGGTCGTACGGCTCCCAGCTCGTCGACAGTTGCACCGGCCTGCCGTCCGCGAGGAACTCGTACACGGTGTGGACGCACAGGGCGCCCTCGTCGATACCGAGGCGCGACGCGATCTCAGCCGGGGCCGGCACCTTCGCCTCGGTCCGGCTTTCCCAATCTCCCTGCTTGCCCAGGGCCTTCATGTCCGCGCGGAAAGGGGAGCCTTCGGGCTGCTCGCGCGCCGACGAGCGGACCACACGTACCCGCCGACGGGGAGCGGCGACGTACGTGCCGGAACCGGCGCGGCCTTCCAGCGTCCCCTGGGAGATCAGTAGCTCCTGAGCCCGACGGACCACGTTCTCGCCGACGCCGCACTCCTGGGCGATCTGGGCGCGCGAGGGGAGGCGGTCTCCTGGTGTCCACTCATGCTCCGTGATCCGTCGCCGGAGTTCGTCGGCGATGCGGAGATACGGCGGTTGCTCAGACATATGGAAAATCTAGTCCACTAGTCTAATCTAGTTAACTAGCTTCACTTAAAGTGATCTAGTGATGACGGGGGCTGCTCTGTGCCTGCTTCGGAGCCAAGTGCCGAAGACCTCGCAACGCGGCTGTCCGCTGTCGGGCTCACCCCTCGCGTGGAACGTCACGCCCACCTGACTTCGATCGAAGCGGAGGTACCAGAGTCGCTCTCCGCCGAGTCGTGGCGAGAGGTCTTGGAAGCGTTGGCGGAGGCCGATCGATTCGGGCTCGTCGCCAACAGCTTGAACGGCCGCACCTTATGGGCGGCCTTACGCACAGCGGCCCCCGCGACTGGCAATGTCCGGGGGCCGGGCCATCAGCGATAGGAGCTGATCAGCATGTTCAACCGTATCCGCCATACCGTCTCGCACGCCGACGAGCAGTGCATTCCGATGAGCAGACACCGCCGCTCCCCAGTACCAGCCCGGTCCGCGGTCGCGCCTCGTGATCACTGTGGGCGCAAGCAGTTTGCGACAGCGGAGGCTGTCTGATGCCGCCTCGTCACCAGCCTCGCATCACACACGCGCTGGCCGATCACTATCGGTCGAGTTCCTGCCTGATCGGTACGCACCTGGAGTGCGCGCAGTCCGCCCCGGCTGCCGCACCGGTCGGTATCCCTGTCTTCTACGAGGCGTGCAGTTGCTCGTGCCACACGGCGGAAACCGGGCGCGGTACCCGGACGGACTCGACGCAGTGAGGGGCTGGGCACCGGGCGGCGCTATGGCCGGTCCTGTCGAGATCACCTCTGCGAGTGTGCAGTGCGGCGACGTCATCCAGATCGGCGGTCAACCGTGTCGCGTGGCGGACCTCTTCCAACTCCATGGCGGGGCAAAGCGCCTGCGCTTCGAGTCGGGCGAGCTGCTCACCATGCACTCCCGGACGCGGCTCGTAGCGCTGCGGACGCTGAGAAGGTGGTGATGCAATCCGTGCCGTCTCACCGCCACGTCATCGCCGCCGACATCCGGACCCAGATCTCGACCGGCCGGATCAAGGCCGGCGAACGTCTCCCTTCCGAAGCGCGGCTCGCCTCCCAGTACACGGTCAGCACGGCGATGCTGCGAAGCGCCCTCGCAGTCCTCCAGGGCGAAGGACTCATCGAGAAGATCCACGGCAAGGGAAACTTTGTCCACCACCCGCGTCGCATAGTCACGTACGTGGGCGGTGGCCGCAGAGCCAAGCCGGAGTCTCCTGCCGAGTCGGCCTTACGCATCAGCGTCCGCACCACCAGCCTGCCGGCGCAAGGACAGTTGATCGGCTTGCTGAGGGTGTCGGCAGACAGCCCATTGACCGAGTACTTCTGTCTCAGCCACGAGGGGAATTCACCGCACAGCTCGGCTCGTATCTATGTCCCACGCGATCTGTCGCCGACCGATGCGCCCGACGAATCATCCTGCTTCAACTGCATCGAGACGCAGTTGGCGGAGCTCCGTCCCCCGCTGTCCGAGGTTCGGGAAAGAGTCACCACGCGACGTCCGACACCGGAGGAAGCGGCAACTCTACGGATCAGCTCAACCTTGGCCGTGCTCGCGATCACCCGCGTTGCGGCCGACAGCACGGGACGCGTAGTTGAGGCAGCGTTCCTGGTGCTTCCGGGGGACCGCGCCGATGCCGTGTTCACCACCCACCACATGATCGGAGAAAGGGGAGGGGAGGATGACGGCTGACGATGAGCTGCGGCTCCTGCCATGGTCGGGCCCCGACGGGAAGCCCTGCTACTTGAGCACCGACGACAGCCATGGCCATCTGTCCCGCGTGGCCGACAACACCGAAGCGGTACAGCTGGGCATGGCGGCCGAACTCCTGGAGCGCGCGGTCGACGTACTCAGCGACGACGAGACGGAACCGAACGAACTGCGACTCCTGGCAACGGATTTGAGCGGAGCCCTGCGAGACGCGATCCGGGTGGCGATCAGCCGAGGCCACCGCCTTCGTCCACCGACTGCAACGCCTGGCGACGGAGATGACGAAGCTCTGAGGCTGCCGGTGGCCTTCGGCTAGCAACCAAGACAGCGATCGGCAGAGGAGCCCCAGACCAAATCTGGGGCTCCTCTGCCGATCGAGTACCCAGCACGACGGAACACGGCAACTACGAAAAGGCAGACGTTAGCGAGGTCAAATGCTAGCATCGTGGAATGACGCTGGAATCAGAGCTAGAAATTTATCGACAGCGGATCACAACCGACTCGTACCCAATGTCGATCAGCGAAATAGCAAACCTCTACCGTGATGGCGAAATGGACATCCACCCAGAATTTCAACGCATTTTCAGATGGTCGAGTGCGCAGCGCACAAAGCTAGTTGAAAGCATCCTCCTGGGAATCCCATTGCCGAGCATTTTCGTCGCACAAAACGAGGATGGCATTTGGGATGTAGTGGATGGAGTCCAGAGGCTTTCCACTATCTTTCAATTCATGGGAATCCTACGCGACGACAACGGCGACTTTATCCCCTCATTCGTATGCGCGGCCGGGCCCTTCCTGAAGAGCCTTGAAGGGGTCTCCTATGAGCCGAGTGAAAGTTCCACCGCTTCCTTGACCCGGGCCCAACAGCTCGACTTCAAAAGAGCGCGAGTCGACGTCAAAATTATCAAACGCGAAAGCGACAACCGCGCAAAGTACGACCTCTTCCAGCGACTCAATTCCTACGGGAGTATCGCAACCCCCCAAGAACTGCGTAACTGCCTACTGGTCAGCCTAAGCCGTACGCATTTTGACTGGCTTCAGGACCTTGCGTCGTCCGACGATTTCCTGCAGGTTCTAAACTTGCCGGAACGGTTGACCCATGAGCAATATCATCTAGAACTGGCCCTGCGGTTCATCAGCCTCCGCCGCTTGCCCGAGGAGCGGATTTCAAGCATCGGGAACATCGGTGAGTTCCTATCCGCTGAGATTCTGCCATTCGTGGATAAGAGGCACGCCGAACTGCGACAGGAAAAAGAGGCCTTCGATGCATGCTTCAGCGCTCTAAGGTCCGCGCTGGATACCGATGCGATGCGCAAGTGGAACCCTCGCATGGAGCGCACGGAAGGCGCTTTTTCATCGACGGCCTTCGAAGTTCTGGCACTCGGCCTCGGCCACTATGTGTCTGAGCGGACTTTCAGTGTCGACGAGGTTCGGCAAGCTCGCGAAACGTTGTGGAAGGACGATAATTTCGCACCCGGTCACGCCACGGGACAACGAGCCGATCAGCGCATGAAGAGAACAATTCCCTATGGGCGTCAGCTCTTCTCGGCCTGATTGGGAGGATTCGTTGGATCCGTCACGGTTCATCGAGGGGATTGATCGACAATTGGCCCGGCGAAAGGTTGAACTGTCCAATCTTTTGCTGATGGTTACTGAACAGAATCCCGACCCTACCAGGCTCAGCTGCATTGCACGGTCTGCGGTAGTCCTCACGTATGCACACTGGGAAGGCTTCGTTAAGCAAGGCAGCATCGCTTACGTTCGGCTCATAAATGACGCGAGCGTGAAGGTTGCGGATCTAAAGTTTCCGTTTCAGGCCGTCTATGTGTCATCTGCTTTCAAGAGAGCTGCCGCCAGCAATAAGTCAAGATACCTGGGCGAGCTACTTCAAGAAATCGACACGCGACGCCTAGAAATTTTCTCTATCTCTCCAGATAAGTGCATCGACACCGAAAGCAATCTGTCATCCACGGTCTTCAAAGAGATCGTTCAAGGGATTGGCCTAGACATTCTTCCCTTTTATGAGACGCGGAGCGTGTTTATCGATCAGCGACTGGTGTTTGCGCGTAATCAGGTCGCTCACGGAGAATTGGTTAGTTTCGATTCGGTGGATGTGAGGAATCGGATCGAAGGAGCGCGAATCTTGATTGACACCTACGCCGACCAGCTGAAGCGGGCCGCGTCATCAAATCACTATTTGAAGGTCTGAGCTGCAGGATCCTCCCACTTTAGGGCCTAACTCAGGTCGGCGGAGCGGGTTTGGCCGGTGTCCTGCCCGGTTTGGGGTCGAGCATGATCAGGGGGCCGTACGCTCGCTGGCAACTCGGGCAGCCTGTGATCCTGCCCGGAATTTGAACGAGTGGCCCCCTGGTCTTGCTCGACGCGGGACCCGAACCGGGGAGGTGGCTAAAGCCGTGGAGCCGACCGCCCCAGCCACAGCGGGTTTCCCCACCCTCGTGCCGGCCGTTTCTCTCGGGCTGGTGTCGCGCTCGGTGCGCCGCCCGGCCGGGGGCAGCCGGGGCGGAGACAGAGGCAGCCCGCGGCCGGGGGCTGCGGCGCGCGCCGCGCTCGCGCGGCGCCTTGATGAAGTAGAGAAACTCTTACCGCACGCCCCGGAGGCTGCTGGCGAGCTGTCGGCTGATTGGGCTGCTGAGCTACGGTTCCGTTCATGCCTTCTGCGCAGGGAGCGGCCGAGCTGGCCGAGTCATTGTTGTCACCGCTCGGCTCAGCTTCCGCGCCGTCGCCGTGACCTCGCTCGCAGAGTCGGCCAGCAACCGCAAGGCCGCCTGACATGAGCGTCTGGACACTTCTCGTTCTGGCAGTCGTGGCGGCCGTGCTGATGCTGCGGTCGCTGCGTCCGGTCTGGTACTGGATGGCCTTCGGCATCGTCTTCGCGATGCTGCGGGTCTCGGTCCGGTACGCCTCAGTGATGGACGCCTGCGGACTCACGGTTCCGCCGTCCCGGCTGCGCCTGACGCTGACACGGGTCGCGAACCGTCCGGCTCCGAACTCCCGGCCTCCGCGCAGCGTTCGGATGCGTCCCACCCGAACGGGGCTGGTGCTGCGGCTGAAGATGCGGCCCGGTCAGGACGCCTTCGACTTCACCGCCTCCACGGACCGCCTGCGGCACTCGCTCTCCATGCAGGGCATCACCTCCCGGGAGATCCGCTCGGGTGTGGTCGAACTGCGGATGACCGGCTACGACGTCCTCAAGCGGGTCCAGATGCCCGCCACCCTCACCCGCGGTGAAGGCCTGCGTATCCCGGTCGCACTGCGGGAGGACGGAGAGGTCCACTACCGCGACTACCGGCAGGTACCGCACGCCCTGAACCTGGGCGCGACGGAGTCGGGAAAGTCGGTCTACCAACGGCAGTTGGTCAAGGAACTCGCCGCCCTCGATGTCGCCCTGGTGGGCATCGACTGCAAGGAAGGAGTGGAGCTATTCCCGCTCGCCCGCCGCTTCTCCGCCCTCGCCGACAACCCCGACGATGCGGCCGAACTGCTGGAAGCCCTCGTAGGGCGGATGGCCGACACCTACCAGGTCATCCGGGGCGAACAGCGGATCAGCTCGGACACGCCGGATGCGGAGATCACCGCCGACATCTGGGGGCTGCCCGACCACCTGCGCCCGGTCCCCGTCGTGCTCCTGGTGGATGAGGTGGCGGAGCTGGCTCTGTTCGCGAACAGTGCGGAGAAGAAGCGCCGGGAGCGGATCATCACCGCCCTGGTCCGCCTGGTCCAGCTCGGCCGCGCGGCAGGCATCTACGTCGAGATCTGCGGGCAGCGCTTCGGATCCGAACTCGGCGACGGCATCACCATGCTCCGTGCCCAGCTGACCGGGCGGGTTTCGCACCGGGTCAACGATGAAGCCTCCGCCAAGATGGCGTTCGGCGACATCTCACCGGACGCCGTCACCGCCACCACACAGATCCCCATCGAACGCCCGGGCATGGCCATTGCCGGGGACTCTACGGGCGGCTGGGTCCGCATCCGCACCCCGTTCACGTCGCTGCGGCAGGCCGTGACCGCCTGTAACGCTCATGCTCACCGCACGCCGGACCTTGCGGAACTCGCCGCGTTCCGGCCGGTGATGCCGAGCGTGTCCCTGGTCAAGGTCCCCGGCCCGGCCACCGCGCCCGCCACCGCATAGCCCACCCCGCTCGACGGTCGGCGTGACCGCACCCGCGCCAACTCCCTACCCCCGCCATGCCCGAAGGAGGAAGCCGTGACCGCGAAGAAGACCACCCCGGCCCGTCGCCGTACAAGGAAGTGCACCACGTGCAAGGGCACCGGAGAGGTCGCCGTGAGTGTCCGCGTCGGCCGCACCCGCCGGGCCATCGACGCCACTCAGACCGGCCTCTGCCTGAGCTGCCTCGGTACCGGCGACGTCACCAACGACTGATCACCGCCGGGGCTGGGCGGCAGGACCTGTGAGCCCCTCCCGGCCCGCGGCTCTACCCCCCCTTGAAAAAGGTGAAGACCATGACCCGCTCGATTCGCCTGGACGCCGTTCTGGTGCAAGCCGTGATCGCCGGTGCCCTGTCCTTCGCCCACCTGCACGACATCGCCCAAGCCGCCGGACAAGACGGCTGGAAAGCCTGGGCCTACCCCATCAGCGTTGACCTGCTGCTGGTCGCGGCCTGGCGCCGTCTGCGCAACCTGCGCACCGCACACGAGCCGACCCGCGCCGCCTGGACGTGGTTCGCTGTCGCGCTTACCGCGTCACTGGGCGCGAACATCGCCACCGCCGGGCTCCTCGACCTGGAGTACGTGCCGGACTGGCTGTGCATCCTCGTCGCCGGATGGCCCGCCCTCGCCTTCCTCGGCGGCACCCTCCTCGTCCACGCACCAACCACCGAACCGGACACCGACCCCACACCCGAGCCCGAACCGCTTCCCTCGGTCGATCGCCCGCTCCCCGTGCCGGCCGATTCAGCACCCGGCCCCGAGCCTGAGCAGCTGCCCGCTGCCGAGCCTGTCCCGGCTCTGGCTCCCGCGCCTCAAGCACCCGCCGTGCCTGCGCCACTCGTCGAGCACGCCCGCAAGGTCGCCGAAGATCATTGCTCCCGTACGGGCTCCGCGATCGACACGGACACCCTCCGGACTCGCCTCGGGGTCCCTGCCCCCATGGCTGCGGCCATCGCCGCGCAACTCATCTGATCAAGAAGGAGATACCTGCCATGCCTGCTCGCGACTTCTTCCACTCCGTGATGCGGATCGGCCCGGTGCAGATCGGCACCCACCGCGACCGCAACGGCCGCAACAAACACGCCGCCGTGTGCTCCAACGACAACTGCGGCTGGTCCGCCGACTTCTCCTCCCAGTCGGCCGCACAGCTCGCCGGCTGGTACAAGGTCGTCACTGACACGGGCGGCAAGACCCTCAAGGTCAAGTCGGATCGATACGGCACGGGCATGCGCTATCGCGCCCGCTACATCGGCCCCGATGGCACCGAGAAGAGCAAGAGCTCCCGACAAGCAGAAGCGCCTGGCCGACCTCTGGTTGACCAATATCGAAGCTGACATGGCTCGTGGTCAGTACATCGACCCTCGTGCGGGCCGCACGACCTTCCGGGAATACACGGAACGCTGGCTGTCGTCACGCACCACTGATCTCGTAAGCCGTGCCGCCGTAGAGGGACGGCTCCGCCTTCACGCGCTGCCCTACCTCGGTGCCCAGCCCATCGGGTCCTTCCAAGCGGAACACATCCGCGATTGGAGTCGGCAACTCGAGGAGGGCCTGGCGTCGGCGTCCTACCGGCGTCTGATATTCGAAGCCGTCTCCTCCGTGCTCAACGCAGCCGTAGATGACCGTCTCCTGGCCTCGAACCCTTGCCGGGCTCGATCGGTCAAGGCTCCGCGTGCGACACCGACACGCGTATCCCCGTGGTCCGCAGGACAGATCTTCGCAGTACGCGCCGCTCTGCCAGAGCGCTATCAGGCGATGATCGACGTTGGTAGTGGCTGCGGACTGCGCCAGGGTGAGGTCTTCGGTCTCTCGGTGGACAACATCGGTGACCTCGGCTGGCTGTATGTGCGACAGCAGGTCAAGAAGGTCCGGGGAACGCTCGTCTTCGCTCCTCCGAAGCGCGGCAAGCTCCGAGACGTCCCGCTCGATACCCAGGTGTCGGCAGCACTGGTCAAGCACATGAAGTCGTTTCCGCCTGTGGAGGTGACTCTGCCCTGGCTCACGCCGACCGGTCCGAAGGTGACCAAGCGGCTCATCTTCACAGGGCCTGCGAGCAAGGCGATCTGGAGCAATGCCTTCAACGATCAGTCCTGGAAACCTGCGTTGGCGTCTGCCGGGATCATCCCGAAACCCAAGAAGGGGCAGCGCTACGCGGCGGCCCGAGAGCACGGGATGCACGCCTTGCGGCACTTCTACGCCTCGGTTCTGCTTGATGCTGGGGAGAACATCAAAGCCCTCAGCCTCTACCTCGGGCACAGCGATCCGGGGTTCACGCTTCGCGTCTACACGCACCTGATGCCGAGCAGTGAGACCCGGACCCCGGAAGGCGATCAGCGCCATGTACCGGGCCGCCGGTCACGCTCACGACGGCCCAGAGACGGCCCAAGCCGCCTGACACGGCCCCTCATTGGCGGGAAACCTGCTGGTGAGGGGCTGTTTCATGCCCTGGTTCGGCAAGTAACACCCCATCTTGCTGACGTCCATCCCCCGATGGAAACCCGTATCGCCAGGGATCCGTGACCTGGACTTTTCTCCTGTCCTGCGGGTAGCCGATCGGTCACTGCTTGTCGTTGCGGCGCTCCGTTGCTGTTACGGAGTCGGAGGCTTCGCGCCGGCGGCTCACGGGCCTCCGACCATCGCGCGGGCGGGACGTGCGCGCTCAGCCGTGCGAGACGGTGAGTCCGTAAAAGCCGACGCGGGCGCCCTTGGTGGTACTGCTGGAGGAGGACTGGTTGTACGAACCTGCCTTGAAGTACTGCTTGTACGCGTTGAAGGACGACGGGATGGCGTAGTGCGTGGTGCTGCCGTTGACCGTCAGGTCGATGGTGTGGCCGCCGGAGACGGCGATCGTGTAGCTCCATGTCCTGCCGACCGAAACGTGGCCCACCGTATGAGTGGCCTGGCCGCCCGAGGGGGAGTTCTCCGTACCGACGACGATGTCGCCGTTCGAGCGGTAGTACAGCTCCACCAGCGGCTTGGTGGACGAACCGCCCGTGCCGAGGTGGATCTGTCCGACGCAGACGTTCGACGTCACCGACACCACGCGTAGTGTCGCGCTCAGGCGGTGGCTGCCGCTGAGCGATCAGTTCGCGGCGCTGCCGTCGCGGTTCATCTCACGCAGTTCGGAACGGGCGTAGTGGGAGTTCGGGGTCGTGACACCCTTCTCAGGCGCCCAGAACGTCATCGCGCCGTCGCGGGTGTCGGTGGAGAAGTACGAGTCCTGGAAGCCGTCCGCCCCCTGGAGCCGGGACGACGAGATCGTGGTCGGGTGCCCGGCCGAGCCCACCGGCTCCTGGAGCTGCCACACCGACAGGTCGAAGTTACCGCCGGGCGCTACCGAGGGGTCCGCGAGGACCCGGGCACCGCTGTTGGAGCTGTCCGGGACAGCGAGTGCGGGACGTGCCTCACTCGTGGCTCCCGACGCGGCGGGAGCCACGAGGGCCAAGCCGCTGACGGCGGCGGTCGCAGTGACCAGGGAAATGAACAGTGTGCGGGTGCGCATGGGGGGGTGCCTTCCCGTCGACTCGGTGGCCTGAAGTTCACACTGATGAACAGTGGGTGCGTCGATGAACGCGCACACGGTAGGGCTATGACGTGAGCGTGTCAACGATTGCGCTGCTGCGGGACAGGCCCGAGAGCGGCAGGTACCCCGGCTGCTACAGATCGATCCGCTCACCGGGCTTCGGCAGCCGCAGCCGATCGGCGAGACCGGCCTTCGCGAACGCCTCGGTCAGCGTGTCGGCGCCCTGGGTGAAGTGTCCCCAGTGCTCGAAGTGCAGCGGTACGACCTGCCGCGCCCCGAGGAGCGCGGCCGCCTCTGCGGCCCGGTCGCTGGGAAGGGTGAGGTACGCGTCGCCGACCAGCGGTGTCCGGGCGCCGCCTGCGAACAGCAGTGCCACATCGAACGGTCCGAACCGCTGAGCGATGGCACGGACCACCTCCAGCGACGCGTTGTCGCCGCTGACATAGACCGTCGGCGCGTCATCGCCGGACAGCACGAAGCCGGTGACCTCTCCGACCAGGTGCTCGCTGCCGTCCGGGCCGTGCTGGGCGGGCACTCCGGTGAGACGCAGCGTTCCGCCGTCCGGGCGCTTCAACTCGACCTGCTCACCGTCGGCCAACGCCCGCACGTTTCCGCCGAGTCGCTCGCGTGCGGAAGCGGTCGACAGGGTCAGTGCGGCTTCGGCAACGTATCCGCGGCCTGCGCGGTCGAGATTGTCCGGGTGCTGGTCGTGGGAGAGCAGCACCGCGTCGACCGTGCCGATCTCGCCCGGACTGAGCGCCGGGCCCACGCTCTTGACGAGCTTCCGGTCACCGAGGGGGTAGTCCCCCGGCGCGTCGAAAGTGGGATCGGTCAGCAGCCGCAAACCCCCGATCTCGAGGACCGCGGTGGGGCCGCCGACATAGTGAACGGTCAGTCCAACGGCCGGAGTCGATGCGCTCATAGCTGCCCTTCGCCTGCTCCCAGTCGACGGGACGCCCGCCGCATGATCAGCAACGCGTGCACGCCGACGGGCATTCCGCCGTGACGGAAACGGCCCCGGTACGCCGAGGCATACCGGGGCCGCAGCAGCCGCCGCACGGTCACGCCGTGCTCACCGACTGCTTACGCGGGGGGCCTACTGACCCGAAGCGTTCTTCCTGCGGAGCATGAAGACCGCGCCGCCACCGATGACCACGAGGACGATCGCGATGCCGGCGATCATCGGCGTGGAGCTGGAGCTACCGGTCTCGGCGAGGTCGCCACCGTTGCTGCCCGAGGAGCTGCCGCCGGCCGAGGCCGGGCTGGGCTGCGACGACGGGGCGGCGCTGGGGGCGGGAGTGCCGGCCGTCTTGCAGTCGAGGACGCCCTGGAAGCGCTTCTCGAAGCCGTTCGGGCCCTTGATGGTGAAGTCGTAGGCCTGGTCCTCGGCGACCGGGATGGTCACCGTCTGGGACTTGCCCGCTTCGATGGTGTGCTTCTGGCCGCCCAGCTCGAAGGTGAACGGCTGGTCACCCTTGTTGCTGGCGGTGATGTCGACGCCGCCCTTGGCGCAGTCCTTCATGGCGGAGACCGCCGGGATCGGGCCCTTGTTGGCCCAGTTGGCGGTGGCGACCGCCTCGACCGACGCGGTGCTGGTGCCGGCCAGGATCTGGGTCTGGCTCTGGATCTTGGACTCACTGACGAAGGCCCGGCCGATCGGCACCGTGGTCTGCGCGCTGACGGTCAGCTTGGCCGAGCCGGGCTGCGTGCCGGCGGGCACCTTGAAGAACAGCTGCGTGCCGTCGGTGGCCTGGGTGACGGGCTTGCCGTCCTTGCCCACGACGGTGACGCCCTGTGGCGCGCCTGGGGCGAGCGCCACCTCGGCGGTAGAGGCGTTGGTGTGCACGGTCACCGGACCGAGCGACTCGCCCGGGTGGCCTGCCACCTCCGGGGAACCGAGCGACAGCGACGCGCCGGGCTCGCCGACGTTCTGCGCCTTGCTCTCCAGCGCGTCGGTCAGCTTCTGGACATCCGGGTTCGTCGACGTGGCGTCAACGTTGTCCGAGAAGTGCCAGATGGCGGCCTGGGTGGCGGCGGCCGCCTGGCCCTCCTTCAGCGTGACACCGAACGTCTTGCTGAGGGCGTCCGGCGACACCTGCGGGTAGGAGTGCTCCAGGATCCAGCGAATCCTGCCCGCATTGTCGTTGTGCACGAGCGACGACTCGGCCCAGGTGACCTCCTTGTAGGGGGTCATCGGCTGGGTGTAGTGGTACAGATCGATGCAGTAGGTCTTGATCGTCCCGCCGCCGTCCACCTGCAGCTCGAAGAGGCCGGCGCCCTCATCCTTGCCGTCGATCTGTACCGTGTCGCCGACCGCGACGGTCGCCTTCTCGAGCGTCGCGGTGACGCCGGAAGAGCTGGTCGGAGCGTCGTCAGCAAACGCAGGGCCGGCAACGGCAAGCGTGCCGCCGGCAACCAGTCCTGCGGCCACAGCCGCAGCGGCAAGGCGGGACGTGGCCCGTCGCCGTATGGAAGAACCAGAAAACACAGAATTCCCTTCGGGCAAGGACCTTTCGCGCGAAGCGCGGCGCGGGTGCGCGTGGGGAGGTTCCTCGCTGGACTCAAATGCCCCGTGAGTATCCACGGATCCTAGAGACGCAGGAGCAACACAGCCTCCACACATGCCGTCAGATAACCATTCTGAATCAGAATCGTTATCACACCCGCTTCCCACCTGGGCATATCGACAAATCTCTACCGTCAGGGGCAGTTGGCGCGATTTCCTCTCGGCCATTCCGCGATCGTCCGTCCGCTCCGGATCAGGGCACCGGCTCCTTCGCGCGTTCGACGAGGGCCGGGTCGGCCTTGACCACCCGCTTGAACGCCGATGTCCCGCGCGTCAGATCATGGCCCACGGCGACCGCCTCGAGGTCAGCCGAGAATCTGCGCTGTCCGTCGCGGTCCTCCTCCCGCACCCGCAACCTGCCGTGCACCACGAGGGGTTCGCCCACCGAGACCGAACCTGCCAGATTCGCCGCCAGCGTCCGCCATGCCCAGACGGTGTAGAAGCTTGTCGGGCCGTCCGACCAGCTCTGCTGCCCGCGGTCCCAACGCCGCGCGGTGACCGCGAACCTGAATCGCACCATTCCACCGGTCACCGAATCGCGGAATTCCGGCTGGGTGGCCACATTTCCTACCAGCGTCACCAAAGTGTCGTTCATATCCCTGGCCCCTTCCTGTTTCGGACCATGCTGGCCCGAGGAGGGCGATTCCGCTGAAGCCTGTGGATTACTTGCCGGTTGTGGACAAACCGTCCACCGTCACGTACTGCTCGCGCACCTCCCGGTACCGCAGCAGCTCCCCGGCGACCGGGTCGAGCACCTTCCCCCGCCCGCAGGCTCCGGCGGCCTCCCGTAGCCGCCGCTCGACGTCCTGACCGTGTCGGCGTGCCGGGCCCCGTACTGCCATCGCGCAGAGCCACTCCACGAGCGGGCCGCCGGCGGTCCCGGCCATAATGACCAGCACGGGGGTGAGCGGACCCGCATGCAGGACGCCCGCCGCCTCGGCCAGCAGCCAGAGCACACCCAGGACCTGGTGCACCGTCATGAGTACCTGAGTCAGTACGGCGGCCCGCCACCAGGCAGGCCGGGATGTGCGGCCGTCGGTGGCCTGCTCGACCGCCTTCTCCACCAGCTCGTCGAGTGCCTCGGGCAGGCCCTCCGCGCCGCGTACGGCCGCTTCGCGCACCGCCAGCGCCCACGGCGTCGGCAGCCCGTCCGTCGTCTCGTCGGCGACTGTGCGCACCGCCTGTTCCACCTCGTGTCGGGAGGTGGCTTCCGGCTCCGTCTTCGCCCCCGCCGATTCGGATTCGGATTCCGGCACGGTCGGTTCGAGTCCGCCGGGCGCCCGGGTGGATTCGTACCAGCGCCAGAGCCGCAGCCACGGTGTCCCGCAGGCCTTCATCGCGTTCAGGCTCCACTCGCGCTCCGCGCTCTCGCCCACGGCCGCCGCGCCCACCGCGTCGCCGAGCCGCTCGCCGAACTCCTCGCGGGTCAGTTCACCGAGTCCGGGGTGTCCGTCGGCGATGTACGCCGACCTGAGCCCGTTCGCCGCCGCGTCGACATCCGCGGACAGCCGCCGCGCCGCGGCGCCTCGCTCCTGGACGAACCGCCCCAGCAGCTCTCGCAGTTCGTCCACCCCGTCACCGGTGAGCGCCGAAAGCGCCAGCACGGTGGCGCCCGGCTCGCCGTGCTCGCCGAGTGCCATGCCGTCGTCGTCGAGTAGGCGGCGCAGATCGTCGAGCACCTGGTCGGTGGCGTCACCTGGCAGCCGGTCCACCTGGTTGAGCACCACGAAGGTGACCTCGGCATGGCCGGCGAGCGGCTTCAGATAGCGGTCGTGCAGGGCCGCGTCCGCGTATTTCTCCGGGTCCACGACCCAGATCACCGCGTCGACCAGCTCCATCACCCGGTCCACCTGGTCGCGATGGGCGGTCACCGCCGAGTCGTGGTCGGGCAGATCGATGAGGACGAGTCCGTGCAGTGCCTCGCCCGGCCCGGCGCTCATCCAGGGCCTGCGGCGCAGCCGTCCCGGGATCGACAGCCGGTCGAGCAGTCCCGCGGCGCCGTCCGTCCAACTGCAGGCGAGCGGCGCGGACGTGGTGGGCCGGCGCAGCCCGGTCTCGGAGATCGCCACCCCGGCCAGGGCGTTGAAGAGCGTCGACTTGCCGCTGCCGGTCGCTCCCGCGATGGCGACGACGGTGTGCTGCGAGGAGAGCCGCTGTCTGGCCGACGCCTCGTCGAGCACCCGGCCCGCCTCGGCGAGTGTCGGTTCCGCCAGGCGGGTGCGGGAAAGCCCGACGAGCTCACGCAGGGCGCCCAGCCGGGTGCGGAGCTCGGTGCCGAACGCGACGGAACGGGGAAAGTCCTCGTAGGGCTCGAGGAGCCTGCGCAGGTCGAAGTCGGGTGAGTCGGCGGTTTCGTCGTCCCGCGCCGTCGCGCGCCGGGCGATGAAGCCGTCGTCCCATTGGTAGCCGGCAGACTCGTCAGCCGCTGCCGTATCGGGGATGTCAGCGGCGCCGAGCCTGTCGTCCAGGTCCTGCAACTCCCCGGCCGGCGCGTCGGCGCCGGCGGCGCTGTGCTCGGCGGTTCCGGCCGCTCCGGCGGCGCTGTCGGAGCGGCCGGCGTCTTCCGGGTCGGGTGCGTCGTGTGCGTCGGCGACTCCGGTCATGCGTTTCACCGCGGTTTCACCGCTCACCTCACGCATGCCGGACACCTCGCCGGCCTCACTGGCATCACCTGTACCGGCCCGATCCACCGCATCGCCGACACCACGAGCCTCACTGCCACGGGTCTCACTGCCACGGGTCTCACTGCCGCGAGCCCCATCGCCACGGGCCTCGGTCGCCCCAAAGGTTCCGGTCATCGCAGGTGCCTCTCCTTCTGCAGTACGGACAACGCGGCGATCAGTGCGGCCTGCGGCTCGGGCCCCACATCGAGTGCGTCAAGCGGTGCGAGTCTGCGGTCGCGTTCGGCGTGCAGTACCCGGTCGATATAGCTGCTGAGCAGGTCCGCGCCTTTGTCCCGTAGCCGCAGCACCCCCTGTGCACCGATCCACTCGGCCAGCCGCTCCCCCGCCCGGCGGGTCCGGCGCCCGCCGAGCAGCGCGGCGGCGAGAAGCGCCGCGAGCGCCTCGGGGTCCGGCGCGGACTGCCGGTCGAGATGCTGCACCTCTTCCTCGGCCAGTTCCTCGAGCACCCGGCGCCAACGCCGTACCGCGAGGCCGACACGCTCACCGGTGTCCACCACCTCCGTCGGCAGCTCGGCCGCCGCGGACTCCTGGCGCCAGGTGTCGCGCACCCGTTCGTCGGCGGCGGCCACCGCGCACTCCAGCAGTACCGTCAAGCTCTCCACCAGCGCGTCCAGCAGCTCCCCCGACGAGCTGACCAGCGGGTAGCCGCGCCATCTGGCCCGCGCGTCGCCGGCCAGCGCCGCCCCGGCCCGCAGCCGCGCCCGTACCCGGGCGCCTTCCCTCGCGTACGCCTCCTCGACGGTGCCGGCGAGCCGTACGGCGGCCGCGTACTGCACGGCGACGGCCGAGGCCAGCTCGGGGAGCCGTGAGCCGAGCGAATCGATCACCCCGTTGGCCGTGCGGTCCAACGACTGCTGCCGGGCGGCCGGGTCCTGCACCCGGTGGGTGAGCCAGGAGCGCAGCGGCGCCACCGCGGTGGTCGGCAGCAGTCCGCTGCCGCCGCCGGCGGACTCGGGAAGCTCGGGGATGGTGAACCGCGGCGCGTCGCCGAGGCCGGCCCGGGTGAGCAGCGCGCCGTACTGCTGCGACACCTCTCCGACGATCTGGTGCGGCACCCGGTCGAGCACGGTGACGAGCGTCGCGTTGTACTCCTTCGCGGTACGCAGCAGATGCCAGGGCACGGCGTCCGCATAGCGCGAGGCCGTGGTGACCATGATCCACACGTCGGCGGCGCAGATCAGCTCGGCGGCCAGTGCGCGGTTGCCCGCGACGAGCGAGTCGATGTCCGGCGCGTCGAGCAGAGCGAGCCCGCGCGGCAGGCTCTCCGCCACCTCGACCCGCAGCGTGCTGCAGGCCCCCTGCGCGGAGTCGTGCGGTACGTCGTCGTCTCCGGTGTCGTCCTGCTCGGGCAGCCAGACGCGGGTGAGCTGGGGCAGCACCCGCAGTCCCGCGAACCAGTGCTGATCGTCGGGATGGCAGACCAGCACCGGGGTCCTGGTCGTCGGTCTGAGCACCCCGGCCTCACTGACCCGCCGCCCCACGAGGGAATTGACCAGGGTGGACTTCCCGGCTCCGGTCGAACCACCGATCACGGCGAGCAGCGGCGCCTCCGGGTATCTGAGCCGGGGCACCAGATAGTCGTCGAGCTGTGCGAGCAGCTCGGTCCGTGTCCGGCGCGCACGCGGCGCCCCGGGAAGGGGGAGCGGAAGGCGCACGGCGGCGACTCGGTCACGCAGGGCGGAGAGTGCGTCAATCAGCTGAGGCCGTACATCCAAGGTCACCACATGGGAAGAATGCCCAATTTGGTTGGCTTTTTGAAGCGTATGGCCACTTCTGCGCGCCGATCGGGGGTGATCAGGGCCGTTCGGACACGAGGGACACTCGGGACGAGTGGGACGCAGGCATAACGAGTGCACAACACCCGGGCCTCAAGGCGCCAAAATCCGTGCGATATTCGCACCTGCCTGCGATTATCGGTTCGCTTCACTGAACCTCCACATCGTGTCACGGAGGTGGAGCATCGGGGTGCAGGCGAACGGAGCCCTATCCTGTTCCCCGGCAAGGTCACGCACCCGTCCAACCCGGGGCTCCAGGCCACCGAGGCCACACGTCCGGCCCCCGTAGCTCAGTGGATAGAGCAGGCGCCTTCTAAGCGCTTGGCCGCAGGTTCGAGTCCTGCCGGGGGCACTCCCGCCCGTCCGTACACGGCCCTCCCTTCGGGAGGGTCTTTTTTACTGGTGCGCAGCACCGTAGCGGGCGCTCCGTAGCGAACGCATAAACGGGCCCGTGCCCGCTATTGCGCCGCCGGCCCGCTCCAGGACTTCATCCGCGACGAGATCCGGTGTTGGATGGTCGGATGGCTGATGACATGGTGGAGCGCTTGCACGAAGCGCTGCGGCGCACGCGGGAGTTCACCGCCGGTCGGTTGGCCACCGGGCTGAGCCACGAGGGTGCCGACGACACGGTGGGCACCATCGGTACCGATGACGCGCACGGCTTCGACCCCTTGCCGTTGCTCAGGTCCTTGCACGAGGCGGGCGCCCGCGTCGTGGTCATCGGTCAGGTCGCCGGCATCCTGCACGGCTCCACCGAGTTGACCGGGGATCTCGACCTGCTGTGGGACGGTGATCCGGTTCAGGCCCAGCTCCTGACCGCCGCCTTCCGGGCCGTGGGCGCCAGGCTCAGCGATGGCGCCGGGGCGTCCGTCCCGCTCGGCCCGGACGCCTTCCTCCGTCCCAAGGTCCAGTTCGCTTCGCCCGGCGCGAGTGGTGACTGCTGCACCCCGGCCCTGCCCTGGGGCTCGCTGGCCGTCGCGGACTTCCTGGACCGGGCGCAGACCGTCGCCGACCCGGGCGGCTTCGAGGTGCACTATGTCCGGCGCGCGGATCTGATCCGCATGCGCCGGGCGGTCGGCCGCCCGAAGGACCTGCGCCGGGCGGAAGAACTCGAACGCCTCTGAGTGGTGCAGCGAACGCGAACGCGGCCCGAAGACCCGCAACCTGCTCCAGCCGGATTGTGGCGTCCGCCGTGCGCCGACTGCACCACCGGCCGAGATCGCTTGCCCGCTCAGCCCAGGCAGAGGCCGAGCACGCAGACGTGCACCGGGGAGGTATGCGGTGACGTGGTGGGGGAGGTGTTCGCGGTCGAGGTGTTCGCGGTCGACGTGTCCGTGTTCGAGCGGGAGGCGGGTGCGGCGGCGGCCGGCGCGGTCGCCGTTTGAGGCGCCGCGGGGGCAGTGTGCGGGGTCGCTGCTTCCGTCTTCGCAGGAGCCGAGGCCGGAGCCATGGCTGGAGCCGTGGCAGGAGCCGACCGGCTCGTCGCGACCGACGACGGGGACGTTTCGGCGTGCCACTGCTGCGGGCTCGTCGTCGCTGCGGCCGCCGGGACCCTCCGGGTAGCCGGGGCGGTGGCGATGTCGTGCGGTCGGCTGTTGTTCCTCGAGGGACCGACACGCGCCTCGTCATCGGCGGAGGCACCGGCGTCGGATTTCGCCACCAACGGGCGGGAGTTGTCTATCGCGGTCGAAACCGGCGCTTCCGGGTCCGGCGTCGACGCGGCCTGCGTCGAGGTGCCCGAGGGGCCGTGGGGCAGCAGGCCAAACGTTACGCCACCGCCGACCAACGCCACCGCACCCACCACTGCGGCACGGCGCCGCTTCTTCTTCCAGAGGGCCATCCGGCGACGACGGGCCGCACGGCCCTGTCCGATGGGGGCCACGGACACGATGTCGGCTTCCGCGGCAACCTCTGGCGGGGCCTCCGCCGCATCCGCCTCCGCGACCTCGGAGGCCTCGGAGGCGCCGGAGGCCTCGGTATACGGAACGGCCACGCTATACGGAGCGTCCCACGACGGCCTCGGTGTCGTGCTGTCGAAGCCGTGCTGGGCGGCCGCCGGCGGTTCGATGTCCGGGGCGTATGCGCCGCAACCGGGGCACACCAAGGCCCCGTTGAGCGTCCGGTGGCACGAGAAGCAGTAATCCATCAGGAACTTTCTGTGCTGGCTGCGCCACGCAGGACGCCGGTGAACTCACACGTTCGCGCTCGGATTGAAGCGGAGGTAACGCTAACGGTGTCAACGGAAGGCAGTGCGTAGTCTTTGTGATGTCTTTGCGGAGATTGCCTGCCCGCGAGCCGGGGCGGGCCCCTGCTGCCGTCATCAGCTCAGGCGTATCGCCAGGGCAAGGAGCACCAGCAGGCCCACAGCCATGACCGCGGCGCTCCCCACCGCCCACAGTTCTCGCAGCCGGGGCTGCCGGTACCACCAGTCGCGCACCTTGGCGGTGCTGCCCGCCCACACCGAACACAACAGGAGGGACAGCGTGGCGCCCAGCGCACACACTCCGCTCCACCCGGCATGGGAGTGCACCACGCCTGCCAGGGCGGAACCGATCGCCCCGCCGACGAAGTAACACGTCATATACGCGGAGGTGATGCGGCCACGTGCCTCCGGTCGCACCGCATAGATCAGCGACTGGTTGGTGATGTGCACTCCTTGGTGCGCCAGGTCCAGGAGCACGATCCCGGCGATCAACGCGGCCAGGTGGCGGGCCCCCAGCGCCAGCAGTCCCCAGGAGCCGAGCAACATCAGCGCACCGGCCGCCGTGGTCAGTGTCGTCCGACCGCGGTCGGCCAGCCGCCCGGCCAGCTGAGCGGCGATCGCACCCGCGGCTCCGGCCAGGCCGAGCAGCCCGATCTCGCCGTCCGACCAGCCGTAACCGGGCCCGGAGAGCAGAAAGGCCAGGGAAGTCCACAGCACACTGAAGCAGGCGAACGCCAGCAGCCCGATCGCCGACCGTGCCCGCAGCACTGGCTCCTCGGCAAGCAGCCGGGCGGTGGAGCGCAGCAACTGTGCATAGCGCAGGCGGGCGGATCCTCGGTGCTGTGGCAGCGCCCGGTGCAGTGCGGCCGTCAGGGCGAGCATCGCCACCGCTGCGGCCCAGTACACCGTGCGCCAGCCGCCGAGTGCGGCCAGCGCCCCGGAGGCGGTGCGGGCCAGCAGCATGCCCAGCACCAGACCGCTCATCACCGTACCCACGATCCGGCCCCGCTGATGCGGTGCGGCCAGGTCCGCGGCGAACGGCACCAGAACCTGTGCCGTCACCGACAGCAGACCGGTCATTGCGGCGCCTGCCAGCAGCAGTCCGGCATTCGGCGCGATCGCGGTCAGTGCCAGCGAGAGCGCCGTAGCGAGGGTCAGCCGGCACACCAGCCGGCGTCGTTCCAGCAGGTCGCCCAGCGGCAGCAGGAAGACCAGCCCTAGTTGTATTGATCACGAGCGTTGTTGACAGTCGTGGGCCTTGAACATGGCGAAGACCTCCGATGTGGTGGAGCTGTCTAGGAACGCACCACACGGAGG
>NZ_JBFBAK010000022.1:0-23133 GCF_040689485.1 Streptomyces sp. NPDC051322 | reverse complement strand
CCCCCCGCTGAGCAACAGTGACCGACAACGGCGGAATCTTCGGACCCGGACGACTCATGCCCAACCAACGACGAATCTTCGACTCAGGTCACTAGGGCCACACCAGGCAGTACGCCTGATGGCCCGCGTCGTGCAGCCGATGGCTGAAGTCCTGCCACTCGTGCAGCAACTGGTACGCGTTGAACGCGTCCCGCGGCCCGCCGCGGTCCGGGACCGTCGACCAGATGAAGGCCGCCGCGCCCACCGATTCCTCGCCGACGCCGCGGAGCGGGTCCACGACCGTCATCGGGAGTTTGACCACCGCGTAATCGGGGTGCAGCACGACCAGTTCGAGTGGCGGGACTTTGCCCAGCGGTATGCCCTGGATGCCGGTGAGGACCATGGCGGCCATCGTCTCCGGCTTTATTTTCGTGAACATGCCACCCATGCCGAGCTCATCACCGCCCAGCTCCTCCGGGCGCATGGTGATGGGCACGCGCGCCGCTGTGGCTCCATCGGGCGCGCCGAAGTACTTGTAGGTCACCCCCACAAGTCCACCGCTGCCACTGCTTCTGTTCCCTGCTTGAGCCCGCGCCTCAGCCTCTCGTCGGTGTTTGCCCCTTCGGGCAGGCTCGGGACCCAGGTCGTCGGTCCCCTCGCCCAGTCCGCCACCGCGATGCATATCTCCACCCGACCACTCGCGGCCCCCGCCGCGCAACCCGATCATCGTGTCAGAGACCTCCCCCACGGATGTGCGGTGAAACACCTGTCCGCAATACCGTCTGTGCCTCTGACACCATGGCTTGTGTGAGCTATCCGTACGAATATGAAGCCCCAGTTTCGCAGACGCTCTTCGACCGTGCGTCCCTTGTGACACCCGGCGGGGTGAACTCGCCGGTCCGTGCCTTCCGGGCGGTGGGCGGTACGCCCCGGTTCATGGTGTCTGGTTCCGGCCCCTATCTGACCGACGCCGATGGACGTGAGTACGTCGACCTCGTGTGCTCATGGGGGCCGATGATTCTCGGCCACTCCCATCCCGAGGTGATCGCGGCGGTGCAGGCCGCGGTCGCGCGCGGTACGTCCTTCGGTACGCCGGGTGAGGGCGAGGTCGCCCTGGCCGAGGAGATCGTCGCCCGGGTGGAGCCGGTCGAGCAGGTGCGCCTGGTGTCCTCGGGCACCGAGGCGACCATGTCGGCGATCCGGCTGGCCCGTGGTTTCACCGGCCGGGCAAAGGTCGTGAAGTTCGCCGGCTGCTATCACGGTCATGTGGACGCCCTGCTGGCCGCCGCCGGTTCCGGGGTGGCGACCTTCGGGCTCCCCGACACGCCCGGTGTGACGGGCGCCCAGGCCGGCGACACGATCGTGCTGCCCTACAACGATCTGGAAGCGGTGCGTCAGGCCTTCCTGGCCAACCCGGGCGAGATCGCCTGCGTGATCACCGAGGCCTCGCCGGGCAACATGGGCGTGGTGCCCCCGGGCGAGGGTTTCAACGCCGGGCTCAAGGAGCTCTGTGCCACGCACGGCGCGCTGTACATCTCCGACGAGGTGATGACCGGGTTCCGTACCTCGAAGGCCGGCTGGTACGGCGTCGACGGGGTCCGCCCCGACCTGATGACCTTCGGCAAGGTCATGGGCGGCGGGTTCCCGGCCGCCGCGTTCGGCGGCCGCGCGGACGTGATGGCGCATCTGGCCCCGGCGGGCCCGGTCTACCAGGCGGGCACGCTCTCCGGTAACCCGGTCGCCACCGCCGCCGGGCTCGCGCAGCTGAGGCTGCTCGACGACGCGGCGTACGACAAGGTCAACGCCGTCTCCAAGGAGATCCAGGGGCTCGTCTCCGCGGCGCTGAGCAAGGAAGGCGTGGCGCACCGCATCCAGACGGCGAGCAGCATGTTCTCGGTCTTCTTCAGTGACCGCGACGTCCGTGACTACGAGGACGCCAAGGCGCAGGACGCCTTCCGGTTCACCCCGTTCTTCCACTCGATGCTGGCGCAGGGTGTCTACCTGCCGCCGTCGGCCTTCGAGTCCTGGTTCGTTTCCACCACGCACGACGAGCGGGCGGTCGAGCGCATCGCCGCCGCCCTCCCCGCCGCCGCCCGAGCAGCCGCCGAGGTGTCCGCATGAACGACAGCAGCACCAGCACCACCGGAAGCAACAGAGGTGACGCCGACGGTGAGGAGATCACCGTCGTCCATCTGATGCGCCACGGCGAGGTGCACAACCCGGACGGTCTGCTGTACGGGCGCAAGCCGGGTTATCACCTGTCGGAGCTGGGCCGGAAGATGGCCGACCGGGTGGCCGAGCACCTCGCGAGCCGCGACATCACCCATGTCGTCGCTTCGCCGCTGGAGCGCGCTCAGGAGACCGCGGCCCCGGTCGCCACGTCGCACGGTCTGGACATCGCCACCGACGCGCGGCTGATCGAGGCGGCGAACATCTTCGAGGGGAAGACCTTCGGGGTCGGTGACGGCGCCTTGAGCAAGCCGGCCAACTGGAAGCACCTCACCAATCCGTTCCGCCCGTCCTGGGGTGAGCCGTACATCGATCAGGTCGTACGGATGATGGGCGCCCTGAGTGCCGCGCGCGATGCGGCGCGTGGGCACGAAGCGGTCTGCGTCAGCCATCAGCTGCCCATCTGGACCGTGCGGAGCTATGTCGAGCGGCGGCGGCTCTGGCACGACCCGCGCAAACGGCAGTGCACGCTCGCCTCGCTGACGAGCTTTACGTATCAGGGCGACCGCATCGTTTCGGTCGGTTACTCGGAACCGGCGAGGGACCTGGTGCCGTCCCATCTTCTGGCGGGGGCAAAGCCCTCCAAAGGGAAAGCCAAATCCTTCGGTGCCTAGGGTGAAATTTCGTGGCGGTTAGCGGGCAACCATCACATTAATCCCATCATCTGACTAGTTGTTCGCTTGTATGGGCGGTAGTCGATGGATGGTGGGTGGCGCTATGCACAACATGAGCCGGAGGGGTTTGCTGGGACTGGGGGCAGGAGCCGCGGCCGCGGCAGGACTGGCGGCCTGCGGCTCAGGGCCCGGCGGCTCGGGGCCCGCCCACCGGGCGAAGGACAAGGGCAACCTCGGGGCGGGCGCAGGCCCCGACAAGTCCACGCCGGTCCGGCTCATCGGCGACGGGTCGACCGCCGACACCGGACCGCAGCCGCACCAGCCGGCCGAGCCGGTACGGCTGGAGCCGGGTGAGACCCCTCCGCAGTTCGTGATCTTCTCCTGGGACGGTGCGGGCGAGGTCGGCAACGGACTCTTCCCCCGGTTCCTGCAGCTCGCCAAGGAACACAACGCGGGAATGACCTTCTTCCTCTCCGGCCTCTACCTGCTGCCCGAGTCGAAGAAGGCGCTCTACCACCCGCCGAACAACCGCGTCGGTGCCTCGGCCATCGGATACCTCAGCGACGAGCACATCAAGGCGACGATGAAGTACACCCGGCAGGCCTGGCTCGACGGCCACGAGATCGGGACCCACTTCAACGGGCACTTCTGCGGCACCACGTCCGGATCGGTCGCGCACTGGACCCCCGCGGACTGGCAGAGCGAGATCGACCAGGCGATTTCCTTCGTCACCGAATGGCGCACCAACACCGGCTGGCATGACGAGGACCCGCTGCCCTTCGACTACCGCAAGGAACTGGCGGGCAGCCGCACCCCTTGTCTGCTCGGCCAGGACAATCTGTTGCCGACCGCGCGCAAGCTCGGCTGGCGGTACGACGCGAGCTCACCCGGTGGACGGCAGGTCTGGCCGGTCAAGCGCGGCGGACTGTGGGACCTGCCGCTCCAGCAGATCCCTTTTCCCGGGCACAAGTTCGAAGTCCTCTCGATGGACTACAACATGCTGGCCAACCAGTCGAAGAATTCGACGAAGGGCATGACCTCGCATTACGCCTATTGGCGTCAGCAGGCGGCAGCCTCGTATTACGCCGGGTTCCAGCGGGCCTACGAGTCCAATCGCGCGCCGATGTACATCGGAAACCACTTCGAGGAATGGAACGGCGGAATCTACATGGATGCCGTCGAAGAAGCGCTGAAGAAGATCGCCGGACGCCCCGATGTGAGGCTGGTCTCGTTCAAGCAGTTCTGCGACTGGCTCGACGTCCAGGATCCGGCGGTGCTCGACAAGCTGCGCGCACTCGATGTCGGTGAGAGCCCCGCCGGCGGTTGGAACGGTTTCCTTAAGGCCGCTTGACAACGGGCGTTCCGGGCAGAGAGGGGGGTGGCCAAGATCTGCGGATCGGCCATGCGAAACTTTTCACATGGCTCTTACCCGCCCCCTCCGCTCCAGCACCCGGCTCCGCCGCACCGTCCAGCTGGGCGCCGCTGCCGCTGCCTGCGCGGTCGCCCTGTCGGCCTGCGGGTCCGGGACCAAGGTGAGCAGTTCGAAGGACGCCCACTATGTGACGAGCAGCAGTGGGATCGTCACGGCGGCGAAGACCGGTCGACAGGATGCTCCCGATCTGTCCGGCACCACCGTCGACGGCAAAAAGCTCGACGTCGGGGCAGCCGACAAGGGCAAGATCGTGGTGGTCAATGTCTGGGGCTCCTGGTGCCCGCCCTGCCGCGACGAAACGGCCCATCTGGTGAAGGTCGCCAAGCAGCTCAAAGCCAAGGGCGTGGAATTCGTCGGGATCAACACCCGGGACACCACAGGCAACGCCAAGGCTTTCGAGACCGGCCACGACATGCCGTACCCGAGTCTTTTCGATCCGTCCGGAAAGCTCATCCTGCGCTTCCCCAAGGGCAGCCTGAGTCCTCAGTCGATTCCTTCCACGGTCGTCATCGACCGCGAGGGGAAGATCGCAGCGCGGAAGTCCGGCGGGGTCGACGAGGAGACGCTGCACAAGATGATCGACCCGTTGCTCGCGGAGAAGTGATCCCGTGCTCGCAATTGCCGCCGAGGCGGCCGGTTCCGGCATAGAGGGAACAGTGACGAACGGGGCGCTGCTCCTGGCGTTGCCGCTCGCCCTGCTCGCCGGGCTCGTCTCTTTCTTCTCGCCGTGCGTGCTTCCGCTGGTTCCCGGCTATCTGAGTTACGTCACGGGAGTCAGCGGTTCCGACCTGGCACAGGCCAGACGCGGGCGTATGGCCGTCGGCGCGACGCTCTTCGTCCTCGGCTTCACCGCCGTGTTCGTCTCCGGCGGCGCGCTCTTCGGCTATTTCGGCAACACGCTCCAGGAGTACCGGGACACTCTCAGCAAGGTGCTCGGCGTCCTGATGGTCCTGCTCGGGCTGTTCTTCATGGGGCTGATGCCCTGGCTGACCCAGCGCGAGTTCCGGATGCACAAGCGGCCGGTGACCGGACTGGCCGGCGCTCCGCTGCTCGGCGCGCTCTTCGGCATCGGCTGGACTCCCTGCCTGGGACCGACGCTCTCGTCGGTGAGTCTTCTCGCCGCCGACCAGGGCACGGCCGGCCGCGGGGCCATACTGACCGTCGCCTACTGCCTCGGCCTCGGGGTGCCGTTCGTGCTGGCGGCGGTGGCCTTCCGTAAGGCGCTCGGTGCCTTCGGCTGGGTCAAGAAGCACTACGCCTGGGTGATGCGGATCGGCGGAATCATGATGATCGTGACCGGAGTTCTGCTGGTGACGGGCGCCTGGGACCACATCATCCAGCAGATGCAGGGCTGGTCAAGCGGCTTCACGGTGGGGATCTGAATGAGCAAGACCGAAACGACGGCCGCCGCCAACGAAGCCGCCGCGAACGCCGAGAACGCCGAGAACGAGGCCGACCTCGGCGCCGCCGGATCCCAGCTGTCCACCGCGCCCAAGGAGGAGTCGGCGGCCGGCCTCCCCGCCATGGGTGTGATCGGCTGGATCCGCTGGTTCTGGCGCCAGCTGACCTCGATGCGGGTCGCACTGCTGCTGCTCCTGCTGCTGTCCCTCGGCGCCATCCCCGGCTCGCTGATCCCGCAGACCAGCAAGGACCAGGTCAAGGTCGACGAGTTCAAGGCCGCGCACCATGTGATCGCGCCGATCTACGAGAAGCTGGGCATGTTCCATGTCTTCAGCTCGGTGTGGTTCTCGGCGATCTACATCCTGCTTTTCATCTCCCTCATCGGCTGCATCGTGCCCCGCACCTGGCAGTTCGTCGGCCAGCTGCGCGGCCGCCCGCCGGCCGCGCCCAAGCGGCTGACCCGGCTGCCCGCGTACACCACCTGGCGTACGGACTCGGAGCCGGAGGCCGTACGGGAGGCCGCGCTGGCGATGCTGAAGAAGCGCCGCTTCCGCGCGCACCGCGAAGGTGACGCGGTCGCGTCCGAGAAGGGCTTCCTGCGCGAGACCGGAAACCTGCTCTTCCACATCGCGCTGATCGTGCTGCTGGTCTCCTTCGCCGGCGGGCAGCTGTGGAAGTCGGACGGCGGCAAGCTGATCGTCGACGGCGACGGTTTCTCCAACACGCTCACCCAGTACGACGACTTCACCCCCGGCACGCTCTTCAACTCCAACGACCTGGCCCCGTTCAGTTTCACCCTGAACAAGTTCGTCGGGACATACGAGCACAGCGGCCCCAACCGCGGTACGCCGCGCAAGTACGAAGCACAGGTGACGTACTCCGAGGGCCCCGACGGCAAGGAGAAGAAGGCCGTCATCAAGGTCAACGAGCCGCTCGAGGTCGACGGTTCGAAGGTCTATCTGATCTCGCACGGCTACGCCCCCATCGTTTCCGTCAAGGACGGGCGCGGCAAGGAGGTCTACCGCGACGCGGTGCCGATGCTGCCGATCGACTCCAACGCGACGTCGACCGGTGCGATCAAGGTCATGGACGGCTACCGGAACGCCAAGGGCAAGCAGGAGCAGCTCGGCTTCAACGCGCTGTTCGTCCCGACCTTCGCCGGCAAGGGCAAGGGCACCATGTTCTCGACCTACCCGGGCCTGGACTACCCGGTGATGGCCGTGTCCGGTCTGCACGGCGACCTCGGGGTGGACTCCGGGCTGCCGCAGAGCGTGTATCAGCTCGACACGAAGCACATGACCCAGTTCACGACCAGCTCCGGCAAGAAGCTCGCGAAGCTGCTGCTGCCCGGCGAGACGATGAAGCTGCCGGACGGCGCGGGCTCCATCCAGTTCGTGGGCGTCAAGCAGTGGGCCAGCTTCCAGATCTCGCATCAGCCGGGCAACGGCTTCGCGCTGGCCGGCGCACTGACGGCCATCGCGGGTCTCGCCGGATCGCTGTTCATCCAGCGCCGCCGCGTCTGGGTCAGGGCCGTACGGGGAGAGGACGGCGTCACCGTCGTCGAGATGGCCGGCCTCGGACGGAGCGAGTCCGCGAAGCTCCCCGAGGAACTGGCCGACCTGGCCGCAACGCTCCATTCAGTGGCGCCGTCGGCGCCTGATTCCGCAGCAACCGCAGAAACTGCCGAAGGGGCCGAGAAGTGAATCTCGCCGCCGGAACCAATGAGAACCTGGCGCACATCAGCAATGTGCTCGTCTATTCGTCGATGGCCGTCTACACGCTGGCCTTCTTCGCGCACATCGCGGAGTGGACCTTCGGCGGGCGCAGCAAGGTCGGCCGCACCGCGGCCGCGCTGACGACCGCGTCCGCCGCGACGACCGCACCGGTCGTCCAGGTCAAGAAGCAGGGCGGGGGCACCGACGTACTCGACCGGCCGAAGATCGTCACCCGGTCGGCGGTCGGATCCCGTGACGTGCCGGACGGTCCGGGCGCGGCCGGCGGTACCGAGAAGGGCGACCTGTACGGGCGGATGGCGATCTCGCTCACCGTCCTGGGTTTCCTGGTCGAGGCCGGCGGTGTGGTCGCCCGTGCCGCATCGGTGCAGCGGGCCCCCTGGGGCAACATGTACGAGTTCTCGCTGACCTTCTCCACGGTCGTGGTCGCCGCGTACCTGATCCTGCTGGTCCTGAAGAAGAACATCCGCTGGCTGGGGCTCGCCCTGGTCACCACGGTCCTGCTGGACCTCGGTCTCGCCACCACGGTGCTCTACACCAAGAGCGACCAGCTGGTCCCGGCCCTGCATTCGTACTGGCTGTGGATCCACGTCTCCACGGCGATCATCTGCGGCGCGATGTTCTACATGGGCGCGGTCGGCACGCTGCTGTATCTCCTGCGGGACAGCTACGAGGCGAAGGTGGCGCGCGGCGAGCAGCCCGGCGCGTTCGCCGAGTCGGTGCTCTCCCGGCTGCCTTCGGCGGCCTCGCTCGACAAGTTCTCGTACCGGGTCAACGCCGCGGTCTTCCCGCTCTGGACGTTCACCATCATCGCGGGTGCGATCTGGGCGGGCGAGGCCTGGGGGAGTTACTGGGGCTGGGACCCCAAGGAGACCTGGTCGTTCATCACCTGGGTCGTGTACGCCTGCTACCTGCACGCCCGGGCGACCGCCGGCTGGAAGGGCCGGAAGGCCGCTTACCTGGCGCTCTTCGCCTTCGGCTGCTGGATCTGGAACTACTACGGCGTCAACATCTTCATCACCGGCAAGCACTCCTACGCCGGCGTCTGACCCGTCCGACACCGGCCCGCAGGTCGTGCGGAAGAGGCCGGTTTCCCGACACACCTCGGGAAACCGGCCTCTTCCGGTGCGGAACCGGGCCTGCCGGGCCAGGCTGATGACATGACCAAGGCGATCGCGCACGGCACGAGTTCCAGCCATGGGGACACCCGGGTCCTGCGCTTCGCCCTGTATCTGCCGTACGGGGTGCAGAAGGTGTGGGGCGCGGTGGCCACCCCGGTGGGGCTTCCCGGGTGGCTCGCTGCGGCGGACGTCTTCGAGTCACGGCTCGGCGGCCGGGTCACGCTGCGCTGGCTCCAGGAGTCCACGGTCGCCGCGGGGACCGTCACCGCCTGGGACGTGGAGCACGTCGCCGAGTACACGCTCGCCATGTACGGGCGCATCCGGTTCCACCTGGAGTCGGTCGGGCGCCGGGCGAGCGTGCTGCGCTTCACCAACGAGTTCACCGGGCCCGACGGGCTGCGCCTCGACCGGCTGGCCGGCTGGCATCAGCACTTCGAGTTCCTGCACGACGCGCTCGCAGGCCGGCCCAAGGACTGGTCGGCCCAGGATCCGGAGCACTGGCGGAAACTGCGCGACGGCTACCGGTCGGTGTGCACCGAGCACGACTGACCAGGCCTTTCCCCTCCGACGGGCCCTCAGTCGACGCCGATGTCCTCGTTCCACAGCTCGGGGTTCCGGGCCACGAAACCGCGCATCAGGTCCGCGCACTCCGCGTCCTCCAGCAGCACGACCCGCACCCCGTGCTCGGCCAGCCACTCGTGCCCGCCGCGGAACGTCGCCGCCTCGCCGACGATCACCCGGGAGATCCCGAACTGCCGCACCAGACCGCTGCAGTACCAGCAGGGCGACAGGGTGGTGACCATGGTGGTGCCCCGGTACGACCGCTGCCGGCCGGCCGCGCGGAACGCCGCGGTCTCCGCGTGCATCGAAGGGTCGTCGTCCTGGACACGCCGGTTGCGCCCGCGGCCGAGCAGCTCGCCTGCCGCCCCGTACAGCGCGGCGCCGATCGGGATGCCGCCCTCCGCGAGCCCGGCGCGCGCCTCGGCGACCGCGGTGGCCAGCCACCGCTCGACGAGGGAGGGGTCGAGGGCGGGTTCGGCTGCGCCGTCGAGTGCACGGTCCATCAGATCTCGCCCTCGCTCTCCCGGCGCCGCAGCTCGTCCTCACGGCGACGCAGGTCCGCCTCCCAGTCCTTCAGCATGGACTCGTCCTTCCTGGCCTCTTCCTTCAGCGACCTGAGGAACTCGGGATTGTCGTCCGGAGCGGTCCAGGTCGTCCGCTGGTTGCGGTGCCACTCGGAGGGCGTCGATCCTGCCACGGGACCGCGCCGGTTCCGGCCGGCCACCAGCCAGGCGATCGGACCGACGAGCACTTCGCCGAAGAGCAGGATGATGATGACCCACACCACCTTGGGAAGACCGCGGACTTCTTCCTCGGGGGTGTTGAGGCAGTCGATGAACGCGTAGATCCACAGCGCCAGGACCAGCAGAAACGGCAGATACCTGAGCATGATCGAAGATTCCCCCCGGGAATGGTGAAGGGACGCGCGGACGCCCCGATGACGGGCACAGGGTAGCGGTCCGCGCAGGTGCCGGTCTGTCGTCGCCGCGGGGATGACAGACTGGACGGCATGGCTTACGACGATCTTCGCTCGCTGCTCAGGGCGCTGGAGCGCGACGGCGACCTCAAGCGCGTCAAGGCAGAAGTCGACCCCTACCTGGAGGTCGGGGAGATCGTCGACCGCGTCAACAAGGCCGGCGGGCCCGCGCTGCTCTTCGAAAACGTCAAGGGGTCCTCGATGCCCCTGGCGATGAACGTCTTCGGTACCGACCGCCGGCTGCTCAAGGCACTCGGCCTGAAGTCGTACGACGAGATCAGCGACCGGATCGGCGGGCTGCTCCGCCCCGAGCTGCCGCAGGGCTTCGTCGGCGTACGGGAGGCCTTCGGCAAGCTGGGCTCGATGGTTCACGTACCTCCGAAGAAGGTGAAGTCCGACGACGCGCCCGTCCAGCAGGTCGTCCTCACCGGTGACGACGTGGACCTGGACCGGCTCCCGGCGCTGTTCACCTGGCCCGAGGACGGCGGCTCCTTCTTCAACCTGGGGCTCACGCACACCAAGCACCCCGAGACCGGCATCCGCAATCTCGGCCTGTACCGCCTCCAGCGCCACGACAAGCGCACCATCGGGATGCACTGGCAGATCCACAAGGACAGCCGCAACCACTACGCGGTGGCCGCCAGGAAGGGCGAGCGGCTGCCGGTCGCGATCGCTTTCGGCGCGCCCCCGGCCGTGACGTACGCCTCCACCGCCCCGCTCCCCGAGGACATCGACGAGTACCTCTTCGCCGGCTTCGTGCAGGGCCGGCGGATCGAGATGGTGGACTGCAGGACGGTCCCGCTGCAGGTCCCGGCGAACGCCGAAGTCGTCATCGAGGGGTGGCTCGAGCCGGGCAGGACCCTCCCCGAGGGACCGTTCGGCGACCACACGGGCTTCTACACCCCGCAGGAGGAGTTCCCCGCGCTCACCGTCGACTGCATCACGATGCGCGAGCGCCCGCTGCTCCAGTCGATCGTCGTCGGCCGCCCCCCGACCGAGGACGGGCCGCTGGGCAGAGCGACCGAGCGCTTCTTCCTGCCCCTGCTCAAGATCATCATCCCGGACATCGTGGACTACCACCTCCCCGAGTCCGGCGGCTTCCACAACTGCGCCATCGTCTCGATCGACAAGAAGTACCCGAAGCACGCCCAGAAGGTGGTGCACGCCGTCTGGGGCGCCCACATGATGTCGCTGACCAAGCTGATCGTGGTGGTGGACGCCGACTGCGACGTGCACGATCTGCACGAGGTCTCCTGGCGAGCCCTCGGCAATACGGACTACGCCCGCGACCTCACCGTCGTCGAGGGCCCCGTCGACCACCTCGACCATGCCTCCTACCAGCAGTTCTGGGGTGGCAAGGCGGGGATCGACGCCACCAGGAAATGGCCCGAGGAGGGCTATACGCGGGACGGCGGCTGGCCGCAGATGGTTGAGTCGGACCCGCGGACGGCGGCGAAGGTCGACCGCCGTTGGAAGGAGTACGGGCTTTCGTGAGCGCCGATTCAGCAACCCACGATCTCTTCGGGCCCGAGCCCGCACCGCCGGGCCGGATCAAGGCTTTTCTGCGGCTGGTGATGATCGAGCACTCGGTCTTCGCGCTGCCCTTCGCGTACATCGCCGCGCTGACCGCGATGTACCGGCTCGACGGCAACATCCACTGGGGGCGGCTGCTGCTCGTCACCATCGCGATGGTCGGGCTGCGCACCTTCGCGATGGCCTGCAACCGCATCATCGACCGCGAGATCGACGCCCGGAACCCGCGCACCGCCACCCGCGAACTGGTCACCGGAGCGGTCTCGGTGCGGTCGGCGTGGACCGGTGCGCTGGTCGCGGTGGTCGTCTTCCTGGCCGCCGCGGCCGCGCTGAACATGCTCTGTCTCGCGCTGGCCCCGCTCGCGGTGATCCCGATGGTGGTCTATCCGTACGGGAAGCGGTTCACCAACTTCCCGCACGCCATCCTCGGCCTCGCCCAGGCGATCGGCCCGGTCGGCGCGTGGATCGCGATCACCGGCGCCTGGTCGTGGGACGCGGTGATCCTCGGCCTCGCGGTCGGCATCTGGATCGGCGGCTTCGACCTGATCTTCGGCTGCCAGGACGTCCAGGCGGACCGGGCGCACGGCGTGCTCTCCGTACCGGCCCGCTTCGGCATCCCGGCGGCCCTGTACGGGGCCCGCGCCTGCCACGCGGTGACGACGGCGCTGCTGGTCTGGTACGCCATCGCCACGGACGCGGGAACGTTTTTCTGGATCGGCCTGGTCATCGTCGCGGTGGCCTTCGTCTACGAGCACAACGTGGTGAAGCCGCACGACCTGTCCCGGCTGAACCGGGCGTTCTTCTCGGTCAACGGCTTCATCGGGATCGCCCTCTTCGTGTGCGCCCTGCTCGATCTGCTGGTGCGTGGTCTGACCGTGTGAGTACGTTCGGCCCGGCACCTCCCGTGGACCCCGGGCGCACCTGACTCCGTGCCGGTTCCGGGGTGCCGGATAGGCTCGGGCACGTGGAGCACGGACACGTACACAGTCAGCGGCCTCGGCGGCCCTGGATCGTCGGAGTCTCCGGGGCGTCCGGTACGCCGTACGCCGCGTCGGTGCTGCGCGGGCTGCTGGACGCGGGCGAGGACGTGGACCTCGTGGTGAGCAGGGCGGCACGGCTCACCCTCCTCGACGAAACGGGGATCGCCTACCGGGACGCGCACTGGCAGCAGGATCTGCGGGCCTGGCTGGCCAGGGGCGCGGACGGCAAGCCGGAGACCTTCGCGGTCGACACCGAGCGGGTGCGGCACTGGCCTGCCGGGGATCTCGCCGCCGGCCCCTCGTCGGGCTCGTATCCGGTCAAGGGGATGCTGATCGTGCCGGCGTCGACGGCCTGTGTGGCCGGGGTCGCGCTGGGGTTGTCGAAGGATCTGCTGCAGCGGGTGGCGAGCGTGACGCTCAAGGAGCGTCGCCGGCTGGTGGTCGCGGTGCGGGAAACCCCGTTGAACGGCCAGACGTTGAAGCACCTGGTGAGCCTGGACGAGGCGGGCGCCGTGGTGCTGCCCGCCTCTCCGGCGTTCTACGCGGGGGCGACGCACATCCAGGATCTGGTGGACTTCGTCGCCGGGCGGGTGCTGGACGCGGCAGGGGTGCCGCATCAGCTGTACCGCCGGTGGAAGGGGGAGCTCGGTGGGTCCCGTGCGTCCCGTGCCGATTAGCCGCCGCTGCCGGTCAGCGCTTCTTGGCGTGGCGCCTGCTGCGGCGCTCGGCGGGGGCGGGCCGGTGGTCACGCGAACGGTTGGCCAGGTCCTGCAGCTCGCGCATGCGGGCGTAGGCCATCTCGATCGTGTACACGGTGAAAATCACTCCTGAAGAAAGATTCGCAGGGTGTTTCCCCTGCACGCCTTAGATTCTACACTTAGACTCGCGCTATTGCTGAATAATGGAAGGCTCATCCCTATGGACGCGGTGGACAGGCAGCTCATCCAGGCGCTGAGAGAGAACGGCCGGGCCTCCTACGCCGAACTCGGCAGGCTCGTGGGGCTCTCCGGGCCCAGCGTCACCGACCGCATCAACCGGCTCGAGTCAGCCGGCGTCATCACGGGTTACCGCGCGACCGTCGACGCGAAGTCGCTCGGTCTCGGGGTGACGGCCCTCATCGGCATCTCGCTCTCGGACGCCGCCGACCATGAGGACGTGGCGCACCGGCTGAAGGACCTCGCGGAGATCGAGGACGCGTGGTTCATCGCGGGCGACGACTCGTACATGCTCAAGGTGCGGGTCGACGACGTGGACGGCCTGGAGCGCACGATCCGGCGACTCAGCGGCACCAAGGGCGTGTCGCGGACCCGGACCACCATCGTGCTCTCGACCAAGTGGGAGAACCGGGTGGGCGAGCTGCCGGAGCAGGACTGACGCATGGTCGTCCAGGGGGTCCCGGGCCCGGGGCCGCCGGGGCGGCGTACGGTTGGCTGGGTTTGTACGTACTGAAATGGGAGGCGGCCGCCACATGACTGCATCTGTCGACGATGTCGGCTTCAAGCGCGAGCTGGAGCAGAAGGTCAGGGCCGGCGAGCGGCTGAGCCGCGAGGACGGGGTCGCCCTCTATGCGACCGACGACCTGGCCTGGCTCGGCGGTCTCGCCCATGAGGTGCGCACCCGCATGAACGGCGATGTCGTCCACTTCAACGTCAACCGCCACCTCAACATGACCAATGTGTGCACCGCCTCGTGCGCCTACTGCTCGTTCCAGCGCAAGCCGGGCGAGAAGGACGCGTACACCATGCGCATCGAGGAGGCCGTCCGTCTCGCCAAGGCGATGGAGGGCGAGAACCTCACCGAGCTGCACATCGTCAACGGCCTGCACCCGACGCTCCCGTGGCGCTACTACCCCCGCTCGCTCAGCGCGCTCAAAGAGGCCCTCCCGCAGGTCGCCCTGAAGGCCTTCACCGCCACCGAGATCCACCACTTCGAGACGATCTCCGGGCTCTCCGCGTCCGAGATCCTCGACGAGCTGATCGAGGCCGGCCTGGAGTCGCTGACCGGCGGCGGCGCCGAGATCTTCGACTGGGAGGTCCGGCAGCACATCGTCGACCACGCCACCCACTGGGAGGACTGGTCGCGCATCCACCGCCTCGCGCACCAGAAGGGTCTGAAGACCCCGTGCACGATGCTCTACGGGCACATCGAGGAGCCGCGCCACCGTGTGGACCACGTGCTCCGGCTGCGCGAGCTGCAGGACGAGACCGGCGGTTTCCAGGTCTTCATCCCGCTGCGTTACCAGCACGACTTCGAGGACATGAAGGACGGCAAGATCCGTAACCGCCTTCAGGCCCGCACGACGATGGCGAGCGGCGTCGACGCGCTGAAGACCTTCGCGGTCTCCCGGCTGCTCTTCGACAACGTCCCGCACGTCAAGGTCTTCTGGCCGATGCACGGTGTGCAGACCTCGCAGCTCGCCCTGCAGCACGGCGCCGACGACATGGACGGCTCGGTCGTCGAGTACAAGATCACGCATGACGCGGACAACTTCGGCACGCCGAACAAGCTCGGCCGCGAGGACCTCCTCGAGCTGATCCGCGACTCGGGCTTCCGCCCGGTCGAGCGCAACACGCACTACGAGATCGTCCGCGAATTCGAGGGACCGGACCCGGACCGCCGCGAGGCGCCGCAGCTGATGCGGTTCTGAGCCGCCCCCTGTGATCCTGATCGTGCTCCGGACCCTGATCGTGGTCCTGTGACGAAGCCCCGGTTGACGCCGGGGCTTCGCCGCTTCCTACGCTGGTTCGCATGAGCCTCACGTTTCAGCTGGACCCGCGGATGGACCCGGAGCTGCGGGACGGTGTCGTCGCGCTCTGGACGGACGTGACGAACGCCGGCGGAGCCGTCGGCTTCGTACCACCCGTCACCGCCGACGACGTACGCCCCGAACTGATCAAGCACCTGGCGTCGATCGCCGAGGGCCGTACCCGCCTGCTGGTCGGACGCGACGCGGACGGCCGGGTCGCGGCAACCGCCTTCCTGATGTTCAACACCCACCGCCTGATGCGGCACTGGCTCTGGCTCTACACGGTGATGGTCCGCCCGTCCCGCCAGGGCCGGGGCGACGGCCGCCGGCTGATGGCCGCGGCCGCCGACGCGGCCCGCTCCATCGACGGTATCGAGGCGATCCGGCTCACCTGTCGCGGTGGCACCGGCGCCGACCGGTTCTACGCCTCCTGCGGTTACAAGGAGATGGGCCGGGTGCCGGACGCGATCCGGGTCGCCCCTGGTGACGACCGGGACGACATCACGATGTTCCTCCCGCTGACCTGATCACAACTCGGGCGTGCTTCACTTGTCGGGCAGGGTCGGATATGCCATACGTACGAAGAGAAAGGCCTCAGCCGTGTCTGTAGCCAAGCCCGGCGCCACGATTCGTTACACCGCGATGCGGATCGGCATCTTCATGGGGTCCCTGGTCTTCGTCGCGCTGCTCATCCACTTCGGTGTGCTGCCCAAGGGGCTCGGCGGGTCCAACGGCGTCTGGACCATCCTGCTCGCCCTGGTGGTCTCCGCACCGCTCAGCTTCGTACTGCTGCGCAACCAGCGGGACGAGATGTCCGCGCAGCTGATCAACAGGGTCGACAACGCGAAGGCGAAGCTGGAGGCGAGCCGCACCCAGGAGGACGGCGTCGCCGCCGAGTAGGCCCCGCAAACCCCCCCATCGCTCACTTCACGCCACCCTCCCCGACTCCGGGCGAACGGGCCGGGCCGGAGCCGTACTCTCGTCCCGACGAGAACGACCGACCGGCGTAAGGAGCCTCCCAGGTGGGTGCAGTCAAGGCAGCCAAGGGCAAACGGATGCCCCGTGCCGTACGTGAGCGGCAGATGCTCGACGCCGCCGTGCGGAGCTTCGGGCAGCAGGGCTACCGGGCCGCCTCGATGGACGAGATCGCCGAACTGGCGGGCGTGTCCAAGCCCCTGGTCTATCTCTATCTGAACTCCAAGGAAGAGCTCTTCTCCGCCTGCATCCGGCGCGAGGCCCGGTCGCTGGTCGACGCGGTACAGAGCGGAGTCCGACCGGGTGTTGCCGCCGACCGGCAACTGTGGCTCGGGCTGCGGGCGTTCTTCGAGCACACCGCGCAGCATCCGGACGGCTGGAGCATCCTGCACCACCAGGCTCGCATGCACGGTGAGCCGTTCGCCGCCGAAGTCTGCGTCCTGCGCGAGGAGATCGTGAAGTTCGTGACCGGCCTGATCGGAGAGGCCGCCCGCGAGGCCCACCGCGATCCGGCCCTCCCCGACGGCGATGTGGCCGGACTCGCCCAGGCGCTGGTGGGCGCCGCCGAGTCGCTCGCCGGCTGGGCCAACGAGAACCCCGGCGTCTCGGCGAAGGAGGCCGCGGCAACCCTGATGAACTTCGCCTGGTCGGGGCTGGACAACCTGATGCAGGGCGTGCGGTGGGCGCCTTCACCGCGGCCGTGAGACGGCCCCGGTCGCGGAGGGTGACCACGTGGAGTTCCGGCTTCCCGGGCGGGCAGGGAGTTGAGGGCCCGCCCGTTCGGTCGGGAAACGGCCGGGTGCTGTGGTGGTGACGTGCAGACAGCGATCGCGGCCATTGTCGGGGCTCTCGCGGCGTCGTAGATTACTGCTGAGTAAGGTCGCTCGTGGGGTCACGGGCCGACCGCGCAGCACGACATGAGGAGCCGCAAGTGACCGTGTCGGCGCAGCAGGTGGAACCGGACAAGCGGTGGGTCGATGGCAGGGTGCGGCAGGTGTCCGTGCCGCCGCTGGTCCGGCCCGTCGAGCACGGATCGCTGGCCGACATCCCTTTCGACAACGCGTACCAGGCACCCGACGACGCGGTGCTCAGCAGGAAGCGCCCGGACGGCAGCTGGTACGACGTCTCCGCCCTGGAGTTCGCCGTCGAGGTGCAGGCCGTCGCCAAGGGGCTGATCGCTGAGGGACTGCGGCCCGGCGAACGGGTCGCGATCATGGCCCGCACCAGCTACGAGTGGACGCTGCTGGACTTCGCCGCCTGGGCGGCCGGTCTGATCACCGTGCCCGTCTACCCCACGTCGTCCGCCTTCCAGACCCGGTGGATCCTGCAGGACTCGGGCGCGGCCGCCTGCGTCGTGGAGAACAAGGAGCAGGCCCGGCTGGTCAGCGCCGAGCGCCGTCAGCTGCCGGGGCTCACCCACCTCTGGGAGTTCGACACGGGCGCGGTCGGCGTACTGAAGGAGGCCGGCCGCGACCTACCGGATCAGGCGGTCGCCGACCGGCGGGCCGGTGTCTCGCCGGCCATGACCGCGACGCTCATCTACACCTCGGGCACCACCGGCCGTCCCAAAGGCTGCGTCCTCACCCATGGCAACTTCTTCGCCGAGGTGGACAACGCGATCGAGCTGCTGCACCCGGTCTTCAGATCGGTGAGCGAGGACCCGGCGGCCACCCTGCTCTTCCTGCCGCTGTCCCACGTGTTCGGCCGGATGGTCGCGATCGGCTGCCTGCGGGCCCGCGTCCGTCTCGGCCACGCGCCCAGCATCGCCACCGACGACCTGCTGGCCGATCTGGCCGGCTTCCGGCCGACCTTCCTGCTGGCCATCCCGTACGTCCTCGAGAAGGTGTACAACACCGGTCGCGCGACCGCCGAGAAGATGGGCCGGGCGTCGTCCTTCGACCGCGCCGCGAAGATCGCCCAGCGGTACGGCGAGGCCCTGGAAGCGGTCGAGCACGGCACCGGGCCAGGTCCCGGAAAGGGTCTGCGGATGGCCCGTGCGCTGTACGACCCGCTGGTCTACCGGCGGATCCGAGCGGCCCTCGGCGGCAGGGTGAAGTACGCGATCTGCGGCGGCTCCCCGCTCGGCCACCGGCTCGCGGCCTTCTACGCCGGGGCCGGCATCGAGATCTTCGAGGGATACGGCCTCACCGAGACCACCGCGGCCGCGACCGTCACGCCCCCGCTGAAACCGCGGCTCGGCACGGTCGGCTGGCCGCTCCCGGGCACCGCGGTCCGGATCGCGGACGACGGGGAGGTGCTGCTCAGCGGCGGCCATGTGTTCAGCGGCTACTGGGACATGCAGCGGTGCGAGGCGATCTGGCAGGAGCCCGACCAGTGGTTCGCCACCGGCGACATCGGCGCGCTGGACGAGGACGGCTACCTCACCATCACCGGCCGCAAGAAGGACCTGATCATCACATCCGCCGGCAAGAACGTCGCGCCGGCGCCCCTGGAGGACTGGCTGCGGGCGCATCCGCTGGTCGGCCAGTGCATGGTGATCGGCGACAACCGGCCGTACATCACGGCGCTGATCACCCTGGAACCCGACGGACTCGGGCACTGGCTCCGGATGCGGAAGAAGGCCGGGCTACGGCTGTCGGAAGTGGTCGCGGACGAGGAACTGCGGGCCGCGTTGCAGCGGGCCGTGGACGAGGCGAACCGGCTGGTGTCCCGGTCCGAGGCCATCCGGAGGTTCACCGTCCTGCCGACCGAGTTCACCGAGGCGAGCGGGCATCTGACGCCGTCGCTGAAGCTGAAGCGAGCGGCCGTCCTGAAGGACTTCGCACAGGAGATCGAGGCGCTGTACGCCCGGTAGCCACCGCCCACCGGTGCCTGCGCCGCCCGGGCGGCGCAGGCACCGGGACGGACACAGGCAGGAGCCCGCTCCGTACGAAAAACGTACGGAGCGGGCTCCTTGGGTGGTGCTATTCCCGACCGCGATCCGATCGGCCCAGGCTGTGCCCCTGACGGGACTAGGCCGGGGTGACGTTCTCCGCCTGCGGACCCTTCGGGCCCTGCGTGACGTCGAAGTTCACGACCTGGTTCTCCTCGAGAGAGCGGAAGCCAGACGCGTTGATCGCGGAGTAGTGGACGAAGACATCCGGGCCGCCGCCGTCCTGGGCGATGAAGCCGAAGCCCTTTTCAGCGTTGAACCACTTGACGGTTCCGGTAGCCATAAGCCCTCCTTGGGCCAAAGGGTTGCCCTGCTCCAGAACCTGCTAAGAAGTCTGAAAACTACGAGAGCCTGCGGGTCACATGCTCCGCAGGCTCTGTACTGCAAGGGAAACCAAACTGCAACTTGCGAGCGAGCCTAGCACGCACCATCGCGGCTGCGGTAGAGGTGAAGATCACTTCACCCGGACGTTTGTGACCGGCCCTTCAGCCGGCCCGTCAGCAGTCCCTCAACCGGCGCGTCAAGCTGACGGCCGCCCCTGCGTACCGTGTCGCCCACGGCGGGTCTAGCCTCACGATGTGGACAATTCATACGCCGAAAATTCCGCCGCCCGCACCGCCGGGAACGCCTCCGGAAACACCGCCCGCACCGCCGCCGAAGCCGACCACCGTCGCAGCCGGCCCCGGGTCGGACACATCCAGTTCCTGAACTGTCTGCCCCTTTACTGGGGGCTGGCCCGCACCGGAACGCTGCTCGACCTCGAGCTCACCAAGGACACCCCCGAGAAGCTCAGCGAACAGCTGATCCGCGGCGAACTCGACATCGCGCCCGTCACCCTCGTCGAGTTCCTGAAGAACGCCGACGATCTGGTCGCCTTCCCCGATCTCGCGGTCGGCTGCGACGGGCCCGTCATGTCCTGCGTGATCGTCTCCAAGAAGCCGCTCGACCAGCTCGACGGGGCACGGGTGGCGCTCGGCTCCACGTCCAGGACCTCCGTACGCCTCGCCCAGCTGCTGCTCGCCGAGCGGCACGGCGTCGCCCCCGATTACTACCAGTGCCCGCCCGACCTCCGGGTGATGATGCTGGAGGCCGACGCCGCCGTACTGATCGGGGACGCCGCGCTCCGGGCGAACCTGCACGACGCTCCGAAGCTCGGTCTGGAGGTGCACGACCTGGGACAGATGTGGAAGGAGTGGACCGGGCTGCCGTTCGTCTTCGCGGTGTGGGCGGCCCGCAAGGACTACGCCGCCCGCGAGCCAGGCGTCGTCAAGGCGGTGCACGAGGCGTTCCTCTCCTCCCGCGACGTGTCGCTGGAAGAGGTCGCCAAGGTCGCCGAGCAGGCCTCGCACTGGGAGGTCTTCGACGCGCAGCTGCTGGAGCGCTACTTCACCACGCTGGACTTCCGCTTCGGCGAGGACCAGCTCGAAGGCGTACGCGAGTTCGCCCGCCGGGTCGGCGCCACCACGGGCTTCCCCGCCGATGTGAACGTCGAACTGCTCGCCCCCTGAAGGGAGCTGCGCCGGGCAATTCTCTACTGTGGCCTGAGCAACGTGTATGCATCGGCACACACGCATGCTCGCGTCAGCAAATAACCAGTGGGGGATTGCCTGTTATGGACCCGTTGCAGCCGGATGATCCGCAAAGCCTGGGAAACTACCGGCTGCTGGGCCAGCTCGGGGTCGGCGGCATGGGCCGGGTCTACCTGGCACGCTCGCCCGGTGGACGGACCGTCGCGGTGAAGGTGGTCCGTCAGGACCTCGCCGCCGACCAGGCGTTCCGGCAGCGATTCCGGCATGAGGTGGAGATAGCCCGGGCCGTCTCCGGCCGCTACACCGCTCCCGTGGTCGACGCCGACCCGGACGCCCAGCTGCCCTGGCTGGCCACGGCGTACGTCCTCGGTCCCGACCTCACCGACGTCGTCGCGGCGCACGGCGCGCTGCCCGAACACACGGTGCGGGCGCTCGGCGCGGGACTGGCCGCGGCTCTGCAGGAGATCCACGGGGCCGGTCTGATACACCGCGACCTCAAGCCGTCCAACGTGCTGCTCGCGGCCGACGGCCCACGCGTCATCGACTTCGGCATCGCTCGGGCCGTCGACGGAAGCCGTATGACGCAGACCGGAGTTGTGGTCGGTTCGCCCGGCTACATGCCACCCGAGCAGGCGCTCGGCCGGGACGTCGGAGTGGCGGGCGACGTCTTCTCGCTCGGCGCGGTCCTGGCCTTCGCCGCCACCGGCCGCAACGTCTTCGGCGACGCGGCCGCCCCGGCGGCCCTGCTCTATCAGGTGGTCCACGCAGAGCCGGACCTCACCGGCACCCCCAAGATGCTGACTGGCCTGATCCGCGCCTGTCTGGCCAAGAACCCGGCGCACCGGCCGGCCCCGGCGGAGATCCTCCAGTCGCTGGCCCCCGGCGGCACCGCCGCCATCCTCGCCGACTGGCTTCCCTCGGCCGTTTCCTCGACCATCGCCACGCACGCCTCCCGCATCCTGGACCTGGAAACCCCGGCGGGCGGCAACCTCCCGGTACAGCAGCCCGTACAGCAGAGCGCGGTGCCCGCACCGGGTAGCGGTGCCACCCCGGCCCCTCCCGCAGCCACGGCCCCACAGGGCTTCGGCCCGGTCCCGACAGTCCTGAGCGCGCCGGGCGCCGCCACCGTGCCCGCGGCTGCGTCCCGCCGTCGGTTCCTCGGCATCGCGGCGGGCGGTGTCGCCGGTGTCGGGCTGCTGGGCGGCGGGACGGCATGGATGCTCGGCACCCGCGGCGGCACGGACGACAAGGCCCGGCAGCAGGCAGGGACCGGCGCGGCCAGTGACGGCGGCGACACCTTCACCCCCCCGCCACCCGGCACAGCGCCGCAGGTGCTCTGGCACACCCCGGTCCCGGTGGACACCATCAGCCCCGACCAGCGGCTCCTGGTCCACGACGGTGCGCTCCTGATCAGCGGCGACCCGTTGATCGCGTACAACGCCAGGACCGGCAAACCGGTCTGGACCCGGCCCGGCGTGGCCCCGGCGGGCTCACCGCTGGCGGCCGCGGACGGCAAGCTCTTCCTGCTCAGCACGGAGTACGACGGGGACGTCATCGGCCTCGACCTGAAAACCGGCAAAGAGGCCTGGCGCAGCCGGCTGGGCGAGGCGATGACGGCGTCGGCCGTCATCGCCGCCGACGACAGGCACGTCTACGTGGTGGCTTCCGTCGACGACGGGAAAATCCGCGACGGGCTCACCGCGGTGGCCGCCATCAGCCACCGGACCGGCAAGGTGATCTGGAAGCAGACCCGCGACGCGGGGACCGACGACTACGACGTCATGGGCACCGCCGTGGCGAACCGGCTCGTCTACACCGACTCGAACTACAACCTCACCGTGCGCGAGACGGGGAAGGGGCGCCAGCTCTGGACCCGGAAGATCGGTAACGATCTGGAGTGGACCCCCGAGGTACACGGCGGGTCGGTCTTCGTCCCGGGAGCCACACTGCTCGCGGTCGACGTCGATTCCGGCCACGACCGCTGGAAGCTGCCGTCCAACGGCCGTCGCGGCTTCAAGGAGCCGAGAGTCGTCGACAACGTGCTCTACGCGGCCGACTACGAACAGGGCGTCTGGGCCGTCGACCCCAAGAGCGGCAAGAAGGTGTGGCTCTGCGAAGAGCCCGGCGCGCGCAGAGCCCCGACGGAGTACGTCCGCTTCGGGCAGACCCTCTACGGAGCGTCGTACGACGACGAGGGCGGGATCGTCGCGCTCGACCTGAAGACGGGCAAGTCCCGCTGGACCTACAACGACAACAAGGGCACGGAAGAGCAGTGGCACATCGCCGTCTCGGGACAGCGGCTACTGGCCACCCACGGTGGCGAGATCTACGCTCTTCCCGCTTCCTAATGCTGTTGTCAAGCAGTCATAGTCACTGGAGGTGCGACTTGATAGCACCGTCGGTCACGGATCAAGGCCCACAGAACGTTGAC
>NZ_JBFBAK010000021.1:0-32652 GCF_040689485.1 Streptomyces sp. NPDC051322 | reverse complement strand
GACGGCAGCCGCCTGATAGCCACACCCAGCACCCCTGGGTGACCCAACCCTACGAATGGCTCGATCAACCCGATCAAGACGGTAGAGCCGCCTGACCACTCTGTCCCCGTACCGTCCCCTCTCTTTCCGACCCTCCCCACCACGCGGCCCAGGGAGCCTCGGGCACGCCGGGCCGACCGTGCCCCCATCCGCTTGATCAACCATGTTCACGGGAGCCACCATGAGTGCGACCACCGCAACCGCACGCGAGCAAAAGAAGGCCGCGAAACGCGCGGGATTCGGAGCCTTCATCGGCTCCACCATCGAGTGGTTCGACTTCTACATCTACGGAACCGCGGCAGCGCTCGTCTTCGACAAGGTGTTCTTCCCCGAACTCGAAGGCTCCATAGGCACCCTGGTCGCCTTCGCCACCTTCTGGGTCGGCTTTCTCGCACGCCCCCTCGGCGGCATCATCTTCGGTCACTACGGCGACCGGCTCGGCCGCAAGAAAACCCTCGTCATCACCCTGCTGATGATGGGTGTCTCGACCACCGCGATCGGCCTGCTCCCCGGCTACGCCTCCATCGGCGTTGCCGCCCCGATCCTGCTGATCTGCATCCGCATGATCCAGGGCATCGGCCTCGGTGGTGAGTGGGGCGGCTCCGTCCTGATCGCCTCCGAGCACGCCCCCAAGGGCAAGTCTGTGCTGTACGGGGCGTTCGCCCAGCAGGGCTCACCCGTCGGGAACACACTCTCCACGGTGAGCTTCCTCGCCATCAGCCAGCTGCCCGACGACGCCTTCGTCTCGTGGGGCTGGCGGGTGCCCTTCCTCGCCTCCGCCGCACTCGTCATGATCGGCCTGGTGGTCCGCCTGAAGGTCGCCGAATCCCCGGCCATGGCCAAAATCATCGAAAAGAAGGAAGTCGTCAAACTCCCGCTGACGGAGGTCCTGCGCAGCCACCCCATGCTGATCGTTCTCGGTATCGGCGCCTGCACCATCGGCCTGTCCGCGACGTACTTCAAGTCGACGTTCGCCCTGTCATGGGCCACCACGTCCCTCGGCTTCGACCGCAGCTCGTTCCTGACGATCATCCTCGTCGCCAACATCACCCAGATCATCGTCCAGCCCTTCGGTGCCCTCATCGCCACCCGGATGAAGAGCTGGTCCCGCGCGGTGATCGTGATGCTGGTCCCCGAGCTGATCCTCATGCCGGTGATGTTCGTCCTCATCAGCACCCAGAACTACGGCCTCGCGATGGTCGGTGTCGCCGTCGCCACGATCCCGCACTGCCTCTACTACGCGGCCCTCGCCGGCATGCTCGCCAGCCGCTTCCCGGCGCATCTGCGTTACACCGGTATCTCCCTCTGCTACCAGCTGTGCGGCACCCTGCTGGGCGGTACGACCCCGATCATCGGCCAGTTCCTGCTCAACCGGACCGGCTCCGTCACCGCTGTCATCGCATACGCCGCGCTGCAGGTGGCGCTGAGCCTGGGCTGCATGCTGCTCCTGCTCAAGCGCCCCAATCACGACGAGCTGGCCGCCGACGCGGTCGCCGCGCCCCGTACCGCGCCCGTCACCGCCTGACCGCCCGTACACGCTGAACGGAGTACCGCCCATGCCCCTGACCGTGCACGGCATCCCGGAGATCCTCGCCCTCGGCGGACGCGACCTCGGCCGTTCCGAGTGGAGGGAGATCACCCAGGAACTGATCGACGCCTACGCGTACGTCTCAGGGGATCACCAGTGGATCTACACAGACGTCGCACGCGCCGCCGCCGGCCCGTACGGGCGCACGATCGCCCACGGCTACATGGTCCTGAGCTGGGGCATCCCGATGTTCGGCGAGCTGCTCCAGGTGAGCGGCGTGGGACGGGCGCTCAACTACGGGGCCAACCGAGTCCGTTACCCGGCGCCCGTCCCCGTCGGCAGCCGCGTACGGTTGCACGCCACGGTCACCGAGGTGACCGAGGTCGCGCGGGGCGGCGTACAGATGACACGCGCCTTCACCTTCGAGCTGGAAGGCTCCGAGAAGCCGGCCTGCGTCGCCGAGTCGCTGACGCACTTCTACCCGTAGGCCGACGACATCCACATGGAGTTGTCTATGTGGTTGGGCTGACCTGCCCTGTTGTCGCTTTAGGACCATCTGACCTGCACGGATGGTCCTTTCAGCGTCTTTCAGGATCGTGCTGTGTTATGTAGCCGATTCTCCCCACCCGCTTCCCAGCACCGTTCTTCACTCCCCAGATTCTCCCCAGAGGCGCCCTTGCCGTAGGCGCAGTGAGAGGGGAGCTGACGGTGCCTACGGCTCTATATGTAGCCGGAGCCCTGCGGAGCGAACAGGAACAGGGGCCGCACGTCGCTACGGGCATATCACAAACAGCACACAACCCGGCAGGCGTTTGTCATGGCCTTCCAGGCCGGCGGGCCACACGCCCAGGACCGGGGCCTGGAGGCGGTCGCGTACTCCTGGGCAGAGCAGAAGCGGCACCCGGACGCCGCCCGCTGGACCAAGCCCCAGCGCAAGGGCAGCCCACTGGTCATGGACAAGAAGTTCACACCGGTTGGTCGGGGTGTATCCCTGCTGATCGCCTGCAACACCTTCCCGACCTGGAACGGCTACCCGGGCTTGTTCGCCTCCCTGGTGACCGGCAACCCAGTCGTCGTCAAGCCGCACCCGGGCGCGGTCCTGCCCCTCGCGATCACCGTGCGGATCGCCCGCGGTATTCTCGCCGAGGCCGGTTTCGACCCCAACGTCGTGGTGCTCGCGGTCGAGGAACCGGGCGAGCGCACCGCGGGCTTCCTCGCGCTGCATCCGGGCGTCAGGATCATCGACTTCACCGGCTCGACCGAGTTCGGCGACTGGCTGGAGACGAACGCTCGCCAGTCCGTCGTGTACACCGAGAAGGCCGGCCTGAACACGGTCGTCCTGGACTCCACGGACGATTACCGGGGCCTGCTGGGCAATCTCGCCTTTTCGCTCGCCCTCTACAGCGGGCAGATGTGCACCACCCCGCAGAACCTCCTGGTCCCCCGTAACGGCCTCGCTACCGATCAGGGCCTGCGAACTGCCGACGAGTTCGCCGCCGACCTCGGCGCCGCGCTGGACGAGCTCCTCGGCGATCCCGCGCGTGCCGCCGGCACGCTCGGCGCCCTCGTCAACGACCAGGTGCGTGAGCGCTTGGAGCTGGCCTCGGCACTCGGCCGCACGGTGCGCGCGTCAGCCCCAGTCCACGATCCCCAGAACCCCGGCGCGGTCATCCGTACGCCGCTGGTGGCACGCCTCGACGCGGGGGCCGATCAAGAGACGTAAACCCGGGAGTGGTTCGGGCCCGTCTCCTTCGTCATCGGTACCGATTCCACCGAGCACAGCCTCGAGATCTTCCGCGAGACGGTGCGCGCGCACGGGGCTCTGACCGCTGCAGTCCACTCCACCAGCGAGGACGTGCTGATCGCTGCGGAGACAGCAGCCCTGGACGCCGGCGTCCACCTGTCGGAGAACCTCACCGGCGGGGTGTTCGTCAACCAGTCCGCCGCCTTCAGCGACTTCCACGGCAGCGCCGCCAACCCGGCAGCCAGCGCCGCCCTGTCCGACCCCGCGTTCGTCACCGGACGCTTTGCCACCCTGCAGTCGCGCCGCCCGATCGCCGCCCCTGGGAGTCCACCCATGCCTGAGGAGGTCTACCTGATCGACGGGGCCCGTACCCCGCAGGGCCGTTACGGAGGCGCGTTGGCGTCCGTCCGCCCCGACGACCTGACCGCTCTCGTCGTTGGGGAGGCTGTCCGCCGCTCGAGGATCCCGGCCGAGGCCGTGGACGAGGTGATCCTCGGCGCCGCCAACCAAGCGGGAGAGGACAACCGGGACGTGGCGCGCATGGCGGGACTCCTGGCCGGCCTTCCGCACACCGTGCCCGGCTACACCGTGAACCGGCTTTGCGCTTCGGGCCTCACGGCGGTCGCCTCGGCCGCGCAGGCGATCCGATCTGGCGAGGCCGAACTGGTTGTCGCGGGCGGTGTGGAGTCCATGACCCGCGCCCCGTGGGTGATAGAGAAGCCCGGCACGCCGTGGGCCAAGCCCGGTGAGACGCACGACACCTCGCTGGGCTGGCGCTTCACCAATCCGCGCTTCGCCGCCGCCGATTCGGGGCGCCCACCACCTGGCCATCGTGAAGAAGAACCATCCCGGGTTGTATGCGCGGGTCAGGAAGCCTCACTGGGCCGATATCCGGCTGGATCACCGCCCCCGCGGCCGGGCCCACCACCGCGACGAGATCCGCCGGCTCAAGGTCGCCGTGTTCCAGCACCTCAGACTGCCCCGGCGCCCGCCAGGCCATCAGCCTGGTGAAGGGCTCCTGCCCGGGAACCGAGGAGGCGATGCCCGTCCGCGGTTCATGCTGCGGTCAGACGTTGTCCCCGAGTCTGAGCTCGGTCCAGATGGTTTTGAACCGTTCCGGGTTCGGTAGGGACTCGATCATTTTAGAGGATCGAGTCATGGCACGTTCTTCCCATTACCCGCTTGAGCTGCGCCGTCGTGCGGTGCGGATGGTCGCCGAGGTGCGACCGGACTATGACACCGAGTGGGCCGCAATGAAAGCGGTCGCCGTGAAGCTCGGCATCGGCACGACCGAGACGCTGCGCAAGTGGGTCCGTCAGGAAGAGATCGACGCCGGCGCCCGACCAGGCACGACGACGGAGGAGTCGGCCGAGCTGAAGCGCCTGAAGAAGGAGAACGCAGAACTCAAGCGGGCGAACGACAAAGCCGCGGCGTCATTCTTCGCGGCCGAGCTCGACCGGCCACACACACGCTCGTAGCGTTCATCGACGAGCACCGGGACCGCTTCGGCGGAGTCGAGCCGATCTGCCGGGGCCTCACCGACCACGACCGCAAGATCGCCCCGTCCACCTACTACGCCCACTACAAGCGCCAGGCCGCACCCGCGGCCCGCACCGTCAGCGACGCCACACTGAAAAAAACTGATCAAGGAGGCGTACGAGGCCAACTACCGTGTCTACGGCGCGAGGAAGATCTGGCGGCAACTGAACCGCCAGGGCCAGACCGTGGCCCGTTGCACCGTCGAACGCCTCATGCGCGAGCTCGACATCACCGGCGCCGTCCGAGGCATGAGAGTGCTCACCACGATCCCGGACCCAACCGCACCGCGGGCGCCGGACCTGGTCGACCGCGACTTCGTCGCCAGCGCACCGAACCGCTGCTGGGTCGCCGACTTCACCCATGTCGCCACGTTCTCCGGCGTCGTCTACATCGCCTTCGTCATGGACACCTTCTCCCGCCGGATCGTCGGCTGGTCCGCCTCGACCACGAAGCAGACACGGCTCGTCCTGGACGCCCTGGACATAGGACTGTGGCAACGCGACCGCGACCAAAACCCGCCCCTGCCAGGTCAGTTGCTTCACCACTCGGACGCGGGCTCGCAATATACGTCCTTCACGCTCGCCCAGCACTTGGAGAACGCCGACATCGCCGCCTCGATCGGATCGGTCGGCGACGCGTACGACAACGCGCTGATGAAGTCCACCAACGGCCTCTTCAAGACCGAGGCGATCAAGCCGCAGCGACCCTGGCGATCCCTTGCTCGGGTCGACAACGAAACCCCAGGTCACAACCAACATCTGAGGTCTCTACCGAACCCGGAACGGTTCAGTTTTCTCACTGTCCGGCACGTCGGGTGCCGGTCCGTCAAGACTCCATATGTGGCCGCGCTGCCTGCCTTCCGCAGTCAAATGCGGGACTTCGGTGTGACATGGCTCACATTCACCCGCCCTGGGCTTGATGCCTGTAGTGTGGCTAACTACCGATAGTTAGCATCGCGTCGTCGTCGGCGGCGCCAAACCCCGTCCCTGACGCTCCGCTGATGTCGGCGCTACCCGAGGAGGCGAGCCATGAGCTTATCGAGCGAGGACACTTACCTCCCATGGAGCGATCCGCAGTCCCGGGTAGACCCGGATCCGTGGTACCGCAAGCTTCAGCAGCACCACCCGGTATACGAGTTCGACGGTTCGTACGTCGTCAGCCGGTACGAGGACATCGTGCGGAACGCGAGGCGCCCGATCATGAGCCTCGGCGGCCCGGGCGAACCAGGGGCCATGGTCGTACGTGAGCGACACCATGCTCGGAGTCGATCCGCCGCGGCACACCGAACTGCGCCGGCCGCGAGCTGTGCTCCGTATGTATTCCACGAGCCCGATGCGTTCGAGTACACGCGCACAGGAGGAGAGCCGGAACCTGAGTTTCGGACTGGGCACCCACAGCTGGGCCAGCCAGGTCATCTCACAGGCGGATCCGAAAGCGGTTTACACCGAAGCCGCCCCGCGTGTCAGTCGTCTCGGGAGCTAGTTGGTCGACCATGCAAATCAGACGAGTGCGGCCGATGTGCGGGGGAGCGCAGGTTGCCAGACTTGACTGCTACAGAAAGGAATGCCAATGGAGACGAGCCAGTCCACGGCGCGTAAGACGCCGTTCCACGATGTCACGACGGAACTTGGCGCTGAGTTCACAGAGCTGTTCGGCTCGCTGTGGCCGGACCATTTCGGTGATGTCGACGAGGAGTACCGCGCCCAGCGGGAGGGTGTCGCGGTCTTCGACGCGTCACCGATCAACAAATGGGAGTTCCGCGGCCCCGATGCAGAGGTGGCCGCACAGCGCGTGCATACGAACAATGTCATCGGTGCAGCAGTTGGGCAGGTGCGCTACGGCGCCTTCTGCGACGCCGACGGCCGAATGATCGACGATGGCACGGTGTTCAAGCTCGCCAGCGATCACCTCTGGGTGATGACCAATAAGAACACACGCGCCGAGCACTTTGCGAATGCGACCAGCGGCCTGGACGTTCAGATCGAATCCGTCACTGAGGAGCTGCCGCACCTCTTCTTCCAGGGACCAGGATCGCGCGAGGCGCTTGCGTCCATCACGGACGCCGACCTCACTCGGCTGGGGTGGTTCCGCTTCTACCCCGAGCAGGTAACCGTCGCCGGAGTCCCGGTGTGGCTCTCACGCACAGGTGTCTCCGGCGAACTCGGCTACGAGCTGTTCTGTCGGCCGGACGTCGCGCCGGATCTCCTGCGGGGACTCCTGCGCGAGACCGGTGCCCGGCCCTACGGGCTTACGGCGATCGAGTCGGTGCGGATCGAGTCCGGCATCATCGTGACGGACACCGACTACCCGGAGCACACGTACACCCCCTACGACGTCTCGTTCGACCATCTCATCGACCTTCGCCGAGACTTCCTCGGACGAGACGTGCTCGCCACCCTCGAGCCGCAGCCGCGGCGCTACCGGCTGACCACGCTCAGGCTGGACAGTGAGGAGTTGCCCGAGTATGGAGCAGCGCTATCACGGGACGGCGAGCGGGTGGGCACACTTACCAGCCCGGCGCTGAGCCCGTACGCCGGCCCCATCGCCCTGGCGATCGTCGAGGCTTCGCTCGCCGTGCCCGGGACGCGGCTCGATGTTGCAAGCGGAGATTCCCCGTTGGGCGCCGTCGTCCACAAAAGCCACCCCGCCTACGACCCCGAGAAGAAGAGGCCTCGCTCATGAACGCACCCAACGCGCTCCTGGAGGCCCAGGACTCTACGAATCCGATAGTACTTTCGAGGCGGCGACTCGTCGCCTCGTGTCCGGACCAGCCCGGCATCGTCTCCGCAGTCTCACGGTTCTTGCACGACGCGGGGGCCAACATCATCCAGTCTGATCAATACTCGTCAGACCCCTTCGGCGGCACCTTCTACCTACGCATGGAGTTTGCCGGGAATGACGAAGTGATCGAGGGCCTTGCGGAACGCTTCGGCGTGGTCGCTGAGCGATTCGGCATGACTTGGCGGTTCGGGAACCCGGACCGACCGAAGCGAGTGGCGATCTTGGTATCCAAGGAGGACCACTGCCTTCAGGATCTCCTATATCGGTGGCGACGCAACGAGCTGGAAGCGCAGGTCGTGCTGGTCGCCTCCAACCACCCGGACCACCGCGCGGCCGTCGAGGCGCTTGGACTTCCGTTCCATCACATCCCAGTGGCCTCCAAGAGTGGCAAGCCGGAAGCAGAGCGACAACTGCTCGAGGTCCTCGACGGCAACTGCGACCTGGTCGTTCTCGCCCGTTACATGCAGATCCTGTCGGGCGACTTCTTGCGGCGGGCCGGCATCCCGGTGATCAACATCCACCACTCCTTCCTGCCGGCGTTTGCCGGTGCTGGGCCGTACGGGCGGGCGCGGGAACGCGGTGTGAAGCTCATCGGAGCGACCGCCCACTACGTCACCGAGGAACTTGACGAAGGGCCCATCATCGAACAGGACGTCAACCGCGTGAACCATCGCCATGACGTTGCTGCGCTGACCCGGCTTGGCGCCGATGTGGAGCGGACTGTCCTCGCGCGGGCGGTCGGCTGGCACTGCGAGGACCGTGTGCTTCGACACGGCAACACCACCGTCGTCTTCTGAGGTGGCCACGGGTAGGCGCTGCTCCGATTGACCTGTTCGTCGGGGCCGTCGGGGTTGCTTCCGCAGCATGCTCATGGCAGAGCGATCCTGGCTGCTCTGCCATGAGTCCGAGATCGAGCCCCGCCGGGCCACTTGGTGCTGCTGTCTCTGCGACCACACGATCAGTGGGACACGATCCCGTATGCCATGAACGACCGCTACCGGGGGATCCATAGCGCTCGCAGGACCGGCCTTGGGGGAGGCCCCCCGACGAACCTTGGATGGCTGGTCCTCGGTACCGAGGCACCACTGCAGTGCACGCCGTACGGCATCGTCGAACTGCTCAGTCACCACGGCGTCCCGATCGCCGGCGCGGACGTGGTCGTGGTCGGTCGCGGTGTGACCGTCGCGCCCGCTCGGCCTGCTGCTCAACCGTCGTCCGGAGAACGCCACCGTCACGCTGTGCCACATGGGCACAACCGACCTGGCCGCGCACGTACGCAGGGCGGACATCGTGGTGGCTGCTGCCGGAGTCCTGGGGGTCATCACCGGCGACATAGTTAGGCTGGGTGCTGCAGTACTCGACGTGGGTGTCTCTCGAGTGGACGGCAAGGTCACTGGCGATGTCGCGTGGGACGTCTAGGACGTGGCCGGTTGGGTCTCATCGAACCCGGGTGGTGTGGGTCCGATGACCCGCGCGATGCTGCTCGCCAACGTAGTCACGATCGCGGAGAGCACAATGGGCTGGTCTGCCTGAGGTGAGGTGACCACTGCGGTGTGGTCATCGGCGATCACTCGGGGGCCCGGGTGTGGGGCTCGAAAAGTCGTCGCTGCAGTTCAGGCCGCGTAGCGGTATTCGTTGATGACGCCGCCGAGGAGTCGGGTGCGCAAGAGTTTGCGGGTGTCGAGGTTGTGCAACTTGGCGGGGCTGCTGGTTGCCACCATGCGGTGCTTGATTCCGGGCTCGATACGGCCGATTTTCGTTGTAGTGCCGCTGGTGGGCGGCCAGGACCCGGAGGGCGTCGGTCTCGTCCATGATGAGGATGTGATCGAGGGCCTTGCCGGATGCTGTCGATCACTCATTCGCAGGGGGCATTCAACGGTCGACTTCGGACCTCGGTCATGAAATTCGCCCAGCACCGTGCAGTCGAATCCCGGATCATGCGGTTCGAGGCCGAGACAGTACTTCCAGTCCGGACGGCAGCGGACCGGGTTCGCCGGCTGCCGGTCAGGCACTGCAGCACCGACACCAAAGCCAGCTGTGCAGGCGACCCGCGCCGCCCGTCAGCCGTGATACCAGTCGGCGAAGTCGCCATCCATGAACAGGCTGTCCAGCCGATCACGCCCCCGCATGGCGGCCGTGCCCGCCCCCGACGCTGCCGTGCGCGAGCTCGTCCACGTCCGTGAGCAACTTGCGGGCAGGTCGGCCGAGAACTTCCGCGGCGGTGGAGCCGAACTGCTGCTCAGCTGCAATGTTCCATCGGACAACGGTTTCCCAGCGGTCCAGTACGGCGATAGCTGCCGTGACCGCGGTCAAAGGGATTGTCACGTGAGAGTTGCGTCGATGTAATGAGTGCTGCCATGAAGGCCTGCCAAGGTGAGGTGTCCCTCCTCAGCCAGGCTACGCCCGGCGCCGGATATCCGCTGCGAGGGCATCCTGGCTGGCCAGGCTCGACCGGGCCGCGGAGCCCTCTCGGCGACGGCCGAATGCTGACTCTCTGACGGCACGCTTGCCCAAAGCGAATCAGAGTTCAGCCGACGCCACCAAACGCGGCAAGAAGGGTGGGCGGTCCGTTGATGACGTTGGGCGGAGAGATTTCTGCGTCTCCTCTGGCCAAGAGGCAATAAGCTCGCTAACTTACGTTAGTAAGTTCGACGCGCTGATCCGGAACCGCTGACATCGCGCCGTTCGACCGGCGGATGCCGGTGCGACCAGGGGAGCACCAGCACGGGCCTTATCAGGTCCTGCGTGCGGCGTCGGGCCGATCTGCGCGCGCCGCTCGCCCCTCATCTGAACCATCTCCCTCCAAAAGTTGGCTTCGCGCGGTGGCCAGGCCACCGCCACCCCTGCAGGAGACACCCCATGAGTGAAGCACCGCGAAGCGGTATCCAGGTCGACGTGCCGCTGCCCTCGGCGCCGGCCCTGCCTTTTGATGACGGCTCCGCCGGCGCCAGGAAGTCGCTCTCCGGCCAGATGGGCACGGGTTCTCTCGCGCTGACCGTGCTGGCATTCTCGGCGCCGATTTCCGTGGTGAGCGGGTATATCCCATTCACGATCGTCTTCGATGGCCCCGGTGCGGCCTTCGGCTTCGTCACGGTCACGGTCGTTCTCCTGCTCTTCTCGGTCGGCTACGTCACCATGACCAAGCACGTGCCGAAGCCCGGCGACTTCTACTCGTTCATCAGCGCCGGGCTTGGCAAGGTGCCGGGCCTGGGGGCGGCCTTCCTGGCGGTGACGGCCTACTTGCTGTTGCTCGCTGGCGTCTACGCGCAGCTGGGCGTCGTGGTGAGGAGCCTCCTCGCGAGCTTCGACGGCCCCGCGACCCCGTGGTGGGCCTGGGCCGCGGCTGGCTGGCTGATCGTCAGCGTGCTCGGCCACTTCCACGTGGAGCTGTCCGCGAAGATTCTCTCCGTGGCGATGGTCCTCGAGGTCGCCGTCGTTCTGATCTATGACTTCGCCGTTCTGGTACGGGGTGGCAGCGGGGGAGCGGCGGGGCTGTCTGTCGCTCCGCTCAGCCCGGCCGAATTCCTCAAGGGCGACGTAGGTGTGACGCTTCTCTTCGGCGTCCTGGTCTTCCTGGGGTTCGAATCGACCGCCCTGTATCGTGACGAGGTCCGCTGGCCGAACCGCACCATCCCGCGGGCGACCTACATCGCCGTCGTGTTCGTAGGCGTGCTCTACACGCTCTCGTGTTACGCCCTGACGGCGGCTTACGGCCCGAAGGCTGTGGGCGTGGCGACGGCGACACCGGCGTCGATGTTCCCGGACTCGATTGGCCACTACGTGGCGCCCGTTTTCACCCAGCTGTCCTACCTCTTCGTTACGACGTCGGTACTGGCCGCGCTTCTTTCGATCCACAACGTCCTGGCCCGGTACCTGCATAACCTGGGCTATGACCGGGCCATCCCGTCGTACTTCGCCGCTGTGCACAAGCGGCACAGCTCGCCCTTCCGGGCCTCCGCGCTGGCCGCGGCCTTGTGTGCCGCGGTCTTCGGCGTGTTCGTTCTCGCTGGCAAGGACGGCGTCACGCTATACGCCGAGCTGACCGGCCTGGCCTCCGTCGGTGTGTTGGTGCTCATGACTGCCGTCAGCCTGGCTGTGATCATCTGGTTCGCGCGGAGGGGCATCCCCGCAGGTGAGAACTGGTTCAAGGTATTTTTCGCGCCGGGCCTCGCCTGCCTCTCGCTTGCAGCCACCGCGGTCCTGGCGCTGCTGAAGTTCAATTTGGTCGTCGGCGGCGCAACGCCTGGCGAGAACATGTGGCTGGTCGCTATCCCGTTGGCGGGCCTGGTGATCGGACTTACCCTGGCCGTCTTCTACAAGGCCCGTCGTCGGCAGATCTTCGACGGTCTCGGCCGGGAGACTCGCGTCGTCGACCTCACCCTCGATGCCTGAGGCATGCCTGCAGTACCACGAGTGAACGACCGTTCATGTGGTAATGCGTCGCCATTCCTCCGAGTAGCCCGTATGTCAGAGCCTACTCATTAATGCATGTCGATCTTGCGCAGCCAATGAACGTTAGTTAACCAACTGGCCGTCGGTGCAACGGCAGGCGCACCGAATGAGCCCGTAAGGAGCACTGTGACCAAGCAGCACGCGGACAGCCGCCCCATACCTTTCGCGACCCTGCCTATGGCGCTGGACCACTGGGCCGCCGCCACTCCGCAAGCCCTGGCGCTCACCACGGCCACCGAGGAGTTCACCTACGCACAGCTCGCGGACAAGGTGGCGCGATGCGGCAACTGGCTGGCCGAGCAAGGCGTCGAGGCCGGTGACCGGGTCGTCATCGTCGGCCACAACACCGCGGCGTGGGCTGTCCACTACCTCGCGGTGCTTTCTCTGGGTGCAGTGATCGCGCCGGCCAACAACCGGCTCAACCCCAGCCAGTTCGCCGAACAAGTACAGCTGCTGGAAGCGGCCCTGGTGCTCGTCGACGACGCCCACGACTGGATCGCAGGCTATGTGCCGGCCCGCCGGGTAGGGCGACTGTGCACCGGGAACGAGAGTCACAAGGAGCACGGCCGACCGCTCCCGGAGCCGGACTCTGCGGCGCTGATCAGCTTCACCTCCGGAACGACGGGAAAGCCGAAGGGCGCGGTGCTGACGCAGGCGGCGCTCGCCGAGGCGTCGTGGGCCTTCGTACGCGTACTGGGCACGAGCCAGGGCGACTCGACGCTGGTGATCGTTCCGATGTTCCACAACACCGGGTTCGTGGACCAATTCGGCCACATGCTGCTACTGGGCGGCCGGACGGACCTCCTCTACAAGTTCCGCACTGCGGAGGCTGTCGCCGCCCTGGCGGCGCGGCCCGTGACCTATCTCGCTGCGGTCCCGAGCATCATCCGTCTGATCATGCTGGCGGACGGAGCCGACGACGCGCTTCGCCACCTGAGGGTGCTGCTCTACGGCGGTTCGCCCATGCCAGCCGCCTGGATTGACGAACTGCTTGGGAAGTGGCCGCAGTTGCAGCCTTTTCACGGCTACGGCATGACCGAGTACGGCTCCGCGGTTTCCTTCCTGCCACCCGAGCACGCAGCCATCCACGGCGAGTCCGTCGGCTTCGCCGTACCCGGCACCAGCATCCGTATCGTCGACAAGAACGGACGCGACGTGGAGCCCGGAAGCACCGGCGAGCTGTGGGTACAGGGCCCGACCATCATGCAGGGCTACTGGCGCCAGCCCGAGCTGACAGCCCAGAAGATCGAGAACGGCTGGCTGCGCACTGGAGACCTTTCCCGCCTGGACGACGGCTTCTACTACATCGAAGGGCGGGTGGACGATGTCATCAACCGCGGCGGTGAGAAGATCCTTCCGGCGCACGTGGAATCCCTGCTCGCCGAGCTCAGCTCGGTCGGACAAAGCTGTGTCTTCGCAGTGCCCGACCCGGTCCTGCACAACCGTGTGTGGGCCGCAGTCGAGGAACGGCCCGGTAACACCTTCGACGCGACGGCCGCCGGCCGACTGCTGCGCGAGAAGCTCCCCGACTACGCCGTCCCCGAGCGGATCGAAATCATCAATCCGATGCCCAGGACGGCGAGCGGCAAGGTGGACCGCCGCGCCGTAGCAGCGCACTGCCAGCAGGCGGTCGAAGGAAACGCCTGACGCCGTCCCTGTACAAGTCCCGGCGCGGACCACCGGTTCTGTCGGTTCGCAAGACCCACCACCGTTCACATCCCAGACAGGAGCTGACAATGCCCCGACTTGACGGCAAGACAGTGATCATCACCGGTGGCGCCCGCGGTATGGGCGCCTCGCATGCCCGCATGTTCGTCGAAAACGGCGCCTGCGTTGTCCTGACCGACGGACTCGTCGAGGAGGGCAACAGCCTCGCCAAAGAATTGGGAAACTCGGCGATCTTCGCGGAAGCCGACGTCACCAGCGCCCGGGACTGGAGCCGCGTCGTCGAACGCGCCGAGGAGGAGTTCGGTACTCCGGAAGTTTTGATCAACAATGCCGGCATTCTCGTGATGCACCGGCTCGAGACTGCGACCGAAGCGGACTTCCGTCGCATTGTCGAAGTCAACCAGATCGGCGTGTTCCTCGGCATGCAAGCAGTCGTCCCGGCGATGCGCCGCGCCGGCCGCGGATCGATCATCAACATCGGCTCCACGGCCGGCATGGTGGGCTTCCCTGACTGTTTTGCCTACGCGGCGGCCAAGTGGGCCGTCCGCGGCATGACGAAGACCGCCGCCGCGGAGCTGGCCCCCTACGGCATCCGTGTCAACGCAGTTCACCCCGGCGACGTCGAGACACCCATGACCGCCGACATCCGGGACAGCGGAGAGCTCACGACCGACGGCATTCCACTCGGCCGCTTCGCCATTCCACAGGAGGTGTCCTTGGCCGTGCTCCACCTGGCCAGCGACGACTCGTCCTACACGACCGGCGCCGACGTCGTCGTCGACGGCGGATACACAGCCATCTGAACCGACACGGCCCACGCCAACAGAGAGACACATTCAATGGTATTGAGCAACGGGACCACGCCGACAGCCTGGGAGCTGGGGGAGCTACTGACTGAGGCCGTCCGCACGGGCGCCGTGCCCGGAGCCACAGCGGTGCTCGTCACACCCGACGGCACGGTCCACGCCGCCTGTGCGGGCGTGGAGAACGTCGACGGTGGCGCCCCGCTGAGCGCGAGCACCATGTTCCGCTACGCCTCGATGTCGAAGGTGCTCACCACGGTCGGAGCATTGCAGCTGATCGAGCGTGGGCAACTGCAGTTCGACCAGGAAGTGACCTCGATCCTCCCAGACTTCGGCCGCCTTCAGGTGCTCGAAGGCTTCGACGGCGAGCGTCCACGCCTGCGCCCCCCGGTTCGGCAGGCGACGGTAGGGCACCTGCTCAACCACACGTCGGGGCTCGGCTACTTCTTCTGCAATCCCGACGTCAGGCGCTACCACGAGGCGGTCGGCCTCCCCCTCGGCGTCGGTGCCCTGAACGGGGCGGCATCGCTGGCGGCCCCTTTGGTCGCGGACCCGGGCACCGTCTGGGAGTACGGGGTCAGTACCGACTACCTCGGCCTCGTGATCGAGGCGGTCAGCGGACTCCGGCTCGACACCTACCTCCGGACCAACGTCTTCGAGCCGCTCGGGATGAAAGACACGACTTTCCGCCCCTCCCCGGAGCAACGGGCGCGGCTCATGCGCGTGCACCGACGCGATGCTGAAACCGGCCGTATCCACACCCGTGACGACATCCTCGATGCGGACTCAGGACTCGACTCGGGCGGGAGCGGTGCGTACGGTACGGCGCTGGACTATGCCCGTTTCGCCTGCGCGCTGCTGCGCGGCGGAGAACTGGACGGATCGGTGATCCTCGCGCCGGAGACCGTGGACCGCATGTTCACCGACGGACTCGGGCAGGTCCGTTTTCCCGACGGCATCACGTCGGTGGACGCTGCGCTGATGGAAGACGCTACCTTCCCTCCCAGTGGCGGCGATTTCACGCTCGGGCTGCACGTAACACGCCACGCCACACCTGGTATGCGCCGGGCCGGCTCCGGCGGCTGGGACGGGATCTTCAACACGCAGTTCTGGGTCGACCGTGCCGAGGGCATCGCCGCCGTGCTGATGACGCAGATGCTGCCGTCCGGCGACGCGGGTGTGCTGGCGCTGCAGGCCGAGTTCGAGCGTCGCGTCTACAAGAGTGCCCCTGCCCCGGCGGGCACCGGGACCGATTTCAGATCCCCATAATTGCCCGTTTCCTACGCAACATACAGAAAGGTCGACCGATGGCACAGAAGGTACAAGGCGTGATCGCCGGAGGCAGGCGTGCTCCGGTGCGTGTGGAGACCGTACTGGTCCCCGACCCCGGCCCGGGGGAAGCGGTGGTCCAGGTGCAGGCGTGCGGGGTCTGCCACACCGACCTGCACTACCGCGAGGGCGGTATCAGTGACGAGTTCCCATTCCTGCTCGGACATGAGGCCGCCGGTGTAGTGGAGGCCGTCGGCAAGGGCGTCACCGAGGTTGCCCCCGGGGACTTCGTGATCCTGAACTGGCGTGCGGTGTGCGGACAGTGCCGGGCCTGCATCCGGGGGCGCCCCTGGCACTGCTTCAACACGCACAACGCCCGGCAGAAGATGACGCTTCTCGACGGCACGGAGCTCTCGCGGGCGCTGGGCATCGGGGCGTTCGCGGAGAAGACGCTAGTCGCCGCGGGTCAGTGCACGAAGGTCGATCCCAAGGCGGCACCGGCAGCGGCCGGACTGCTGGGATGCGGAGTGATGGCCGGACTGGGTGCGGTGCTCAACACCGGGGCTGTGACCCGCGGGGACAGCGTGGCGGTCATCGGATGCGGCGGCGTCGGCGCAGCGGCCGTCATCGGCGCCCACCTCGCCGGCGCGGCTAGGATCATCGCTGTCGACATTGACGACCGCAAGCTCGCCACCGCCCGGCGCCTCGGCGCAACCCACGCCGTCAACTCGCGCAACGCCGAACCAGTGTCGGCCGTAAGGAAACTGACTGGCGGCTTCGGCGCGGATGTGGTGATCGACGCGGTGGGACGCGCCGAGACGTACGAACAGGCTTTCTACGCACGTGACTTGGCGGGCACCGTCGTGCTCGTCGGAGTCCCCGCTCCCGACGTGAAGCTGGAACTGCCACTGCTGGACGTGTTCGGCCGCGGTGGATCCCTGAAGTCGAGCTGGTACGGCGACTGCCTGCCCTCGCGCGACTTCCCGATGCTCATCGACCTCTACCTCCAGGGTCGACTGGACCTGGACGCCTTCGTCACCGAGACCATCCCCCTGGACGACGTGGAGGCCGCCTTCGACCGGATGCGCGACGGCGAGATCCTGCGCTCCGTGGTGACGTTCTGATGGCTGCCACACCTCGGATTGACCTGCTGGTAACCAAGGGGACCTTCGCCTTGGACGGTGGTGTCTGGGAGGTGGACAACAACGTCTGGCTCGTGGACGACGACCGTGAGGTGATCGTCATCGACCCCGCGCACGACTCCGCCGCCATCGAGAAGGGAATCGGCGGGCGCAGCGTGACGGCGATCGTCTGCACCCACGCCCACAACGACCACATCGAGGCCGCCCCGGACATCGCGGAACGCACTGTCGCGCCGATTCTTCTCCACCCCAACGACCTCCCGTTGTGGCGGCAGACCCACCCCGACCGTGCCCCGGACGGCGAACTCGCCGACGGTGCACTCCTGAAGGTCGCCGGCGCTGAACTGCGATGCGTGCACACTTCCGGCCACACCCCGGGCGGGACCTGCTTGTACGCCCGGCACTGGACACCGTCTTCACCGGTGACACGCTCTTCCACGGGAACCCTGGCGCGACCGGCCGCTCGTTCTCCGACCGTCCCACGATCGTCGCCTCCATCCGGGAGCGCCTGCTCACCCTGCCGCCCGAAACTGTCGTACGCACCAGCCACGGCGAGACCACGACCATCGCCGCAGAGGCCCAGCGCCTGCGGTGACCGGGGCGGGCCGCCGACACCGCAGGCCTGTCACTACGGCTCCCGCCGGCCCGCTCACGATCGGGAGCAGGGCCGGGCGCAGCCCTCATTCCCCACGTCATCGTGGTGGACCTTTGGCTCGCACCGGGCTTTACCGACACCGACACGGTCCACAAGACCTCGATGGTCAGCGTGCTGGAGTACATGAACGAAATGTCGAGGAGGAAGCACCGTGTCCACAACCCCTGAAGCCAAAGCCCAGCTTGCTCTGATCGCTGCCGAGGCCCTGCAGCCCCATTCGCCCAAGACACCGCGCATGCGCTCGCGCTGGATCAAGAGGCCGGACCGTGGTGGCTGGAACAACTACGCGATCTCGGAGTGGGAGCTGATCGCAGCGGGTTTTACCGACCTGCACCCGCACGACGAGACGAACCTGGTCTTGGCGGGAGAACTGCACGTCGAGGTGGACGGGGTCGGGGTGATCGGCCGGGCCGGTGACTCGATCGTGGTGCCCGCAGGCAGCACCGGCCGCTACTGGGCGCCCCACTACGCCCGCATGGTGGGCATCTACGGGCCCAACCCCGACGGCGAACCCTCCGAGTACCTGGAGTACTGGGAGACCGGCGACACCACGGGAACCACGGAGACAACCGATGACCGTACGTGAGGGTGATACAGCGGTACTGCGTAGGCCCGGACATGAGAACGAATCGGGGCTTGACCACCAGCCGTCGCGCGTGACACGTCGCTCGATGGCCTCCACCTGCCAGTCGGGGCATGCCCCTCGCCTGGAGGAGTCGCGTCCATACATTCCCGGAGACAACGATGAGTGAAGACACCGCCTCAAACGCTCCCACACCACTACTGCTGCAAGCCACAGGTTCCGCGGACGCATCGGCGCAGCACACGCTGCAGGGGAAGATCGGCACGATCGAACTCGTGATGACGGTCCTGGCCTTCTCGGCCCCGATCGTCGTCGTGGCGGCCTTCGCCCCCTTCGTGATCATCTATGACGGCGCGGGCGCGCCGTTCGCGTACGTCGTGGGGGCGGTCCTGCTGCTCCTGTTCGCCGTCGGGTACACGGCGATGAGCCGGTATATCCCGAACGCTGGCGCCTTCTACGCCTACATCACGGCCGGTCTCGGCCGACTGTTTGGCCTGGGTGCCAGCTTCTTCGCGATGCTGGGTTACATCTTGATGGCGGTCGGCACCGTCGCCTTCTTCGGCGTCGCCGCCAGTGCACTCGTGGTTGACGTGCTCGGTGGTCCAAACATCGCATGGCAGTACTACTCAGCCGCGTGCCTGCTGGGAACCGGGGTTCTCGGATACTTCCGCATCGACGTGTCCGCCAAGGTGCTGCTGATCGCCATGTCCGCCGAGGTGGCCATCGTGCTCCTGTTCGATAGCGCCGTCTTCGGCAAGGGCGGTCCGGAAGCGAGATCTCTGACCCCGCTCGGCTGGGGGGCGTTCTCCTCCGGTTCCGTCGGGCTCGCCGTTCTCTTCGCCGCCACTTCGTTCCTCGGCTTCGAGGCGACCGCCGTCTTCCGCGAGGAGACCAAGGACCCCGACCGTACCGTGCCGCGCGCCACGTACGTGGCCGTGATCTGTATCGGTCTGTTCTACATTGTCAGCGTGTGGGCTCTGGTCACCGCGTACGGTGCGTCCGGTGCGCAGGCCGAAGCAGGCAAGAACGCCGTGGGCATGTTCAACGACGCGATCCAATCGTTTGTCGGCGTCTGGGCGCGCGACGTGGTGCAAGCCCTCGTCGTGACCTCGGCTTTTGCATGCCTTCTCTCTGTGCAGAACATCCTCTCGCGCTACGTGTACTCGCTCGGGGTCGACGAGGTCCTGCCGTCGGTGCTTGGGCGGACGCATCCGAAGCACGGGTCACCCAGCATCGCGTCAGTGACGGTGAGCGCAGTCCTCCTCGGCACCCTGCTCGCCAACGTCGGCAGCGACCCGGCACACCTCTACGGGCAGTTGGCCGGAGCCGGCGGCTTCGCGATCCTGGTGCTGATGTTCCTCACCGGCGTCAGCGTGGTGGTCTATTTCCGCCGGCGCCCGAACACAGGAGTGTCCCTGTGGCATCGGCTGATCGCGCCCAGTGTGAGCGCCATCAGCATGGCAGGCGTGCTCTACCTGGCTGCCGCCAACTTCACCACCATGACTGGCGGTTCGATGGGGTCCGCGATAGCCCTGCAAGCGATCCTGTGGGGGACGTACGTCGTCGGTATCCTCGTCGCCCTGGCTTACCGGTACAAGCGTCCGGAGGTCTTCATGCGTATCGGACGCCAGCAAGCCTGAAACGGACGTGAACCGTGATCATCTGTCTGTTCGGCGTGACTTACCGTAACGGTCACAGTCGAGAACTCGAGCGCAGTCTCGACACGATGCTCCAACCACAACTCGGCGCGATCCCCGGATTCCTGTCGCTGCACACCTATACCGCCACAAGCGGAGAGGTGCTCGGCGTTGTGCGGTTCACGACGCATGAGGCGCTCGAAGCATGGAGGAACGACGCGGTGCACCGGAGTGTCTGGAAGCACGCTCCGGAGATTTACGAAAGCTTCTGGATCCAGAACTGCGAAACCTACCGGGAGTACTACTGGATCCGGACCCGCGGCAGAACCAGCGAAGACATGAACCAGAGATTCGAGCGCGACCCCGCGAACCTGATTCCTCGGTCGGACGCCCCCGACCTCGGTTAGGCGCTAGAAAGGCTTGCCTCCCCTAGCCGGCCCGGCCATCGAGCTCCTCCCGATGTGCCGACTCAGCCTCCACCAGCACGTCTACTGCTGCCTCGGCCGTGCAAACTACGCGTCATTGACCTGACGGACTGGCACGGCACACAGAGCGGCGCCCCTCCCTCCCACGAAAGGACCTGACTCCCATGACTTCACGCACCACCTCCCCGCTCAGCGGCCGCACAGCGATCGTGACCGGCGCCGGACGTGGCATTGGCCGGTCCATCGCCCAGCGTCTGGCCGCCGATGGCGCCGAGGTGCTCGTCGTCGGACGCACCCTCGACGCACTCGAGGACATCGCCAAGGTCATCGAGGCAGACGGCGGCAAGGCCCGGGCCAGGGCCGGCGACATCTCCGCCACCGCCGATGTCGCGGCCATCGTCGACGAAGCCATCGACCGCTGGGGCCACATCGACATCCTCGTCAACAACGCCGCGGTCTTCGACGAACCTCCGTTTTTCGACGTCGACGCCGAGACCTTCCGGCGGACGTTCGACATCAACGTCACCGGCACCTTCCTGATGTCCCAGGCAGTGGCCCGCGGCATGGTGGCGCGCCGCAACGGCTCCATTGTGCATATTTCGTCCATCGACGCGCTCGGGGCCGACGGTCCGGTGATCGCTTACACCGCCACCAAGGCCGCCGTCGTCAGCATGGCGCGCACCATGACCATGGAGCTCTCGCCTTATGGAGTGAGGATCAATTGTGTCGCACCGGGTTTCGTCAACACTGACATGGTCCACAAGACCTCGACGCCCAACGTGCTCGAGCACATGCTCCACGACTTCACCCGGGTCCCGCTGCGACGGCTCGTCGAACCCGAGGAGATCGCCGCGACGGTGGCCTTCCTGGCGTCCGACGAGGCCTCCGCCATCACCGGCAGCAACCTCGTCGTCGACGGCGGCCTGACCGCCAACCTGTTCGTCATGGAAACGCTGCCCGAGCCGATGCTCCCGCTCGGCGAGTGACCGAAGCCCGGCCCGTGCGGGCCCGGCCCGTGCGGGCCCGCACCCCCAAAGCCATGTCCGAGGCGCTGAACGAAATGTCGAGGAGGAAGCACCGTGTCCACAACCCCTGAAGCCAAAGCCCAGCTTGTTCTGATCGCTGCCGAGGCCCTGCAGCCCCATTCGCCCAAGACACCGCGCATGCGCTCGCGCTGGATCAAGAGGCCGGACCGTGGTGGCTGGAACAACTACGCGATCTCGGAGTGGGAGCTGATCGCAGCGGGTTTTACCGACCTGCACCCGCACGACGAGACGAACCTGGTCTTGGCGGGAGAACTGCACGTCGAGGTGGACGGGGTCGGGGTGATCGGCCGGGCCGGTGACTCGATCGTGGTGCCCGCAGGCAGCACCGGCCGCTACTGGGCGCCCCACTACGCCCGCATGGTGGGCATCTACGGGCCCAACCCCGACGGCGAACCCTCCGAGTACCTGGAGTACTGGGAGACCGGCGACACCACGGGAACCACGGAGACAACCGATGACCGCACCCGATGAGAGAACCGAGCCGATGAAGAATGGCGACGTCGGGCCGAGAGCCGAGGGCCTGGAGGTCAGTCACAGCGACGACCTGCGTGTGGTGGACAGGCAGGCGGTGGAGGAGTACACCAACCACGCCGTCCCGCCATCCGCTCGCTTGGGGCGAGGGCGGGTGTTCGGCGGCTGGTATTCCCTTGCCAGCGCCATGGCATTTGTCTACTACGGAGCACTCTCGGCCAACCTGGTCGGCAACGCACAGGCGTTGATCGGCTTGGGCGTGGTGGTCGTGACCTACTCACTCCTGGGCTCGCGCGCCGCGCGCCAGGCCCTTCGGACCGGGCTCAACTCGACACTCCTGTCCCGGGAGTTGTTCGGCGCGCGAGGCGCGGCCCTCTGCTCCCTGCTGATCGCTGCGGCCGCGACCTACTACGCGGTCTTCGAGAGCAGCGTGCTCGCGGCTGCGTTCCAGTCGTACTTCGGTGTCTGGGATATACGGATTTGGTACGTCCTGATCGTCGTCGGCATGCTGCCGCTCATGCTGGGCGGGATGCAGACCTGGTTGAGCAAGCTCAACAGCATTTCCCTGCCGCTTTACTTCCTCGGGGTTGTCCTGGCCGTGGTGGTCGCAGGGGTGCGCTTCGGGTGGCAGGGAGCCTGGTCGCACTTCCAGCCAGTCCCCGACTCTCACGGCATCCCGGGCTGGCTGACGGTGTTCGTGCTCTACATGGGCGTGTGGATCCTGTTCCCCGACACCCAGGACGCCGCCCGCATGGGAACGAGCGAGGACGCCGCGTTCCACGCGCACGTGACGTTCGGCTGGCTCTACTACCTGGTCTCGTACGCCTTCAACGGGCTGGCCGGCATCCTGATCGTAGCCCTCGCCGGCCCGACGGGTACGGCCGCCTCCGAGGGTGGAGTGGTGCAGGGAGTGATCCGCTCACTCGGAGTTGCCGGGCTCCTCGTCATCGTCGTCAGCCAGGTCCGGATCAACTCGGCGAACTTCTACTTCGCCAGCATCAACATCGACCGCTTCGCCGCCCAGTTCACCCAGCGCCGACCCAGCCGCCGGGCGTGGGTGGTCACACTCGCCGCGATCGTCCTCGCGCTGATGTTCACCGACGTTTTCAGCTACATCGCCAAGGCCCTGGCCTGGCAAGGCGTGTTGGTCGTCTCGTGGGTCGCCATGATGATCGTCAGTTGGCTGTTCGACCGGGGCGCCGAGGTGGAGTATCGGCCTCGCCGGGTGAAGGCCCTGGCCCCCGGATTCGCTGTCTGGATGGTCTCCTCGGGCGTCGGCATCGCCCTGCTGCAGATGCCGGACACTCTGCCCGTCTTGTCCGCGCTGGCGCCGCTGGTGTCCTTCGCACTCGCGGGCGCCGGCTATGCCGTGATCCGGGCCGCCGGCATCTCGGGCCGGCGCGCGACGACGATCCCCGACGTGCGGTTGGAGCTTTCGTCGCCCTGGAACGACCGGGTGCGCTGCGCCGGATGCGACCTATCGTACGCCGGCGTAGAGATGGACCGGGACGAGTCCGGCCGGGTCCTGTGCCTGGAGTGCCAGGCCACGACCGTCTGACCGACGGTCCTGTCGGTGTGGAAGCAGCCCCGGTGCGTGCCCGGGGCCGGGCCGTTCTTTGGTGCCACCCGCAGATGGAAGCGCTGTGTCGTGCCACCATGCCGGGTGAGGACTCTCGCATCGCAGGCAGCCATGGCCGAGGTACGCCTGGCGGACGTCCGGCGAGGTGCGCAACCAGGTGCGCGTGAACGCGGTGTTGCGCATGTCAGCGACCAACCGGCCGGAGGTCCTCGCTTCGCGCACCTGCTCACCCCCACGGCCGCTTCGGCAGCGGCCTGCGCACTGATCGCGATGGGCGGGTCGTTCGTGGGGGAGGGCGTTGCAGCAGATGGCCGAGGCGGGCGCCGCCGCCGCCGTCCCCAGCTGGCCCCAGGACACCGCCTAGTAGTGCTTGGTCATGTTGGTGCGGGGTCTGGCATGTCACGGTGACAGGTGGGACAGGCGCCTGGCCCAGATCGCGAGGAGTATTTGCAGCTCGCGGACGACTCGGTAAAGGCTCAGGCTGGCGCCGTCTCTTTTGGGGATCGGCTCAGTCGTTACAGGGTGCAGAAGGCGTGGGCGACGGAGACGAGGGTGACGTGGTGGTGCCAGCCTGGCCAGGTGCGGCCTTCGAAGTGGGCCAGGCCCAGGGCCTGTTTCATCTCGCGGTAGTCGTTCTCGATGCGCCAGCGGAGCTTCGCGGTGCGCACGAGAACGGGCAGCGGAGTGGTTTCGGGCAGGTTGGAGAGCCAGAACTGCACGGGCTCGTCCTGGTCGGCGGGCCATTCGGCCAGCAGCCACCGGACCGGGAGCTCGGTGGCGGTGGTGGCCTTGTGGATCTCACGTCCGGCGGGCCGGATCCGCTGGGCCAAGAAGCGCGAGTACATGCGCTTGTGTCCGCTGCGGCCACTGCCCGGCCGTGAACCCTCCCGCCACTGCACCGGCCGCGCGGAGTATTTGCCGGCCGCGATGACCAGGCTCTTCACCTGCTGGGCCGGATCGGGATAGGCAGGAACCGGCCGTCGGCCCCGCCCGGGGTATACCGGGGTGCAGGGCTGTGCGTCCTCGGGTTGCGCGGTGGTCGTGGTCGAGATGCCCACGACGTAGTCGAGACTGCGTTCTTCGAGGCCGAGCCGGAAGGCTGTGGTGTCCCCGTAGCTGCCGTCGGCGATGACCTGGGGCACATCGTTGCCCCAGGACCGCGTCTCGTCGATCATGTCGAGGGCCAGCTGCCACTTCTCGACGTGGCCCACCTGGGCAGGGATGGCGCACGTGTCACGGCGGGCCACTTTGACCGGATCGGCCTTCGGTGAGGCGGGATCCCAGCTCCCGGGCAAGAACAGACGCCAATTCACTGCCGTCGAGGCGCCGTTGGAAGCCAGGTGCAGCGAGACCCCAGCCTGGCAGTTGGTGACCTTGCCCGCGGTGCCGGTGTATTGCCGGGTCACGCGCGCGGACGCGTCCCCGTCCTTGAGGAACCCGGTGTCATCGATGATCAGCGCGGTGGGCTTGATGACCGGCTGCATGCGCCAGGCCAACGAGCCCGCACATGCGCTGCATCCCACGGGCTGGAAGTGACGAAGTGGGCCAGGGCCTGCCGGTTCCCGTCTCCGCCCAGGCGGGAGGCCATCGGTTCCACCGACTTGCGCCCGCCGTCCAGCAGCAGGCCCCGCAGATAGACCCCGCCCCACCGTCGCTGATCCGCCCGCGCGAACGGCTCGAACATCTCCGCCGCGAAGTCCTCCAGATCACACCAGACCGCAGCCAACTCCCCACTCAGCACCCCCGATCAACGACACGACCGATCAAGAAGACACGCCATCACGGACGGCACATGACCAAGCCCTACTAGCACAAGCAACACAGGCAAGGCCGGTGACGCCGTGGTCCTACGGTCGGTCGAACCTCGCGGCCGACGAGCGGCCGTTCGTCCCGCCCCGCAACAGCACAGGGCTGACAACGGCCGAGATCTCGTCCGATTAGCACACCGGACGGGATCTCGATGACCACCACGGCCCCCCTGCGCGCCGCCGGCCGGCTGACGGGCGACGACGGGTGAAGCGTCGAGGGAACGCGTCGCCGATCAGATGGGGTTGCGTGCGGCGCTCAGCCAGCCGCCATCGATCACCATGGCGCTGCCGTGGATGAAATCGGCGTCGTCGCCAGCGAGGTAGACCGCGAGCCGGGCGATCTCCCGCGGTTGACCCCAGCGCCGGGCCGGCGTCCGGGCGATCTCGGTCTCGCTGTCGGGCAGGGTGTCGGAGCCGCCTTCCGGAGCGGCGAGACCCGTGTACGTGGCACCGGGGCAGATGGCATTCACACGAATGCCGTGGAGCCCGTAGTCGAAGGTCAGTTGGCGTGTCAGTCCGAGAACGCCGTGCTTGGAGGCGGTGTAGGCGGTGCCGCCACCCGCAGCGCTGAACGACGAGATGGAGGCGGTGTTGACGATGGCGCCCGTGGACCTGGGAAGCATGCTGTGACGGATGACGGAGCGGGCCATCAGGAAGGGGCCGGTGAGGTTGACGGCCAGCGTCCGGTTCCACTCCTCGATAGAGATCTCGTGGGCCGGGCGGAAGCTGTCGATTATGCCGGCGTTGTTGCACAGCACATCGATCTGGCCCGACCAGGTGAGGACCTCCTCGACGCAGGCCTCGACGGAGACCTCGTCGGCCACGTCAGTGGCCACGGCGATTGCCCGGTCGCCGGCATCCGCCTCCCTCACGACCTTGCGGACGTTGTCCGCGTTGATGTCAACGGCCGCGACGCGCGCGCCTTCGAGGAGGAATTCGTTGACCATGGCGCGCCCCATGCCGGAGCCCGCACCGGTTATCAGAACGACCTTGTCTTGGAGAGACATTCTGGCGTGTACCTACCGTCCATCTGGCTTTTCCGCAGTGAGTGGATTTCCGGACGCTTGACTGACCCGCCCCGCGAGAAGTTCCGCTCGGCGGATGCGCCGATTGCGACGCGGGTATGGTTACTAACTAACATTAGTAAGTAACAGTCGTCAAGGTTGCACGGTGGTGCGTCGGCTCCGTGAGCCGTTCAGGGCGAGGCTTCTTCCATGATCTGGGTCACATTCTGTACCTATGGGCTTGCTGTCGGCGCCGTCGGCGTGCTGAATGCTGCTAACTACCGATAGTTAGCCATGGTCATTCGTAGGCGAGCCCCACAACATCCCGATAGCCCGCTGATGCCGGCGCTACCCCAGGAGGCGACCCATGAGCTTGTCGAGCGCGGAGACCTACCTTCCGTGGAGCGATCTGCAGTTCCGTTCGGACCCATACCCCTGGTACCGCAGGCTTCAGCAGGACCACCCCGTGTACGAACTCGACGGCACCTACGTCGTCAGCCGGTACGAGGACATCGTCCGGTACCTCAAGCTGCCGATCATGAGCGTCGAGACGGCCTGGGCCAACCAGGGCCCGTGGTCCTACGTGAGCGACACGATGTTGGGTGTGGACCCGCCGGAGCACACCGCACGGCGCCGGCACACCAACAAGTGGTTCACGCCCAAGCTGGTCCGGGAGTGGGCGCGCACCAGCGCCGAGGTGGCCGGCAGAATGCTGGACCGCGTGGGCGAGGACGGGATCGTCGAGGCGTGGACCGAACTCGCCGTGCTGCCGACGCACGCCACCATGAGTCGCGTCCTGGGCTTCCCGAACGACGATGCCCAGGACGTTGTCGAGGCGATGTTCGGCGCCATGCAGATGATGAGCGCCGCACCCAAGCCCGGTGATGAGGAACTGGCGGCGCAGGCCTTCGCCTACCTCGAGAAGCGGGTGCGCGACATGCTCGCAGATGCCGGGTCTGTCGACGGTAACGCAATGGCCAGGGCTCTGCTCGAGGCCTGCGAAGCGGGGGAGATGACGGCCCAGCAGAGCATGGCCACCATCACCGTCTTCTACGGGTTGGGACACATGGACGTCGGCTACCTTGTCGCTGCCGGTCTGGACCAGTTCGCGCAGCGGCCGGAGGTGTTCCGGGCATACAAACAGCGACCTGAGCTCCGGGCCGCCATCATTAACGAGATCGTCCGCTTCGACCCGCCCGAGCTCTCGGTCGTGCGTTACCCCACCGAGGATGTCGAGATCCGGGGGATGCGCATACCGGCAGGCACCCCGATCCGTTTCATGATCGCTGCAGCCAACCGAGATCCGGACGTCTTCCACGAGCCGGACACGTTCGACTACACGCGCTCGCCCAACGCGAGCCGAAATCTGAGCTTCGGGCTGGGCGCCCACAGCTGCGCCGGCCAGGTCATCTCCCGGGCCGAGGCAGAAGCGGTCTACACGGAGGTCGCCCGGCGCTTCGACCACATCGAGCGGGGCGGTGAGCCGGTACGCGCGAACAACGACTTCGCCCGCTTCTACTGGTCGCTCCCCCTGCGGCTGTCCTGAGCCCGAAGCGGAAGAAACACCGAGCAGACAGGAAAGACAAACCCGATGTGCAGTGTGAACAGGTGGTGGCTGTGTCGACAAAGCTGATGGGTTCCGCGGCCGATGCTGTGGCGGACATTCCGGACGGAGCGTCGCTGACCGTCGGCGGCTTCGGCCTCTGCGGCCTTCCGAGTGAACTGATCCGCGCCGTGGCCAAGCGGGGAACAACCGGGCTGGAGGTCTTCTCCAACAATTGCGGCGTGGACGACTGGGGGCTGGGAATCCTCCTCTCGGCAGGCCGGATCCGACGCGTGACTGCCTCGTACGTGGGCGAGAATAAGGAGTTCGCCCGGCAGTACCTCGTCGGCGAGCTCGAAGTGGAACTGACACCACAGGGAACGCTCGCGGAGAGGATGCGCGCGGGCGGGGCCGGAATCCCTGCCTTCTACACGTCGGCAGGTGTGGGGACCATGGTCGCCGAAGGCGGCCTGCCGTGGCGCTATGACAGCACGGGGGCGATCGCCGTGGCGTCACCGCCCAAGGAGACCCGGAGTTGCGGGGCCGGACATACATCCTGGAGGAGTCCATCGTGGCCGACTTCGCGCTCGTGCACGCCACGGTGGGGGACACTGAGGGCAATCTCGTCTTCGGCAAGACCGCCATGAACTTCAACCCGCTTGCCGCGATGGCCGGGCGCATCACCGTCGCGGAGGTCGAGACCTTGGTGGAACCGGGCGAGCTCGACCCGACGACGGTGCACCTGCCCGGGGTGTTTGTCCAGCGGGTGGTCCGCGTGGGCGGGCAGGAGAAGCGGATCGAGAAGCGGATGGTGTCGGCATGAGCTGGTCGCGTGAGCAGATGGCCGCACGTGCCGCGTCGGAGATGATCGACGGCGAGTACGTCAACCTGGGCATCGGACTGCCGACGATGATCCCCAACCACCTGCCCGAGGGCATCAAGGTCGTCCTGCACTCGGAGAACGGCATCCTGGGCACCGGGCCGTACCCGACGGCGGATCAGATCGACCCCGATCTGATCAACGCCGGCAAGGAGACGGTGACCGTCAACCCCGGCGCCGCGTTCTTCGACTCCGCCCTGTCCTTCGGAATGATCCGCGGCGGGCACATCGACACCGCGGTCCTGGGGGGCATGCAGGTCTCCCGCAAGGGAGATCTCGCGAACTGGATGGTGCCGGGCAAGATGGTCAAGGGGATGGGCGGCGCCATGGACCTGGTGCACGGTGCCTGCCGCGTGATCGTGCTCATGGAGCACACCGACCGGCAAGGCCGCTCCAAGATCGTCGATGAATGCGTTCTCCCGCTGACTGGCAAGGCCGTGGTGCACCGCATCATCACCGACCTCGGAGTGATCGATGTGGAGGACGGCGGACTGATCCTTCGCGAGCTCGCGTCCGATGTCACCGTCGAGCAGGTGATCGCCGCGACCGACACGGACCTCGCACTCGACCGCGTGGGCTGACCGCTGAGGCACGGGGCTGCCCGGAGACAGCCCTGAGTCGTCGCCATGACAGTCGTTCGATCCGCCGGTCATTCCGGCGGACCGTTTCGCCGTAGCCGTTCACCAAGCTAGCTAACGTTAGTATCCGTACGAGAGACTGTTGTCAGGGTGCAGAGGCCCTGCCGACGGCCCGCCCGCCGCGTTCTGTCGTGCGGTCGGGCAACAGCCTCTGGAGGATGACGACTTTTGGAATGGTTATGGACACGGCACCACGAGTGCGCGCTACAGAGGAACTGCGTCATTACCTGGAGAAGCTCGATTGGTCCGGCCTGACGCCAGGGCGCCGCCGGATCCTGGAAGCTTTCATCGAGCTGGCGTCGGTGGAGGGGTACTCCTCGGTCTCCATGCGGAGCCTGGCGAAGAAGGTCAGCATGAAGCCCCCGAGTCTCTACTCCCACTTCTCTGGCGGCCGGGACGAGGTGGTCGCGGAAGCCTTCCGCTGGCACTTCTCCCGATTCTCCTCGGCGGTGCTCGCAGCAGTGGACGGGACGGACTCCCCGAGCGATTTCTGGTGCGCGATGGTGAGGGTCCACTTGCAGCGTCAGCTTCAGTCACGGGAGAACGACGCCTGGGACATGCTGCGGGCCCTCGACCGCATGAACCCCTTCCTGGAACCGGAGACGCGGGCTGAGGTCGACCAATGGGTCGGGCTTTACGAGCGGATGTACGCGGCCGCCGCGCGTGAGCTCGGGTACGAGTACGACGACGTCGAGAAGATGGTGCGCGTCGTAATGAAGATCCTCGACAGCGCCAACGGCTGGTGCGGCTGGAACGGGGACGAGGAGCACCTGGAGGTCTGTGTCGACCAGGCCGTCGCTATCACCCGGTCACTGCTCTCGGTCGACCTGCGGCGTCACTGACGTTCATGTCGGAGAAGAACGCGGTGCCCGCTTCAGGGCCACCGCGTTTCTCGGGTTTCGTCGCACGCCATCGGCGACCCTGGCACGTTCGTTCGCAGCGACTGCTGTGCGCTCGGCTCGGGTTCGAGGAGGCGGCCGCGGCCGCGATCGACAGTCCGTCCAGCTTGTACCAGGTGGTGACGTACTCGCACATGATCGCGATCGCGATCGAGTTGACGTCGTTGACCTCGAAGGCCCTTGCCTCGAGCCCGCGGTGAGGACGTCTTTTAGCTCCTTGAGGTATTCGAGCTCCATCTTCACGATGGGCTCCAAGCGATCGCTCGGGACGCCTCAAGCCTTTGCGACGCATCATCACGAAGTCGAAGGCCTGTGCGATGCCCGCCTTCTGCGGCTGCCAGGTGACGTGTGTGCGGACCATCTGCCCCAGCTGGACAACGCGGTCGTCGCCGGTGATCAAGTGGCGGACATAAGTGACGAAGCTGTTCATGGCCGCTTCGATCACGGAGGCGTGCAGGTCTTCCTTGGAGGAGAAGTAGCCAGTACAGGGTCGGCGCCGAGATGCCAAGCTTCTGGGCGAGCGCCTTGCGGCTGGTTCCGGCGTAGCCGTACTGGAGGAAAATTTGCAGGGCTGCCTCCATGACACGGTCCCGGCTGCCAGTCTCCCGGGGCCGACCTGCCCGTTTCCCCCTGGCTGTGTCGGATCATTCGCAGACCTTGCCACGCGCTGGGCACAGCGGTCCGTCAGCTCATCACCACTCATCGTGGCTGTCGTCGCGCTGCCGGCGTAGTCGGCTTCACTCAGGTCCCCGCACCATGTGAACCAGAGGGACTCAGCTATGAGTGAGGCAGCTCACGGCCCGCAAGTGAAGCATTGGGCTCCGTGTCCGTGACCGGCGGCGCTACTGGTGAGTCGTGCGCGCTCTCCGGCCACATGGGCACAAACACCTGCGCTGGTGCACCGCAGAGACGGAAGGCGGGCCCGGGCTGCCGCCATCGTCCCGGACGATCGTCTCTCCCTACGACACCTCGGCCCGCTATGCACGGCACGGACACATCATCAGCTGGAAGGGGTTCTCCGCTCACCTGACCGAGACCTGTGCTCCCGGTGGCCCAACGTGATCACGGACGTGGCCACCACCGCGGCCACCACACATGACAGCCAGGTCCTGCCGGGCATCCACACCCAGCCTGGCACGTCGCGGCCTGCTGCCCGCAGAGCACCTGGTCGACGCCGGCTACACCTCCCTGCCCCACCTGGAACAAGCCACCCGTGAACACCAGGTCACCGTCTCCGGGCCATTCCGGAGCAACCCCACCCGCCAACACTGCCGGAACGAGGGCTCCGCCCGGGACGACTTCCACATCGACTACGACCGCCGGCAGGTCACCTGCCCCCAGGGCCAGGTCAGTCGGGGCTGGCACGGCCACTACCCGACCTCTTCACCCACCGCGGCCCCGCTGATCGTGGCCAGGTTCACCAAGAGTCAGTGCCAGCCATGCCCGTCCCGCGCTCAGTGCACCACCTCCCCTGAAAGCACCCGCACCGTGGGCTTTCCCCCACGAGACTCCGCGACCTGCAACTCCGCGTCCGCACTGAGCAGCAGACGCCCGAGTGGAAGACCCGTTACGCGGTCCGCTCCGGAGTGGAAGGCACGGTCAACGAGTTCGCCCACGGACACAGCATGCGACCGCTGCCGCTACCGAGGACAGGGGAGGGCCCACATCCAGCACGTCCTGACGGCCATCGCCGTCAACATCGAGCGCCTCAGCGGACTGCCGCCGACCGAGGAAGCCCCCACGCCCCGCCGGCCGACTGCCTTCCAGAACTACCTCGACCAGCGAGAGATACCGCCGGTCGAAGTCCTGGCGAACCCTGGGCAGCTGACCTCGGCAACTCCAAGATCCCCGACAGAGTCAAGTTAGCGGTCATCGCCTGGTTCGATCGCACTCGAGTCCCGGCTGGGGAGAACAAATTCATATGTTCGTCGCCCCCGTTATCGCCGCGGTCTTGCTCGGGGGGACGGTCTTCCTCGCGCTGACCCACTTCGAGCTCATCGTGGGTGGGGCACCAGGCCAAACCTGTGGCTCGTCGGCATTCCGCTGGCCGGCCCCGTTCGTGGGTCTTGCCCTCGCCTTGTACTTTCGAACCGGCGCCACCACGTCTACGCCTCCCTCGGTCGAGCCGACCGTGTCATCGATCTCGTCTCTGAGAGTTGATCGAGCCATGATTTCTTTCACCGCGTGACTCCGCTGGGCTACTGAGCGTCACTCCCTCACTGAATCGGCGCCCCGATGCGTGGTGATCTGCGATGCCTGATCGACGATCCCGCACTTGGCGCCGGCGAATCCGCCCGAAAGGCGGTAGAGCGCCGCCTCGCCGCGGATACCGCCCCTGAGGTCCGCGGAGCCGGACCCGCTTGGGTGGCCGATCACTGTTGTGGCTTGCTCCTGTCTTCGACCAAGTACGCACTCGCTGATCCGCTAGGTGTATTGACCCGCAGGGTTGTTGACGCGGGTGACGGGGGGCCGGCCTCCGAGTGCGGTATGGCAGCGATGGTAGTTGTAGTTGTGCAGGA
>NZ_JBFBAK010000020.1:0-39201 GCF_040689485.1 Streptomyces sp. NPDC051322 | reverse complement strand
CGGTTACATTCCGAACCCGGAAGCTAAGCCTTTCAGCGCCGATGGTACTGCAGGGGGGACCCTGTGGGAGAGTAGGACGCCGCCGAACAATTTTTAGCCTCAACCCCGAGCTGTCATAGCCCGGGGTTGAGGCATTTTTGCGTTTAGGGTCAGGGTATGCGCTACGACCTGGTCATCTTCGACAACGACGGCGTCCTTGTGGACAGCGAGCCGATCTCCAACACCATCCTCTCCGGGTATCTGAGCGAGCTCGGGCACCCCACGACGTACGACGAGTCCCTCCGCGACTACATGGGGGCTGCCGTGCACCGGGTGCACGACCTCATCCAGGAACGGACCGGTCAGCGGCTCCCGGACGACTTCGACGCGACGCTGCACGCCCGGATCTTCGCCGCGTTCGAGCAGGAACTCACGCCGGTCACCGGTGCCGCCGAAGTGCTCGGCGAGCTGGTCGCCCACGGGGTGCCGTACTGCGTGGCCTCATCCGGCAGTCATGAGCGGATCCGGGTCGGCCACCGGGCGACCGGGATCGACGAGTGGTTCGAGGAGGAGTGGATCTTCAGCTCGGAGGACGTCGGCCGCGGGAAGCCGGCGCCGGATCTCTTCCTCCTCGCCGCCGAGCGGATGGGTGTGGCGCCGGAGCGGTGCGTCGTCGTCGAGGACAGCCAACTCGGCGTGGAAGCGGCACAGGCAGCGGGGATGGACGTGTACGGCTTCACGGCGATGACCCCCGCCGAGCGGCTGGCCGGGGCGAACGGATTCTTCTCGAAGCTGGTGGAGCTTCCGGAATTGCTTGCCTGACCCGTCTACCCACGGGTAGGTCTGGGGCCTACTGTGCCGCCATGACGTCAGATGTTCGGCTGCGGCACGGCAGGGTCTCCCTGGGGCTCAGCTTCTTCGCGCAGGGCGCGGCCTTCGCTCTCCTCGTCACGAGGATCCCGGCGATTCAGGACCGCTACGGGATATCCGACGGTCTGCTGCCGGCCTTCCTCGCCGCTGTGCCCGTCCTCGCGGGCATCAGCAGCGTCGCCACCGAGCAACTGGTGGCGCGGGTCAGGCCGTCTGTCGTTCTGCGGTGGGTGCAGCCGGTGGTGCTGCTGGCTCTCCTCGGGGTCGCGGCCGGCAGCCGGCTCTGGCAGGTGGCGGTCGCGCTCGGGGTCTTCGGGCTGTCCGTCGGGGCGCTCGACGCGTCCATGAACATGCTGGGGGTCAGCCTTCAACGTGCGTACGGCCGCAGCATCATGCTCGGCTTCCACGCCGCGTACAGCCTGGGCGGGATCGCCGGCGCCTCGCTCGCCTGGGCCGGGGCGCACTGGCACCTGTCGCTGCTGATGTCGTACGGGCCGGTGGTCACGGTGCTGCTGCCGCTCTGTCTGGTGGCGAGCCGCTGGTACGCGGACGCCCAGCGGGACGGCACCTCTCCGACTTCCCCCACCACCCCCACCACCCCCACCGTTCAGTCCACCGACGGCGGCTCCGTCGTCTTCAAGCTGCTGTTGCCGCTCTGCCTGGTGATGGCCTTCGCCTATATCGGCGACTCGACCGTCTCCAACTGGAGCGCGAAGTACCTGCAGGACGTGCTGGGCAGCTCCGAGCAGTTGTCCACCGTCCCGTACAACGTCTATATGGTCACCACGCTGCTGGGCCGGGCGGTCGGGGACTTCGGGGTGCGCCGCTTCGGTGCGGTGGCTGTGGTGCGGTTCGGTTCGGTGCTGGCTGCCGTCGGCTTCGCCGTGGTGGCCGCGGCATCGGGGCCCTGGGTGGGGATGCTCGGGTTCACCCTGCTCGGGTTCGGGCTGTGTGTGATCGTGCCGCAGACCTTCGCGGCCGCCGGGCGGTTGTTTCCCGGAGCGTCGGACGCCGCCATCGCCCGGCTCAACATCTTCAACTACGTCGGCTTCCTGATCGGTTCCCCGCTCGTGGGCGCGATCGGCGACGCGTGGAACTACCGCGGGGCGATGCTCGTCCCGATGGTGCTGGTCCTGGCCACGCTGCTGTACGCCAGGTCGTTCGGAAACGGCGATGCCCGATACGGTGGCGAGCATGAGCGGCCGCGAACTGTTGATGTGGGACGACGCAGTAACGAAGTATGACTTCGGGCCGGGGCACCCGATGGATCCGGTGCGGCTCGCACTGACCATGGGGCTGATCCGGGCCTACGGCGTGGACGCCGCGGTCGACGTCGTGGCGGCGAAGCCGGTGGGGGATTCGACCCTGCGGCTGGTGCACCGGGCGGACTACGTGGACGCCGTACGGGCGGCCTCGGCGGATCCGGACAGTGCGGACCCGGCGTACGGCCTCGGCACCCCGGACGACCCGGCCTTCGCCGGCATGCACGAGGTGTCCGCGCTGATCGCCGGGCAGTCGGTGGGCGCCGCCGAAGCGGTATGGCGCGGGGACGCCTCCCACGCGGTGAACTTCGCGGGCGGGCTGCACCATGCCATGCCCGGGTCGGCCTCCGGGTTCTGCGTCTACAACGACGCTGCCCTTGCCGTCGCGAGGCTGCTCGAACTCGGTGCCGAGCGGGTCGCGTACGTCGATGTGGACGTGCACCACGGCGACGGCGTGCAGGCGGTGTTCGACGCGGACCCGCGAGTCCTCACCGTGTCGCTGCACGAGCACCCCAGGACGCTGTTCCCCGGGACCGGCTGGCCGGACGAGACGGGCGACGGGGCGGCCGAGGGCTCCGCGGTGAATGTGGCGTTGCCGGCCGGTACCGGGGACGAGGGGTGGCTGCGGGCGTTCCATGCCGTGGTGCCGGAACTGCTGGCGGACTTCCGGCCGCAGGTGCTGGTGACCCAGCACGGGGCCGACACGCACTTCGAGGACCCGCTGGCCCATCTCGCCGTGTCGCTGGACGCCCAGCGGGCGGTACAGGTCGCCTGCCACCAACTGGCGCACGAGTACGCCGACGGGGGGAGGTGGGTGGCGCTGGGCGGCGGTGGGTACGCGGTCGTGGACGTCGTACCGCGGTCGTGGACGCACTTGGCGGCGATCGCCGGCCACGCCGAGATCGACCCCGAGTCGCTGATCCCCGACTCCTGGCGGTCCGAGGTCTACGCCCGGACCCGCCAGTCGGCGCCGCGCCGGATGACGGACGGCCGTTGGCCGGTGAGCTGGCGCGACTGGGACGAGGGCTACGACCCGGCGGACCGCTTGGACCAGGCGGTACTGGCCACCCGCCGCGCGGTCTTCCCGTCACGGGGCCTGCTGCCTTGATAGAGGCAGCTGGCCCGTGCAGCGGACGCACGCCCTTACGCCAACCGTGCGGACCTCGCCCGTTCGCCCCCGCCCCCGGCTTCCGTAGGGAAGCATCGGCAGGGTGTTGAGCACCGGCGCCCTCCGTGCGCACCTGTTGGCGGCCAAGCTGGCCGGGCCCGTGGCCACTCCCCGGGAGACAAGTCTGCGCAGCTACCGCCTCTTCGCGGCGCGGGACCCCAGAGCGACGCTCGGCCTCGCCCCCGAACGCCACTGGGACGAACGGGAGTTGCTGGCGCTGATGGCCGACCGGTGCGGGGTCTCCGGCGACCCGCGCCACGTGTCGGGCCCCGACGTCATCGACCCCGAGCGGACGCTGGCGGCGCTGAACGCGTTCGCCGACCGCCTCGGCGAGGCGGTCGCACGCCGGTCGGCCGTCCTGTTCGGCACCGGCCACCCGCATCGGCTGCTGGGGTTCTACGCCGCGCTGGCAGACGCGGTGTCGGCGGCAGGATGTGTCGTCCTCACCCCTGCGCAGGGCCACCGTGTCGACATAACGACCCGGTTCGGCGTACGTACGTACGATCTGGACTACGTACGTGGAGTCGCGCTGATGCGCGAGCCCGGCGCGCGAGCCGCCGGAAGTGAGCCGGGCGCACACACCCATTCGCCGCTGCCGGTCCGGGTCGCTCTGGCGGCCGCGGCCGGGGACGGCGGGCAGCTTCCGGAACTTGTCGTGGGGGACCACGGGTGGGTCTGCGGGGCTGGTCAGCTGGGTATCGAGGCCATCGGCCTGGCTGATACGGATGACCCCGCGCTGTTCGTCGGAGAGGCCGAGGGGCGGGTGTCCGTGGCGGTGCCGCTGGACGACGCCGTGCGGCCGGACCACTACCGGCCGCTGACGCGCTATGTACTCAATCGGGCTCTCTGTCCCAGTAGGTAACCGATCGGTACTCCTCTTCCCCACTCGTACCACCCGCACCTAGTCTGATGGGTGAGCGCACAACGACGAAGAGTCACCGGAAGGGGAAGCCGGTGCGCGTCGGGTGCGGAAGGTTCAGGTGGGTCATGGCTGCTGGGAGTGAGAGGCCTCTCAACGAGGTCAGGTTCCTGACCGTGGCGGAAGTCGCCTCGGTGATGCGTGTGTCCAAGATGACCGTGTACCGGCTGGTGCACAGCGGTCATCTGCCGGCGATCAGGGTGGGCAGGTCCTTCCGGGTCCCGGAGCAGGCGGTGCACGACTACCTCCGGGAATCCTTCGTGGGGGTGCAAACCGCTTAACGAAAATCCGGCGCAGGACCGGGGCGGGACCGGAACAGGAGCGGGCGGCTCCCCTCGGATTACGTCCCTCACTCGGTGGCGGGTAGGCTAGGCCGACGTAGGTCGTGTGGGCCCAGACGCCCCGCACCAGTGAAGAGAAGTGAGCGAGGGTAGTCGTGGGCTCTGTTATCAAGAAGCGGCGCAAGCGGATGGCTAAGAAGAAGCACCGCAAGCTGCTCAAGCGCACTCGCGTTCAGCGTCGCAACAAGAAGTAAGCGGCAGCTGTACGCGGTCCCGTGGCCCTTCCACCATCATGGTGGGAGGGCCACGGTGCGTTGTGCAGCCGCAACATTTGGTCACCTGCCGCAGCGACCTGTCACCGCAGAGCAACATTGACCGGCTACGGTGGCCCGTACGGGAGTCCGAATGGGAGGCGCGGATCTTGGGCAAGGTCGTGCTCGTGACCGGTGTGGCCCGGCAGCTCGGGGGCCGTCTTGTGCGGCGCATCCAGCGCGACCCGGCGGTGGACCGGGTGATCGCGGTGGACATCGTGCCGCCCGACCATCAGCTGGGCGGTGCGCATTTCGTCCGGGCGGACATCCGCCAGCCGGCCATCGCCCGGGTGCTGGCCGAGTATGACGTCGACACGGTCGTCCACATGGATGTCACCGGCACTCCGCTCGGCGCGGGCGGCAGCCGGGCGACCGTCAAGGAGAACAACGTCATCGGCACCATGCAGCTGCTCGGTGCCTGCCAGAAATCGCCTACGGTGCGGCGGCTGGTGGTGAAGTCCAGTACCAGCGTGTACGGATCGGCGCCCCGCGACCCGGCGGTCTTCACCGAGACGATGCCTCCCAAGTCGCTGCCCAGCGGCGGCTTCGCCAAGGACGCCGTCGAGGTCGAGGGCTATGTGCGCGGCTTCGCCCGGCGCCGGCCCGATGTGGCCGTCTGTGTGCTGCGCTTCGCCAACATCCTGGGGCCGAGCGCCGACTACCCGCTGGCGCAGTATCTGTCGCTGCCGGTGCTCCCGACGGTCTTCGGTTACGACCCGCGCCTGCAGTTCGTTCACGAGGCCGATGTGATCGGCGTGTTGCTTCTCGCGCTGGGCGAGCCGCCGCAGGGGACGCTGAACAGCGGCACCTTCAATGTCGCGGGCGATGGCGTGCTGCTGCTCTCGCAGTGCTCGCGGCGGCTGGGCCGTCCGACGGTCCCGGTGCTGCTGCCGGCCGTCAACTGGGTGGGTTCCGCGCTGCGTACGGTCGGCGTCACGGACTTCTCGCCGGAACAGATCCGGCTGCTGACACACGGCAGGGTGGTCAGCACGGTTCAGATGCGGGAGACCCTGGGCTACGTTCCGGAGTACTCGACGCCGGAGACCTTCGAGGACTTCGCGCTCAGCCGCGGGGCCGGACTGCTGCCTCCGAAGGCGCTGGCGCAGGCGGTCGACCGGGTTTCTTCCATTGCCACTGCTGTCAGCAAGGAGCGCAACTGACATGGCCGATGCCAAGGTCATTCCGTTCGGTGACGAGCCGAGGGGCAGGCGGCCCAGGAACGGCAAGGCCGGCAAGCGGCCGGGCGTGCGCACCAGGACGGCCGGGCCGCTGGCGCCGGTACCGGAACAGCAGACCGGCCCCGATCGGTCGTCCGAGCCGCCGCTGCAGGCCGTGGAAGCACCACGGGAGACCGGTGGTGGCGGCCTGGACCGGCGGATCGCCGGCGGCCTGGCCTTTCTACGGCGCCGGATCACCGGGGACTACGACGTCGACGAGTTCGGCTACGACAAGGAGCTCACCGACCAGGTCCTGATGTCGCTGGTGCGGCCGTTGTACGAGAAGTACTTCCGGGTCGAGGTCAAGGGCATCGAAAACATCCCCTCCGACGGTGGGGCGCTCGTCGTCGCCAACCACTCGGGGACGCTGCCGCTGGACGGGCTGATGCTCCAGGTCGCGGTCCACGACCAGCACCCCGCCGAGCGTCACCTGCGGCTGCTGGCAGCGGACCTGGTCTTCATGCTCCCGGTCGTCAACGAGCTGGCCAGGAAGGCGGGACACACGCTGGCGTGCGCCGAGGACGCCGAGCGGCTGCTGCGGCGCGGTGAGGTCGTCGGGGTGATGCCGGAGGGCTTCAAGGGAATCGGCAAGCCCTTCTCGGACCGCTACAAGCTGCAGCGTTTCGGCCGGGGCGGCTTCGTCTCGACGGCGCTGACCGCGGGGGTGCCGATCGTGCCCTGCTCGATCGTCGGGGCGGAGGAGATCTACCCGATGATCGGCAACGCGAAGACCGCGGCACGGCTGCTGGGTTTCCCGTACTTCCCTCTCACGCCGACCTTCCCGTGGCTGGGGCCGCTCGGGATGGTGCCGTTGCCGACGAAGTGGACCATCCAGTTCGGCGAGCCGATCCAGACGAGCGGATATCCGGCGGAGGCGGCGGAGGATCCGATGCTGATGTTCAATCTGACCGACCAGGTACGGGAGCAGATCCAGCACACCCTGTACAAGCTGCTGGTGCAGCGCAGGTCGGTGTTCTTCTAGCGGTTGCCGTTACACAGACGTGAGGGGGTGCCGGCGTCGGCACCCCCTCACGCCTGTGCTGCTACTGCGCGTCCTGCTCGTCGATGCCCAGACCGGGGAGCAGCCCCGGGAGCAGCGGTGGGAGGGTGACGTGCGGTGCGCCGGGGCGGTTGTCGCCGGAACGGTCCGGGTCCTGCGACGAGGACGGGCTGCTGTCCGACTTCGGCGGGTCGAGCAGACCGCCGGTGTCGCCGCCGATCAGCCCCTGGTCCGCCTTGCTGCCGGAGCTGGAGGGCTGCGGGGTATCGCTGCTCGTCCTGCCCTGGCCCGGCGTGGATGCCGTGGGTCCGGTTCGTTCGGTCCCGGAGGCGCCCGGCTGGGACGGGACCGCACGCGCCGGGCCCCGGGTGCTGCCCGGGTGCTCGGGCAGCCGCGACTGCAGCGGCTCGACCTCCTGGTCTATGGCGTCGAAGACCGAGTTCACCCGGTCTCCCACGTCATGCAGCTGCGCGGGCAGCCGCCCCCGGAGCTTGCTCCAGGCCTCCCGGTGCGAGCTGGAGAACGAGGAGAGCGTCCGGATCGGGCCGAGTGCGCCGTTCCGTGCGTACGCCTCGTGCAGCAGGCGGTGGCCCTCGCTGGCATCGTGGTTCATGCCGTTCAACGCGCGGCGGACTTCGCTCAGCTGCTCGTGGTCGAGTTGGCCTGCCCGGTCGCGCTCCATGAGGCGGCGGGCCTCCTGGAGCCGGGTCGAGGCCTGGTCCAGATAGATCTCACCGCGGTCGGCGCTGTCATTCGCCATGCCGAGTTTGAGATCCTCCATCCCGCGCTTCAGTCCGTACAGCGAATCACCGGGGAGGGCGTCGGAGCTGGCAGCGGCGACGCCGCTGAAGGCTCCGGCGGCCACACCGACGGCGAGTCCGCCCGCAGCGATGCCCTTCGACCAGCGGGAACGGGGGCGCAGTTTCCGGAGCGCGCTCGCCCGGTGGGCGCCGCGACCGGTCCGCTGTTCGGGCACCTGAGGGCCCTCGGACGCACCTCCCCCCGGGGCGGTGCCTTCCAGCAGCATGGCCTCCATGGCGGCAACGAGCTGGGCCCGCTGCACGACCCTGACCTCGGGGTCCAGCTGCGGTTTCGGTAGCTCGTCGAGACGGGTCACCAGGGCGAGCAACGGCTCTTGTTCGCCTGGTCCGTCCGAATCGCCGGGATCTTCTGGCTGGTCGGCCGCCGTGTCCCGGAGCGACTGCTCCTCCAGGACCTGGGCGAAGGCGTTCGCCCGCCGGTGTGCCGAAACTTGTCCGATCACTGGCGGCACCTCCTCTCGTCATGACGATCGACTCCCCTCGGGGTCCGGAAGGTTGCCCACCTTGAGCGCATTCACACGATCGAGTGAGCACTTACGGGCGTGGCGTGACCACAGGGAGCCTGCATCCCACTCAACGAGCCGCACAGCACTTGGGTTACGGACGAAAGATGATCCGACCGCAGTAGGACGGCAGCGTCATCAGCCCATAACCGAGGGTGAGTTGCGATCGGTGTTGATCACCGGGCGTCATCCGGGAGCAGTCGTGCCAGCGTGCGCACGGCCCGGTACTGGAGCGTCTTGATGGCACCCTCGTTCTTGCTCATCGCGCGCGCCGTCTCGGCGACGGAGAGACCTTGCAGGAAGCGCAGGGTCACGCACTCCTGCTGTTGTGGATTGAGCCGCTTGACGGCTTCGAGCAGGGCTGCGTTCGAGAGGGACTCCAGGACGGAGTCCTCCGGACTGCGCTCGACCTCGTTGGCATCGAGCATTTCTCCCGTGGTCACTTCCAGTCTGAATCGGCTCGACTTGAAGTGGTCCGCGACCAGGTTCCGGGCGATGGTGACCAGCCAGGCGCCGAAGTCACGGCCCTGCCAGGTGAAGGTGGAGATACGGCGCAGAGCGCGCAGGAAGGTCTCGCTGGTGAGATCCTCCGCCGTCGCCTTTCCGCCGACGCGGTAGTAGATGTAGCGGTAGACCGTGTCGCTGTACTGGTCGTAGAGGCGCCCGAAGGCATCGGCCTCGCCGGCCTGAGCACGTTCGACGAGGTCCATCATGCGAGCGCTGTCGCTGTCGGCCGCAGGCCGACGGACAGTGGACGTGCCGGTGCCGCCACGGCTGTGTCTGCCGACCGCCGCACCGTTCTCGGCGAGGGCATAGCAGGGGCCGGCGGGCACAGGGGTGGCAAAAGCGGGGACGGCGTACGCGGTGGGGACAATGCCGCGCAGCTGGTCCAGGACCGTTGCGCGCAGCGTAGCCAGGCCCGAGGCGTCAACCCCGACGTGTGGGTACACGGGACTCCCAGAGGCAGAGCTTCCATCACGTGCAGTGCTGGACCGTTCACCCGACGTGATGACGAGTGGGGTCCGGTATGCGTCTGAGGAGAATAACGCTTCGTACAGGCAGTGCTACACCCAGTTGCTCAAATCATCGATTACGTCGCTTCTCTTACGTGAACGCGTCGAATCAAGTAGCACTTCGTGACCGCTTATTGATCGGATTGCCTCACGATCCGCTTGATTGCGGGGCTACTTGTGCGCGAGCGGCTGCAACGGGACTGGCGGCGCGGGTGCACGGGTAAGAAGTTCGATTTGCCCGTGCATGTGCCGAGTGGCGGCGTGTCGCGGTCAGCTGCGGATCCGGCGTGTCGGCCTGCCGAACGGGTGCGTCGCGGATATCGCGCGGGGCGCGACGGGCCGGGCGGGCGGGCTCAGCGGCGGCGGCGGTGCAGGGCCATGGCCGCGGCGGTACCGCCGGCCAGGGCACCAACGCCGGCGGCCGCCGGGATGCCGACCTTGGCCGCCTTGCGGCCGGTGCGGTAGTCGCGCAGCCGCCACTCGCGCTCGCGGGCGTGACGGCGCAGCTTGGCGTCCGGGTTGATCGCGTACGGATGTCCGACCAGCGAGAGCATCGGGATGTCGTTGTGCGAGTCGCTGTAGGCGGCGCACCGGCGCAGGTCCAGGCCTTCGGCGGCGGCAAGCGCCCGTACGGCTTCGGCCTTCGCCGGGCCGTGCAGGGGTTCGCCGACCAGGCGGCCCGTATAGACGCCGTTCATGGACTCGGCCACGGTGCCCAGCGCGCCGGTCAGTCCCAGACGCCGGGCGATGATCGTGGCGGTCTCGATGGGCGCGGCCGTGACCAGCCACACCTTCTGGCCCGCGTCCAGGTGGGCCTGGGCCAGCGCGCGGGTGCCGGGCCAGATGCGGTCCGCCATGTACTCGTCGTAGATCTCCTCGCCGATGGACATCAGCTCGGAGACCCGGTGGCCCTTGACGATGGACAGCGCGCTGTCGCGGGCGTCCTGCATGTGCTCCGGGTCCTCCACGCCGGCCAGCCGGAACCACGCCTGCTGCCAGGCGAATCTGGCGAGTTCCCGGCGCTGGAAGAACTTCCGCTTGTAGAGGCCGCGGCCGAAGTGGAAGATCGCGGCGCCCTGCATCACGGTGTTGTCGAGGTCGAAGAAGGCAGCGGCCAGATCGTCCCCCATGACGGGGAACCCGAGCTCCGCAGCGGTCTCGTCCTCCGGCATCACCTGTGCCAGCTCCTGCGAGGACTTCCGGGCTGCTTCGGCTGCGGCCTCGCCTGCCAGCACGCTGCGTGCGGTTGCCGAGCGCTTTCGAGGGGTGAGCCATCCCAGTGCGGCCATGTCGTGAGCATAGCCAGTCTGTTCGGCTGTTCCCGCCGTGTGGGGATGCGGTGGGGTGAACTCTTTGTTGCGTCACCGCACCCTGCGGACTTCGGCCACCGCCGGCCCGGCCGGCGTTCGGGGCCACAATGGCGGGATGAGCCCCCTGCTGCGCCGCTCGCACCGCGACCCCCGGCCCCCCCACACCGTGACGCTGCTGGCCAAACCCGGCTGCCACCTCTGCGACGACGCACGAAAGGTCGTCGCCACGGTCTGCGAGGACCTCGGCACGGAGTGGGAGGAGAAGGACATCACCCGGGACGAGGCGCTGAACGCCGCCTACTGGGAGCAGATCCCCGTGGTGCTCATCGATGGCGAACAGCACACGTTCTGGCGCGTCGACCCGGACCGCCTTCGTCGTGCACTGGGCGCCTGACCCCGAAACCCGGCTACCATCGTGGGCGATTTGAGCGGTCTCGGGGGCGATGACGTGAGGAGTGTGTGCGGTTTTGCCCCCTTCGGGAAGCCAACGCATCGGACCGGCCCGCAGTTCCGGCGCCGCGCAGTCGTACCGCGTGACTCCGGTCACTTCGGGCGGACAAAACGGACACAATCTTTGTGCACGCGTTCACAAAGACATAGCCTGCATTCGACGGGGCGGTCCTGCGACACGAGGCCGCCTGCAGCCTCGCTCATCCCGCAGGAGCACCGTGGCAACTGGCCGAACTCACCGACCGGCGACCCGTAGCCGAGGAATCCCCGAGGCCACAGTCGCCCGACTTCCGCTGTATCTTCGCGCCCTCACCGGGCTCTCGGAGCGTTCCGTACCCACGGTCTCGTCCGAGGAGCTCGCGGCCGCCGCGGGGGTCAACTCCGCGAAGCTGCGCAAGGACTTCTCCTACTTGGGCTCGTACGGGACCCGCGGGGTCGGATATGACGTCGAATATCTCGTATATCAGATCTCGCGTGAGCTGGGTCTCACCCAGGACTGGCCAGTCGTCATCGTCGGCATCGGTAACCTCGGCGCCGCACTCGCCAACTACGGCGGATTCGCCTCCCGTGGCTTCCGGGTCGCCGCACTGATCGACGCCGACCCCGAGATGGCCGGCAAGCCCGTCGCCGGGATCCCGGTGCAGCACAGCGACGACCTCGAGAAGATCATCAGCGACAACGGCGTCTCCATCGGCGTCATCGCGACCCCCGCAGGCGCGGCCCAGCCCGTCTGCGAGCGGCTGGTCGCCGCCGGTATCACCTCGATCCTCAACTTCGCGCCCACCGTGCTCTCGGTGCCCGACGGCGTCGACGTGCGCAAGGTGGATCTCTCCATCGAGCTGCAGATCCTCGCCTTCCACGAGCAGCGCAAGGCCGGCGAGGGGGCGGCCACCGCTGCCGCCGCCGGGGCGCCGCCCCTCCGGGGAGCCGCGCACGCCGCCCCCATCGAACGGAAAGGACCCGACGGGGACGTGCCCGCCGTGATGCCGGCATGAGTCTCCTGGTCGTCGGACTGAGCCACCGCAGCGCCCCCGTCAGCGTGCTCGAACGGGCCGCGCTGTCCACTGACGCGCAGGCCAAGCTGTTGCAGGACACCCTGGCGGCGGAGCCCGCCGCGGAGGCCACGACGCTCGCCACCTGCAACCGCATCGAGCTGTACGCCGATGTGGACAAGTTCCACGCGGGCGTCGCCGAGCTGTCCACGCTGCTCGCCCAGCACAGCGGGGTCGGTCTGGACGAGCTCACTCCTTATCTTTATGTGCACTACGAGGACCGGGCCGTTCACCACCTCTTCTCGGTGGCCTGCGGGCTGGACTCGATGGTCGTCGGCGAGGGACAGATCCTCGGCCAGATCAAGGACGCCCTGGCCCTCGGCCAGGAACTGCACACCGCAGGGCGGCTGTTGAACGATCTGTTCCAGCAGGCGCTGCGGGTGGGCAAGCGGGCCCACAGCGAGACCGGTATCGACCGGGCCGGCCAGTCGCTCGTCACCTTCGGTCTCGAGCAGCTCGCCGACGGCACGGACGTCGCCGTGTGGGCCAAGGAGAAGCGTGCCCTGGTGATCGGCGCGGGCTCCATGTCCTCGCTGGCCGCCGCCACGCTGTCCCGGGCCGGTATCGGCGAGGTCGTCGTTGCCAACCGCACACCGGCCCGTGCCGAGCGGCTCGCGGAGATCCTCCGCGCCGCCGGCACCGGAGCCCGGGCCGTCCCGATGGACGCGGTCGGCGCCGAGTTGGTCCGTGCCGATGTCGTCGTCTCCTGTACGGGGGCGACCGGCCTGGTACTGACCGCGGACGCCGTCGCGGAGGCTCTGGACCGGCGGCTCGCACCCGCCGATGCGTCCGGGGACGCGCATCCCGTCCGGCTCGCGCTGCTCGACCTGGCCATGCCGCGCGATGTCGACGGCGCGGTGCACCGGATCGGCGGGGTGCGCCTGGTGGACATCGAGTCGCTGGCGGACGCGTCCGCCGACGCGCCGATGGCCGCCGACGTCGACGCCGTACGCACCCTCGTCTCCGACGAGGTGGCGGCCTTCGGCGCCGCGCAGCGCGCCGCGCACATCACCCCGACGGTCGTCGCGCTGCGTACGATGGCGGCCGGCGTGGTCGCCGGTGAGATCGCGCGTCTCGACGGACGCCTCCCCGACCTGGACGACAAGCAGCGCGCCGAGATCACCCAGACCGTGCGCCGCGTCGTCGACAAGCTCCTGCACGCGCCCACCGTGCGGGTGAAGCAGCTCGCGAGCGAACCCGGCGGCGCCGGGTACGCGGACGCGCTGCGTGAACTCTTCGACCTCGACCCGCTGACGGTCGCGGCCGTCAGCAGGGCCGATCTGACCGACCTGAGCAACACAGATGTCAAGAACCGAGGGCGGGCATGACCAATGCCTTGAGGCTGGGGACCAGGCGGAGCAAGCTCGCCATGGCCCAGTCAGGACAAATTGCCGAGGCGGTGCGCCGCATCACGGGTCGCCCCGTGGAGCTCGTCGAGATCACCACGTACGGGGACACCTCCCGTGAGCATCTCGCGCAGATCGGTGGGACCGGTGTGTTCGTCACCGCGCTGCGTGACGCGCTGGTGAGCGGGGACGTCGACTTCGCCGTGCACTCCCTGAAGGATCTGCCGACCACGCAGCCGGACGAGCTGGTGCTCGCCGCGGTCCCGGTCCGTGAGGACCCCCGGGACGTGCTGATCGCGCGGGACGGGCTGACCTTCGAGCAGCTGCCGGACGGCGCCCGGGTGGGTACGGGTTCGCCGCGCCGGATGGCGCAGCTCAACGCGTACGCCCGTAACCACGGCCTCCGCATCGAGACCGTGCCGATCCGCGGCAACATCGACACCCGCGTCGGCTTCGTCCGCAGCGGGGAGCTGGACGCGGTGGTTCTCGCCGCGGCCGGGCTCAGCCGGATCGGCAGGACCGCCGAAGTGACCGAGTTCCTGCCGGTCGACATCATCCTGCCCGCCCCCGGCCAGGGGGCCCTGGCAGTCGAGTGCGCGGCGTCGAACACCGCCCTCATTGCCTCGCTCGCGGAGCTCGACGACCCGTACACGCGGGCCGCCGTCACCGCCGAGCGATCCCTGCTCGCCGCCCTGGAGGCCGGTTGCAGTGCGCCTGTCGGCGCACTGGCCGACGTCCTGGCCGACGGGCAGTCTGCTGTCACCGAGATGCGCCTGCGCGGCGTCGTCGGCTCGCCCGACGGTTCCTCGCTGGTGCAGTTGTCCACCACCGGTCCCGTACCTGCGTCGCACGAAGGCATCGAGGCGCTCGGACGCGAACTCGCGTCCGAGATGCTGGCCAAGGGTGCGGCCGGTCTTATGGGGGAGCGAGCACGATGAGCCCCACCACATCGAACCACCCCGTCCTTCCCACGCACGGGCACGTCACCTTCCTCGGTGCCGGACCCGGAGATCCGGGACTGCTCACACTGCGCGCCGTGGAAGCTCTGGCGAGTGCGGACGTACTGATCGCCGAGCCGCAGGTGCTCGACGTGGTACGCGGCCATGCGCGGGCATCCGTGAGCACGCCTCAGCTGACGGTCGTTGACGAAGCGTCAACAGCCGCCGGTATCCCGGCCATCCGAGATGCGGGCAATCTTGTCATGGAGGCCGCGAGGAGCGGCAAGCGGGTCGTCCGTGCGGTCACCGGCGACCCCGGCCTGGACGGGAACTCCGGCGAGGAGATGCTGGCCTGCGCCTCCGCCGGCATCCCCTTCGAGGTCGTCCCCGGCGTCTCCACGGCGGTGGGCGTGTCCGCCTACGCCGGTGTGCCGCTGCGCGATCAGCAGGGCACGGACGTGCGGTTCGTCGATGCCCGTACGGCGTCCGACCGCTGCTGGAGCGAGGTCGGCGCCAGCGACGCCACCGCCGTCGTCTCCACCACCCTCGACACGGTCGGTGCGACCGCGGGCGAGCTGGTCTCCGCGGGCCGCAAGCCCGACACCCCGATGACCGTCACCATCGCCGGCACCACCACCCGCCAGCGCACCTGGTGCGCCACGCTCGGCACGGTCGCCCAGGTGCTCAAGCAGGCCAAGGTGCTCCCGTCGCCTGACGGCCACCAGCCGGTCATAGCCGTGGTCGGCGAGCGCAGCTCCGCCGCCCGGCGCGACCAGCTGTCGTGGTTCGAGTCGAAGCCGCTCTTCGGGTGGCGGGTGCTCGTGCCGCGTACGAAGGAGCAGGCGGCCTCGCTCTCCGACCAACTCCGGTCCTACGGCGCGGTGCCGCACGAGGTCCCCACCATCGCCGTCGAGCCGCCGCGCACCCCGCAGCAGATGGAGCGCGCGGTCAAGGGCCTGGTCACCGGGCGCTACGAGTGGATCGCGTTCACCTCGGTGAACGCCGTGAAGGCGGTCCGGGAGAAGTTCGAGGAGTACGGGCTCGACGCCCGGGCCTTCGCCGGGATCAAGGTGGCCGCTGTCGGTGAGCAGACCGCCGCCTCGCTGATCGAGTTCGGCGTCAAGCCCGATCTCGTACCTTCCGGCGAGCAGTCGGCGGCCGGGCTGCTGGAGGACTGGCCGCCCTACGACCCGGTCTTCGACCCGATCGACCGGGTCTTCCTGCCGCGCGCCGACATCGCCACCGAGACACTGGTGGCCGGGCTCATCGAGCTGGGCTGGGAGGTCGACGACGTCACCGCCTACCGCACGGTGCGCGCTTCGCCGCCCCCGGCCGAGACCCGCGAGGGCATCAAGGGCGGCGGCTTCGACGCCGTCCTCTTCACCTCGTCGAGCACGGTCCGTAACCTGGTCGGTATCGCGGGCAAGCCGCACAATGTGACGGTCATCGCCTGCATCGGCCCGGCCACCGCCAAGACGGCCGAGGAGCACGGCCTGCGGGTCGACGTCATGTCGCCCGAGCCGTCCGTGCACCGGCTGGCCGAGGCACTCGCCGAGTTCGGCGCGCAGCGCCGGGATTCGGCGAAGGAGGCGGGTGAGACGGTCACCCGCCCCAGTGAGCGGCGCCCGGGTGGCCGCAGGCGTCGCACGACCTGAGCGATCGGCGCCCCCGATTGCCGATCGGTCTTACGCGTTCGAGAAGGTAACTGAAGATGACTGTGTACGGATCGTTCCCCGGCGCCCGCCCCCGGCGGCTGCGCACCACCCCCGCGATGCGGCGGATGGTCGCCGAGACGCGGGTGCACCCGTCCGATCTGATCCTGCCCGCCTTCGTGCGGGAGGGCATCGGCGAACCGGTGCCGATCGCCGCGATGCCCGGCGTCGTCCAGCACACCCGGGACACCCTGCGGAAGGCGGCCGTCGAGGCGGTCTCCGCGGGGGTCTCGGGGATCATGCTCTTCGGCGTCCCTGAGGACGCCAAGAAGGACGCGACCGGCTCGGCCGGCACCGACCCGGAGGGCATCCTCCAGGTGGCACTGCGCGATGTGCGGGCCGAGGTGGGCGACGAGCTCATCATCATGTCCGACCTCTGCCTCGACGAGTTCACCGACCACGGCCACTGCGGTGTGCTGGACGAGTCGGGCCGCGTCGACAACGACGCCACCCTGGAGCGGTACGCCGAGATGGCCCAGGTCCAGGCCGACGCGGGCGCCCATGTGGTGGGCCCCAGCGGCATGATGGACGGCCAGGTCGGCGTGATCCGGGACGCCCTGGACACCATCGACAAGGAGGACGTGGCGATCCTCGCGTACACCGTGAAGTACTCGTCCGCCTTCTACGGCCCGTTCCGTGAGGCCGTCGGCTCGTCGCTGCAGGGCGACCGCAAGACCTACCAGCAGGACCCGGCGAACGTCCGCGAGTCGCTGCGCGAGCTGGCGCTGGACCTCGACGAGGGCGCCGACATGGTGATGGTCAAGCCGGCCGGACCCTACCTCGACGTCCTGGCCAAGGTCGCCGAATCGGTGCACGTGCCGGTGGCCGCGTACCAGATCAGCGGTGAGTACTCGATGATCGAGGCGGCCGCCGAGAAGGGCTGGATCGACCGCGACCGCGCGATCCTGGAGACCCTGACGGGCATCAAGCGCGCCGGCGCGAACATGATCCTCACCTACTGGGCGACGGAGGTCGCGCAGCGGCTGTGACGTGCGGACGAGCGAACGGGTCACGGATGTCGTGGCCCGTTTTCGCTGTGCGGTCGTCCGCGGCTGCGCGCTGCGGCGCTCCGGACTCCCGGGCCGTGGCCACTTTTTCGGCCGGTACCTTATAGGTTGGCTTGTGTGAACCGTACCGATCGCCTCTACGCCCTGGTCGAGGAGTTGCGTGCGGTCGCGCCCCGGCCGCGCAGCGCGCGCTGGCTGGCCGGTCGTTTCGAAGTGAGCGTGCGGACGGTCGAGCGGGACATCAGCGCGCTGCAGCAGTCGGGCGTGCCGATCTACGCCGAGCCCGGCCGCACGGGCGGCTACTGCCTCGACAAGGCGCGCACGCTGCCGCCGGTCAATCTGACGCCGGGCGAAGCGGTCGCGATGGCGGTGGCGCTGCGGCGGCTGGAGGGCACGCCGTTCCAGGCGACCGCGGGCTCGGCGCTGCGCAAGCTGGTCGCGGCGATGCAGGGCGACGATGCCGCCGCCGCCCATGACCTGGCGGGCCGCATCCACCTGTTCGGCGACGGGCCCGCCACGCCGGCGGTGCCTCGCATGGTGGCCGACGCGCTGGACACCCGCCGTGTCCTGCGCATCGGCTACGGTGACCGCGACGGTGCCACCTCGATGCGCGAGATCGAGCCACTCGGCTACATCGGCAAGACCGACCACTGGTACCTGGTGGCCTGGTGCCGGCTGCGCGACGCCCTGCGCGTCTTCCGTACCGACCGGATCACTTCGGTCTCGGTCACCGCCGAGGTGCCCCCGCCCCGCGTGCTGCGCAGCGAGGATCTCGACATCCCGGAGGGCGTCGTCCGTCAGCTCACCTTGAACTGACGGACGGCGGCGTGAACACCGAGAAGTGGTTACCGGCCGGGTCCAGCAGATGCGCGAACGTCACCCCGACCGGGTTGACCTGCGGCGCGCGCTGGACCTGGCCGCCCGCCTCTTCGGCCCGTCGGCAGGCCGCCTCGACGTCCTCGACCAGCACGCTGAAGATGGCGTAGCCGGGCATTTTTCCGTTGGTCGCGAAGAGCCCGCCGTGCAAGCCCTCCGCGTCACCCGTGGTGAGGACCTGGTACGCCGGGTCGGTGCTCTTCGTGTCGTCCTGCACGGCCGTCCAGCCGAACACGTCACCGTAGAACCGCTTCGCGGCCGCCGGGTCGTCGGTGCCGATCTCGAACCAGCCGATGCCGTTGAATCCAGGCATGTCATCCCTCTCGTGTCGCACCGGGCCTCTCCCGGCACGGCCCACCCTCGGGGACGGCGGCGACAACCCCCTGTCGGTGTTTACGCGCAACCGAACGATGGTCTGAGAGCTCGCTGCGATCATTCCTGCCATGACGGTTAAGTGGAACGGCAACGAGGTCACCTTCCGACGTGCCACCGGCGTGTGCATGGACGAGGTGCTGAGCGTGCTCGACGAGGTGGCCGGTTGGCTCAACGCACGCGGCGTCAGCCAGTGGCCTCCGCACTTCGAGGCCGCGTGGGTCGAGGGGGCTGTCCTCCGTGGTGATACGTGGCTGGTGGGCATCGGTGAGAAAGCGGCGGGCACCATGACCCTGGACTGGTCGGATCCGCTGTGGGCGGACGTCGCCGGCACGGCGGGGTATGTCCATCGGATGGCCATGTGCCGCTGGGCGGCCGGACTGGGCGTCGTCGTTCTCGACTGGGCAGGCGACACCGCCCGGCGGCGCGGAGTTGACGCTCTGCGGCTGGATTGCGTGCAGGCCAATGGGCGACTCCGGGCCTACTACGAGGCGTACGGCTTCGTGCACCGAGGAGACGTACCGGTGGGAGGCGCACCCGGCCAGCGGGAGGATGACGGCCCGCTCACCTGGGTCAGTCGCTACGAGTTGGACCTTGCCCGGAAGTGACCGGCCTCTTTCACTGCGTTCCTGTCAGACGTTCAGCCGCGTCGCTGGTCGGCGGCGAAGCCGGCGAAGGCCGCCCAGGCGGCGGGGGCGAGCGCGGCTCAGGCGAACGCCTTGAGCTGGTCGTCGACCGGGGCGTCGAGCAGGCGGTTGGCGAGGGTGGACGTGGTGTAGGCGCCGATGCCGAGGACGACCTCCAGGGCGTTCTGCGGTGTGTAGCCGTGGCCCAGGAAGGCACGGAGGGTGGCGTCGTCCACGGCTCCGGCGGTGGCGAGGACCTCCAGGGTGAAGGCGCGGACGGCCGCCAGGTTCGGGTCGGCGGGCGGCTGTTGGGCGCGCAGGGCCTCGATGAGCTCGGGGTCCGCGCCGAGGGCGGTGAGCTTCGCGGTGTGCATGGCGACGCAGAGGTGGCAGCCGTTCCGGGCGGCGATGGTGAGGATCAGGGTCTCGCGGGCCAGCGGTTCGAGGGTGGTGGACTCGAACAGTGCGCTCATCTTGAAGAAGCCCTCGAGCAGCTGGGGCGAGGTGGCCATCCGGCCGACCCCGACGGGGAGGTAGCCGAGCCGGTCGGCGGTTGCCTGCACGGTGCGGCGGGCGGCGGCGGGGGCGGACTCGACCGTGTGATCGGGGAAGTGGGCGTGGGTCAGCGGCATGAGAGGGCCCTTCGGTAAACTCGACAACGTGATTGACGAAAAGGTAAACCACGTTGTCGAGTTTGGCAATGGCTGAGGGCGCGGCGGAGCCGGGGCGCGGCTTCGAGCTGCCGTTGTTGCTGTTCGCCGGGTTCCGTTCGCTCATCGATGAGCTGCACGCCGAACTGGCCCGGCAGGGGCACCCGCAGGTGCGGGCCGCTTACGGGTTCGCGTTGCAGGCGGTGGGACAGCAGGGCGCCACCGCGAGCGAGGTCGGGCGGCGGCTCGGTGTCTCCAAGCAGGCGGCCGGGAAGACGGTGGAGCGGCTGGAGGCGCTGGGGTACGTCGAGCGCTTCGACGATCCGGCGGACGGCCGGCGGAAGCTGGTCCGGCTCACCGCGCGGGGCGTCGACGTGCTGGTGCGCTCGGCCGAGATCTTCGACCGGCTGCACGCCGGGTGGGCGGACGCGCTGGGCAACGGCCGCCTGGCAGAAATGGAGTCGGGTCTCAGGACCATGGTGCCGGAGGGGGCCTTCCGGCTCGACGCGGCGAGCTGGTTCGCGGGATGAGGCGTGCGGGGTGTGCGTTGAGCGCCACGCACACCCCGCGACTCCGCTACCAGACCAGCGCGTCGGCCGCCGAGTACTGCCAGTACGAGACGTAGGCGCCGTCGTTCACCACCGTGCCGGCCGGGAGCTTCAGCGTGTCCGGAGCGGTGTGGGTCGAACCGCCGTTGCGGGCCTTGAAGGTGAGCGTGGCGTGCTTGGCCCTGTGCTGGTGGTGGTGGCCCTCGCCGGCCAGGCCCAGCGACGCGTAACCGGACTCGCCGGGGAAGAGGCTGACCACGGCCTGCGGCTGGCTGTCCATGAGGGTCTTGGCGTGCCAGGTGTCGTGGTCGAAGCTGACGGTCGGCGCGTAGTAGGCGTCGCAGGTACGGGTGCCGGTGTTGGTGATCTTGATGAGCAGGTGGTTCACCGGGCGGCTCACCTTGCTGACCGTGACCTTGGTGTTGCTGCCGACACAGGTGACCCGCTTCGCCGCCTTGGCCGGTGTGGCGGCGGTGGCGGCGGCCGTGGAGAGGCCGGTCAGGGCGAGTGCGGCGACCAAGGTGGTGGCAGCAATGCGGGTGCGGCGGATGTTCATGGTGAGTGGTTCTCCCCGTGTCGTTCGGAATGACGTGTCAGAAGTGCGTGATGAGAATCGCGACGGTCGCCGTGGACGCGGCCAGGACGACCAGGGCCACGAGATCGGTGAGGCCGGACCGGAATCTGCTGGTCACGGACTCAGCTTGTGGGGTGGCTGATTCCGGCCGCAATCGTTCCCGGTCCATTGGGGACGCTGGAACGCCTGCGCGTACTGTGACCTGGGCCGATATGAGGTCCCTGGAACGCCTGCCTGGGACGCGGTACGAGGGGGAACAGTGGCAGTGGGCTCGGAGACCGAGGAATTCGCCGCGCTGCTGCGGAGGCTGAAGGACCGTTCGGGGCGCAGCTACGGCGTGCTCGCGGGGAAGCTCCACATGAGTACCTCCACTGTCCACCGTTACTGCAACGGCGATGCGGTGCCGACCGAGTACGCGCCGGTCGAGCGGTTCGCGCGGCTCTGCGCGGCGACCCCGGACGAGCTGGTCGAGCTGCACCGGCGGTGGATCCTGGCCGACGCGGCGAGGCGGCGGCCGAAGGGCGCGGTGGCCGCGGAGAAGGTGATTCCGGACGAGGTGGTTCCGGAGGTCGTCCCGGTGGTCGCGCCCGAGCCAGAACCGGTAAGCCCCGCCGCTGCCACCGCCGCCCGCACCGCCCGCTGGACGAGGCGACGACAGCCGTGGCTCATCGGAGCCGCCGTCGCTGCGAGCGTCGCCGTGGCCGTGCCGGTCGCGGTGGCTCTCACGCAGTCGGGCACATCGCATCCGTCGGGCACGTCCACGGTCGCCGGTGGCCCCGGAGAGATCCCGTTGCCTCCGAGTTCGTCAGCGCCGGCCGAACTGTCGAAGCGGCCGACCGGCTCCCCGACCCCGTCCCGGTCCGCATCGCCGTCCGCCTCCGCATCCCACAGCCGTGCGCCCTCCGGGGCCCTGGGCGCCGACGGGGACAGCGTGCCCGCCGTGCCGCTGAGCGTGGACGTGCGGCCGTACGTCTGGGACGGGCCGTGCAGCCAGTCGTACCTGGTGGACCGGAAACCGGACCGGGTACCGCCGCCCGAGACCGAACAGGACGCCGCGAACTGGGCGCGGGCGCTCGGCGCGGTGTCCTCCGGCGGCGCGCGGATCGAGTTGTCCGTGCAGGGGAAGACCACGGACGCGGTGGTGCTGCAGGCCCTGCACGTGCGGATCGTGGGGCGCCACGCCCCGCTCGACTGGGCGTCGTTCGCGATGGGGGACGGCTGCGGCGGCGGACTCGTCCCGGCGGCCTTCGACATCGACCTCGACGCGGGGATGCCGATGGCCCGTGCGAAGGCCGGGGTCCAGGGCGACCGCAAGATCCCGGCCACGGACTTCCCGTACAGGGTGTCCACGACCGACCCGCAGGTGCTCGAGGTGAACGCGCACACCGCGGGCCATGACGTCAGCTGGTACCTGGAGCTCCGGTGGAGCAGCGGCGACCGGCACGGGACGCTGCGCATCGACGACCACGGCAAGCCGTTCCGGGCGAGCGCCCCCGGGAACGGCCAGCCGCATTACGTCTACCCGCTGGGAGGCGACGGCTGGGAACCCGCCGTCGAGCAGGGCGATTGAAACCTTCTGCGGCGGTGGTTCAGAGCCGCTCGGGGGTCCGGATGCCGAGCAGTTCCATGCCCTGGTGGAGCGTGCGGGCGGTGAGCTCGCAGAGGAACAGCCGGTTCTCGATGTGCGCCGGGGTCTCGGCCTTGAGGACCGGGCACTCGGCGTAGAACGTCGTGTAGTGCGAGGCCAACTGGTAGAGGTACGCGGCCAGTTTGTGCGGGGCGTACTCGGCGGCGACCTCGCTGAGCGTTTCGGCGAACCGGTCCAGGTGCAGGCCCAGCGTGCGCTCGGCCGGAGCCAGTGCCAGCTCCGGGTGCGCGGCGGGCCCGGTGTCGCCCGCCTTGCGGAGGATCGACTGGATACGGGCGTACGCGTACTGGAGGTAGACGCTGGTGTCGCCGTTCAGCGACACCATCTGGTCCAGGTCGAACTTGTAGTCCCGGCTCGCGGACGTCGACAGGTCCGCGTACTTCACCGCGCCGATGCCGACCTGCGTGCCGCGCTCGGCGATCTCCTCCTCGGTGAGGTCCTGCGCCTTCTCCCGCACGACCGCCGACGCGCGCTCGGTGGCCTCGTCGAGCAGGTCCTCCAGCCGCACCGTCTCGCCCTCACGGGTCTTGAACGGCTTGCCGTCCTTGCCGAGGACCGTGCCGAAGGCCAACTGGTAGGCCTTGACCTCGTCGCTCAGCCAGCCGGCCCGCCGGGCCGTCTCGAAGACCATCTTGAAGTGCAGGGCCTGCCGGGCGTCCACGACATAGAGCAGCGTGTCGGCCTTGAGCTCCTGCACCCGGTTACGGATGGCGGAGAGGTCGGTGGCCGCGTAGCCGTAACCGCCGTTGGTCTTCTTGACGATGAGCGGCACCGGGTTGCCGTCCGGGCCCTTCACGTCGTCGAAGAAGACGCAGAGCGCACCCTCGGAGCGGACCGCGACGCCGGACTCCTCCAGCAGGCGGCAGGTCTCCTCGAGCATGTCGTTGTAAGCGGACTCACCGACGATGTCGGGGTCGCTGATCTCCATGTCCAGCTTGTTGAAGACCGAGTAGAAGTAGATCTTCGACTCGTCGACGAACTGCTGCCACAGCGCGCGCGTCTCCGGGTCCCCGGACTGCAGGGCGACCACCCGGTCACGCGAGCGCTCCTTGAATGCCTCGTCGGAGTCGAAGACCGCCCGGGACGCCTTGTAGATCCGGTTGAGCGCGGACATCGCGGCCTCGCCGGCTGCCTCGCCGCCCTCGTGGTCCAACTCGTGCGGGTGCTCGATCAGGTACTGGATGAGCATCCCGTACTGGGTGCCCCAGTCGCCGATGTGGTGGCGGCGCACCACGGTCTCGCCCTCGAACTCCATGATCTTGGCCATCGCGTCACCGATCACGGCGGAGCGCAGGTGCCCGACGTGCATCTCCTTGGCGACGTTCGGCTGGGCGTAGTCGATGACCGTGGTGCCCGGGTTCGCGGCGAACGGCACTCCGAGGCGGCCGTCCGCGGCGCGGGCGGCGAGAGTCTCGGTGATCGCCCGGTCGGCGAGCGTGATGTTGAGGAAACCGGGCCCGGACACCTCGATGTCCTTGATCAGCTCGTTGGCCGGGATCGCCGCGGTGACGGTGGCCGCCAGCTCGCGCGGGTTGCCCTTGAGCTTCTTGGCGAGCGCCAGGATGCCGTTGGCCTGGAAGTCGGCCCGGTCGCTTCGGCGCAGCAGCGGATCCGCGACGCCGGCGTCCGGCAGAGCTGCCGTCAGGGCGTCCGAGAGGTGCTGCTGAAGCGTCGAAGCGAGGGATGTGACCGAGACTGGCTCAGGCATGGGGCCGGCTGCCGTTTCCTTGGGGGTACGAGGGATGGACCCAAGTATCCCATGGCCGGTAAAGCCATTTTCGCGGTCGGCGGGGGACCTGGGACAATGGCTGTCGCCAGTACTGGCAGACGGTACCCGCACACGGTACTCGCGGACCGTACTCACCGGCGTACGAGAAAGAAGGACGTGCCGATCGTGGCTCAGAGCACAGAGACCGACTGGGTCTCCCGTTTCGCGGACGATGTCATCGCCGAATCGGAGCGTCGTGCCCAGGGCGCGAAACTCGGCGGCGCGGCCTCGCCGGTGATCGTCGTGGCGTCCGGGCTGTCCCCGTCCGGGCCGATCCACCTGGGCAATCTGCGCGAGGTCATGACCCCGCACCTGGTCGCGGACGAGATCCGGCGGCGCGGGTACCAGGTGCGGCACCTGATCTCGTGGGACGACTACGACCGGTACCGCAAGGTGCCGAACGGCGTGCCCGGCATCGACGACTCCTGGGCCGAGCACATCGGTAAGCCGCTGACCTCGGTGCCCGCGCCCGCCGGGTCCGCGTACCCGAACTGGGCCGAGCACTTCAAGGCCGCGATGGCCGAGGCGCTCACCGAGCTGGGTGTGGAGTACGACCCGATCAGCCAGACCGAGCAGTATCTGGCCGGCACCTATCGCGAGCAGATCCTGCACGCGATGAAGCACCGCGGCGACATCGACGCGATCCTCGACCGGTACCGGACCAAGAAGGACCCGGCGCAGGTGGACAAGCAGGCCGACAAGCAGGTCGACAAGCCCTCGAAGAAGCAGAGCCAGAAGCAGAGCCAGAAGCCGCTCGACGAGGCCGAGATCGAGGCCGCCGAGGGATCCGGCGCGGCGGACGAGGACGACGGCAGCGGCGCCGGCACCGAGTACTACCCGTACAAGCCGTACTGCGGTTCGTGCGGGAAGGACCTCACCAAGGTCACCGCGTATGACGACGAGACCACGTCGCTGACCTACACCTGTGCCCACTGCGGGCACTCCGAGACCGTGCTGCTGAGTGAGTTCAACCGCGGCAAGCTGGTCTGGAAGGTCGACTGGCCGATGCGCTGGGCCTACGAGGGCGTGGTCTTCGAGCCGAGCGGTGTCGACCACTCGTCGCCCGGGTCGTCGTTCGTCGTCGGCGGGCAGATCGTCCGGGAGATCTTCGACGGCGTGCAGCCGATCGGACCGATGTACGCGTTCGTCGGGATCAGCGGCATGGCCAAGATGTCGTCCTCGAAGGGGGGCGTGCCGACCCCGGCCGACGCGCTGAAGATCATGGAAGCGCCGTTGCTGCGCTGGCTGTACGCGCGGCGCAGGCCGAACCAGTCGTTCAAGATCGCCTTCGACCAGGAGATCCAGCGGCTCTACGACGAGTGGGACGCGCTGGCCAAGAAGGTGGCCGATGGTTCCGTGCTGCCCGCCGACGCGGCCGCGTACTCACGGGCGACCCGCACCGCCGCCGGTGAACTGCCGCACACCGAGCGCCCGCTGTCCTACCGCACGCTGGCGTCGGTCGCGGACATCACGGCGGGCGCCGAGGACCAGACGCTGCGGATCCTCAGCGAACTGGACCCGGAGAATCCGATCGCCTCGCTCGACGCGGTACGGCCACGGCTGGACTGCGCCGAGAACTGGATCACCACCCAGGTCCCGGCCGAGCAGCGCACCGTGGTGCGCGACGAGCCGGACACCGAGATCCTGACCGGCCTCGCCGACCAGGACCGGGAGTCGCTGCGACTGCTGGTCGACGGTCTGGACTCGCACTGGTCGCTGGAGGGCCTGACGGCGCTCGTCTACGGCGTGCCGAAGATCCAGGCGGGCTTCGCACCGGACGCCAAGCCGACCCCGGAGATGAAGGTCGCGCAGCGCACCTTCTTCGCGCTGCTCTACCGGCTGCTGGTCGGCCGCGACACCGGGCCGCGGCTGCCCACCCTGCTGCTCGCCGTCGGCGCCGACCGGGTACGGAAGCTGCTCGGCGCCTGAGCGCACGGCACGGCTGAGGGCCGCCGCCCCGGGAACGTTCCCGGGGCGGCGGCCCTCAGCCGTGTTCGTCGGCGCTAAGCGATGTGTTCCGCGTCCAGTTCGGTGTTGTACCGGACCTGGAAACGGTTGATGTAGCCGCGCATCGAACTGTCGCTGAGGGTGTCGCCGTTGCGACCCGTGACGCCGTACAAGTCCTTGAGGTAACGGCCGAACTGACGCGGTGTCGGGGACTCGTTGTTCTCGCTGATGTACTTGCGGAACGCCGTGAAGTACGCGTCCTCGCGGGTGACATCCTCCGGCAGACCGGTGGTCTCGGGCCCCACCACATCGGCCACCCCTTCCGCCAGAGCCTCCGTACGCGGTCCGGGCACGGCACGGCCGAGGGGGCGGGTGCGGTGGGGGCCGGAGGGGACCATGACCTGGGGGTGCTCCGGGTCCTCGGGGGCGTCGGTCTGTTCCGTGGCCTCGGCGTACGGCTGTGGGTCGTACGGCTGTTGGTCGTAGTCCTGCGGGGATTCGTACTGCTCCTGGTACTGCTCCTGGTATTGCTGCTCGTAGGTCACCTGGTCGTACGTCACCTGGTCGTACGTCACCTCGTACGCCGGGTCGTAGGTCCCCGCATACTCCTGGGACACCTGCTGCGGCGCGAACCACGGGCTCTCCTGCGGGGCCTGTTCCGGCTCCGGCTCGGGCTCCGGCTGTGCGGGCGCGGCCACGGCGGGCGTCTCGGCGGCGGATACGCGCGCCGCCTCCAGAGCGGGGGCCGACGGCAGCAGCACCGGCTCGACGCCGGCGGCGGCGAGGCCGGAGGGGCCCGTCTCGGCGAGCGGGACCCCGTACTTCGCGAGGCGCAGCGGCATCAGTGACTCGATCGGGGCCTTGCGCCGCCAGTTGCGGCCGAACCGCGCCTGTAGCCGGGCCCGGTAGATCAGCCGGTCCTGTTCGAGCTTGATGACCTCGTCGTAACTGCGCAGCTCCCACAGCTTCATCCGGCGCCACAGCCGGAACGTGGGAACCGGGGAGAGCAGCCACCGGGTGAGGCGGACGCCTTCCATGTGTTTGTCGGCGGTGATGTCGGCGATCCGGCCCACCGCGTGCCGCGCTGCCTCGACGCAGACGACGAACAGGACCGGGATCACGGCGTGCATCCCGGTGCCGAGCGGGTCGGGCCATGCGGCCGCGCCGTTGAAGGCGATCGTCGCCGCGGTCAGCAGCCACGCGGTCTGCCGCAGCAGCGGGAACGGGATACGGATCCAGGTCAGCAGCAGGTCCAGCGCGAGCAGCACGCAGATGCCCGCGTCGATACCGATCGGGAACACCAGCGAGAACCGGCCGAAGCCCTTCTCCTGGGCGAGCTCGCGCACGGCCGCATAGGAGCCCGCGAAACCGATCCCCGCGATGATCACCGCGCCTGCGACCACCACGGCGACGAGTATCCGGTGCGTGCGTGTCAGCTGCATCGCGGCCACCCGCGTTCCCCTCCCGATTTCGACATCTGGCGGGCACAGCCTGGCACATGTGTGCGGATGGTGTTGCGCGGGTGGGTCGGAGGCGGCTCGGAGCTACTTGTTGGCGGCGGCCACCGCGGCCACCGCTTCCTTGCTCGCGGTCTGGGCACCCTTCGTCATATCGCTGACGGACGGCGACTTCGAGCCCTCGAAACCGGCACCGTTGTGGTTGACGACGACCACCACGTTCTCCGTGCGGATGACGACCAGGGCGTAGTTGAAGTCCGCGTCGGTCTTGCGCTGCTCGTAGGTGACCATGGTCGCCTCGTTGCCGAGACCGGTGGCGGGAGACGACTTCACGTTCTTGGCGCCGTCGGTGGCCTGGACATCGCTGACGGACTTCGTGTACTGCTGCTCGGCACGCTTGGCGCCGCTGCCGAGCACCGGGTCCGAGTCGTAGCGGAGATAGGAGACGGACAGCCAGCGGTACTGCGAACCCTTGGTGCCCTTGCTCTGCAGGCCGTTCCAGGAGCAGCCGGCGCGTGCCGACAGATCGCTCGACTTGTCCTCGGTGCCCGACTTGTCCTTCACCTTGGGGACCAGGTCCGCGATCGTCTTGGCCGAGATCGACTTGCAGGCGTCCGGCAGCTTGGCGAACACGGCCTTCTCGACGGTCGGTGACTTCGACGGGCTCGGCGTGCTCGAGGGGCTGGATTCCTTCTTGCCGCTGGAGCCGGAGTCCGATGAGCAGCCGGCGACGACGAGCATCACGGGGACGGCTGCACAGGCGAGGAGGCGGGTGAGTCGCGGGGCTGATCGGTGCATGGTTCCTTCGCTCATGTGTCGTGCGGGCGGTGTCGTGCGGGCGGTGTCGTGCGGTTCGGGTTCGGGGCGCCACGGTACGCCGGGGGCGGCGGGTGGTGGCTATTCGCCGATCTGTCCGGCGAGTTTGTGTGCCAGGGCCTGGGCCCGGTCCTGCAGGTCCTGGCCGGCCGGTACCTCGGACGTACCGACGGGCTGTTCGCTGTACTCGACCGTGACGATGACATTGGACTCGCGGAAGACCACCCGGACGGTGCGCTGCGGAGTCGCTGCGCCGGGTCCGGACGGGATGTCCTGGAGGTAGGCGGCGCTGCCGAGGCCCTTCAGGACGCGTGACTGGAGGGCGGTGGAGGTCTGCGCGCCGTTGGCGCCGGTTGCGTCGGTGGATCCGTCGGACGCGGTCGCGTCGTCCGAGCCGTCCGAGGTGTTCGCGTCATCGGTGGTGCCGGACGGGGAGCCGGAGGGCGATCCGGACGGCTTTCCGCTGGGGGTGGCGGTGCCGGCGGAGTCCGGCAGGTCCGCTGCCGTCTCCCTGTCCTCGTACAGCGCTTTCGCCCGGTCGTCGTCGCTGACCGCGTTGTCGTAGCTGACCACCCGCTCCATGTCGACGTACAGACGGTGCGACGTGGTGGCGTCTCCGCCCTTCCAGCGGCAGCCGACCCGGCGGTCGGTGTCGAAGGTCGGTTCCGGCGTGCCCGCGTACACCTTCTCCTGCTGCTCCTCGGGCAGGCCGGCCGCCCCGGGGAACATGTCCTTGAGCACGCCACGATCGCTCGCGCCACAGGGCTCGGGCAGCGTCAGGTATTTCCCCGGTGCGGCAGCCGGCGTGGTCTCGCCGGGCTTCGAGTCGTCGGGGGAACCGTTATTCCCCGAGCCCGATGTACAGCCCGCGACAAGCGCTGCGAACAGCATCAAGCTGGGTACGTACGCCCTACGCTGCACTGGTCCGAGGCTCCTTCGGGACGAAAAACGGATACCGCCCGATGGCGGTGGCCGGACACAATGTCTATCGCACGCACTGGTGTGCATGCCGGTCCGCTGTCGCTTTCGCGGGCCTTGTTGCAGGTTTTTCCTGCTTCTGAACTTTCGGGGGAATCGAGGAGTTATGTCGTATGTAGAGGTTCCGGGTGCGAAGGTGCCCATCCGTATGTGGGCCGACCCTGCCACGGTCGAGGACGGCGCCATGCAGCAGCTGCGCAATGTCTCCACGCTGCCCTGGATCAAGGGGCTGGCCGTGATGCCCGACGTCCACTACGGCAAGGGCGCGACGGTCGGCTCGGTGATCGCCATGCATGGGGCGGTCTGCCCGGCTGCGGTCGGCGTGGACATCGGCTGCGGTATGTCGGCGGTGAAGACCTCACTGACGGCCAACGATCTGCCGGGCGATCTGTCGCGGCTGCGCTCCAAGATCGAGCAGGCGATCCCGGTCGGCCGGGGGATGCACGACGACCCGGTGGACCCCGGTCGGCTGCACGGGTTCCCGACGGCCGGTTGGGACGGCTTCTGGGAGCGGTTCGACGGAGTGGCGGAAGCGGTCAAATTCCGTCAGGAGCGGGCGGTAAAGCAGATGGGTTCGCTCGGTGCGGGAAACCACTTTGTCGAGTTTTGTCTTGATGAGTCGGGTGTTGTCTGGCTGATGCTCCACTCCGGCTCCCGGAACATCGGCAAAGAATTGGCCGACCACCACATCGGCGTCGCACAGAAGCTGCCCCACAACCAGGGCCTGGTCGACCGTGACCTGGCGGTGTTCATCGCGGACACCCCTCAGATGGCGGCGTACCGGAACGATCTGTTCTGGGCGCAGGAGTACGCGAAGTACAACCGCTCGATCATGATGACCCTCTTCCAGGACGTGGTGCGCAAGGAGTTCAAGAAGGCCCGGGTCACGTTCGAACCGGTCATCAGCTGCCACCACAACTATGTGTCGGAGGAGCGGTACGACGGCATGGACCTGCTCGTCACCCGGAAGGGTGCGATCCGTGCCGGATCCGGTGAGTTCGGGATCATCCCGGGCTCTATGGGCACCGGTTCTTACATCGTGAAGGGTCTCGGCAACGAGAAGGCCTTCAATTCGGCCTCGCACGGTGCCGGCCGGAAGATGAGCCGGAACGCAGCCAAGCGGCGCTTCTCGACCCGGGACCTGGAGGAGCAGACACAGGGAGTGGAGTGCCGCAAGGACTCCGGCGTCGTCGATGAGATTCCGGGTGCCTACAAGTCGATCGAGCAGGTCATCGACCGGCAGAGTGACCTGGTCGAGGTCGTGGCGAAGCTGAAGCAGGTCGTGTGTGTGAAGGGCTGAGGCCGAGGGCGCACCAGGTGAACGACGGCTCCGGGAACCGGTTCCCGGAGCCGAGCCATGTCACAGCTCCCGGTGCACCTTCGTGTTGGAGGCCTGGGCGCGGGGGCGGACCACCAGGAGGTCGATGTTGACGTGGCTGGGGCGGGTGACCGCCCAGGTGATGGTTTCCGCGACGTCGTCGGCGGTGAGCGGCTCGGCCACGCCTGCGTAGACCCGGGCGGCCTTCTCCTCGTCGCCGCCGAAGCGGGTGGTGGCGAACTCCTCGGTCTTGACCATCCCGGGAGCGATCTCGATCACCCGCACGGGCCGGCCGACGATCTCCAGGCGGAGTGTCTCGGCCAGGACCCGGGCGCCGTTCTTGGCCGCCACATAGCCGGCGCCACCTTCGTACGTGGCGTGACCCGCCGTGGAGGAGAGCACGACCACGGTGCCGTCGCCGCTCGCGATCAGGGCGGGGAGCAGCGTCTGGGTGAGGTTGAGGGTGCCGATGACATTGGTCTCGTACATCTGGCGCCACTGGTCGGGGTCGCCGGTGGCGACCGGGTCCGCGCCGAGTGCCCCACCGGCGTTGTTGACCAGCACACCGATGGTGGGGAAGGCACTGGCGAAGGCTTCGACGGCAGGCCGGTCCGTGACGTCCAGGGCGTAGGCGGTCGCCTGGTGACCGGCCGCGTTGATCTCGGCCGCGAGCTCTTCCAGGCGGTCCTTGCGGCGGGCGGTGAGGACGACGCGGTAACCGGCGGCCGCGAGCTGCCGGGCGGTGGCGGCGCCGATGCCGCTGCTCGCACCGGTGACGACGGCGATGCGGTTGGTGGCTGCGGGCGCGGCGGTCATGGGGGTGCTCCTCGGGCATACGGTCGATTCACTGACAGGATAGGCGGCTGGTGCGGCCGGGCCCCGGGCCGCAGGGCTGCAAGCTGCCGGCGGTCATCGGCCGCGCGGCGCGTACATGATGACTGCCATGCCGGCCAGACAGATCAGCGCGCCGGTGATGTCCCAACGGTCAGGGCGGTAGCCGTCGGCCACCACTCCCCAGGCGATGGACCCGGCGACGAAAACCCCTCCGTAGGCGGCGAGGATCCGGCCGAATTGCGCGTCGGGCTGGAGGGTGGCGACGAATCCGTAGATACCGAGGGCGATGACGCCGCCGCCGATCCAGATCCAGCCCCGGTGCTCCCGTACTCCCTGCCAGACGAGCCAGGCACCGCCGATCTCGAAGAGCGCGGCGAGCACAAACAGGGCGGCGGATCGGGCGGTCTGCATGGCCCACAGGGTGGCACGCGGCCGCCGGTCAGCGGCCGAGCAGGGGCGCGAGGTCGCCTGCGGTGTGCTGCTTCTCGCTCGCCCAGGCGATGTAGCCGTCGGGGCGGACGAGAAGCGAGGTGTGCCGGGTGCCTGACCAGTGGGCGGATATGACGTGGGCGGGAAGCTCGGGGGTTCGGCCGGCCGGGGTCACCAGAATCGGGGAGCCTTCTCGCAGCAGGGTGTGGAGGCGGCCTTCGGCGAGGTGCAGATCGGGGGCCCGCTTGCCGGTCAGGTGGTGCGCGCCTCGGCCCGCCGGGTACGAGATACCGATACCGGAGACCATCGCGATGGCTTTGGCGGAGGCGGGGCGGACCGTGCTGAGCAGTCGTGTGCAGACGGAACGGGCTGCGCGCTGGAACGGGGTGTGCGCCATGGCGAGGCGGATCAGGGCGCCGCTGCTGCGGAGCACCGCGGCGCCGACCGGGTGTCGCTCGGACTCGTAGCTGTCGAGGAGTGAGGCGGGGGCGTGTCCCCGCAGCACCGCGGCGAGCTTCCAGGAGAGGTTCGCGGCGTCCTGGATGCCGGTGTTCATACCTTGGCCGCCGGCCGGCGAGTGGACATGGGCGGCGTCTCCGGCGAGGAAGACCCGGCCGGTCCGGTAGGAGGGCGCCTGACGTTCGTCGCTGTGAAACCGGGAGATCCAACGGGCGTCGTGCATCCCGAGGTCGGTGCCGAGGGCGGCCCGGGTGATCTCGCGAACCTCGTCGAGATCGACCGGCGCGGTATCGGGGACCTGGCGGTTGCGGTTCCAACCCATCACGCGGTACCAGCCGTCGCCGAACGAGGCGATGACGGTGAAGGCTTCGCCGTTGCCCCGGACGCTGAGGAGCGTCTCGGGTTCCTCGGTGAGGCGGACATCGGCGAGCACGATGGAGCGGATGACCGCGGTGCCGGGAAACGGCAGACCGAGTGCCTCGCGGACGGCGCTGCGCACTCCGTCGGTGCCGACGAGGTACCGGGCGCGGAGGCTGGTCGGGGTGTGGTCCCCGGTCCGGACCTCCGCGGTGACCGAGTCGGCGTCCTGATGGAGGCCGACGAGTTCCGTGCCGTAGCGGAAGTCCACGGACGCGGACCGGGCTCTGCGTTCCAGCACGCCCTCGACTTCGTACTGAGGGGTGACCAGAAGATACGGGAAGCGGGAGCGCAGCCGGCCGAGGTCGAGAGCGAGCCGGCCGAACAGCTGCAGGCTGCGGATGATCTCGCCCTTGCTTATCAGCTCGTCGGCGAGGCCACGGGCATCGAGCATTTCGAGCGTCCGGGCGTGAACGGCGAACGCCCGGGTCAGGTTGCTGGTCTCCTGCGGACGGCGCTCGACGAGCGTGACGCTCAGACCGGCAGCGGCCAGGTCGCCGGCGAGCAGGAGTCCGGTCGGGCCGGCGCCGACCACGAGGACGTCGGTGGTCGTGGGGCTGCTGCCGGGGCTGGGCTGGTCTGTCATGACGGCCTCCTGCCGATGAGCTTGCCGACGCGAGTTTGCCGACGACAGCTTGCCAACGAGTGTTGGCAAACGCTTGTTGGCAAAGCTATAGCGTTCGCCGGGACGGAGTCAACACTTGTTGGCCAACGACTGTTGGCATAAAGTTGGCGACATGAACGACACGTCGGCTCCGGCCTCTCCCAGGCGCTCGTCCGAAGTCACCAAGGCGGTGATTCTCGAAGCCGCCCGTGAGCGCTTCGCTGCCGACGGCTATGAGCGCGCGACGATCCGGGCCATAGCGCGGGACGCCCGGATCGATCCGTCCATGGTGATGCGGTATTTCGGCAACAAGGAAGCGCTGTTCGCGGCGGCATCGGACATCGATCTGCGGCTTCCCGGGCCGACGGAGCTCATCGGTCTCGGCGAGAGCGGGCCGGGTGTGCTGAGCGAATTCGGCGCACTGCCCGGTCGGCACATCGGCGCCGTTCTGGCCTCCCACTTCGTCGACCGCTGGGAGCAGGACGACGTGCTCAGCGCGCTGCTGCGGGTGGGTGTCACCAATCCGGCGGGTGCCGAGCGGATGCGGAGCATCCTCAAGCGGCAGCTCGTCCCCATCGCCGAAGGAGTCTGCCCCGATCCCGCGCAGGCGCCGGCCCGGGCCGCGCTGGTCGCCGCTCAGATCCTGGGTATGGCGATGGCGCGGTACATCCTGCGCTTTCCGCCTGTCGTCGAGATGAGCAGGGAGGAGCTGATCGCTTGGCTGGGCCCCACGATCCAGCGATACCTGACCGCCGAGGAGCCCTGAGGGCACGGCCGCGGCGCTGCCGGTGCTCCCGGCAGCAGCCGGCTACGCCTGCGCTCTACACTTTCTGCATGGCGCAGAGGACCGGTGAGCAGAGCGAGCGGCGGGATGCTCTGATGGCCGAGATGGGGGTGACGGCTCGCAGATACATGGCGGCGTACGCCCTGTTCAACCAGGCCATGGCCGACCGTCTGCAGTTGCATCCCACCGATCTGCAGTGCCTCAATCTGCTGGGGCTCGAACGCGATCCGGTCACCACCGGGCGGATCGCCGAACTGACCGGACTGACGACAGGGTCCGCGACCCGGCTCGTCGACCGTCTGGAGCGCGCGGGTTACGTCACGCGTCGGCGTGACTCCGGGGACCGGCGGAAGGTACTGGTCGCGACCGTACCCGAGCGCCTGGCGCAGCTCGGCGCGGTCTGGTCACAGCTGAGCGGGGAGTGGTTCGCCATGTTCGACACCTGCGGCGACGAGGAGATCGCGCTGCTGTGCGCGCACATGCGGCGGACGGTGGAGCTCAGTGCCGTGCAGATCAGCCGTCTGCGGAGCGGGGCACTGGACTGAAGTCGCGCAGCGCCGCAGCGACGATCGCATCCAGACGCTGATGGTGTGCGCCCCGCCAGTACACCCGCTCGCAGACCACGCACTGGGCGAAGACGTCGTGCGTGCGCTCGGTGCCGCCTTCGATGCGGTCGCGGACGCTGTCCTTGGTGGCGGGGACGAGGTCGCCGTTGCACGCGGTGCAGCGGGTCCATGGCGCGAGTTCGGGGGTGAACCTGCTCAGCACGTCGCGCAGTTGCTCGTCGGGCTGGTCGCTGTAGACGTAGGCCCCGGCCCACAGCTCGCGGCGCCGCAGCAGGCCCCGGTCACGCGACAGCAGCACGCGTTGTTCGCGCGCCGAAATGGTGGCAAGCGCGGGGTCGCCGATGTCCTCGCTGAAATACGCCGCGTCCACGCCCAGCAGCCGCAGCCGTCGGGCCAGCGTGCCGAGGTGGACGTCGAGCAGGAAGCGGAGCGGGGCGCCGGGCACGTGCTGGGGCCGCTCGACGGCGTACACCTCGATGGACTCGCCCGCGCCGGGGATGTGGGAGGCGCCCACGGGGCGGCCGTCCACCACCAGTCGGCCGGCCTCGGTGAGCGGGACGCCGATCGACTCGATGACGTGGCCGAGGGTGGACCGGCCGTCGGTGATCACCGGCGTACGTCCCTGCCGGTGGCCCGACGGAACGAAGAGGCGCAGTTCGGGGGCGAAGTCGAGGTGGATCTCCGGTCCGTTCACACGGTCAGGATGTCATTGAGCGGATGCCCTGGACCAGTCGTTTCCTGCCGTGGCGGGCGCAACCGGCTGGGCGCAACCCGGTGGGCGCAACCGGGTCCGGGGCGCGAGCGGCTTACGCGGCGGAGGGGCCCGACGGGGTGCGGAAGGCGTCGGCGTTCTCCGCCGCCCAGGTGTCGAAGGTGCGAGCCGGATGCCCGGTGAGTGCCTCGACGTTGCGGGTGATCGGCGTGGGCACGCCGTCGTTCGCCGCCCAGTAGCCCAGCAAGGCGTCCGCGAGGGCGGGCGACAGGTAATCGCTCACGGACTTCTTCCAGGCGCCGGGCGAGACGTGGTTGACGGGGATGGTCAGGCCGGTGGCGCGCTCCAGTGCCGCGATCTGCCCGGCGAAGGTCAGGGACCGCGGCCCCGTGAGGTGGTACGAGGTGCCGTGCAGCCCGGATTCGATGAGCACCGCGAGGGCGGCCTCGGCGATGTCCCGTTCGTGGATCGGATCGGTGTAACTGCCGGGGTAGGGAAGGTCGATGGCGCCCCCGCCCTTCAGCGTCCAGGCCCACTGGAGCGCGTTGGCGGCGAAGGCTCCGGGCTGCAGGACGGTCGTCTCGATGGCGCTGGCGCCCAGCGCCTGTTCGACGGCGAAGTGCGATGCGACGATCGGGCTGTCGGCGGACGCGGGGTCGAGTACCGAGCTGGAGGAGAGCAGCACGATGTGCTGGACGCCTGCCGACTCGGCCCGTTCGAGGAAGGCGCCGATCTGTGCGGGTTCGGCGTAGAGGAAGACCGAGTCGACCGAGTCCAGTGCCTCCGCGAAGGTGGCCGGGTCGTGGAGGTCGACCCGTACGGCCGTCACGCCGGTGGGCACGGCGAGTTCGTCGGGGCGGGCGGATGCGGCCCGGACGTCGGTTCCGTGGTCCTTCAGCAACTGAATGAGGGTGGAGCCGATCTTGCCGCGGCTGCCGGTGACGAGGGTGGTCATGAGGTTCCGTTTCTCGGTGAGCCATTACATGCGCAACGAATAATCTGTGCAACGCAGATAAATATTGGCGACCACGGTCTGCTCGTCAAGCGGATTTCCGGGGGGCCGGCACCGCGCTGCCCGCCGGGTACCCACCAGGGGGTGAAGTCCCGGGGAACCGCGTGCCCTTCGGACGCTCCCGCGCGTTGTATGGATCATGAACGTACGTCGAATCCTCACTGCCGCTGCCGCCGGATCCGCCCTCCTCGCCGCCATCGCGCCGGCCGCTCAGGCCGCGCAGGTCAGTGTCCTCGGGAGCAACCTCAGCAGTACCGCGAAGACCGCCTCGGCAGTCGGCGAACAGGCCAAGCCGCTGGCGGAGGGTGTCGTCGGGGAGAAGGTCGGGGAGAAGGTGCACGCGGTCAAGGACGCGGCCACGGCCGGGAGCGACCTGCTGACGGCCGGTAACGAACTCATGCACTGACGGGCGCGGCGGGAGCAGGGCGCCCACCGGCCCGATCGAGCTCCACCCGCCAGTCGTTGCAGCGCAGCGGTGTGCCCGGCGGGTACTCGAGGTCGCACTCACCCATGAGCGTGAACCCGGCCTTCCGGCACACCGCGTTCGACGGCGGATTGCCGATGGACGGATAGGCGTGCAGATAGCGGTGGGTCCGCTCCTGACCGGCCCACTGGATCACTGCTGCGATCGCGGCTGACGCTATGCCCCGTCCCTGGTGGGCGGTGAGCACGCCCCACCCCGACTCGTACACCCGCTGTCCGTGCCAGTCCCGCTCCCAGTACCCGATGGTCCCCACGGCTTCGCCCTCGGGCAGCACGATCCGGAACATCGTGCCCGCGCCGTCGGTGCCGGCGCTCATGGCGACGTACCGCTCGTGTCTGACGAGCAGCTGTTCCTCGGTTTCCGGGCCGCCCAGGTGGCGCATCAGCTCCGGCGCGTTCATGCGCCGGAGCAGGTCGAGATCACTCTCCGACCACGGCTCGATACGCACGTCCTGTCCCATCTCACCGACTGTAGGCGCAGGGGCAGAGGTCAGCGGATTGCGTACGCCGTCGGCGGGACGCCGATGGTGGCGGTGAAGTCGCGGGTGAGATGCGCCTGGTCGCTGTAACCGAGTTCGTCGGCGAGCCGGGCCCAGTCGATCGCCTTCGCGGTCTCCGCCCGCTCCAGCGCCTCATGGATGCGGTAGCGGAGGATGACCCACTTCGGGCTGACGCCGACGTGGGCGGCGAAGAGCCGCTGCAGCGAGCGTGCCGAAACGCCTTCCTGGACTGCCAGTTCCTCGACGCGCCGGATCGTGCGGTCCCTGCGAACCCGGTCCACCACGTCCATCGCGCGTGCCGCCTGCGGGTCGGGCTCCGGCGCGAGGAGGCACAGAAAGCTGTCCAGTGCGCGCACCCGGTCGTCCTCGTCGGGCGGACTCAACACCTGCTTCGGAGTGGCGGAGACGCTGCCTGCCGGGAAGACCTCCTCCAGCGGCACCCGGCGCCCCGTCCAGTCCGACACCGGCCGGTCGGAGGCGAAGGGACGGAAGCCGCCGGGCCGGAACTGGATTCCGCAGACCCGGCCCCGCCCTTCCAGCCGCTGGGTGAAGAGATCCAGTCCGATGCCGGAGACCTCGCCGAAGGCCGGCGAGCCACCGAATTTCTCGAAGACCACGTTCACCGACGGGTGCGGCACCACATGGGACGTGTACGGCTCGCTCAGGTCCCAGTCGATGAGCCAGTAGTGCTCGACATATGGACGGAACGCGGGCGCCGGCTCACGGCGGCGGAATCGGACGCGGGCAAAAAGCTCGGGAGCGTCGACGATGCCCCGGGTGTCGCGGCGCGGACCAGGCATGACAGCGATCGTATGTCGTGTTTCTTCAAGACGCGGCCGGCTGCGCTCCGTAGCGTGAATGCATGAGCGAAGCCAGAAACGAAAGCAGCAGCGAAGACATGAACGCAGCAGCGCCGGCGAACGGAGCGGGAACCGGTGAGCCGCGCCCGATCAGCGAACTGCTCGAAGCGGCCGCGGCACAGGCCGCACCCATCGTCCGGGCGATCGACGACGCGCAGCTCGCGAACCCCACACCGTGTGCCGAGTACGACGTGCGGAAGCTGCTCAACCACCTGATCCAGGTAGTGATCAACTTTCAGGCACTGGCCGCCCGGCAGGACGTCGAATTCGACGACGGCGCCGATTACCTGGGCGGTGACTGGCGCACCGAGTTCGGCGAGGAGACGCGGCGGCTGATCGAGGCCTGGGCCGCCCCCGGCGCCGAGGAGGGCACCACAGGCGCGATGGGGCTGCCCGCCAGGACGGTGGGGAACATGGTCCTCGGCGACCTGACCGTGCACGCCTGGGACTTGGCGCGGGCAACCGGGCAGGAGTACACGGCGCCCGCAGCGGTACTGGACGAGGCCCGTCCGGTGCTCGCGCAGATGGCGCCGATGGCCCGCAAGGCAGGAGTCTTCGGCGAGCCGGTTCCGGTGCCCGACGATGCCTCCGACCTGGACAAGCTGCTCGCCGCCACCGGACGCGACCCGCGCTGGGCCCGCTAGCAGGCGGGTCCGTCGACCGGGAGCCCCCGGCCAGGTCCTGTCCGGCAGAGATCGGCCGGACAGGACCTAGTGATCTGAGTCAGAGATTCGTCGGCAGTAGGCAGCGACTTTGTCGAGAATCTCGTCGGCGGTCTTCGTCCAGACGAACGGTCTGGGGTGC
>NZ_JBFBAK010000019.1:0-46202 GCF_040689485.1 Streptomyces sp. NPDC051322 | reverse complement strand
CCTCGGCGCACTCCAGCACGATCCGCGACCGCTGGGCCAGAGCCTGAGCCGTCGTCCGGCGACGCACCCAACCCTCCAGCACCCCCCGCTGAGCACCAGTGACCGACAACGGCGGAATCTTCGGACCCGGACGACTCATGCCCAACCAACGACGAATCTTCGACTCAGGTCACTAGCTGGCCTCGGCCTCGGCTCGGCTCGGGTGCTGGCGAGTCGGTAGGAGACGGTGCCGGTCTCGATGATGGTGCCGTTGAATGTGAGGCGGTCGACGATGGCGCGCAGAGGCGGGGGTCGGTGAAAGTCTTGGTCCAGCCGTCGAGGGACTCGTTGGAGGAGATGGCGACGCTGTTCTTCTCCTCGCGTTCGGTCAGGACCTGGAAGAGGAGTTCTTCTTCGTAGCGGTCGGCTTCCATGTAGCCGAGTCGCGGGTCACAGGCCCGGCGGGAGTTCGGGCCCCATGTAGCGTTCCAGGAAGGCGCGCGCGTAGGCCGGGTCGTCGCGCAGCCGGAACAGCCGGGCCCGCCGCAGCTTTTCGAGGTACCCCGCGTCCGGGGTACCGGGAAGCGGGCCATGCTGGAGGTGGAGCATGAAGTGGCTGAACTCCTGCACCTGCCACACGTCGGTGAGGCGCCGCCGTGAGTAGGCCGCCAGCACCTCACCGACATCCCCCGCGGAGTCTTCGCGGAAGTACCGGCCCAGGGCGGCCGCGAGATCGGCCGCGTCGGCCATGGCGAGGTTCATCCCCTTGCCACCGGAGGGCGGCACGATGTGCGCCGCGTCACCCACCAGCGCCACCCGCCCCAGGCGCATGGGTTCCACCACCCAGGTACGCATCTCCACGAGAGACCTCTCGAGCACCGGCCCCCGCCGCAGCGCCCCCGGCGGTAGCGCCAACCGGGCATCCAGCTCACGCCAGATGCGTTCTTCGGGCCAGTCCTCCAGGCTCTCACCCGGGGACACCTCCAGGTACAGGCGCGTCACGTCCGCGGACCGCAGCATCTGCCCCGCGAACCCCTCACGGTGCTGACCGTAGACGGTATGGGGAGCGAAGGGCGGAGTCCGCGCCAGGACGCCGAGGAGCCGCACACCGTGCCGGATGTCGTACTGGGTGAAGGCGTCAGCGGGCAGGTCGGCGCGCACGGGACCGTACTGGCCGGCTGCATCCACCACCACATCGGCCGGTACCACCGTGCCGTCCGCGCACCGCGCCACCGGCCGCGCCCGCTCGGTGCCGAGGCCGACGACGGGGTGCCCCAGCAGTACCGCTCCGCCGTCCCGGACGTACCCGTCCAGCAGATCGGCCACCAGCTGGTGCTGCGGGTAGACGAAGCTCGGGGTGTCTCCGCACAGGTCCGCGTAGTCCAGCCGCACGACCTCGCCGTCACACCGGAACTCGCACGCCGTATGGGGCAGGCCCTCAGCGTGTAGCCGCTTCGAACGGCCGAGGTGGTCCAGCAGCCGCACGGTGCGGCGTTCCAGAAAACCGGCACGGGACCTGGCCACCAGCTGGTCGCGCCGGAACTTGTCGATCACCACGCAGGCGACGCCCCGCTGGTGCAGCAGCGTTGCCAGTGTCAGGCCGGCGGGCCCGGCCCCGACGACAGCCACCTGAGTTTCGATAGGTCCCACCACAGTGCTCCTTCGTCCGTGCTGGGCGAAAGGATAGTGAGCCGCCGCTGCACCGCCGACGGTGGAGTGGGGGAAGACGGGGCGTGGAACAGCTGCCGCACACCGTGCCTGGCGTCGTAGCGGGCCGTTGCGCGTCCGGCTGGGGCCGCGGGACAGTGGCGTCGTTGACGCGGTCGATGGCGACGTTGTCCGCGATGCGGCGGGGTGAGGTCTCGCCGCGTGTCGGGCGTGCGCTGAGGATCGCGGCCGGGCCGGCGGCAGGATAGCGAGCGCGGCGGACGCGGCGACGCCGACGGACACAAGGGGATGGGCCGAGGGGTCACCGGCGGATCCCTTACGTGAAGCGCCGTGCCGCCGGAGCCGCCGCCGGCCGTGACGGCGGCCCAGACGGAACGAGCCGGTCGGCCGCCGCAGAAGGTGGGCCGGCGTACGGGTCAACGTGTCCCCCGCGTACAGCCGTACGTGCACGTCCAAGACGACACTCAAAGATTGATCTCGGTTGTCCCGCATATCGAGCGTCCATGATCACCACGAACGGAGCGCACCCCGTGGCCCGACAGCTCGTTCACCCGTGACATGGTTGCTGCCATGACAGTTGGCGCGTCTCCAGCCAGTGAGGTTGTACTCGAGACGAGTCGGCTGCTGCTCAGACCTTGGCGGGTAGCCGAGGCTGTCGTCCAGCGTGAGCTGTGGACCGAACGTGACCCACGAGTGCCGCCGCACCGCCGAATCGACCGGGACGGACACCCCACGGTCGCGGAGCTCGAGGATTCGATCCGTACCAACCAGCCGTGGTCGATCGGGTTGCTCGCGGTCGAGCGGAAGGCCTCTCATGACGTCATCGGCTACTGCGGGCTGGTCGACAGCGGCCGAGGATCGGTAAGGGAACCGGAACTGGCCTTCGAGCTGCTGCGCCGGGTTTGGCGTCAGGGATACGCGACTGAGGCCTCGTTGGCGGTTCTGGCCTGGGCGAGATCGTCTGGGTACGAACGTCTGTGGGCCACGGTCTGGGACTGGAACACCGCTTCTCGCCGTGTGCTGGCCAAGGTCGGGTTCACCGAGACCGAGCGGAAGGAAGTGGACGCGGTGCACGGGACTACCCTGTTCACCACGAGACGGCTCTGACCGACCCGATGTTTGGCCTTGCGGACGGCTCCGTCCACTGCTGTCAGGCGCCAAGTGTCCCCACTCCGTCGGCAGAAGCGGATGCGGCGCACGCTCGATCCCAGGCCGTTGGGAACGGAACATCACGGTGGCCGCCGGGCCGTTCTTATGGGTCTCGCTGAGTCCGGTGGTCGATCGCGGTCGGTTGAAGCATCGGACCTGCCTCCGCTCGCCTCATCGTCGATCCGCACGACGCTGCGCGTTCAGCCGTACTTGGGTGTGCACGTTGACACGCACGCCGACAAGTAGCGGCCACCGCGGCGGCGGCCATGGTTCTACGCATGCGAACGCATTGGCATGAAGCCGTCAGCATTGACGAGCGTGAGCACGAGGCGAGTCTTCCCGACCGACGCGCCAACGTCGGCCTACTCGATGACCATCACAGGATCATTCGGGAAGCTACTCCCTTCGTGACGCGATGCCGAAATGAAGAGGACCTTCTGTCCGCGATCACGGGAGTTCCACGCCTTCAGACCAAGCGGAACGGCTGCATTGGAAGGTGGTGTTGGGTCTACCCCTGTGGTGGTGCTGGACCGCTGGCGGGCCGAGTGGGCCTCTCATAGCGTCGTGCTCATGATGAATGCGACGAACGAAGAACGATCAGGTGCCACCCGGCGGACGGCATTGCGTGGGCTGGGACTCGCGGTGGGGGGCGTGGCATTGGCCACCGGGCTGGGAAGCTCGCCGGCCGCAGCGGACCCGCGTCGCGGGCTCACCACCTACGTGCTGGTGCACGGTACCCACAGCGCCGGCGCGTTCTGGATGCCGATCGCGCGTGAGCTGACGCTGCGCGGTCACCGCGTCGTCATGGTGGACCAGCCGCGGCACGGCGCGGAGGCTTTCGTGCCGGAGTCGTATCAGCGGCAGGACCTCAAAGCGATGGCGGCCGAGCTCTCCCCGCTGAAGGGCCTCGGGCTGGAGGACTATGAGGCGCGCGTCACGGGCATCGTGCGGCGGGCGGCAGGCAACGGCCCGGTGGTGCTGGTCGGGCACAGCCTGGGTGGCGTATCGGTCAGCCGTGTCGGCGATGCCGTCCCGCATCTGCTGCACCACATTTGCTACATGGCGGCCTTCTGTCCCAGCCGTGTCCTGCCCACAGCGGACGCCTGCACGGCGGCACCCGAGAACGCGAACGCCGTCAGCCCGGTCGAGCTGACGGTGGGTGACCCGGACCGGCTCGGTGTCCTACGACTGAACTTCCGGACAGGTGACAGCCGTGAGCTGGCCCTCCTCAAGGAGATGATCTGCGCGGACTACCCCGACGCCGAATTCCGCCGGATACTGGCCGGCCTGCAGACCGACGAGCCCGTCACCGCTTATGCGGGCCGAGCGGTCGGCCGGGCCGGTAGCTGGGGACGCATTCCCCGCACCTACCTGCGTTTCGGCAGGGACCGGACGATCGCCACCGCACTCCAGGACAGAATGATCGCGGAAGCCGACGCGTTCACGCCCGGCAACAGCTTCCGCGTGCACGACTTTCCCGGGGCGTCACACATCGGCCCTCTGGACCCCACCCCGATCGCAGAAATCCTGGACACGCTCGCAGGGTAGGGGGACAGGGCGCTCGAAGAAGAGCACGGGTGGATCGAATTACAGCCCCGAGCCCTCACCGTCACCAGGGCGGGTCGACGCATCCTGGAAGAGACGTTCCAAGTCGACCTCGAAGACAGCCCGGCCGCATAGGGCTCAGCGACACCAGCATTCAATGCCTGCCCTACCCGAACATGTGAACGACGTCGGGAGTCGCCGACATTCGGCGTCGAGATTTCACCAGGCTTCTACTTCTTCGCGGTGATAGCCGTCCTCGGCTTCCTGGCGCCCACGGGGGCCTATCCCGCGGTCGCCAGCGCACCGGTGATCGTCAGGCCGGCGATCGAGCCGATCCGGCCGATGCCCGAGGCGGAACCGAGGGCGATGCCACAGGTTTCGCCCGGGTAGTAGTTCGTCACGTAGGCATGAAGGCGCCCGCCGCACCGACCGCGGCCACGATAAGGCCGGCCCATCCCGCTGTCACTTCTGCGCTCACCAGTTGATCCTGCCGTTTGGGGCACTCGATCTGGCCGTGGATCGCTCAGTTTTTTCCTGGACCGGACGGGTACGGGCTTATTGAACAGCCGCATCGCGGCGCCTCCGGCTCCGCGATGCTATCGAATGGAGGACATCAGATGCTGAAGGCAATCGCGGACGTATTTCGTGCTGTTGGCGGTGCCGTCGCCACCGTCGCCACCCTGCCATTCCGCGCTGTCGCACGGCTCTTCGGCGGAGCCTCCGACACCGCCCACGGCCACCACTGAAACAACACTGCCTCCAGCCCGCCCCGGTCGGCTCATCGAGCCGGCCGGGGCTTCGTTCGGTCGGCAGACCCCACCCGGGGCGCCCGCCGGCCAGCGGCGCCCGCGCCGCCTCCGCAGGCCAGCAGGATCGGACAGCCAGCCTTCCGCGAGATCCAACGCCTGATCGGCTGGCACTGATGGGCAGCCCCACCATGGGATCCCCGGGTTCTCGGGTCTGCCCCGCACCAGCCGATGACGGCTTCGCTGGAATCGGGCCTCGGCGGATCCTGACCCAGGCGCGGGTGTTTGTTCCGCCGTCCTCCTGCAGGCTTGCCACAGACCCCACTCGTCCTGTGACACGTGGCAGGTGCGCAGGAGAACGGCCGTGAAATGAAGTTTCGGGAGAACAACCAAAACGTATAAGTAGACGTTCCCGGGCTTTCCTCGGATGTGAGAGACCCACCTTTCAGTATCTTTTTGAAAGATCGCCGCCCTTCGTGATGATTCTCGCGGAGCGGGGAGACCCTCGGGGGATCTCGCGAGCCTAGGTGAGCCCTGCGGTGTCCGGCGGCCGTACTGTCGAACCCGGTAGCGAGGAGGACTTCTGATGCGCAGCGTGACGTATTCGATGGGCGTCTCACTTGACGGGTACATCGTCGGGCCGGACGGTGACTTCAACTGGACGGAGCCCGACGACGAGGTCTTCCGTTTCGTCACCGACGAGATCCGAGGGGTCGGCGTCCACCTGTTGGGACGACGGCTGTACGAGACGATGCTGTACTGGGAGACCGCCGACCAGAACCCCTTGCTCGACGACTCAATGCTCGAGTGGGCCGCGATCTGGAAGCCGCTCCCCAAGGTGGTGTTCTCCACCACGCTGTCGGCGGTGCAGGGAAATACCCGCCTGGCTTCCGGCAGCCTGGCGGAGGAGATCGAGCGATTGCGAGCCGCGCCGGAAGAGGGCGACATCGCGGTCGGCGGCGCGAGTCTCGCCGCCGAGGCGGCCGCGTCGGGTCTGATCGACGAGTACCGGGCCAGGGTCTACCCGGTGCTGATTGGTGGTGGCGTCCCCTTCTTTCCCCGGCACGAGCGCCGGGTGGATCTCGAACTCGTCGAGACCCGCACCTTCAGCTCCGGAGTCGTCTACGCCCGCTACTGCGTGGTGCGCTAGGCCGTGTCTTCAAAAGATCTTGAGTAGTGGATCATGGCCGGGTGATGCGTCGCCATGAACTGTCGGATTGCGAGTGGGAGTTCGTCCGGTCGCTGCTGCCTGTCTCGTCACGAGGCAGGAGGCGGACGGACGACCGCACCGTGCTCAACGGCATCGTGTGGAAGTTCCGTACCGGAACGGCCTGGCGTGATGTGCCCGACCGATACGGCCCGTGGGCCACACTCCACACCCGTTTCCGTCGGTGGGCTCTGGACGGCACATTCGAACGGATGCTCCAGGCCGCCCAAGCGCGAGCGGACGCGGTCGGCGATATCGACTGGCTGGTGTCGGTCGACTCCACCGTGGTCCGCGCCCACCAGCATGCCGCCGGGGCGCGAAAAGGGGGCGCCGCGGCCCCGGACTCGGACGGTCCCGTGGCGGCCTGACCAGCAAAATTCACCTGGCCTGCGATGCCTGGGGTCGCCCGCTGGCCTTCACCATCACCGGCGGGAACACAAACGACTGCACCCAGTTCACCGCCGTGATGGAGGCGATACGGGTGCCACGAACCGGTCCGGGCCGGCCCCGAGTGCGACCCGATCACGTCCTGGGCGACAAGGGCTACAGCTCGAAGGCGATCCGGTCCTGACTCCGCGGGCACGGCATCGGCCACACCATCCCCGAACGAGCCGATCAGATCGCCAACCGCCTACGACGTGGCAGCCGAGGCGGCCGCCCACCGACCTTCAACAAACAGCTCTACAAAAACCGCAACGTCGTCGAACGCTGCTTCAACCGCCTGAAGCAATGGCGCGGAATCGCCACCCGCTACGACAAGACCGCCGAGTCCTACCAAGCAGCCGTCACCCTCGCATCACTCCTGATGTGGGCGTGACATTTGAAGACAACTCCTAGGGGTCTGAACTGCGCAAACACGCTCGCCATGCGAGTAAGACACCGTAGGGGGGAACGCAGGGGAAAACGTAGGAAACCCTGCAGGGTCGACCACACCCGCCTCACAGCTTGTTCCTGAAATGCACGCAAGCGGCCCGGTCGCAAAGGGCCGGGCCGTGTGTCACCCGGCGGGTTTGATGCGGAGGACGGCGGCCGCATCGAGGATGTCGACGACCTTCAGGCTCATGGCATCGTTGATGGTCGCGGCGGGTCCCTGCCCGCAGCTGAACCCGACACCGCCTTCACCCTTCGACGACACGCCGTCGCCACCGGAACAGCCCGAGACGCTGTAGCCCGACCCTGTCAACTGGGCGACCATGTCGACCTTGCCGCCGGCGATCGCTGTCACCTTGATCGGCCCGAGGCCGTACGTTTCTGGCACGGTCACGACATCTCCCACCGCGACCTTGATTTCGCACGTCCCGTCAGCACACGGCCCGGTTGGCGAGGGCGATGGCGTGGCCGTCTCTGTGGGATCGGTCGCCGGCCTGGATCCGGACCTGCTGGGCTGGCCCTCAGCGGTTGACCCGTCCGAAGAATCCGAGGAACACGACGTGAGAGCGGCGAACAGGCAAGCAGCAACAACGGTGACGGCGGCGGTGGATGACGTTCTTCTACGCATCATGACCGCCATTGAACCCCCGCCACCTGCCGCCCGGCCAGGTGCGCCCCAAGACGCCCCGGGGATGTTCGCCACCGCTGTGAGCAAAGCCCCCCGGTGTCCGGATCGCACCAAAGCGCGGGAGCGTCTGCGGAAGCCTGACGTCCGCCCCGGCCCGATCAACTGGCGAACCGACGCCAGAACTCTCACTTAGTGGAGAGGCGTGCGAAGGCGACGACGCTTGCGAACACCACACCGGCCACAACGAGCATCCAGTCGGGCCCAGCCCACCAGCCCAACATCGAATCAACGAGGTAGCCCAAGGCCACGAGGAACAGCGCGCTCGCCACAGCGAAGATGAGTAGGCCCTTATTGCCGGCACGACGCGGCGTGTCAACCGGCTCTGACTCCTGCATCGCAGGCATCCCCCGCCCTGGCCTCTGGTGCCATGGATTGGCCGCGTCTCACAAGCAATGTACTGCCCTTGGGCGTTGTCCCAGCATGCGCGGATCGAGTTGGCCACTGGCCTGACCAGTCACAGACTCGGTCAACATCCAGCGAAACGGTCAACACGGACACCGAATCATAAAGAACTTCCCAATGACGATGTCAAGCCGCTGCCGTGACTGACGGTTGGGCTTGGTAGCACGCTCCGTCCCGGATCATCGCCCACAGAACATTGGCTCTGCGGCGGGCGAGGGCCAGCAGTGCCTGCTTGTGGCCCTTTCCTTGGTTCCGCTTGCGCCAGTAGTACCTGTGCGAGGCAGGGCATGATCTCAGGCTGGCCATCGAGGAGAGGTAGAAGGCCCGGAGCAGGCCGCGGTGGTAGCGGCGGGGCCTGCGCATGTTGCCGCTGACGCGGCCGGAGTCACGAGGAACGGGGGCCAGGCCGGCGAAGGATGCCAGGCGGTCGGGGGTGCCAAAAGCTTCCATGTCTCCGCCGGTGGCAGCGATGAACTCGGCGCCGAGCAGGGCACCCATGCCGGGCAGACTGCGGATCACTTCGGCGTGCGGGTGCTCCTGGAACCGTGCCTCGATGAGTGCGTCGAGCTCGGCGATCTCTTCATCGAGGGCGATCACCCCTTTCGCTAGGCGGGCCACCATCGCGGCTGCCAACTTCTCGCCCGGCAGTGCGGTGTGCTGCGACCTGGCCGCCTCGACCACGGTCTCGGCGAGCGCGGCGGCGTTCTTGACCTTGCGGTTCTTCAGCCATGTGCCGATCCGGCTGGCACCGCTGCGGCGGATCGCAGCCGGTGTCTGATAGCTGGCCAGCAGGACGACCGGGCCCTTCTTATTCAGGTTCAGTGACCGCTCCAACGCCGGAAAGATTTCGAGGAGTTGCGATCGGAGCCGGTTGATCTGACGGGTGCGGTCGTTGACCAGGTCAGTACGGCAGGCGGTCAGGGTGCGCAGGTCGACGGCTATCTCATCGTCGGGCCGCAGCAGACCGAGGTCCATGCGCATGCGCGCCTGGTCGGCGATGACGAAGGCGTCCTTCTCATCCGTCTTGCCCTGGCCCCGGTATGCGGTCGACGCCTGGTGCACGGCCAGGCCGGTGATATAGACCATCGGCTGCTCGTGGTTGAGCAGCAGGCCGATCAGCAACGCGGCGCCGCCATGGTTGATGTCCACCGCCCACAGCGTCTCGCCGGATAGCGCCAGTACATCTGAGATCAGCTCCAGCAGGGCCGCCTCGTCGTTGAGGACTCGGCGCGAGAGCAGACGCTCGCCCTGGGCATCCATCACCACGCAGTGGTGGTGTTCCTTGCCAATGTCCACTCCGGCCCAGATCTGGGGCACGGTCACCTCCGCCAGCTCGTCGTCGTACACGAATCCCGCAGACGACCTCGCCGACGTTGTCCTACGAAGCGATCAAGTCGCGTATCCCAATTAGCGGTCGAGTCGTCGCGGGGCTCCGGGCGGCCAAGTTCTTTGAGCCATCCAACGGCGACAAGCTCACAGCCATACCCAGAACCCCCGGGCCCGCCGATCTTACGAATGACCGGCTCAGACCCACGCTTGGAAGGTAGGACAAGCTCAACGCCTGGCCCGCCGGAGGGAACTGACCACGCCGGCAGGCGACGGTTCCCGAGAGGTCACGAGCCGGAGTGCGAAACGCCCTGCACGAGCTGGTCCAAGACGTTCAGGACTCCGTGACCGAACTCCGTCGGGGCCAGCAGCACCCCCAACACCAGCACAGTCACCACGGTCACCTTCTCATCGAACCGGCTCCTGGCCTCCGTCCGACGACGCAACCGAAACAAGACGATGACCACAAGCAACACCGCCACATTGATCGTCAGCACCCGGCCAGTCCCCCCGTCAGGCAACACCCGTCCTTCCTGTGTAGCCCGAACCCGGCAATCCGGTAACTCCGTTGCACGTTGTTGGCGACAAAACACCCCTCTGGCCGGATCCCCACCAGCGCGCGAGCATCGAAGCCGACACCCGGCGTATCGGTGCGCACCGCCCGATGACTTCGGAGGGCGCTGCGGTCGTCACTCTCGGTCTCCTCGAACAAGATGGGCTCGCCCGTAGAACTGGGCCTCCATCGCGAACACGAGCGGCTCTCGGTTCCTCAGTCGATGCGGGCACTGGCCGGAGCCACGTGGCGCTCGCTGCGCAAATCACGGATCTGAAGCCGTGCGCGAACCTGGAGAGTGAGCCAACGACGCTCAGCGGCCCGTCCACCTGCACCACCTAGCGCGGGAGCGCGCCCAGTTGGCGCAGCATGCTGAGGTCGTCACGTATGGCCCAGCGTTCCGCGATGCGCCCGTCAACCAGGCGGTAGGCGAAGGCCACGTCCCTGGCGTAGTCGCCGCTCGGTGCCGGGAAGCCCAGGAAGTCGCCGCCGGCCCAGTGGCCCGCCCGTACGCCGAACTGCACCACCAGGTCGTTCTCCGCGACAATGAAGGACTCACGAAAATGGTCGTCGTCAAAGGTTCGCGCCATCGTGGTCAGGAACTCCCTGGTCCCGGCGAGCCCGGCCGGGCGTCCCGGGGCCAGCGCATGATTGACCATGTCCGGCGTGCACAGATCGTCCAATTGGCTGACATCGCGGTTGCGGACAAGATCGTCGAAGCGTGCCACGACCTGCTTGTTGATCTCGATGTTCATGAGTCCACCTCTGCCGTTGGCCCCCAGTCGGTCTCCAGAGCCCCGCTCACCTGACACACTGCGAGCGCCCCCGAGGAACAAGCTCTCATCGACGCTCGGGTCGTGCCAGGCGGGGCTGGTGCGGCAGACTTCGACGGCTTGGGCTGAGGACATGTACCAGCGCCTGGACTTTAAACGACCAGATCGTCTCACGCTCAAGATCGACTTTCGCCACAGGCCCTGACCCGCCGAAGCCCCTCAGGCGTTCCTCCCTAAGCTAAGGAGGACAGGCCCGTCGGTCAGACCGTCTGGTCGCAGTGTTCGACGAACGTGCGGAGCCTCGTCGCGAACCGCCTGGGATCGACGAGGTGGACGAAGTGCCCGTCGCCCACCCACTCTTCGATCTGCACATCCGGCAGGCGGCTGAACCTCTCGCGCTCGCCGTCGGTGGCCGACCGTCCGAATACTGCCAGGGGGTCCGGATTCCGGTCGGCTTTCTGGCTTCGTTGATCTCCAAGGGTTCGTGAATTGAGCCACCCCGCGAAGGCGCCGGTGGCGATGAAGCACGTCCAGTCAGTGGGTAGAGGAGCTGCTCGGCTGTCGGTCGATAGGGGTCGTGAGGTGGGGAGGGGCGGAGCGCGCGCCGGGTGCGCGCTGGGTGGCGCGCCCTGGCGCTGTTACACAGGCGCCAGCTGGGTCTTCCACGGTGCGTCCCACCCAGCCTCGATCGTCGCAGGGCGGGGCGCACCGGCGGTAGCCGGTGCGCCCGAATCAGGAATAGTCGGTTTCGAGATAATCGATGTCGGTGAATTCCACGAGAAGATCATTTGCGCGTCGGCCGCCGTCCTTGAAATAGACCTCTTGCAGTCCTTGAGCGACGATGTTCCGCAATTCCTGCTCACCGGCCCCGGCGTCTTTCGCGGTGAAAAGGCGGTCGGCGTAAACGGGCGGGAGGTGCTGGGTAATCAGCCGGATGCGTCCATCATCCGTCGTTCCGGGCGCGGCGGTGAACCCGAAGCGGGCCCGGGTTTCGATCGTGATGCCGGTCGCGGTTGCTGCCTGGGTGCGGGCGCGTTTGCGGACCACCGGCTGCCAGTTCTTGCGGACCTCGCCCTGCAGTCGGTCGGCGAGTTCGGGGCGGGGCTTCTTGATCTGGCCCTTCAGGTAGCGCTCCACGGTGCGCTGGGAGATGCCCAGGCGGCGGGCGACCGTGCGGGTGGAGCCCTTCTCGTGCTTCACGAGGAACCGGATCTGCGCGCCGGCGGACTTCGGGATCGGGCGGGTGAACACGTTGGCTGAGGCCTTGTCGAGGCTGTCTCCGATGATGCCCATCAGATTCCTACTCTCCGTCGTCGGCGGCGTCGGTGCCCTTGATGTGCCGGGCCGGGTTGTGGCCCTGATCCAGCATCTGGGCGGCCCACATGAACTCCTGGGTGCCTTCGTGCTTGACCATCCCGGGCGATACTCCGAGACGGAATCCGCCGGGGGCCGGCTTGCCGTCGGCGGTGCGCGGCAGGAAGCCGTACGGCGAGGGGTCGTCGGCGAGGAAAACCGCACAGTCCGAGAGCAGCGCGACAGGCAGGAGCGCGTCCTCGTCGAAGCGCAGGTGCCCGACCGGGGCCGGAGAGGTCTGAGAGGCGAGGGCGGTCTTGATGAGCTTGCGGTGCATGTTGACCCGGGCCGCCGCGATGACGGCGGCACGGATGTCCGGGCGCCAGGTCGGGCGCTCGAGTGCGGGCCAGCGCTCGCCGTACTTGTGGGAGGCGCCCTGCGGGCGTTCGCGGAGCTTGCCGATGCTGCCCTTGATGGTGGATTTGATCGCGGACAGCACGATGGCCATGCCGGGATCGTGTCGCTTGTGTGTGGCCATCGCGGTGAGGAAGTCGTTTTCCTCCATGCCGGATTCGATGCCGAGGTCGGCCATCGTCGCCTTGTATGCGTCCGAGAGGTGCTTGTACCAGGGGTCCAGGTACGGGCCGGATGCGGTGCGGATCCATGCCTGGATCGGGGTGAGGGTGACGGGCAGTTGGTAGGTATCGATGAGCTCTTGGGCGTAGGCGACGGTGGGCGTCGCGTACCAGGCCGGGCCGGTCGGCCGCGTGCCGTGCGGGGTGAACGGGTTCGCCAGCCGGGGGTCCATCTCGATGGTGGACAGGTCGATCAGCCAGGAGCCGGGCACCGTCTTGTCGAAAACGGGTGCGGTGACGTGGAGGGGCTCACTGAGGCCGACGTTCAGCCGGTTCGCGGCGGCGAGGAAGGCGGTGTTCACGTCGATGCCCACCGCGTACTTCTTCGCGCATTCGGCGTCGGTGAGCAGCTGTGGATCGCGGATCCACTCGAAGGCTTCCTCCTCGAGGACGTCGGCCGGGGTGCGCTCGTGGTGGCGGGGGAACAGGGAGGCGACGATCGGGTGCTCGGACGGGGCCTCCGGTGGCGCGGGGTCGACTGCTTCGGTGAGCGAGCCGGCCACCGGGCCGGACACCCAGGCGCCGGTGGTTTCGTCCTTCACGGCCCGGGTCGGCGGGCGCAGCGCGGTCATCAGCTCAAGGCCCGAGACGGCCGTCGATCCGCGCGGGGTGATGACCCGCTGGGCGTACGTGCCCAGTACCGCGGCGAGTTCGGCGGGCGGCAGCTGATCGGCGTTGCCCCAGGAGCGGGTGTCGAGCGCGCCCCACGGCAGGATCGCGAACTGCACACACTGGCGCTGCCCGCCCGCCGCGGGCCGGTACACCCGCGCCCAGGGGCCGAAGCCGCGCCGGGTGAGCTGCCATTTCGCTTTGGTGATCTGCTTGAGGACCTTGTGGTCCTCAGCAAGGCGCAGGCCTCTGCGGTCCTCGAGGGTGGCGGGCAGTCCCAGATGTTCGGCGGCGGCCGCGGTGATCACGATGAGCGGGTCGCCGTCCTTGCCGTTGCGGTGCAGCCGCGGCGTGCCCAGCTTCGCCTCGCTCAGGGTCCAGTCGACCAGCGAGGCAACGTTGGTGGCCGGGCAGTCCAGGACCAGGCCGCCGGCGCAGTACAGCGATCCGTCACCATCGAGCACACCGAGCCGGCCATGTGCGAAACGCGGGTCGACCGCGGCCGGGGCGACAGTCGGCTTCTTCGCCACCGGCTTCTTGACTCCCGGGCGACGCGACGTCGCTGCCGTCCTGGTCGTGCTTGGCGAACCGGGCGGGGCCGCGACGGGTGCAGCAACGGCGGGTGCCGGCGCCGGTTCAGGCTGCGGTGCGGCGGGGCCGGTGGATGCTTCCGGCACCCGAGGGTTGCTGCTGGTGGGCTGACCTGGGTTGCGGGCGGCGAGACCGTCCAGGAGCCGGACGTACGCGGCGCGCTTCGGGGGCCGGGGCTCGGTCCGCCCCGACTCCCAGCCGGTGATGGTCTCGCGGCGCACCGACAGCGCCCGCGCGACCTGATCCTGACTCAGCCCGCCCGCCTCCCGCAGCCTCTTGCGCTCGCCAGGATCCGGCAGGTCATCCTGCGCAGCCGCCTGTTCCAGCAACGCGTCAACCGACGCGAACAGCTTGTCCTGCTCATGGGACACAACGATCACCTCCAACCGCCACCCTACCCAGAACACACAAAGCGTCGCACTGAAACGCACAACCTTATGTGAGGCCGTTCGGCTGGGCCGGCAATCGTCCAATCGTCCGTGCTGCGTGTTGGTGACCGGGTCCGATTCGACGGTCAGGTTCATACCGTGGCCGGGCTCGCGGGCACCACGGTCCGACTGGTCGACAGCCACGGGGCGCCGTCGCTGGTGATGTTCACCCACCTCCTGGCCGCCGAGGACTTCGAACTGCTCGACTCGCAGGCCACGCCGCCGGGCCTGCCGCCGTTCGGGCAGCTCGACACAGTTCCCGAACCCGCCTTGCGTAAGGCCCAGTTTTTCGAGCGGCACCTGGTCGAGGTCGAGACCGGGGTGCCGCCGGATGCACCTACGGGCACCAGTCCCCGGCCGGAGTTCGACCCGAAATGGCGCACGATCAACGAGCGGATCGTTGCGAATGCCGCCGAGCTGACCGCCTCGGGAACACCGGTCTCGGACCGGACCCTGCACCACATGCGGCTGCGATGGCGCGACGAGGGAGTGTGGGGTCTGGTGGACCGGCGGGCCACACGGCTGTCCTTGCCGAGTACGGGGCGAGCGGATGAAGGCTGGTGGAAGCCCTGATCGAGGTGCTCGCCTCGCAGGAGAACCAGTCAACCGGCACCCGCAGCCGGGCGATGCGACAGGCCGAGCAACTGGTGGCCGAACGCCACGGCGACGGCGTGGTGCCCATCCCGCCCCGGGCGACGTATTACCGGTTGGTGAAAGCGCTGGCCGAGGGGCGACACAGCTTCGAGGCGGCCACGACCAGGCGGTCGCAGGCCCGGCGGCCGGAGGCGCCGTTCACGCCGACCATGGCCGCCCGGCCCGGCGAGGTGGTGCAGATCGACACCACACCACTGGACGTGCTGGCGGTCCTGGACGACGGAGTGACCGGCAGAGTCGAGCTGACCATCGCGGTCGATATCGCGTCGCGGACCATCTGCGCGGCCATCCTGCGGCCGGCAGGCACGAAGGCGGTCGATGCCGCCCTGCTGCTGGGGCGGATGCTGGTGCCCGAGCTGATGCGGCCCGGCTGGGCAGACGCGTTGAGCATGTCGGCTACGCTCATCCCGCACGCCCGCCTGATGAGCATCGACGCCCGGCTGGAGCACGCCGCGGCCAAGCCGGTCATCGTCACGGACACGATCGTCGTCGACCGGGGAGCGCCGAACAGCAGAACCTCCCTCGCGCGCGTCGATGTCGGACCCGCAACGAGAAGCGCACCGCGTGACCACGCGGCTGCGGGTGCTGCCACTGTCCCCGCCGCCTGTTCACGGAGAGACGATCGGCTCCTACCTGAACCACCTCGCTGACGCCAACCACCTCAGCATCGGCACCCTCTCGTCCCTGATCGGCCCCTCGCGTCAACACCGCCGGGGCGACAACCGAGTCGGCTACTGGACCCCTGAGGCACTGAGACGGCTCACTGTTTTGACCGGCCGGGGTTCGTCCTTGCTGATCCACGCGATGCCGCCGCTCGGCTCGATTGGCGGCCCGCTTCGACACCTTCGCTCCGCCATCGAAGAGGTCATCGAGCCCCGACGACGCCCGGCCTGCCGACTCTGCATGGCCCGCCGACACATCCATGGACTTGTCGTCCGCAGCACCCCGCCGCGCGAAGGCGTCTGCCACTGGCACCACCACTGGCTTCTCGGGGACGAACAGTACGACCTGACGAGACTGCCGGAGGTGCTTCACGCCAACCGCCGACATCAGCGGATTGTGCGCCGCGGCACATACCCCGCCACGGCCCTGGCCTTCGTCGACGCCCGTGACCACCTACTCACGTGGTTTCCCACCGAGACCTGCGGACCGTCGCTTCAGCAGCAGTGGAACCGTCGGCTCGACGTGCTGGGCCAGGACCCGTTCGGGGATCCCCACCGTCCGTCCGACGCGCGGATCGAGCTCGTGACCTATCCCGAAGCCGTTGTTCTCACCGGCCTGTTCGCCTCGCCGCACTGGCGAGACCACCCCCAACTGCCCACCGAAGCGGCACGGCGACTCGGCATCGCATCCCACCAGCCACAGCACACTGGAACAATGAAGGTCTTGCACTCGTCACGAGGGAGAATTTGTCTGTGAAAGTCGGGCTGGCACGTTCCGTTGCGGTCCAGTGGGTCGCGCAGTATGCCCAATCCGATGCCGGCTATCGGGGCGCGTACTTCAGCGGCTCGACCGTCGGACTGCCGGACGATGCCGAGCTGCCACCCTCCTCCGACGTCGACATCTTCGTCGTCACCGCCGCCGACAGCCCGCCGGCCAAGCCGGGGAAACTCCGCTACCAAGGCGCTCTGCTGGAGGTCAGCTACCTGCCCTGGGCCGAGCTCGCCTCCGCCGACGAGGTCCTCGCGTCCTACCACTTGGCCGGCAGCTTCCGCACCGACACGATCATCGATGACCCCACCGGCCATCTGCACAAGCTGCACGCTCTCATCTCACCCCATTTCGCCGATCGGCCCTGGGTCCGCCGCCGATGTCAGGCTGCCCGCCACCGGATCGAAACCCGTCTGGCGACGATCGACACCTCAGCACCGTTCCACGAGCAGGTGGCCGCCTGGTTGTTCCCCACCGGCGTGACCTGCCACGTGCTTCTCGCCGCCGCCCTGCGCAACCCCACCGTCCGCTTGCGCTACCCGGCCGCGCGCGAGGTCCTCACCGAGTACAGCGACCTCAGCATCTATCCCGAACTCCTTGGCCTTCTCGGCTGTTCACATCTGTCGGCGCAACGCGTCCAGCACCACCTGCGCGAACTCGCCGCGACGTTCGATGCCGCCGCCCAGGTGGCGAAGACCCCGTTCTTCTTCAGCAGCGACATCACCCCCACCGCACGGCCGATCGCGATCGACGGAAGCCAGACTCTCATCGACTCCGGTGACCACCGCGAGGCCACCTTCTGGATCATCGCGACTTTCGCCCGCTGCCACACCATCCTGGCCACCGACGCTCCCCAACTGCACGAAGCCCTCGCCCCGGCCTTCCAGGCAGCCGTTGCCGACCTCGGCATCAGCTCCAGCCGGGACCTTCACCACCGGGCCGCAGACGTCACCCGGTTCCTGCCCCGGCTCTGGCAGACCAGCGAGGACATCCTGGCCAGCAACCCCAACATCACCGAATAGCGAGGAAGAACACCGTCCCGCGCAGGGAGCGCTGTCCGTTCTCATTGACGAAGCCAGCTACCGGGCCTGCCCCGGAAAGTGCCACCTGCAGTGAGAGCCCTGACAGCAAACGTCTCACCGTCCTGACACAGCCCAGCTCAGGACACCTCGGCACCGCCATGATCGACGAGACGCGGGTTCGGTGGCGGAGCCGCAACCGCAGACGACAGCCTGCGGTCCCGCAGCGAATTCCACATCAACCTGTCACCTTGCAGGCCAACGCCCCAATCTTTGCAAGATCTAATGAGACGGGACAGACGCGCCCGCGTGGTCGATGTCCGTGCCGAGGACAGTGTCGACGAACGGACCACGGAAGCGTTCGCCGCGACCGAGCGGGCCTGTTGGGCGGTGGGTTGGGAGTTTGTGCACGTCGGTGTTCCGGATGCGGTGGTCATGGCGAATCTGCGGTGGCTGGCCCGCTGTCGGCATGGGCGATGCGGCCGTGAGACCGATGTCGCCGAGCGTCTGGTGGAGGTATTCAGGCAGCCTCAGGGGCTACGGACAGGAGCCGAAGACACGGGGAACGTCCTGCGTGTCCTGCCCGTACTGTTCCACCTGCTCTGGGCGGGAACCCTTCGCGCTGCCCTGGGTGGTGCTCTGCTGAGTAGTGGCACGGTGGTCCACGCGTCAGGGGGCTCTGCCGTCGGGCTGCAGCGCAGAGACCGGGGCCACGGCCTGCTGCGGTCGAGGCCGGACACACGCGGTGAAGGGAGCCAGACGCAGGCTGTCGAGGCTGGCAACGATCGGGATGGTGTCGGCGTACGGACTTCTCTCCCCAGCTGCGTACAGATGAACGTCCCCAGCTGTTAGTACGTGCTCCTGATTCTGGTGCGCCATGCTGACTCCATGACGACTAAGGGGTGGGGCATAGCGGCCGCGGCCTGGACCGTGATTGCCGTGCTGTTTGTGGGGATAACGGTGTGGGCCGGGTTTGGAGGGCTCGTGCGGCTGGGACTGGCTGGAGATGAAGTCCGGGTTCGTCTTTCGCAGTGCCAGCGCGAAGGCGGCGGCCGAGGGGGAAGCTACGTCGAGTGTTCCGGTCAGCTCGTGGGTGACGTGAGCGCGGAGACAGCGATCGTGCGTTATGACGGCAAGCAAGGGGAGGTAGTGCTCGCCGCGAAGACGCCGTGGGGAGCCCTTGTGGTGGTGGATAGGGGTCTCTCGTCGTGGGGAACGGCAGTTCTATATCCGTTACTGCCTCTCGGGGCTGCGGCGTTGGCTGCCTACCTTGCTTTGAGAGCCGGTCGTCGCGGATGGAAGCGGACCGCATCAAGCGTCTCGTGAGGCTTGGTGACCAGGGGGCTTATGCCACGTCCGTGTCTCGTTCGATGGCTTTGAGCCGGTTCTTGAGCCGGTAGCTTGGCCCGTTAATGGAGATGACGTCGCAGTGGTGCAGGAGGCGGTCGAGGATGGCGGTGGCCAGCACCTCGTCGCCGAACGCCTGTCCCCATTCGCTGAAGGTCTTGTTCGAGGTCAGGATGATAGAGCCCTTTTCATACCGCTTTGAGATGACTTGGAAGACCAGGTTCGTTTCTCCGCGTTCGAGGATTTCGTAGCCCACCTCATCGACCACGAGAACGCCCGGCCGCAGATAGGTGCCGAGCTTGTTAGCCAGGCGGCCGGCGGCTTCGGCTGCTTTGAGATTGCGGACCATGTCGTCGAGGCTGGTGAAGTAGACCGAATAGCCGGCCCGGCAAGCCGCGACCGCCAGCGCGACAGCGATGTGCGTCTTGCCCACCCCGGGCGGCCCCAGGAGTGCCGCGTTGGCCTTGGCCTCGACGAACGAGAGGGTGGCCAGGTCCTTGACCTTCCGCGGGTCGAGGTCGGGCTGGAACGAGAAGTCGTACTCGTCGAGCGTCTTATGGTGCGGCAGCCGGGAGAGCCGCAGGCCCTGGCGGAACCGGCGGTCGTCGCGGACGGCCAGTTCCTCGGAGAGGACAAGGTCGAGGAAGTCGAGGTAGCCCATCTTCGCCTCGTCCGCCCGGCGGGTGAACTCGTTGATGGTTTCCGCGAGGTGGGGCAGGCCGAGCTTGCCGGCCGTGGTGCGATGGGCAGGTCGATGCCGGGCCCGACCCGGTTGATCAGGACGACCGGCCGGGCTGGCGGGCGAGTTCACGCAGCTCGGGCGATGCGATGCGGGAGGAGAGCAGGGCCAGGCCGTCGACATGTCCCAGGAGGTCCACGGCCGCGGCGTACTCGTCGCCGGGGTTGCTGGAGTGGTCGGCGATCAGCATCCGGAAGCCGGACTCGGTGGCCACGTCGTGCGTGCTCTTGATGATGTCGTGGAAGTAGGCGTTGCGGAGATCGGGCATGAGGGCGCCGATGTTGCGCTGGGATGCGAGCGCGACGTCGCGGTTCCGCGGGCACTGACCGGCCGGACACGACACCGGCGTGCTCCTGCGGCGCAGAGCACGCCGGTGTCCGGCAGAGTCAGCTCAGCCCCGGCACCAGCAGGACCTTGCACGCGTCGCCCGTGAGGAGGTCCATGGCCTGGTCGACCTCGTTCAGGGGCAGGCGATGTGTGATCAGCCAGTCCAGGTCGAGGCGGCCTGAGTTCAGCAGGAGCATGGTCTGCTCCCAGGTCTCCCACAGCCGGCGGCCGAAGATTCCGCGCAGGGTGATGCCGCGCTTGTTGATCTGGGCAGCGACGTCGATCGGCACCGGGCGGCCCGGGTGCCCCACTGTCACGACCGTGCCTTCGCGGCGCACCGCTTCGAAGAGGGGCGGGAGTGCGGCGGCCGCTCCCGAGCATTCGAAGGCCACGTCGGCGCCGCCGCGGTGGCCGCTCAGTTCGCGGCTGCGCTCGGTGACACCGTCGCCCGGCTCCATGGCGATCACACCGAGCCGTTCGGCCTCGGCGCGGCGAAAGGGGTTCGGCTCGATCACGATCACGTAGGCGGCGCCCATCAGGGAGGCTAGGCGGGCGACGACCATGCCCACCGGTCCGGCGCCGCTGACCAGAACCCCGCGGCCTGCCACCGAGTATCCGGCCCGCTGGATGGCGTGTACCGCGACGCCGGCCGATTCCAGCAGTGCGCCGGTCTCCAGGGCGACGTTGTCGGGCAGAGGGACGCAGATGCTGTCGGGAACGGCGACGCGTTCGGCAAAGACTCCGTCGAAGTGCATGCCGAGGATGCGCGTGCGCTCGCAGGTGTGGGCGTCCCCGGTGCGGCACGCGAAGCACTGCCCGCACGGCAGGTGGCTCTCCAGCGCGACGCGGTCACCGACGCGCAGGTTCTTCACCCCGGCGCCCACCTCGACGACGGTGCCCGCCGCTTCGTGTCCGAGGACGACGGGGAGCCCGAGGTTGAACGCCTGGGCGGCCGGTGACCACTCGTAGCATTCGCGGTCGGTGCCGCACAGTGAAGCCGCCGCGATCTCGACCGCCACCTGGCCGTCGCCTGTCTTGGGCTCGGGTGCGTCGGTGACGTATTCGACTCCCTTGTCCGCCGCTGCCTTGATGACTGCTCGCATGAGTTCGTACTCCTTGAATTCAATTACCGTGTGGGGGTGGGGCGTGGGGAGGTGACTGGTGGCTGGGTGGGCGGATCAGGCCGCAGGAGATGGCTGCGCGAAGCGGTCGAGGACGTCGACCGGGCCGACTTGGCCTCCCTTGAGCAGCAGTCGGCAGCCAGCCACCGCCGCGGCGCTGTCGGTACGGCAGACGGGGGCGGCCGTGACGAACTGTGAGGAGACACGGAGCTCGCTGACTCCCATGGCCAGCAGTGCGTGGCTGGAGGTGTCACCGCCGAGCACGGCGATGTCCCGGGTGAGCCCCTTGATGGCCATGTTCGCGGCCACGGTGCCCAGGAAGGCACCCACGTACGCGGCGTCGAGCGGGCCGGCCGCGGCGTAGCGCGGGTCCTGGGTTCCCCGGGTGGTGTGCACGACGACGTTCCGCCCGGCCTCGAGCCAGGCGGCCGCACGCTGCTCCAGATCGTCCAGCAGGGACGGATCGTCGCCGTTGAGTACCTGCGCGGGCACGGCCAGTTCGGCCCAGCCGTGCGCGACGGCGTCGGCGATCTGCGCGGCCGTGGTGCTGGATGCCGATGCGCTGACGGCCAGTACGGGCCCCGTGGCCGACGGGGTGTCGGTGGCAGAGGGAGCGATGGAGCGCTCGGTGGCCGTGCGGGCGAGTGCGGCCATTACACCACCGGAGCCGACGACGATTGCCGGGCCCGGGCGGGCGGTGTCCTCCCGCAGTGCCCGTGCAAGGGTGTCGAGATGGCCGTCCTCGACGGCGTCCACGACGAAGGCGGCCTGGTGGGAATGGCGCAGCCTCGTCCATTGCTCGCGGAAGGAGCCATCGGCGTAGGCGGGGAGATGGATGGCCGCGGGGACCTCGCCGCTACGCAGCTGTGCGGCGATCACCTGCCGCAGGTCGGCCTCGTGCAGGGGAGTTGACGGATGATGCGCCATGACGGGATGCCGATCGAGGCGGTGTACGCCGCCGGAGTAGCCGGCGAAGTGGTTGCTGAAGGCGGTATACCGGCCGAAGCCCGGTTGCGCCGGCGCGATCGGGACCGGGCCGTGATGGGGAAACCGTTCGTGCAGCAGCTCGATGCCTCTGCCGATGCTGCCACGTGCGGGGGAACTGTCGAAGGTGGAGCAGACCTTGTAGATCAGCACATCGGCGTCGGCCGTGGCGATTCGCTCCAGCTGTGCGCGGACCAACGCGTCGAAGGCATCCCCGCCGAGCGAGCGCGAGGGACCGGCGATCCCCACCACATCGCAATCGGTGGGCAGTGGCCGGCTGCCGTCTCCGACGACGAGCACTGCATCAAGACCCTGGCGGTGAGCCTGCGCGAGGACATCGCTGGCGCCTGTCAGGTCGTCGGCCACGAAACTGACGTACGTCATGTCAGGCCACTCCCCCGAAGGCGCGCCCGGCGTGCAGCAGCGCCGGATCGCCTGCCTGGGCCGCAGCGTGTGCGGCCACGTTCAGGGCGACGCCGTCGACGGCTGCCGTCCAAGCGGCGCGGAGGCTGTGTACGCCGGCAGCCGGTCCGTCGGGGTGCGCGGCCACGCCTCCGCCCGCGAGCATCAGGAGGTCGGTCGACCCCGTCGCGGCGAAGGTCGGTGCCGGGGTGGTGACGTTCTGCCCGGACGACAAGGTCGGTACCGGGCTCAGGGTCTTCCCCAGCGGCTCGAGCAGGCTGTGCACGTTCGCGGCGACCTCCAGGTCGGTCTCGTAGAACTTGCTGCCGAGTCCGCTGACATGCAGGTGGTCGGCTCCCGCCAGACGGGCCAGCTGCTGCCACACCCGGTAGGACATCCCCAGCGCCGGCGAGCGCATCGACCCGGCCAGACCGGCACGATGGCCGTGCACGGGGACTTCGGAGAACTCCCTCAGCCAGGCCAGTGCGGGAAGTCCCATGACAGGGACGTTGAGCATCACGCACCGGCCGCCCGCCGCGACCACCATGTCGTGTCGCCGACGGAGCCCGGCGAGGTCACCCGTGATGTTGAACGCGTACATGACCGGGTGACCGGTGATTTGTTCGGCCTCCCGGATCTCTTCGGTGGCCACGGCGATACGGCGTTCCAGCGGAAAGTACGCCGGATCGGTCATCAGCTCGTCGTCCTTGATCAGGTCGACCGAGGACCTGGCCAACTCCCGCACCAGCAGACGGAACTCGTCCTCGGCGAGGCCGACGTTCGGTTTGATGATCGTGCCGATCATGACGCCCTCGGCGTCCCCCATCAGCCTGCGGGTGCCGGGGACGCCGAACGCCGGGCCCGGGTGCGCGGCAACGAACTCGTCCGGCAGCTCGATGTCCTGCACACGGCAGGCGAACAGTTCACCGAGCTCGAAGAGGTTCCCCGCGATCGTGGTCTGCAAGGTGGCCAGGTCCGTGCCGATGTTCTCCATAGGGAACTCGACCACCGCAAGGGCGGCCCGCACCTCCTCGGGGCGGGTACGTGACGGCAGCGACGGGCTGCGCACGCCCAGATCCCGCACGTCGACAACCTGCGCGGCATGCCGTTCGCGAATACGGGGAGACTCACCGGGCACGGCGATGAAGGTGCCACTGGACTGCTCCCCGGCCATGATCGCGGCAGCCTGCTCCGGATCGATCTCCGACTCCAGGTAGTACGTGCAGCGCACAACCCTTTGGTCACGCATGGTGCTCTCCGTTTCTACGGCTCTGATGTAAGGGACGTTCGTCGTCAATTGCCGTCGCGCTGCGCGGCGGTTGCGCGGTTTCTGCTGGATATGACATCCGGGATGGAGGATGGCCCCTCGGCGTCGGCTGTCGAGTCGCCGACCTGGTTGGCGCCAGAGGGCTGCTTCAGGATCCGTCGGGCCCACAGAGCGGTGATCAGCGGACAAAGGATCGACGTCACCACGACCGACGAGGCGATGAGCACGGTCGCGGACTGGGCGGCCGGCGCGTAGACGGGATTGGCGGCCGCGACGATCGAGGGGACCACTGCCGCGTTGCCGGCGGTGGTCGCTGCGGCCAGGCCCGCGATGCCGTCGCCGCCGCTCGCCTTGTCGGCCAACAGCAGAACCGCGAACCGCCCCGCCGACCAGCACCACGAACAGTCCCAGCCCGATCCCCAGCAGGCCGGCCTTCCAGACCGCGGTCAGGGTGAGCGTGAGTCCCAGTGACAGCCCGAGGAACGGCACGATCGCCGGCACGGCGGGGGCCAGGAAGCGACGCATCTCGGGATCCAGGTTGCCCAGGAGCATTCCCAGCACCAACGGAAGAATCGCTCCCACCAGGGCCTGCCAGGGAAAGGCGGATAGCCCGGCGGCACCGAGTGTGACCATGGTGAGGAACGGGCCGGACTCCAGACTCATGACGCTGTAGGCGCCGACGTCGCGCTTACGTCCGAACTGGGCCATCAGCGACATGTAGAGGCCGCCGTTGGTGTCGTTCAGTGCCGCCACGACCGCCAGCGTGGACAACCCCGCAAACGCCCCACCGCTGATCGGCGATTCCCCGAGCAGCCGGCCCAGGACTATGCCGACGAGCATCGCGAACAAGATCTTGCTCCCCAGCAGTACACCGCCCTTCTTTGCGATGTAAGGCGTCGCCTTCACATCCAGGGTCGAGCCCAGACACACGTAGAAGACGGCCAGGATCGCGGGCAGGCCCGTGTACAGAGCTCCGGTGAAGGAGCCGAAGAACTCTCCGGAGTCCGGCGCCGCCGTGTGCACCACGGCACCGACGAGCATGGGGACGAGCATCAGCCCGCCCGGCACCTTCTCGATGCCAGCTTTGATGGGCACAGCCATGGGAACCTCCGGACGGCAATGTTCGAATGAACATTTAGTGGCTCGGACCTTAGCCGCAGGAAGTCTGCAGGTCAATAGGCCGCCACTCGCGTGACCGTCGGCGCAGAATTAAGGGCGCCCACACGATAGGCCCGACAGGTGTACGATCGAGGCGCCGCGATGTTCATATGAACAACGCGGAGGGGGGCGCACCGCGTCAACCCTGGTTGAAGCCCGTGGCAGGAGGCCCGATAGCGTGATGAGCGTGGCTCAAGACGAGGTGGAACCAGTGCGCAACTCCCGGCAGAGAGCCATCCTCAGCGCGCTGCAGACATCCCGGCAGGTCGACGTCAACACACTCGCGAAACGATTCGCGGTGTCCGGCATGACGATCCGCCGCGACCTGGCCGAACTCGATCAGGCAGGACTGCTGGACCGCGTCCACGGCGGCGCCGTACCTCGCCGGGCACCCGCCTACGGATCGCGGACCGCGACAATGATGCCCGAGAAGTCGAAAATTGCGCGGGCCGTGGCAGACATGGTCGAGCCAGGCGCCTCAGTGGGAATCGACACCGGCACCACCTGTACCGCTGTCGCCGCGGAACTCTCCGACCGGGACGATCTGACCGTGATCACCAACTCGCTTCACGCGGCGTTCGAACTGCGCGACACCCGAAGCCGCGTTCTCGTCCTGGGCGGACTTATGACACCCGAACTGAGCCTGATCGCTTCCACGGCCGCACAGGAACCGCCTCAAATCCATCTGGACCTGATGATCCTCGGCTGCGGAGGACTGTCCATCGACCGCGGGATCACCTACTTCGACCCCGCCGAAGTCGAAGTACGCCGCACACTTCTCGACCTCGCGGACCGAGTCGTAGTCGCCGCAGACCACACCAAGTTCACCCGCAAGAAAGCGATGGCCCTCGGCGACCTATCGATCGTCGATGTCCTTGTCACCGACCAAATGCCTCCCCCTGAGCTGCGCCCCGCCTTCACAGAGATCTTGGTCGCTCACTAGCGTTCGAACCGACCACTGCGCACAGATTATGATCACCACTCTTCAGCCACCGACAAAGAGCTGAAGAAGCCGTATCTCAACCGTTCATGGAACGTGTGAACCGGACAGGGTTCCTGGCCGGGTGATCTTGCGGCGATACGCGCATCGAAGCAGAGCCACCCCCAGAACGCGGTACGGGCCACGATCCCCATCAGCGTGCGCTCCGGCACCCGGGCCTTGACCTCCTGCTCCAACCGCTTCGCCGAGGGCCGCTGCCCCTCGGAAGCCGGCGAAGTCGGTGACCTTCGCTGAGGGGGCTCCGTCCACCCACACCGCGGTGTCCCCGAGCTTGTCCAGCCACTCCAGGTGCGTGAACAGGCGCTTGAAGTGCGACCAGCTCGGGCCCTGGGCGGTCTGCTTCAGCCGCTTGAACTGCGTCGTACCGTCACTGCCGCGCTCTTCCAACAGCCGCAGCATCCCCGCCTGCTCGGCGAGGCTCATCCGGTCGTGGATGCCGCAGCAGATCGAGGAGTTCACCTCGCTGCGGATCGTGGAGATCATCGAGTCGAAGGTGGAGAAGCCGGCAGCTCCAGCCCGGCCGCCACCACCTTCTCCAGGCCGACGGGCCGGTTCTTCGACGCGGCCTCCTTAAGTCCTCCACCGCCTTGGTCGTAGCGGGTGAGGTCGGGAGGCGCATCGGGGCGTGGTGCCCGGCGCACCTACTCATGGTGCTTAGCGAGCCGCGGGTACTTGCGAAGAACGAGTTCGCCGTCTCCCGTCCAGCATGCCTCAGACCTCTTGTAGACCCACCGGATCCCTGCCCCAGACCGGGGATTTCAGAGAGCTGAATAAGCCGCACGAAACTGCCCCGCGACGTCACGGGGTCAGTGAGGACCTCGACGTCGGCAAAGGGCTTGTCGAAGCCGCTGGCCATGATGCCGTGTCCGTCGAGTCCTTGAGGTCGACTGCCGCTGCGGCGATGGCACGACCAGCCTGGCTCAAGCCGTAGAAGACCTGCAGGGGTCGAGTGGCCGGACCTACCACGGAAGCCGCGCGAAACATCTGTTCTGCCTGTTCCAGAGCCGCCGCGTACCTTTCGGCGCGCTCCACCGCCGACCCTGCCGGGCGGGTTCGCCCGGCTCGCGCGGAGCTTCTCCCACGCCGACCGAAGGACGCCTCGGGGTTCGTCGTTCTGCCTCGGCGCTGGGTCGTCGAACGCTCACACGCCTGGGTCATGCACGCCCGCCGGCATGCGCGCGACTACGAACGGCTCATCCAGCACTCGGAATCGCTCATCACCTGGGCCGCGATCACCCTCATGACCAAGCGCATCACCCGCCGAAGCTCCCGCAGGAACGGGCAGCCGGCCTCTCGCGAAGCCCAGCGGGACTGATCCTTTTCAAGGCCAGGACCATCACCTCGGCACCGAGCTGGCCCTGCCCTTCCGCTCCACGGAATGTACAGCTAGCGGTTCGCGTCCCGGCCGAATTTCAGATACGCGATCAGCCCGAAGACGTTCCCGAATGCGCATATGGCCAGCCATGCCTGAGGCGTCAGGCCCCGGGTGTCCGGATGTCTCACAATGTCGACCATGCACAGGACGGCAGGCAGAATCGCGATCACCGGCACGATCGCCACCCACGGGCTTGCGCCAGACGGCCCGGTCACCTGCTGCCCCTGCCTGCGGTGAGAATGCGCAGGACAGCGTCCGGATCGTCCGGGGTGATCGTGGGGCGCACACGGCGTCCGGCGTCGATCACCAGAGCGCGGCTCTTCCTGGGGCGCCTCGCGTCGAAGTTCCACCAGTGGATGAAGTCGCCCGTGCCCCAGATCCGCCATGCGCGCACCTTGTTCGTGCCGGTCAGGTCGAGTGTCTCGATGCCCTTGATCGAGGTGCAGGCGATCCGCTTCGCCCCCCAGGGATAGTAGCCGCGGATGATCAGGCACTGGTCGTCGCAGCGAATCGCACCGTCGTCGTAGGTGGTCATACCCGCCCGGCTCACTCATGCCTCCCGCGTATGGGCGTCTGCCGACGCAATAAGGTCCTGCCGGCGCCCGAACACCCAGTAGGCAACTGATCCGAGAGTGTTCACCGTGCTGGCCACCCGCCATATCCGTTTGCCACCGCGCACGCGCCGCGCCGGCCTGGCCCGCAGGTCCCGCCACGTGAGGACCGCAGCGGCCGTGTGCAGCACGGCGATCACGGCGAGAATCCGCGCGTCCGGCCTATTCCTTGTGGGCACGACTCCTCCGCTCGTCCGCCGACCACGCCTTCCGCGTTGGCCGGGCCCGAGGTTCACGGGACTTCCGTGGGGATGATGTAGATTCCGGCGACTTTCTCCTGCGCGTCGAACGCGACCTGGGCCTTCATGTCGCCGGCTTCGTAGCGCAGTGGGATGTCGACGACCGTGTGGTCGCCGATGCGCCGTACGAACGGCTCGCCCTCGCCGAAGCCCTCGAACGGGCCGACGAGGCCGGTGAGCGTGGCCAGGCCATTGCCCCACACTTCGTCGGTGAACGCCTTCAGAACTTCGGCGTTGAACGACCGCCTCGCTCGGTCCATCCTGCCTTCGAGAACGTCCGTGACAATGGCGAGAGCACGTTCCGCGGCGTCGGCCATGTGCACCGTCTTATCCATGAGTTCTCCCGTCCTGGGATCGATGGGTTTACCGAACCGCTGGAAGGCGGCCTGGCGAGTGACACCGAGCAGGTCTCCGATCTCCTGCCAGGTGTGACCGGCATCACGCGACTGCTGTACGCACAGCTTCAGGACTTGTCCCGCCATGTCGTCGACCTTCTGGGAGCGCCGGACTAAGTCGAGATATGCCGGCGCTGCCAGAGGGCTGCCCAGCGCCTCAGCCAGATCAGACGCCTGCTGAGCAAGCTGATCGCTCAGGGCGCTGAGAGACATCGAAGAATCGACCACATGTCAAGAGTGCCTTTACACCCTCCCGCCTGTCAAGAAGGCCTTTACACATGTCCCAGTCGAACCCAGGGGATCAGAAACAGGTACTCAGCCGGGCAGCTTCGTATGGGATGCGCAGATCTTCGACCTGACCACGGCGCAAGCAAAGGGCGGCACCCTCGTCTACGTCGATGGTGAAGGCACCGCGCACCGGTGGAAGGCCCCTGCTTCCGATGCTGGTCCGCAGGTCGCTGCGGTGAAGAAGCAGTTGCAGTCCTGAGCGCGGCAAAAGGCGAAGCGGCTCGGCGAGTGGAACCGCCTGCAACAGGCCCCACCGAGCCCCGCAGGGCGCTGACGCTCGCGGGGGCAACGGGCCCGGCAGCTGGGACTATCTCCGAAACCTCAGCCAACGCCACCGGCGCTCAAGCCTGCGGGTGGGAGACATCGGCCCGTTCGTGACCGTCGGCGCGGGCTGTGATCCGCTCTCCACGTACAAGGGGGTCGCCACGATCAGCCGGTGCCGCAACTGCCCCGGCGGGAAGTTGCACAGCACCCGGGCGTGGCCGCTCAGGTACCCCGGGGTCGGGTAAAAGTGGGAGATCATCGAGTAGGCGGACCGGGCCGCGAACTCCTGGTCGTTCGGGCTGGTGGAGGCCAGCAGGGCGGGTGGCGTTGTGTCACCGTGCATCTCACGGGCGACCAGGTCGGCGGCCATGGCATGCAGCCAGTCGGAGCCGGATCCCATCCTGGTGGGCGGGTGCTCGCGATGGTCTCGCACGTGCTGCATCGAGCCGCACAGCACTACCTCGATGTTGCTGCAGAACTCCTCGTCACGATGCCGGCAGCCGCCGTCCTCCACGGACGCGTAGGAGAAGACGCCAGCGTCCCGAAGTCCGACATCGCTGGCTGCGGGGCCGTAACGGAAGAAACCGCGAAACTCCAGCCAAGCGCCGACCCCCAAATGTCCGCACGCAGCCGGCTCCCAAGTACGGGCCCAGCACTGCTTTCGGAGGTGGCCCAGGATCTGCTCCAGCCGTTCGGCGGGCGTCGGCGCCGCGGTGCCACCACTTCCCCCGAACGCGACGCGGGCGCTGACGCCCAGCGCGCCGACTTCTGTCTCAACGGACCGATCGGTGAGCCCTCTTCGCAGCTGCTCATAAAAATCATCTAACTTGGCCGTTGACAGATATTGCAGCTCCCGCACGTGCTCCGCCTCTCATAGCCCCCACCGGCAGCCCTGCTGCCCGCCAATTACCCCTTCGTCTCTCCACCGAGCAATAGTCGAGGCCCGTGGAAAAGATGACGTGCGAGCAGGCTTCGGCGCCCAAAGAATTCGATCCTATGCTGACGGTCGTGCAGATACTGGGTGTGAGCAGTGAGGACGAGATGGTCGCCTGCTTCTTGAGCGGCGAGCTATCCAGTCGGCGGTTCGGCCAGAACCTCCGGTCCCAACTGGCGGCAGCCGGGCTGGCCGAGCAGTTGCTCACACGTCCGGACCTCTCCGACGCTGGAGCGAACTTCGCACGTCGCGCTTTGCTCGCTGCGGTGCGCGGGTACGGCGAAAACCGCGATCTGTTCGAGAACTTCCCCACTCACGTCACGTGGACCAGGGCACTCCTGTCCGCCGACGAGGCGACCAGCGTGCGCTACCTCGACTATTCCTACTGGGTTGAACTGTCGGGTGGCAGCCGCCGGCCGGCCGACGCAGCCGCACGCATCAAGGCAGGGTTACGGGCGTTCGACGTGCCCAATGAACCGTTCGTCGACGCAGCCCACGCGCTCATCCGAGGCGAGCGATTTTCTCCGCTCATCCTCGTCGGCGAGAGGCAGGACAACCTCGTCTGCCTTGAGGGCCACCTGCGCCTGACCGCCTACGCCCTCGTTGGCTTCCCGACCGACATCGAGTGCCTGATCGGCACCGCTCCGGTCATGAGCCGCTGGGCACGGTAGTCCAGTCGCACGGAGCTCTCGGCGCCCCACATTAGCCTGACTGCGGATAGGTCAGCTCGTCCATGGGACGGTTGGTGGCTCCTTCAGCCGATCAAGCGGCCTGCTCCTCGCGTTCGACGAGGACGCCGTTCTCGAACCTAAGTCTGGTGCACGATCGGGTGAACCTGTCACCCAACGCTGCATCAGACCCCTACGAATCCCAAGGGGCTTGACGGGCTGAAGGACTGCTCGAGCGCACCGCACCACACACCGCACGCCACCGAGGCAGACGTCGTGGAAAAGATCCTGTGGCGGCGTCAGCAGTACCACTTCGGCCCAGCCAAGATCGCGATGTACCTGCAGCGCTACCACGACGTCACAGTCAGCTCCTGCGGTATCTGGCGCATCCTGAAGAAGGTCGGCCTCAACCGGCTGCCGGCCTCCCAGCGCTACAAGCTCCACTCCACCCGCTGGAAGCGGTACGAGAAGCAGCGCCCCGGCCACCAACTGCAGGTCGACGTCATCGCCCCCCCCTGCGCCCTCGCCGGCCAGACCCCTGCGAGCGACTCCGCCAGAAGGCCCAGAACCCACTGTTGTCATAGACCTTCGTCAGGCGCACACCGGCCATGGTGGGTATGGGCTGTTCAGACATGTGTACCTCACTGTGCAGGGGGTCTGGATGGGCTCCCGTCCACCACTGCCCGGCTGGGTATAGGCGCACGCCAGTGCTCTCTGTGCGAGCTTCCCGGTGGACGCACGCGTGCATCAGATCTGATCCAGTAGTTCCTGTATGCGCAGTCCCCGGGCGGCGTCGATCCCAGTCCCAGTGCCGGTTCGTACGGCGGTGGCGAACTCGCGGCGGAGCACCGGCCAGCACTCCTCGTGGTCGATATCCGCCGTGTCGTACACGAGCTCCGCCCCAGGGCCGAAGAGCTCGACGCGGGTTCTGGCGCGGGGGAGGCTGACGCTTCCGGACAGCGAGGCCTGGCTGACTGCGCCGTTCTGGTGTTCGCAGGTCAGCTCGATCCAGCGACGCGGGTCGCCGGTGCCGCGTACCGAGACGATCGGTGCGACGGCGCTGTCCAGCAGGTCCAACAGGTGCGGTCCGAGGTCGAGCAGCGCGCCATGCTGAAGTCGCCAGGACGTGGCGAGCTCACCGCCGAGGAAGGCGCCGTGCAGATAGCAGGACCGGGCACCGGTGACCTCGCGGGTGGCGGCCTCGGCCAGGAACGCTCTGGTGACGGGGTGATACCGCTTGGTGAGGACGAGTTGTGACACCACGTCGTGCTCGGCGACCGCATCGGCCACTGCTCGGGCTGCGGAAAGATCCGCGCCCAGGGGTTTCTCCAGGAGCACTGCCCGTCCTCTGGCTGCTGCGCGGACGGCGAGCTCGGCCTGGACGGCCGGCGGTACGGCGAAAGCGACGGCCTCGCAGCAGTCAAGCAGTTCTTCGAAGGAACCGGCGGCCAGGGACCCCTGTTCGTGCGCGATTTCAGCGGCCGCTTCCGGGCGCCGGGCCCAGACTGCGGTCAGAGTGGTCTCAGGACCGGCGGCGAGTACCCGGGCGTGCATGGCGCGGGCCCAGGGCCCTGCGCCGACCAGGCCGACACGGACCGGGGGGTACGGCCAGGCTTCGTGAGACAGGTCGACCGCTCGGGGCATGGTGTGCTCCAGACAGGTTGCAAGGGTGGGTCAGCCACCCTCGCCGGCGTGGGCGAGAGTGGCGAGCCGGGCGTCGGCCCGGTCGGGGGCGTAGAGGTGGTCGATGACCATGACGGCTGCCCCGACCAGGGCCGCACGGTCACCCAGGGTTGAGGTGGCCACTTGGAGGTGGGCCGTGGTTCGTGGCAGAGCGCGCTGATAGAGAAGTTCGCGTACACCGGTGAGGAACGGTGTGCCCGCCAGGTCTCCCCCGAGCATCAGGACACCGGGGTTGAGAAGGGTGACCACAGTGACGAGTACCCCCCCGACGCGCTGCCCGGCCTCTCGCGCGAGCCGTACGGCGTCCGGCTGTCCGGCGGCAAGGTGGGCGCGCAGATCGGAGGCGGATGCGGTGGGGACGCCGGCGGCGGTCAGCTGTTCGGCGAGGGCGCGGCCGCTGGCGGCCGCCGCCAGGCAGCCGTAGGACCCGCACATGCAGAGCGCGTCGGGGCGGTCGTGGAGCCGGATGTGGCCGATGTCGCCGGCTCCGCCGTCGATTCCGCGATAGATGCTGCCGCCCACGACGACTCCGGCGCCGATTCCGGTGGATACCTTGACCAGGAGGAACGCACCGCAGTCCGGGTGGTTCTCGCGTTGTTCGGCCAGGGCCATCAAGTTGGCGTCGTTGTCGACGAAGACCGGGAGCGGGCCCCCGGTGGGTGGCGGGCCGACGTGGTCGGCGAAGGCGTCGCGAAGCCGTTCGCGTACGGGAAAACGGTCCCAGCCGGGCATGATCGGCGGCTGCACGATCTGCGCCGTATCCCAGTCGACGGGGCCGGGGACGGAGAGGCCGATGCCGCAGACCCGGTTGGGCTCCGTGGCTGCGTCCTCGAGGAGTGGCCCGAACCAGCGGGCGAGCCGGTCCAGTACGAGATCGGGCCCGTCCGCGATGACCAGATCGCCGGTGCGTTCGGCGAGGATCTTGCCGGACAGGTCCAGGACTGCGGCGTGGCCATGCCGGGTATCGAGATCAGCAACGAGTACGACGGCGTGGGTGGGATCGAACTCCAGCCGTGCCGACGGTCGTCCGCCGGTGGAGGTGCCCGCGGCACGGCGCAGCCAGCCGGCGCCGAAAAGCTGATCGAGCCGGTGCCCGACAGTCGATCGGGAGAGGCCGGTCGCCTGTTGCAGTTCGCCGCGCGTGGTGGCCTCACCGCTGCGGATGAGCCGCAGCAGATGTCCCGCGCTCGCCTGGTTTCCTGTCATCCCCGTCGTCCTCGCCTCTTCGGGTGGCGCGCCGACCGGTTGTGCCGGTCAGCGTCGTCGCTGATCTGGTGTCAGGGTCCGTGTCAGCCCTTGTCAGCGCCGCTGGTGAGCCCCTCGGTGAGGAGCCGTTCGGCGGCGAAGAACAGCAATACCACGGGGATGGTGAGGACCACCGACCCGGCCATCAGAACGGTCTTGGGCACTTCGATGCCGTTGGCCAGCTGCTGGAGCCCCAGAGAGACCGTCCACTTGCCCGGGTCGGCAGCCAGAAAAAGGAGGGCGAAGAGGAATTCGTTCCAGGCGATCATGAAGACGTACAGTCCGGTCGCCATCAGGGTGGGGGTGGCAAGGGGAAGGATGATCCTTCGCACGGTCTGCAGACGGGAGGCGCCGTCGATCGCCGCGGCTTCTTCAATACTGAACGGGATGGTGATGAAGTAGTTCTTCAGCATGTAGATCGACACCGGTACGGTCTGCGCGATGTAGACGATCGCGAGTCCGACGAGGCTGCCGGACAGACCCATTTTCGCGAACATGACGAAGAGCGGCACTGCCAACAGCGTGGCGGGGAAGAGATAAACCGCCAGGAAGAGGGCGCTTACATGCCGGCTCCCGAAGAACTTCAGCCGGCTGATGGCGTAGGCGCCGGGGACCGCGGCAGCCAGCGTGAGCAGCACCGTGCCGAGGGCGACGAGCGCCGAGTTGAGCAGCATGCCGAGGAAGCCCTGGCCGCCCTCGGAGGCCGGCTTGAGCACACTTCGGTAGGTGGCGAGGGTGAAGTCGTGTACAGAGACCCAGAGTTGGCCGGGGTCCAGGAGGAGAGCGTCGATCGGCTTCACCGAGAGCAGCAGCATGTAGTAGAAGGGCGCGATGGTGATGACCGCTAGGAAGGCAATCACCACCCAGCGGAGCATGCCGAAGAAGCGGTCCTCGCATTGTGCGCGGGTCATGAGCGATGCGCGAGTCATGCCGACTCCTCCTGGACCTTCTTGCCGAAGAACGTGAAGTAGATGCCCAGCAGTGCCATGAGGACGACGGCGAGGACCAGCGCCTGGGCGGCGGCGGCGCCGACGTCGAACCGGGCGGTGAGAAAGTTGTAGACGCGGACGGCCACGACGTCGGTGCCCGACCCGCCACCGGTCAGCAGATAGATGTCGTCGAACTTGTTGAACGTCATGATGAAGCGCAGGACGGACAGCAGCGCGATGACCGGCATCAGCTGCGGCAGCAGAATGTGCCGGAAGCGCTGGGTGGGGGTGGCACCGTCGACCGTCGCCGCCTCCTCCAGGTTGCCCGGTACGGCCTGAAGCCTGGCCAGCATGAAGAGAAAGGCGAAGGGGAAGTAACGCCAGGTCTCGAAGGCGATCACGGTGAGCAGCGCCAACGGTATGTGGAAGTGAACGCCCAGCAGACCGACCTCGTACGACCGGGTCGAGAGAAAGGCGATCGGGTCGTGCCATCCGAAGAGCTTGCGGCCCCAGTCGTTGACGACGCCGTACTGCGGGCTGAGCGCTACCTGCCACACGAAGGACACCGCGACGACCGGCGCGACGTACGGCAGGAGCATCGCGCTGCGCAGAAGGCCGCGGCCACGGAACGGCTTGCGCAGTGCGAGAGCGGCGACCAGGCCGAGCAGTACGGAGCCCGCGGTCGCGCCGATGGTGTACGTGAGGGTGGTGCCGAGGCCGCTCCAGAAGCCGGGCGAGCCGAAGACCTGCTCGAAGTTGTCGAGGGTCCAGTTACCGAAGAGGCCGTTCTCCTGGATGTCGACGAGCTTGGAGTGCTGGAAGGCGAGCAGGACGGTCCACAGGATGGGCAGGATCACCACGACGAGGACCACCAGGAAGGTGGGGGTGACGAAGGCCAGGCCGGCGCGATTCTCCCTCCGGCCGGCGGACTGCGGGTGGCTGCGGTGCTCTTGGACGCCGCTGTCGGATGTGCTCATGAATGGGTTACCTCGGTGACGGAGCGGCCGTGTGGCTACTGGAGGGACTTCTGAAGGGCGGCCACATCGTCCTGGGCCTCCTCGGCTGCCTTGTCCGGCGGGATCTGACCGCTGGTCATGGCGCCGATGGCCTTGGCGACCGGGAGTTCGCCGTTGGTGGCGCCGACGAGGTTTCCCTGCCCCTGGGCGAGGCCCCAGCGCTTCATGTCGCCCACGCCCTTGACCAGGCTGTCGAGCAGTGAAGGAGGGTAGGCCTTCGCCATGGACGCTCGGTGGTCGACCCCCATCTCGCTGGCGCGCCAGGCTTTCAGGAAGGAGTCGGGGTGGCCGGGGGTGCCGGTGCGGACGGGGATCTTGCCCTCGGGAGCCATGCCGAACCAGTCCTGGTAGCCCTTGCCCATCATGTATTCGATGAACTTTTTCGATGCGCCGGTCTCTGCGGTGCGGGTGACGGTCCAGGAGGTGATCTCACCGAACTGGGCGGGGTCCTTGCTGTCCGGTCCCTTGAGTGAGGTGACGACCCCGGTGTTGCGGGCGAGGAAGGTGCGGTCCTTCTTGCACTGTGGGCAGCTGGGCAGCGAGTCGTTGCGCAGGCCGGCCAGTTCGTCAAGGAGGAACGAGGACCAGACCATCATCGCGGACCGGCCGGAGAAGTAGGTGGCACGGGTGGTGTCGACGGACTGCAGGCCTGGTGCGCCGTGCTTGTGGGCGAGGTCGTCGTAGGCCTTGAAGGTGTTGCGGCAGGCTGTGGAGTCCAGGTCGACTTTGCCCTTCCCGTCGACGAGTTGGCAGTTGTTGGCGAGGGCGAGGTCCTCGAAACTCTGCTGGGTGAAGACGTCCGAGGGATCGGTGGCGAGCGACGCGCCGTTTGTGCCTCCCTTGTCCAGCTTCGCGGCGGCCCTGAGGGCGCTCGCGTAGCTGTCGGGTGGGCGCAGCCCGGCCTTGGCGAACAGGTCCTTACGGTAGACGAGGAGCTGGAGCCAGGCGTCGGACGGGACGCTGAGGCGCGTGCCATGGTCGCCGGTGAGGGAAAGAGCGTTGGCGTTGAAGGTGCCGGGACGCAGATCCTTGATGATCTGTGCCGCTACCTCTGTGTTGAGCAGCCCATTTCCGTACATCTGCCACACCTGGCCCATGGGGACGGCGCCGATGACATCAGGGAGGTTCCCTGCGGCGGCCGCCGACATGATCAGCTGCGGCAACTGTTTCTCGTCAACGCCGACCAGATCCACCTTGACGCCCGACTCCTTCTCGAAGCGGGCGATGACCTTCTTGGTCACAGCCATGCGCGGCGCGAGGTTCTCCTGCGACCACACCGTGATCCGGTTGTCTGCCTTCTTGGCCCCGTCCGCGCCGCCGCAGCCTGCGAGCAGTCCGGCGGCGAGAGCCGCTGCGAGCCCGAACACGGCTGTCCGCGACCGTCGGGTCTTCCACACCATGCTTCATCCTCACGCTACTTATGCACGTTACTGGAGCATCTCAGCACCCCTTCTGCTCCTTGACAAGACATAAGTGTGAGATATCTTCGACGGAAGTCAGCGAGCATCACCCCCCTCTCAGCCATCCGGAGCTCCCCCGTGGAACGCGTTGTCCAGTTCACCGGCCCCCGTCAGGTCGAAGTCGCCGAACACGGGAGTTCCCCGCTTCCCGCCGGTCATCTACGGGTCCGCACGCGCTACTCCGGGATCTCCGCAGGCACCGAACTCACCGCGTACCGCGGCACCAACCCGTATCTGACGCGCACCTGGGACGCCGAGGCGCGCATCTTCCGCGACGGGGTCGCCGGAATCGAGTACCCGGTGGCCGGCTGGGGCTACTCCGAAGTCGGCGAGGTCACCGAGGTCTCGTCCGAACTCATCGGCAGCCCCGGTATGCCGGTCGCCGGCGATGAGGTGTGGGGCATCTGGGGCCACCGCAGCGAGGGCATCGTGCCGGCAGAGCGCATGGTCGGCCACACGCTGCCCTCAGGTCTCGAACCGCTGGCCGGCGCCTTTGCCCGGGTCGGCGCCATCGCATACAACGCTGTTCTCGGCGCCGACATCCACCTCGGCGAGAATGTCGCCGTCTTCGGCCAGGGCGTCATCGGCCTGCTCACCACCCGCCTCGCCCAGCTGAACGGCGCCCGGGTCACCGCGGTCGACGCATTGGACGGGAGACTCACCACGGCCCGCGAATACGGCGCGCTGCACACCCTCAACGCCCGCACCGGTACGGTCGCGGAGGAGATCCGCAAAGCCACCGGGGGGGTCGGTGCCGACGTCGCGATCGAGATCAGCGGTGTCTACCCGGCGCTCCAGGAAGCGATGCGGTCTGTCACCGTCGGCGGCCGGGTTGTCGCATCCGGCTTCTACCAGGGCGACGGCATCGGCCTGCGTCTCGGTGACGAGTTCCACCACAACCGGGTGCAGCTGGTCTGCTCGCAGATCGGCGGTGTTCCGCCGCAGCTCGCGGGACGGTGGACGGTGGAGCGCCTCCAGCAGACCTTCCTGTCGCTGGTGGCCGAGGGCCAGGTCGACGTGAAATCGCTGGTCAGCCATGTGGTGCCGGTGGCGGACGCAGCAGACGCGTACACCCTGCTCGACGAACGGCCCGCGGACGCCCTGCAGATCGTCCTGGAGTTCTGAGGTCCCGTGGCTGCTCCGCATCCCCCGCCGCACCGCCCCCGGACACCACGCCCGGACGCCGAGCGCCACCACTCCAGCGCTGAAAGGCCCCCATGTTGAAGACCGCCTGCCAGGAACAGCTCCTCCCCGGCACCACTCTCCAGGAGAAGTGGGAGTTCGCACAGGGAGCCGGCTATGACGCGATCGAACTGCGCTCCAAGGGCGACTTCCAATTCCGTGACCGTCTCCCCGGGTTGACGCAGGCCCACGCCGATGGCGTCGTCATGCCGACCGTCTGCGTCGACATGCTGCACTTCTTCGCCGCCTTCGACGACTCCTTGCGCCGCGACGCACTGGAACAGTTGAAGTCACAGCTCAGCGTGGCGGCCGAGATCGGCGCCCTGGGCGTGCAGACGCCCGCCTCGTACGGCATGTTCTCGCGCAGGCTGCCGCCCTTCGAACCGCCGCGTACCGAGGAGCAGGACCGTGAGGTGCTGATCATGGGCCTCACCGAGCTCGGCGAACACGCCCGCCGGGAGGGCGTGAGCCTTTACCTGGAGCCGCTCAATCGGTACGAGGACCATATGGTCAACCGCCTCGAACAGGCAGCCGAGCTGATCCGAACAGTGGGCATCGACGCAGTACGTATCGGCATCGACAGCTACCACATGAACATCGAGGAGGGCGACCCGTCGGCAGCCATCCTGGCCGCAGCGCCCTACATCGGCCACGCCCAGGTCAGTGATTCCAACCGATTCCAGCCGGGCGCCGGGCACCTGGACTGGCCCGCCTGGCTCGGTGCGCTGCACAGCATCAACTACGACGGGTACCTCGCCGTCGAATGCCGGCTGACCGGCGACCCTACGGAGGCCGTCCGCTCGATCCCCGCGTTCCTCCGGAGGTCCGGCGCGTGACGTCGCTGCTCGAAACTCCCGCGCCCGCCGCAGCCGATGGCCTGACCCTTCGGCGCGGTGCGGCGCGGGTCCTGCTCGCCAACTGGACGGGAACATCGACGGTCCCTTCCCGTGGCCTGTATCCGCACCAGTGGAGCTGGGACTCGGCCTTCATCGCGATCGGCCTGCGCCATCTGTCGGTGCGACGCGCCCAGCGCGAACTGGAGAGTCTGGTCGGCGCCCAGTGGGCCGACGGACGCCTCCCGCACATCGTCTTCAACCCGGCTGTCCCCCTGGACGCATACTTCCCCAGCCCCGATTTCTGGCGTTCCTCCAGCGCCGGCGCGACGACGGGCGCCCCGGCGGGCACCGAAACCTCAGGGATCGTGCAGCCCCCGGTTCACGCCCTTTCCGCGTGGCTCGTTCACTCTGCCGACCCAGAAGCCTCACGCCGACGCGGCTTCCTGCCCCGGCTCTACGGGCGGCTCGCCGCCTGGCACGACTACCTCGCGGGTCCCCGCGACCTCGGCAGCGGCGGGCTCGCCGCCGTGGTGCACCCGTGGGAGGCCGGGATGGACAACAGTCCGTGCTGGGACGGCCCCCTGCAACGCGTGGAACCGTCCGTTCCCAGCTCGTACCGGCGCGCCGATCTCGATCACGGACAGCCCGCGGAGCGCCCCACCGATCTGGACTACGGCCGCTACGTACGTCTCGCCGGCGACTACCGCGACCGGTTTTACGCGGACTCCGGAGAGAAGCACGCCTTTGCCGTCGAGGACCCCTGCTTCAACGCGCTGCTGATCGTCTCGGAACACGCTCTCGCCCAGATCGCCACCGCGACTGGAGCCGACCCCGCCCGTCACGAGCGCCGGGCCGCGCAGCTGACCGACGCGCTCGTGGCGCGCCTGTGGTCCCCCGCCGAGGGAATGTTCCTCTGCCGGGACCTGGTGGGGGACGAGCTCATCCCCGAGCGCAGTATCGCCGGGCTTGTCCCCCTCATCGTGCCCGGGCTCCCCCGGGACCTGGTGGACGCACTCCTCGGAACGGCGGCGGGCACCGGCTTCCGGCTCGGTGAGGTACCGATGGCACCCTCGTACGACTTCACCGGCAACGCCTTCGACGGGTCCCGTTACTGGCGCGGACCCGCCTGGTTCAACACCAACTGGCTGCTGGAGCGCGGTCTGCGCGAGCACGGGCAGACCCGGGAGGCGGACCGGCTGCGCACATCGATGCTCACTGCCGCGGGCGCGTGCGACTTCGCGGAGTACGTGGACCCCCTCACCTCGCAGGCCCTGGGGACCCGCGACTTCGCATGGACGGCAGCCCTCACCCTCGATCTGCTGGCCGCCGCCCAGTCCTCAGAGGTGACCGGCCGTACAACCGGCCCCACGAACGGAGTACGTACGTGAGCACCACAGCGGACACCATCCTGGTCCGTGCGGGCACCTTCGCCATCCTGGGTGCCGACGGCGGTATCACCGGCAGCCGCGGCGCATCGCCCGACGGGATGTTCCGGCAGGACGCAAGGCATTTGAGTCTCTGGTCCCTGACCGTGGACGGCACGGCCCCGACGGTGCTTGTCCCCTCGGCGGGAGAGTTCTCCACCGCTTGTGTGCTGACCCCGCCGGGCACCCGTGACGAGCCCCCCGCGTACACCGTCTTCCGTGAACAGTCCCTGGCCGACGGAGCCCTGGCGGAGCAGCTCCGACTGGTCAGCAACCGGTCGGAGACCACCACGGCGGTGGTCGGGCTGACCGTGGATGCCGACTTCGCCGACCAGTTCGAGCTACGCTCCGATGAGCGTCAATACGACAAGGACGGCGCGCAGCGCAGCGCCCGTGTGGTGCCCGGCGGAATCGCCTTCACCTACGAGCGCGGTGACTGGCTCTCCCGTACCACGGTGTCCGCGACTCCTGACCCCGATATCGTCGTGCCGGCAGACGGGCAGGACACCGCGCACCGGCTGGAGTGGCGACTGGAACTGCCGCCGCTCGGTGCGGCGGAACTACTGCTGACGGTGACGGCGTACCCGCACGGCGGGGCGGCCCCGGCAGCGGTGACCACTCCGGCGGAGACCGCCGCGATCTGTGCCGCCGATGTCGCGGCCTTCGTCGGTGACGCGCCGCTGCCGATGCCCCAGGACGCGCCCCCCGCTCTGGCGGCAGCCTGCTCACGCGGCCTGCGCGACCTGGCAGCGCTGCTCGTCCCCGTCACGGGGCCGGAAGGCGAAGAGCTGAGAGTCCCGGGCGCCGGCGTCCCCTGGTTCCTCACTCTCTTCGGCCGTGACTCCCTGCTCACCTCTCTCTTCGCACTCCCGTACCGCCCGGAACTGGCCGCGGCGACCCTTGGCGCGCTTGCGGCGACGCAGGGCAGCCAGTACGACCCGGAGCGCGGCGAGCAACCTGGTCGCATCGTTCACGAGCTCCGCCGCGGTGAACTGGCCAGTTTCCGCCAGGTGCCATACGGCCGCTACTACGGATCGGTGGACTCGACCCCACTCTTCCTGGTCCTCCTGGGCAGCTACACGCAGGCCACGGGAGACGACACGCTCGCCGCTCGCCTGGAACCCCAGGCCCGTGCAGCCATGGCGTGGATGTTCCGGGACGGCGGTCTGGACACCGGAGGCTACCTGGACTACACACCCGATCCCAACGGACTGATCAACCAGAACTGGAAGGACTCCGCCGGAGCTGTCTGCTTCGTCGACGGCACACAGGCCGAGGGCCCGATCGCGGTCGCCGAGGCCCAGGGATACGCCTACGACGCAATGGTCCGCACCGCACATCTGGCCCGTGCGGTCTGGAACGATGCGGACTATGCCGACCGACTCCAAGCCGCCGCCACCGGTCTACGGGACCGCTTTCTAAGGGACTTCTGGATGCCGGGACCCGACTTCCCGGCCCTGGCGCTGGACGGACAAGGGCGGCAGGTCGACTCGCTCGCCTCCGACGCGGGACACCTCCTGTGGTCGGGCATCCTCGAAGAGCGCCACGCGCACCGCGTGGGACGGCGCTTGCTGGAACCCGACTTCTTCTCCGGCTGGGCCATCCGGACCCTGGCTACTGGCCAGCCCGGCTACCACCCGCTCTCCTACCATCGTGGCAGTTCCTGGCCGCACGACAACGCAATCATCCTGCTCGGGCTCGTACGCTGCGGCCTGGCGGAGGAAGCCCGAACGGTCGCGCTCGGTCTGCTCGACGCGGCCGCACACCACGGTCACCGGCTGCCCGAGGTGATGGCGGGCTACGGACGCACCGACCACCCACAGCCGGTGCCGTACCCGCACGCGTGTTCGCCGCAAGCCTGGGCAGCGGCCACTCCACTGGCCCTTCTCACCGCGCTGCATCAGACGGCCTTGGCATGTTGAACCTCACCGTGACCGCCGAGCGGGCCCCCGGGGCCTCCGTCGATGGGGTTGTCAAAACTGAGCCTGGGTTGTGCCCATCACACTCTCGGACGGAGCTGCGGGCCTCTTCGTAGTCCGGCTCCGGTATCGGGCCCCTTCTTGCACAAGTCCGTCCGCGGATCAGTCGCGGGCCAGCCGCTCCAGTACGGTCATGGCGGCGATCACGGTCCGGCGTTCTTCTTCCGTGCACTTGTCCTGCAACTGGTGGGCGAGCCATTCCTTGTGGGCCTGCCGCCCCTCCTCCACCCGGCGGTGGCCCTGCGCGGTCAGCGCGATCAGCAGGCGCCGCCCGTCGTGCGGATCCGGGCTCCGCTCAACCAGCCCCATCGCGGTAAGCGATGCGACCGTCGCCGTTATCGACTGGTGGCGCACCCCCTCGGCGGCGGCAAGCTCACTGGCCGTGATGCCCCCCTTGCCGGACAAGCGGACCAGGACGGACGCCTGGCCCAGGGTGATGTCCTCGGCCTCGGAGGCGTTCAGGATGCGGCGCCGAAGGCGGCTGATGACCGCGCGGACCTCCCGCGACGCCTGAACCGCCGAGGGCGACAGGCTCGGGTTCTCACTCATGGGTTCCCCGCTCATATCCACAGCCTACGCTGTACAGGTTGTCCTGTACAGAATGTCTGCATAATATGCCGTCGCCCTGTTATGGAGAAAGCGGGGTCTTACCGGCCAACGAAGTCATCGCGCACGACCCGATGCCGGTCATCGCCGGGCTTACCGCGTACTGCCACAACACCTACGCCTACAGCAGCTGGGCGCAGCAGGGTTACGACGGAATGGTCACCGTGGTGAGGGGCCTGCGCAAAAGCGGTGTCTGACGCACAGACGGGCAAGGGCGATAATTAGTGGCATGAGCAGACCGCCTTCGGATGACGGCGCTACGGGGCAGGATTTCGATATCAACCTCGCGGCCCTGGAGACGCTGTTCAGCGCGTCCCCCGTGAGCCTGTACGTCTTCGACCGCGAACTGCGGCTGGTGCGCTACAGCCCCGCGGCGCGCGATCTGCGGGGAGTATCGCCCGCCGAACTGCTGGGGCAGCCGTTCGCGGACGTGGCGCCCGGATACGACGTCCGTGCAATCGAGCAGGTCCTGGCACATGTCCGGGACACGGGCGAGGCGGTGGTCGAGCAGGAGGTCACCGGCCGCCCGCTCGGAGACCCGGACCACGAGCACGTCATGTCCTTTTCGGCCTTTCGGCTGGCCGATGCCGCCGGCCGCCCACACGGGGTGGTCGCCCTGGCCACCGATGTGACGGACAGGGCCCGGGCACGCGCGCGCCTGGGCCTCGTCCATGCGGCCAACGCGCGGATCGGCACCTCTTTGGACGCCGCCCGTACCGCCCGGGAACTGGCCGAGGTCGCGGTACCGGAACTAGCCGACACGGTGACGATCGACGTGCTGTGCTCCGTACTCGCAGGCGAAGCGCCTCAGTCCGGCGGGGTGGATGTGGGCCTCCCCCTGCGCCGACTAGCTCTGCGGGCCGCACGCGAGACAGACCGGGGTATCCATCCCGTGGGTGACATCAGCGTATTCGGCGCCGCCTCACCCCACGGTCAGAGCCTGGCCGACCTGCGTCCGCGCCTCGTCCGTGACCTGGCACAGGACAGCGGCTGGCTGGCCCAGGATCCCGCCCGGGCCGAGTTGGTCCAGACCGCGGGCTACCACTCGCTCATGGTGCTGCCGCTGACCGCATGGGGAGTCGTCCTCGGCTTGGCCTCCTTCTACCGGTGGAGCGACAAGGGCCCCTTTGAGGAGGACGATCTGACCCTCGCCGCCGAGCTCGCCGACCGCACAGCGCTGTGCCTGGACAACGCCCGGCGATACGTGCGCGAACACACCGTCGCCGATACCCTGCAGCGCAGCCTGCTCCCGCCTCGGCCGCCCACCGTCACCGCGTTGGAAGCCGCCCACTGCTACCTCTCCGGCGGAGCCGGCAGTGACTGGTTCGACGTGATCCCTCTGTCGGGAACGCGCGTTGCCCTGGTGGTGGGCGACGTCGCAGGACAAGGTATCCAGGCGGCGGCAGCGATGGGCCGCTTGCGCACTGCCATCCGTACGCTGGCTGCACTCGACCTGGCGCCGGACGAAACGCTCGCCCGCCTGGACGACCTGGTGCTCGACCTGGCGAAGGAATACGCCCAACCCCCGCACTCGCCGAAGCAACCGCCCGTCGGAGCCACCTGCCTCTACACGATCTACGACCCCATCTCCCGGCGCTGCACCCTGGCCCGGGCCGGCCACCCGCCGCCCGTACTCGTCCACCCCAACGGGGACGTGCACATCATCGACGTCCCCGCCGGCCCGCCGCTGGGACGCGGCAGCCTGCCCTTCGAGACCGCCGAGCTGGAACTCCCCGAGGGCAGCATGATCGGCCTCTACACCAACGGCCTGCTCAGCGGCCAACCCGACACGGACACGGCACTCCTCAGGCTCCAGCGCATGCTGAGCACCGCCGGACCCTCCTTGCAGGACACCTGCACCACCGCACTGCACACCCTGCTGCCCAGCCACCCACTGGACGACGCCGTCCTGCTCCTGGCCCGAACCCGCACCCTGCAACCCGACCACGTCACCTCCTGGACGCTGCCCACCGACCCCGCAATCGTCGCGACCGCCCGCACCCTGACCAGCCGCCAACTGGACACCTGGCAATTCGACGACCTGGCCTTCACCGCCGAACTGGTCGTCAGCGAACTCGTAACCAACGCCATCCGCTACGCAAAAGGGCCCCTCACCCTGCGGCTGATCCACGACCGCACCCTCATCTGCGAAGTCTCCGACCACAGCAACACCGCCCCCCAACTCCGCCACGTCCGCACCACCGACGAGGGCGGACGAGGACTGTTCCTCGTGGCACACATCACCCAACGCTGGGGCACCCGCTACACCACCGAAGGAAAGACCATCTGGGCCGAACTACCACACAGCCAGCCCACACCAGCCCCCGACCCGGAAACCCTGGCGTCAGCCGAAACACCGAAGAGCTGACCTGCGCCGCCTCCCAGCCAATGACGCGAAATCCTGCGCCATCAACACCAGGGCACAGACGAAAGCAAGACACACCACTCGCTCTTCTTCAGCGGGTCGTCACTCGATCTCGGAGTCGAACTCGAGCACCACCTGTGGCAGTGCCTTGAGGACCGTCGTGGAGTGGTCGAACTGCCCGACATCGCTCAGCTGCTGGTCGGCCCCGTGGGAAGCCAGCTGACGTTGGCAGTACAGGGAGTTCGCAAAGGAGACGTCCTTGTCGCCCCTGGCGTGGAAGAGGTGCACCGGGACTGCGGGCCGCCAGTCACAGGTGGTGCGCTGGACTTCCATCTCACCGCCGGACAGGCAGGCGACGCGCCCGGCGTTCATGCAAGCGATGGCACGCTTGCGCATTCCCCGCCGCCGTGAACGGCCCCGCATCAGGCTGCATATCGTCCTGGCCGACAAGGCGTATGCCTCCCGCGCGATCCGCAGGCACTTGCGCAAGCGCGGTACCCGGACGGTGATCCCCGCCCGGGCCGACCAGCGACGTCACCGACTGCGGCGGGGAAGCCGGGGTGGCAAGCCCCCGGCCTGAAGCAATGGCGCGGCCTCACCACCCGTTACGAGAAGACCACGACCATCTACTTGGCCGGACTCCACGTCGCGGGCATCTTTCCCAGGTCCGTTCGGCGACCAAACGAACCCGCCTAGTTGTATTGACCCGCAGGGTTGTTGACGCGGGTGACGGGGGGCCGGCCTCCGAGTGCGGTATGGCAGCGATGGTAGTTGTAGTTGTGCAGGAAGCCT
>NZ_JBFBAK010000018.1:0-88022 GCF_040689485.1 Streptomyces sp. NPDC051322 | reverse complement strand
GTGTGGTGCGTTCCTAGACAGCTCCACCACATCGGAGGTCTTCGCCATGTTCAAGGCCCACGACTGTCAACAACGCTCGTGATCAATACAGCTAGGTCGTGTTCCCGCCTGTCCGGACCCCGGCATCCCAGCCGTCGAGAGATTTCCTGCCGAGACCTCTAGCCAAGACATGAAGAGATGGCTAACTTACGTTAGTAAGCAAGCGGGCGGGTTCTCCGACCAGGAGATAGTCGGACCGCCTCTTGCCCCGGCTGATCGCAGCCGGCCACCATGCGTCCGCCGGGGCGCCTGGTCCACGAGGAGGCCAGCGTTGATCCCCCATCTCACTCCCGAGCGCTCGAGCCCGACTGTGGCCGTGATCGGCAGCGGTCCGTCCGGCTGCTACGCGGCGCACTTCCTGAGCAAGGGGGTGCCCGAGGCGCGGATCTGCATCTTCGAGTCACTCCCTGTCCCTTATGGGCTGGTCCGCTATGGAGTGGCGGCTGACCATCAGGGCATCAAGGCCGTTGCGCAACAGTTCGACCGAATCTTCGAACGGGGTCATGCGACGTTTGTCGGCAACGTGAGGGTCGGTCACGACGTGAGCTTCGAGGCTGTGGCCCGGGCATTTGATGTCGTGGTCATCGCCACCGGCATGCCGGAGGACCGCCGGCTGCCCATCCCTCAGGACGACTCGGCTCGGGTCGTCGGGGCTGGTCAGTTGCTGCGCGCGCTTAACGGCTTCCCGGCCAGGCTCGGCCAGCACGGCGCTCCGCTCGGTGGGGCCATCGCTCCTCTTGGTCGGGACATCGTGGTGGTCGGTCATGGAAACGTCGCGATGGACACAGTGCGCCTGCTGACCAAGCGGCCGGAAGAACTCGTCGGCTCCGACATTGACGATCGCGCTCTTGAGCTGCTGCGGCCCGAGCCGCTCCGGTCGGTGCGCCTCATGGGTCGGTCGTCCGTCGGCGACGCGAAGTTCGACCTGGCGATGATCCGTGAGCTGTGTCAGGTCCAGGGTGCGAAAATCCGCACCGAAAACCTGCATGACTCCGATCGCGGAGCGGTGGCCGACCTGCTTCGAGAGTTCGGGCAGGAGAACGGCATTCCGGCTCCGTTGGCCCATGGCGGTACGTCGGCGGGGGATCGCTTCAGAACTGAAGTCACAATCCATTTCGAAGCGATTCCCGTTCGTATCCGTCACGCGGACCAAATGACCAGTCTCGACGTGCGGTGTCGTAGGTCCGGGGCGGTGAGATCGTTTTCCGCAGACACGGTTATCACGGCAATAGGCTTCTGCCAGGACTCGGATCAGCGTGCCGGCACACCGGACGCAACGTGGTCAGGAGCTCACGTTTACCGGGTCGGATGGGTCGAAAACGGGGCGCAGGGAAATCTCGCCGAGAACCGGAAGCATGCCCAGAGCGTCGCCAGGAAGATACTGGACGATTTCGCCCGCGGACGAATCGTACCCGGCCGTGAGCCGGGATTGCCGGCGCTCCTGCCGGATCTGAAAGCGGCCCCGACAAGCTTTTCCGCCTGGCGCGTGATTGACGAGTTCGAACGGAAGCAGACGGCGCCGGGCCGCTGTCGCCGCAAGATGACCGACCTCGTCGAAATGGTCGCTCTGGCCCAGGCCTCCATGGCCAACACCTGAAATCGGGAGAGCTCCCGGAAGAAGAACGGCACAACCGAAAGGTGAGGAGAAATCCACTGATGGACACCATCAAGGTTCTGTACGGCACAGAGTCTGGAAACGCCGAGCTGGTGGCGGACGACATCGCCGAGACCTTCAACGCTGCCGGTGCGAAGGCCGAAGTCATCGCCATGGCTCTTTATGACGCGACGGAGCTGTATGAGGCCGGCACCGTCGTTGTGATCACCTCGACGTACGGCGAGGGGGAGCTCCCCGACACCACGGCGCCCTTCCAGGAGGCGCTGCTCGCGGCGCGTCCCGATCTGTCAGGCCTCAGGTTCGCCGCGTTCGGGCTGGGCGACAGCACTTACGACACCTACAACAACGCCATCGCGGTCCTCTCCGCGGACTTGCGCGCGCTCGGCGCGCAGCAGGTCGGCGAGACCGGGCGGCACGACGCTGCCAGCGGCGAGTCGCTGACGGACGTCGCGGTCGCCTGGGCGGCTGGGGTGCTCGGCGCCCTCTGATGGCCGTCCTCACACCCGCCACCCCCGACGAGAAACGAGCAGGAGATGCAGCAGCAAACGCTGACCGCGCAACCGCCGGACGAAGAACTTCTCCCCTTCGATGACCCGGAGTTCGTTCGGGCACCCTGGCCGTGGTTCGACCGGTTGCTCGACGAGTTTCCTCTCCTGAAGCTGCGGGACGGAAGCTTCATCGTCAGCAAGCACGCCGACGTGATGCGCTATGCCAAGCACCCGTCCCTGGTCGCGGCTCCGCCGGAGGGGATGGGTGACAGTCCCTGGGCGGCCAACCTCAATTCGGTCCTGCTGACCGAAGGGGAGCGGCATCGGCGCATCCGCCGTACCTTCGCCGGCTCGCTGACCCCCAAGATGGTGCAGACCTGGGCGGGTACCGCGGCTGAGAGTGCGAGCGCAGCGCTAGACGGCATAGGCCCCGACGGCCTGCTCGAGGCGCACCGAGCGCTCGGAGTCCAGCCTGCTCAGGACGCGATGGGACACGCATTGGGGGTGCCGCGAGAGGACGGTTTCCCGTACATTCACGCGACGAACCTCACAATGATGTCGATGGGTTGGGATCCGTCGCAGCAGGAAGTGACCAGTGGTCACGAGGGCTTCGGCTACATGATGTTCCAGGCCGAGAGGCTCATCGAGCGAAAGCGGCAGGAGCCGGGCGACGGCATGCTCCTCGACCAGATGATCAACGCCGCCGACGAGGGCCGTCTCACCGAGCGTGAACTCAAGGAGTCAATCCAGATCCTGTGGGGCTCGGCCGCCCACAACCCCGGGCACGTCATGGCGAGCACCCTGATCGACCTCGCTGACCACCCCGAGGTGTTCCAGGCCTACCGGGTCGATCCGGCCAGCCGAGAGGCGATCATCAACGAGGCCATCCGCAGGTCGCTGCCCGAGGTCGCCCTCGACCGCTTCACCACGGAGCCCATCGAGATCCGAGGAGTTGAGATCCCCGCGGACACACGCGTCCGCTTCATCCTGGGCGCCGCACTGCGGGACCCGGACGTCTTCACCGACCCGGACACCTTCAACTACCTGCGGCCCAAGGAAGCCAGCATGGCGCTGGCCTTCGGTGTTGGCACCCACAACTGCGCCGGCCAGGCTTTCGGACGCGCCGTCGCGCGGGCGGTGCTGGACGTGGTCGCGGAGCGCTACGAGCGGATCGACGTTGTCGGCGATCCGGTATGGGTGCACTCAGACCGCCATCGCAACTGCGAGGGCCTGACCATTCGCCTGTCCTAATCCACGGGCCGGGCCGCCGTGGCGGCAGGACCCGCCTCGCTTCACGCCAGCCAAGAACCACCAGGAGAATCCGATGGGGTATCAGGTCTCCGCCGATACGGGCGGAACATTCATCGACGTGGTCATCCAGGATGCCGCGTCGCAGCAGGTGATCGGTAAGTCGCTGACCACGCACGACCGGGTTTTCCGGGGGCTGTCCAAGGCACTGGAGGCCGCCGCTGGCGAGATCGGCCTGACCGCTCAGCAGGTCCTGGCCGAGACTGATCTCTTCATCTACGGCACCACCCGCGCGACGAACGCCATCGTGACGCGGAACGTCGCGAAGACCGCGCTGCTCACGACGGCCGGCTTCGAGGACGTTCTAGTGCTGAAGGAGGGCGGCAAGCAGGACGGCTACGACTTCTCCGTCCCCTACCCGAAGCCCTACGTCCCGCGGAGGCACACCTTCGGGGTGCGAGAGCGGATCGACTCCGAGGGGGCTGTCGTCACCGAGCTGGATGAGGCACACCTCGCCGAGACCCTCGCGTCGGTGCGGGAGCAAGGATTCGAGGCGATCGCCGTCTCGTTCCTGTGGTCCGTTGTCAATCCCGTACACGAGCGGCGCGTCGCCGAACTCATCGCGGAACTCGTCCCCGGAATTCCTGTCACCCTCTCGCACCAAATTGCCCCGATCATCCGCGAGTACCGGCGCACCTCGGCCGCGGCGATCGACGCCTCTCTCAAGCCGCTGATGCAGCAGCACTTCCAGCAACTGGAGGAGGATCTTCGCGAATTCGGCTACCAGGGTGCCATTCTGGTCTCGACCAGCATGGGCGGTGTCATGAACATCGATGAGGTCATCGCGAGCCCGATCGAGACGGCGAAGAGCGGCCCGTCGATGGCGCCTCTGGCCGGTCTCAACTACTCCCTCGCCGAAGGCCTCGGCGGCGACATGATCGTCTGCGACACCGGTGGCACAACGTTCGACGTCGGACTTTCCCGCGACGCGGCTGTGGTCCACTCCCGGGACACCTGGATCGGTCCCGAGTGGGAAGGCGACCTCCTGGGCATATCGTCCGTCGACATCCGCTCGATCGGCGCCGGCGGCGGGTCGATCGCATGGGTCGACGAGGGCGGGCTCCTGCGCGTGGGCCCGCAGTCGGCGGGGTCCGAGCCGGGCCCGGCATGCTACGGAAGCGGCGGCACGGAGCCGACGCTATCCGACGCGGCCTGCGTCCTCGGCTACTTCGACCCCGAGTACTTCCTCGGCGGGCGGATGAAGCTCGACGTCGCTGCCGCCGAGGCCGCGATCGGCAAGCTGGCAGCCACCCTCGGCCTGTCGGTGCCGGAGACGGCGTGGGGCATCCTCTCCCTCGCCAGCGAGTCGATGGTGAAGGCGGTCCACGAGATCACCATCGCCCAGGGCCTCAACCCGCAGGACAGCACACTGGTCGCCGGCGGCGGCGCGGCGGGCATCAACATCATGCAGATCGCGGGGGAGCTCGGCACCCAGCGTGTAGTCCTGCCGAAGGTAGCCTCGGCCCTCTCGGCATCCGGCATGCACTTCGCCGACATCGTCAAGGAGGAGGCGGCGGCCTTCCTCACCTCCTCGGACGCCTTCGCGGCGGCGGCGGTCGACCAGGTACTGGAGGGCCTGGAGGCGAAGCTCGGTGCGTTCGCCGCACGGTTCGCCGACACCTACCCCGACCATTCCGTCGAGTTCGGCGTCGAAGCCCGCTACAAGAGCCAGATCTGGACCATCGACGTTCCCCTGCCCGTACGGCGCGTCGGTCCCGACGAGGACCGGGCCCGCCTGTTCGAGGCCTTCCACGACCTGCATGAGCGCATCCTCGCCGTGCGCGACCCCGGATCGGCCGTCGAGTTCCTCAACTGGAGCGCCCGCGTCACGGTCCGGCTGCCCCGAGCGACCCGCGACTACCCGGTGAGCACCCGGAGCGTCGGCCGGCCCAGCTCCACCCGCACCTGCTTCTTCGGCGAGGCGGGGACGGTCGACACGCCCGTCTACAAGCCGGCCGACCTGCTCCCCGGCATCTACGTGAACGGCCCCGCGATCGTGGAGGAGCCCACGACCACCCTGGTCGTCTACCCCGGCATGGCTGCCGAGGTCAGCGACACCGGCAACTACCTGCTCCACATCGATGGCGAGGTCTCACCATGAACGACAACGGATTCGACGCCGTCCGTACGGCCGTGATCGCGAACAAGGTCGACGGCATCGTCCGGGAGATGACCAACACGCTGCTGCGCTCGGCCCGCTCAGCGGTCATCAACAGCGCCCGTGACTTCTCCTGCGCGATCGTCACCGCCGACGACGAACTGCTCGCGGCCGCGGAAGGCCTGCCGGTGCACATCGTCGGCGCCCAACTGCAGGCCCAGGCTATGCGCGCCGCCCACCCCGAACTGCGCGAGGGCGACGCCTTCCTCGACAACAACCCGTACATCGGCAACTCGCACTCCGCCGACCACACGATCCTCGTCCCGGTCTTCGTCGAGGGCGAGCACCTGTTCACCGCCGTGGCCAAGGCCCACCAGGCCGATGTCGGCAACTCGATCCCGACGACTTACCACGCCGCGGCCAAGGACGTCTACGAAGAGGGCGCCCTGATCTTCCCGACGGTCAAGGTGCAGTCCGACTACAAGGACATCGACGACGTCATCCGCATGTGCCAGACCCGTATCCGGGTCCCCTCGCAGTGGTATGGCGACTACCTCGCGGAGATCGGCGCGGCCCGGATCGCGGAACGCCGACTGAAGGAACTCGTCGGCAAGTACGGCGTCGACCCGATCAAGCGGTTCATGCGCGACTGGCTGGACTACAGCGAGAAGATGATGGCCAAGGCCATCGAGGACCTGCCCGCTGCCACGCTCCACAACACCGGTCGGCACGACGCCTTCCAGCCGTATCTACCCGAGGGGCTGGAGATCGGCGTGAAGATCGAGATCAAGCCCGAGGAGGGCCTGATCCACGTCGACCTCACCGAGAACGCTCCCAACGTCGACTGCGGCCTGAACATGACCGAGGCCACCACCCGAGCCGCGGTCTTCGGAGGCATCTTCAACGCCATCCCCGCCAGAGTTCCGAAGAACTCCGGCGCGTTCCGGCGCGTGCTCATCGACATGAACGACGGCTCTGCGGTCGGAAAGCCCCGCTTCCCGCACAGCTGCTCGCTGGCCACCACCAACATCACGGACCGGCTGATCAACTGCGTGGGAGCCGCGTTCGCGCAGCTGGGAGAGCCCTACGGCATCGCAGAGGGAGCCGTGGGCGTGGGTGTCGGCTACGCGGTGCTCTCCGGCCAGGACCGCCGCACCGGTGAGCCGTTCGTCAACCAGTTGTGCGTGACCGCGAACGGCGGCCCCGGCAGCGCCTACGCGGATGGCTGGGTCACCTATGGCGTGCCGTGCGTTAGCGGGCTGATGTACCGCGACTCGGTGGAGATCGGCGAGATCAAGATGCCGATCCGCTACCAGCACCTGCGTCTGGTCGCTGACACCGCCGGTGCGGGCAAGTTCCGTGGAGGCCCGTCCTTCGAGCTGGCTTACACCCCCAAGGCCGACCCGATCACCGTCATCTACCCCTGCGACGGGCAGGTCAACCCCTCGGTGGGTGTCGCAGGCGGCGGCGACGGGCGTACGGCCGAGGCATGGCTGGAGGCGGCCGACGGAACCCGCACCCGTCTGCCCAACACAGCCACGATCGTGCTGCAGCCCGGCGAGACCATCCACGGCTTCGACGCATCCGGCGGGGGATACGGCTCACCGCTGAAGCGCGACCCGCACCTGGTGCTCGACGACGTCCTCGACGGCTGGGAGACCCTCGAACACGCGACGCGCATCTACGGCGTCGCGTTCACCACCACGGAAGACGGCCTTGTCGTCGACGTCGAGGCGACAGCAAGGCGACGCGCCGAGCTCGCCGTCTGCTGACGCCGCCGGCACACTGCTGCGCGCTTCCCGGGCGTGGGACAGCGGCCCGGGCATCCCTCGACCTCAATGCGATGAACATTCATTAGTTTCTAACTGGAGGAAGGTACATGAGCAAACCCACCGTAGTGGTGCTGGGCGCGGCCGGTGCACAGGCGTCCGGACTGCTCCGCGGCCTGGGCCGGTCAGCGGCCGAGCTGCGCCTGATCTGTTGCGACCGCGCATTCCCCGACGGCCTGGTCCTCGACGCCGGCACACAGGAGGTCCAGCGTGCGCAGTTCGATCTCCTGGCCGAGCCAGAGAAGCTGCACCAGGTACTCAGGGGCGCGGACTTGGTGGTGAACTGTACGGGCCCCTACTACACCTTGGGGCCGGTGATCCTGGACGCTGCGGTCGCCGCCAGCACCGACTATGTCGACATCTGTGACGACGCGGACGCCACGGAGTTGCTGCTGCAGCGGGACGACGCGGCCAAGGCAGCCGGCGTCACCGCGCTGATCGGCATGGGATCCGCGCCAGGGACCACCAACGTCCTGGTGCGGCTCGCACTCGACTCGCTGCCGGAGGGTGACGCGAGCGCCGCCATCACCTGGTGCGTCGACGCCACCGACATGGTCGGCGCCGTGGTTCCCCACTTCGCCCACTCCTTCAGCACCGCGATCCCCGGCGCGGGCGGGTCGCCGGCGTGGGAGGACTTCGAGCCGCAGCGGGTGGCCTTCCCTGAGCCGGTGGGGGAGCAGCTCGTAGTGACCTTGAGTCACCCGGAGGTGCTCACCCTGCCCCGGTTCACGCGGGTGACGAAGGCGACGAACAAGGGAGGACTCATCCCGGAGGACTTCACGCACCTGGGCTGGGTGATCTCGCGCCTGCCTTCCGGTGCCGAACGCACGAAGGCGATGCACACGATATTCGAGACCGCGCGCGCTGAGCACGCCGACCGCGAGCCCGTGGGCTCCGGCCTCATCGTCGACGTGCAGGTCGGCAGCGAAGGCATCGCGTTCCTTGCCGGCGGACGCACCAACCAGGAGGACGCAACCGGGACCCCCGCCGCAGCGGGCGCCTTGATCGCGCTGCAGGGGCACGTAGCCGGCCCGGGCGTCGTCTCACCGGAAGTGCTGAACCCGGCCGACTTCTTCTCGGCGCTGCGCGACGTATCGGCGGGCGGCGGTGGGATGACCGCCTACCGGACCAAGAACGGGGAGATCGTGGAACACGTCCGCATCCGCGACCTCCTTACGGCACAGGCCGCGACTAGCTGAGAAGCCACCGCGAGCGCGCCCTCAAGGCGCGCTGTGACATACGAAAGAAAAGGAACAGAACATGACGAATATCGACTGGGACCGTGTATCCAAGGGTGTCGCCCGCGAGCAGGAGAAGATGATCTGGCGCCCCTACGGCATCCCGACCGTCCTGGACCTCGAGCGGTCCGCCTTCCACGACGCCCCGATCTCCACGCCGTGGGACATCCCGGAGAAGCTCGTCGTCTCGGTGGCCATTACCGGCGCCTTCTTCCGGCACGACCAGAACCCCAATCAGCCGCTGACCCCGGGCGCGATCCTCGACGCGGCCCGCGAGGTCGCCCGGGCCGGCGCCAGCACGGTGCACATCCACGTCCGTGACGACGACGGCTACAACGTCCTGTCGCCCGACCGCTTCCGGCAGGTGATCAAGCCGCTCCGCGACGAGTTCCCGGAACTGGCCGTCGACGGCTGCCTGGTGCCGGCCCTCAACGGGGAGTGGGACCTGATGAAGGAGGTGCTCGAGTCCGGCGTGCTCGACGCCGCCCCGATCAACACCACCGCCACCTACATCGGTGACTCGCTGTTCGTGAAGCCAGCACCGCTCATGATCGAGAAGGTCCGGCTGATCAACGAGGCCGGGGCAAAGCCCGAGATCGCGGTGTACACCGACGCCGACGTCTCCAATGCCGACCGGTTCCTGTTCAAGAGCGGGCTCATCGAGAAGGGCGCGGCCTGGCTCGTCCTCCCCGCGCTCCCGGGCTGCAGCCCAATGGAGAACCCGCGCCAGATGATCGAGGGCCTTACGCGGACGGTGGCGGCGATCAAGGACGTCGACCCCGACGCCTTCATCATGGTGTGCGCGGCGGGACGGGCCTCGACCCACGTGGCGACACTGGCCGCTCTCATGGGTCTGCACATCCGTGTGGGCATGGAGGACACGTACCTGCTCTGGCCGCATCGCGACGATCGAGTGGAGAGCAACCTGCAGGCCCTCCAGATCGGTCAGATGATCTCCCAGGTGGTGGGGCGTCCGGTCGCGACGCAGGCGGAGTACCGCGCCATGCTCGGCCTCCCCGAGCGGAACGCCAAAGTCTGAGCCACCGCGGCAACGCGCCGCTCGAGGGCCGGGCGGAGTGAGCTGACTGATGGTTCCGTGGATGCGGGTGCAGCACCGCTGCGCCCGCATCCGCCCTGACCAGCGCAGCTGGCGCAATCGCTGGGCACGGGCAGCGCCAACCGGTGTTCACCTACCAGCTCCTGGCTACGGTCGTCCATCCCCGGCGGCGAACCGGGCCCCGGCGTAAGCCCGCAGAGGGGCAAGCCTCGGCAGCACTGAATTCTGGAAACACACATTTTCAACACGAGGAGAGACGATGACTGTCGAGAGCACCCTGAGCCTTCTGAAGGCGTACCACGAAGCCTGGGAGCGTGGTGACCAGGAAGCTGGCATAGCCTTTTTCGCGGACGACCTCGTAGTTCACATGGGCGGCAACGGCCCTCTGGCGGGCGTCTACACCGGCCGCGACTCGTTCGTACGTGACTGGGTGGGCCGAGTCGCCGACTACACGGACGTGTGGGAGGTGAACGGAAACGACACCCTCCTCGTGGGGGACGACGGTGTGCTGCTATTGGTCCGCGAGACCTGGGCCCGTGGAGAGAAGTCGGTCACGACGGAGCGCCTGGGCTACTACAAGGTCGCCGGAGGCAAGATCGTCGAGTGCTACTTCTCCGACATGAATCAGCCGGAGGTGGACGCCTTCTTCGGCGACTTGTCCTGAACAGAGCACCACATTGCTCTGGGAGGCCCCCGGCGCGGGCAGCCGAGTCCGTGACTACAGGTCACGAGGAAGTAGTGCGCGATCGTCCGGGGTGACGCCCGGACACTGCATGCGATGACGGTGACGGTGACGGCGGTTGGCCAGGGCGGCGCCTGCGGCCAAAGGAGGGGTGCATGCGCTCGGAGGCGCAGTCGCGAGGTCCCGCTCCTTCCTGTCTTCGGACGCGCTGCGGACGAACAGCGGCGTAGCGACCGCCGAGGAAACACCTCACCGCCATGCCCATCGGCGAGGGCGACTCTGACGGGTAGGTTCCTGCTGCCTGCGTCCACAGGGCCGAGCCAGCCCGATGGGCATCCGTTGATCGTGGATAGCCCGTCAAACCCTCCTGTGAGGAGAGAACACGAGACATGTCTGTACATGAACCCGCACACCACCCGCCCCAGCGCATCGGCGTCGTGGCCGAGTCCGTCTCCGGGGAGACGCGTGTCGCGGCGACCCCGGCGACCGTGCGTCAGCTGCTGGGCCTCGGTTACGAGGTCGTGGTGGAGTCCGAGGCCGGCGCGGCCTCTGGCTTCAGCGACCAGGCCTACCTCGATGCCGGCGCGGAGATCGGCGAGGCATGGGACACGGATGTTGTTTTGAAAGTGAACTCCCCCTCCCACGCGGAGATCACCCGGCTGGGGAAAGACGCGACCGTGGCCGCCCTGCTGGCCCCGGCACAAAGGCCCGAGCTGCTTCAGACGCTCGCCGATGCCGGGGTGACTGCTGTGGCGCTGGACGCGGTGCCGCGCATCTCGCGCGCGCAGTCGATGGATGTGCTGTCGTCGATGGCGAACATCGCCGGGTACCGGGCGGTCATCGAGGCGGCTCACGTCTTCGGGCGGTTCTTCACCGGCCAAGTCACCGCGGCGGGCAAGGTACTGCCGGCCAAGGTGCTGGTGGCCGGCGCCGGTGTGGCTGGTCTGGCGGCGATCGGCGCCGCCTCCAGCCTCGGCGCGATCGTGCGTGCCACCGACCCGCGGCCCGAGGCCGCGGACCAGGTGAAGTCGCTGGGCGGCGAGTACCTCCCAGTGCACGTCGCCCAGGAGAAGAGCACCGACGGCTACGCCAAGGCGACCTCCGCTGACTACGACCGTGCCGCCGCCGAGCTCTACCACGAGCAGGCTGGGGACGTGGACATCGTGATCACCACCGCACTCATCCCGGGCCGGCCGGCGCCGCGTCTGCTGACGGCCGTGGACGTGGCCGTCATGAAGCCGGGCAGCGTCATCGTCGACATGGCGGCCGTCCAGGGCGGCAACGTCGAGGGCACCGTGCCGGGGCGCGCGGTGGTCACGGACAACGGCGTCACCATCATCGGCTACACCGACCTCGCCTCCAGGCTGCCCGCCCAGGCCTCGCAGCTGTTCGGCACGAACCTGGTCAATTTGCTCAAGCTGCTCACGCCCGGCAAGAAGGGGCAGCTGGCGATCGACTTCGACGACATCGTGCAGCGGGCCGTGACCGTGGTGCTGGACGGCCACGTCACGTGGCCGCCGCCGCCCGTCGCAGTCTCGGCCGCGCCCGCCGCGCCCGCCGCGCAGCCCGCGGCAGCGCCCGCTGAGCCCAAGCAACCGAAGCTGACGCCTGCGCGGCGCTTCGGCCTGATCGGGCTCGTCATGCTCGCGATGTTCCTGCTGGTGGCCGCCGCCCCCGCCCAACTCGCCGGAAAATTCACCGTGTTCGCTCTGGCGGTGGTGATCGGCTACTACGTCATCGGCAAGGTGCACCACGCGCTGCACACGCCGCTGATGTCGGTCACCAACGCGATCTCCGGAATTGTCGTGCTCGGCGCCCTGCTGCAGATCGGGCACGAGGGCCGGATCGTCACCACGTTGTCCTTCGCGGCGATCCTGCTGACGAGCGTCAACATCTTCGGCGGTTTCGCCGTCACCCGCCGCATGCTCTCGATGTTCTCGAAGGGCTGAACCGAGATGACCTCCCTGACAGCCTCCCACGCGGCCGACCTGGTCGCCGCCCTGTTGTTCATCCTCAGCCTGGCCGGCCTGTCTCAGCACCGCACCTCCCGCGCCGGCGTTGTCTACGGCATTGCCGGGATGGCCCTCGCCCTGGTCACCACGGTCGTGGTGGCGGCGCAGAGCATCACCGCCCGAGCGGCGACCCTCATGGTGCTGGCCATGGCGCTCGGCGCGGCGATCGGCCTGTGGCGGGCCCGCCGCGTCGAGATGACGCAGATGCCCGAACTGATCGCGGTGCTGCACAGCTTCGTCGGCCTCGCCGCGGTGCTGGTCGGCTGGAACAGCTACCTGGAGGTGGAGTCGCACGGCTCGGCGCGGACCCGGATCGGCGCCGACCTGCTGGGCATCCATCACGCCGAGGTGTTCATCGGCATCTTCATCGGCGCCATCACCTTCACGGGCTCGATCGTTGCGTTCCTGAAGCTCTCCGCGCGCATCAAGTCCCGTCCGCTGTTGCTGCCGGGCAAAAACGCGCTGAACCTCGGTGCGCTCGGCGCATTCGCCGCGCTGACCCTCTGGTTCACGATCAGCCCGAACCTGCCGCTGATGATTACGGTGACCGTGGTGGCGCTGGCCCTCGGCTGGCACCTGGTCGCCTCGATCGGGGGTGGCGACATGCCCGTCGTCGTCTCCATGCTGAACAGCTACTCGGGCTGGGCGGCGGCCGCGGCGGGCTTCCTGCTCGACAACAACCTGCTCATCGTCACGGGCGCACTGGTCGGTTCCTCCGGTGCCTACCTGTCGTACATCATGTGCAAGGCGATGAACCGCTCGTTCCTGTCCGTCATCGCGGGCGGTTTCGGCATCGAGGCGCCGTCCGGCCGCGAGGAGGAGCAGGGCGAGCACCGCGAGGTGCGCGCCGCGGAGGCGGCCGAGATGCTCGCCCATGCCCGGTCGGTGATCATCACCCCCGGTTACGGTATGGCTGTCGCCCAGGCCCAGCACCCGGTCGCGGAGCTGACGCGACAACTGCGCGAGCGAGGCGTCGAGGTCTGCTTCGGCGTCCACCCCGTCGCCGGGCGCCTGCCCGGGCATATGAACGTGCTGCTGGCCGAGGCGAAGGTGCCCTACGACATCGTCCTGGAAATGGACGAAATCAACGACGACTTCGCCGACACCTCAGTCGTGCTGGTCATCGGTGCGAACGACACCGTCAACCCGGCGTCGGCGGAGGACCCGGGCAGCCCGATCGCCGGCATGCCGGTGCTGCGGGTCTGGGATGCGGAGCAGGTCATCGTCTTCAAGCGCTCCATGGCCTCCGGCTACGCGGGCGTGCAGAACCCGCTCTTCTTCCGTGAGAACAGCAGCATGCTCTTCGGCGACGCCAAACAGAGCGTCGAGGACATCTTGCACGCACTCAGCACGCACGACCGCCACAAGGCGACCCCGCCCACGCGTCATACGACGACAGCCGGCCGGTGATCTGGTTCTGAGTTGGTTCACCGTCGCATCGACAGCGGCAGGACCGACTCGGTGGTTCGGCTGCGGGGGCATGGCCGGTTGAGGAGGCCCCGCCGTGTGGACACACCTGACAATGGATCTTGCTGGTCCAGGAAGGTGTAGATCTGCATGGCAAGGCCCTCGAAGACAACGCGGAGTTCCGGTCCGACGCGGTGGCGTTGTGGCGAGCCGCGGCCCGCCGGCGGACGTTCAAGGATGTCGCGGCCGATCAGAACGTCAACCCCGAGACGTGGCCAGCAGCCGGGCCCGGCCGACAGCGTCGAGGGCCCGTCCACCACGTTCTCGCCCGCAGCAGCCAGCTGTTGGGCAAGGGTTCGGCCCAGGCCGCGGGTGCCTTCGACGGCGAAGCGGCGGTCGGGCCACTGCTCGCACCAGCGCATGAGCTGGCGGAACGTGCCCGCGTTGACAACGAACCGGCGCTGGCCCACCTCGTGGTCTGCCCGGTGGACGCCAAGGACGTGCTGCGCAAGGCGCTGTCCGTAGGTGCCGACAAGGCCATCCGCGTCGAGGACAATGAGCTGCAAGGCATTAACTCCAGCACCTGCCGCTGCCGCGGCGGACTGGGATCTCCGTCATTCGGTAAGGGCTTCCTCCCGCCGTGACCTGGCGTGTACGTTGTCCAAGCCGGGTGGGAGCTGACGCCCGGCGTATGGGCTGCCGCCTCCCGCCATCACGGAGAAGCATTTTCATGGACCAGGCCGTGCGCAGGCGTCGTCGGGCGCTGTTTCTGCTCTTCCTGCTCGCCGGTATCGCTATGTCCTCGTGGGTGACGCGCACCCCCGCCATCCGGGATGCGCTGGCCGTTTCCACGGCTCAGATGGGCCTGGTCCTGTTCGGGCTGTCGCTCGGCTCGATGCTGGGAATCCTCGCCTCCGGTCGGCTGGTTTCCCGAACCGGGACGCTACCCGTGATCTTCTGGGCCACGGCGCTGCTCATCCTCGGGATGGCCACGATCTGTGCGGGCAGTCTCATGGTGTCCTTACCGATGGTGACTACCGGACTGTGCGCCTTCGGCGTCGGTATGGGTGCCAGCGACGTGGCCACGAACATCGATGCCACGGACATCGAGCGGACATCCGGCGTGGCGACCATGCCCGCTCTGCACGGATGCTTTAGCCTGGGCACGGTCCTCGGAGCCGGGGCGGGCATGGGCGCAACGGCGGCTGGCGTACCGGTCCACTGGCACCTTGCGGCGGTCACTGCTCTTGCTGTCGCAATCTCCTTCTTCGCGTTGCGCGCCGTTCCGGCGGGTACCGGCCGCGCCACCGTCGACGAGTCGACGAAGGGGCATGGCGCCGGCCCCCGCCCGGCGGTGTGGAGGGACGGGAACCTCGTCCTCATCGGTGGAATCGTGCTGGCCATGGCGCTGGCCGAGGGGTCGGCAAACGACTGGCTGCCGCTTCTCATGGTCGATGGGCACGGCATGGATGCCACCCTGGGCTCACTCGTTTACGCAGGGTTCGCCGCCGCGATGACCCTGGGACGGTTCGCCGCTTCTTTCTTCCTGCGTCGCTTCGGCCGTGCGGCGGTCATGCGCGTCAGCGCCATCGCCGGCGCAGTCGGTCTGCTCTTCGTGATCGCCTCGGACAACGAGGTCGTGGCCGGTGTCTCCGTGCTGCTGTGGGGGCTGGGTGCATCGCTCGGTTTTCCCCTCGCGCTCTCCGCCGCGGGAGAGTCGGGCTCCGACGAGACGGCCCGGGTCAGTCTCGTCGCGACCATCGGCTACGTCGCGTTCCTCATCGGGCCACCAGGGCTGGGCTTCCTGGGTGAGCACATCGGCCTGCGCGCCGCGATGCTGGTGGTCCTCGCGTTTGTCGCCTTCGCAGCCTTCATCGCCCCGGCGGTCGAGCCCCGGCGGCCTCCCGTGGGGCCGGCGCCCCGGCGTGATGGTGCGGCCGAGCACATCCGTCATCGGTGACCCTGTCCCCCCGGGGTGGGAACGGCCGGCACCAAGCGGAGTGTTCAGCAGACCGCAGTCACACTGCCTCGTTCACCTGCCGAGGCTCCGCCGTTGCAGCCGGGACGGGCGGGGCAGTCCCTGCCTGCGTCGACACGTGTCGTCCAGCGGGTCGCCGCGGCAGGATCCGAGAACGACGTGCGGAGGCAGGCAGAGCCGGAACGCGTTCCGACAGCCATACCCGGTCCGGGCGCGCTCTTACCCTCGAGGGGGTCTCGGGAGCGTCACGTAGGTCAGTTGGGGCGGGCACGTGCCTGTCGACTCACGCGAGGTCGATCGGTTTTCCTGCGTCGATCTTTGGGCGTGAGGACGACCGACAGGACCATGCGGGACAGGCGTACGGCGTCATGGGTGATCTCCTTGCCGGGCGGACGGGAGTCCGTTCCGCCGCCGAGGAAGTCACCGGTGTTGAGGTCGCGGTCCACGTGGGGGAAGTTACTGGACGTCATGTGGACGCGTATGCGGTGGCCGGCGAGGAAGACATGGCTCGTCGACCACAGGTCGACGGCGTGCTCGGTGAACTCGCCCGGTGCGGTGACCGGTGCTGATGGTCATCGATTCCTCACTTGCTCATCTGGCCCACGTCAGCACCCTTTCGGGTCCGGGCAGCGCCCGTATCCGGCCGGTTGTCCGGGGGGACCAGGGGAGGTGCTGATCATCTGCTCCGGGTTCCCGTTGCCTTTCGGCTACCGGCGTTCGCTTCTTGGGCCATCCTGTTCCCGCTGGGGAGTTGGGCCTTCCTTGCGGTCGGCTGACCGGCGCCTTTCGGCACCGGACCCCAACGGGGTTTCCACGTTCCGCACGAGTGAGATACGACCGGGGCGGGTGCCCCCTAAACTCCGGGACCGCGATGCTCTCCCGGCTGACCGTCCTTCACCCCGCTGGAACAACCCATCGGCGGGGGTCACGATTACGGAGCATCATCAGGGGTTCACTTGCGTTCACCCGTCCGGTCTTCCCCTTGCCGGTGACTCCCGGATGGAACGAGTGTCCTTGGGCTTCGCCTCCCACCCCGCCGTTACCGGTGACGCATGTCGAAGTGGGGGACGGGCCTTGAGCACTGGCCCGGAGCTACGCTGTCGACATCAAGTCGATCCTCCCGCCAGGTAATTCACTCAATCTCGTGCGACTTCGTGTCGCACCCCAGCGCTCGTGATAGAGCCTGACCAGTGTCCTCCCGACGGCCATTTTCGATCGCATCGCACTCAAGATCGAAAGGACAACAGCTTCTGAAGCAAACGCTCGGCTGGACTGCCCCGATGGCGCCGATCTGTGGACCTGGCTCGTCATCGCTGCCCGCACCCAACTCCGCCTTGCCAGGCCACTGGCCGAGGACCTCCGCCACCCCTGGGAACGACCCGCCGAGCCCCGCCGCCTCACCCCCGCCCGGGTGCGGCGGGGGTTTCGCAACATCCGCCCGACTACCGCGAGGCTGTCGCACGGCTCCTGCCCGGTGAAGGTCAAGAGCGATTCGTTGTTCGGTTCCGAGGTTCAGGACGGCGTCAGAGCCTTGGCTGGTGGGACGGAATTTCTTGTCGTGCGACCGTGAATGTGATCTCGAGATGCCGCGGGATGTGCGGGAGTGGCTGCCGCCCGAGCACCTGTGCTGGAAGGTGCTCGACGTCGTTGAGGTTCTTGACTTATCGCCGTTCGAGAACAGCTACCGTGACGATGGGCGGGGCGGGGCGGGGTGGCCTGGCCTACCCCCCGCGAGCGTGATTGCGTTGCTCCTGTACTGCTATAGCAAGTGAGTGTGTTCTTCCCGTCGCATCGAGCAGGCTTGCTGGGACGACGTGGGCTGCCGCATTGTAACCGCGAACCGCCGAGTGGACCACTCCACCGTCGCGCGGTTCGTACGGTGCCACCGTGCCGCCTTGAACTCGCTGTTCATGCAGGTGTTGTTGCTGTGCGGCCGACGTGACCTGGTCGATCTTTCGGCGGTGGCCGTGGACGGCTCACCGATGGAGGCGAACGCATCACGCGACGCCGACCAGCGACTCCAGCGCCTGGAGGAGACCATCTCCCAGTGCTAGAAAGAGATACACGCGCTGATGGAGGATGTAGTCGACCACGCGCTGAGCATCGAGGCCGATGGCTCGGCGGAACAGGGCGATGACGAGGACGCGTGCGACAACTGGCCTCGTCTGTCCCGGCTGTGCGACCGGCTCACCCGGGCCCGCTTGGCCAGGGACAGACTGCATGAACGGGCTATGCCTTCACCCACCGAGATCCGGATCAAGGTCGAAGCCGCCGAGCGGATGGTGGCCCACGCGGAGAAGCGCCTGGCCACCGAGACCGAGGCTCACCAGGAGAAGCTGAAGAAGCACGAGCTCCGCGTCCAAGAGGACCGGGCGGCAGGACGTCGTGGAGCAAACGGACGGCCGCCGGTCCCGATGGGACATAAGACCGTCCTCGTTCGCCAGCAAACGCGACTGGCGAAGATGCGAGCCTGGCTGGAGCGGGCCCGCACACCACGACCAGCCCCCTCCCCGGAGTCCCGTGCCTGCCTGAGCGACCCCGACTCCCGGCTGATTCCCGGCAAACACGGGTGGCTACCTGCAGGGATACAACATCCAGATCGTGTGCGCCCGCCGTCAATTCGTGCTGGCCATCGAAGCGCACGACAATCCCTCGGACAGAACGGCCCTCCTGCCGATGGTGAAGAAGACCCAGCACAATCACCAGGCCGCACGGCTCCCCGGCGACATCCAACTCTGGCTCGCCGACAGCGGGTACGCTCCCGCCGCGTCCTTCGAGGCCCTCGCTGACTCCCGCTACTGGTCTCGGTCACCAGCGATGCCGACCAGGCAGGTTTCCCAGCGAAACGTCAGCAGGCCCCTGCCGACCAGCAGGAAATGGCGGCCCGCCTCGCCACCCCAACAGAACGGGCCCAGTACCGTCAACGCAGCGCCCTGGTCGAGCCAGGATCCGCCCAGATCTTCCAACGCTTCAGACGACACCTCAACTACCGCGGCCGCCCGGCGGTGGACGCCGAGATCAAGCTCCTCGGCACCATGCACAACCTCAACAAGCTCATCAATCACACGCCCAGGAAGCGCTCTTGACCTTCACCGGGCAGGAGCCGTGCGACAGCCTCCCGCTCGCCCAGCCGCGGCACCGAAACCGTCCAGACCGGGCCCGGGACGGCCTCCCGGCTCGAGGAAGAAGCAGCGGGCCGCACGTCGCGACGTCGGAAAGACGGTCAAACGCGCCGAATCGATCAAGTGTCGGTGTACGGGCTTAGCTCCCAAGTTGCGTACAGACGAACGTCCCCAGGTGTCAGGCTACTTCGGTCTCCCGATCGAGGGCCTTGAGACGGTTCTTCAGGCGGTAGCTGTTCCCGTTGATGGGGACTACTTCGCAGTGGTGGAGAAGGCGGTCGAGGATCGCGGTGGCGAGGACCTCGTCGCCGAAACCTGGCTCCATTCATCTGGGGCTGAAGGCCTTATTCGAGGTGAGGGGGGAGGGGTGCACGATCGGGTGACATCTTGACCTGGCCTACCTCTCAGGTTCCAGTTCTGGCGCACCCCCAGCACACACACGCAGCTGCGTCGCGAGTGGCTGACGGGCCTCATCCGCGAGGTCCACGTCGCGTCCCGAGGCACCTACGGTTACCGCAGGATCCACGCCGAGCTCACCATGGCCATGGACATCAAGGTGTGCGAGCGGACCGTCTCGGTCCTGATGACGCAGGCCGGGATCTACGGACTGTCCGGACCCACCCGGGTTAGACGTCTGCGTGGCGTCGCCACAGCCGAGGACCTGGCCAACCGGAAGTTCCATCGGCTACGGCCCAACGAACTATGGGTCACCGGCATCACCCAGCACCGGACCCGGGAAGGGTGGCTCTACTGTGCCGCGGTACTCGACGCCTACAGCCGCAGGATCGTCGGCTGGTCCATCGACTCCCGTCAGGACTCCACGCTCGTGGTCAACGCCCTCGACATGGCCATCCGCAACCGTCGACCCGAACCCGGCGGCATTGCCCACGCCGACCACGGCACTCAATTCACCTCCTGGGTCTTCGGTGACAAGATCCGTTCTGCCGGCCTGCCCTCCTTCGGCACGGTCGGCGACGGGCTGGACAACGCGATGATGGAGAGCTTCTGGTCCTCCATGCAGATCGAGCTACTCAACCGCAAGCGGTGGAAGCCCAGAGTCGAACTGACCAACGCGATCTTCGAGTACATCGAAATCTTCCACAACCGGCAGAGACGCCACTCAGCACTGGGCTTCCGCACGCCGATCGAGTACGAACTACTCTCCGAGAACGACACCGTCCTCGCCGCCAGTTAGCCACCGAGGCTGAAACCCAAACAGTGGGGCAAGTCAACCTGTCACCCAACGCTGCATCAGAACCTGTCAGAATCAGAACCTGTCAGAACGTTGCTGACATTGCTGCCAGGTGGGTCAGCGCAGGCTGGCAAGTTCGTTGACGTAGCGGGTGGGGGTGCCGAGGAAGAGGTCGGGCCATGCGGGGGACGATGTTGAGCGTGTCGAGACGGTAGGTCCATTCGCCGCCGCTTGAACTGGTAAAGCGATAGTTGATCTGCCAACGAAGCCACTCTCCGCGGGCGAGGCGAACGGCCGGGGGACGCCGCCATCTGCGCGGCATGCCGAATGGCGTCTCGACCAGCTGAACCCGCAGCAGTCCGTCGACTTCCCGCAAGAGCACGCCGGCGTCCGTGCTGGAGTCGGGCATGTTGTCGTGCGTCACAGACCGGGGCTGGAAGTCTTCGGCTTCGCGCATCCGGACCTCGTGCATGAAGGGTGGCGAGTCAGGGGGCAGCGGAAAGGCCGTCGGGGTCGCGTTCCGACGTGCGGCTCCAATCCCGCCGCGGGATTGCTTGGTCCATGACGTGCGGACCCACTGCACCACTGTCTCCACGAGCCTGATCCTGCGGCATGCTGGAAGCCGCCTGCACAGCTGTCGACAACCTGGCCAAGGCGCTGGAGGACGTGTTCCCTGATCACGCGGACACTGTGATCATCCCCAGTTTCCCCCGCCTCGGCGTCCAGCTCGGCGCCCGGGTGCTAGCCGAGATCGGCGACGACTACGCCCGATTCGCTGACGCCCGCGACCTGAAGGCATATGCCAGCTCCTCGCCCATCACCAGGGCTTCTGGCAAGAAGTCGAGCATCACTCGTCGGTGGGTGAAGAACAACCGACTGAACCACGCCGGCTACCGCTGGGCGTTCTCCCTCATCACCGCCTCGCCGGAGCCAAGGCCCACTATCGAATGCGCCGCGGCGCCCACGGAGACTGGCGCGCTGCCGCCCAGAGAAACCTCTCGACCGCGTGCTCGGTCAATTAACCACTGCCTCCAGGACCGCAAGCTATGCGACGAACGAACCGCCTTCCCTATCGAACTCGCTTCCGCCGCTTGATGAGTTAGAACCGTGAGATGTCACACAGGGCAATACAACTATGGCCACACCGCGGGCGGCGTCGGCAGGGCGGGGGGCAGGGACGGGAGGCCGTGCATTTTCTCCGATGTCGGCCCTCCCGTCCCCGCCCGCCGAACCACTCGTACCCCGGCTACGACGCCCGCCCGCCGTCAGGCCGTCTCAGCGACCAGGGTCTCCAGGTAGCGCTGGTAACCCTTTGGACCGCGCTCCTGCCACGCATCGAGGCCCGCCGTGCCGATGATGGCGATGTCGGCAAGGTTGCGCAGCCCTCGCACGTCCTCGGCCGTCCTGATCCCGAACCCGAGTCCGAGGGGCACCGACGTCGCTTCGCGGCACCTCTCCAGAAACGCCGCCACGCCCAGCGAAAGGTCCGTCTTCCTTCCGGTCACGCCCTTCCGCGCGGCGCAGTAGACGAATCCCGACGCCTTGCTGCCGATCTCAGCCAGGCGGGCCGGCGAGTTCGTCGGAGTCATGATGGGGATCGGGGCGAGCCCGAGGCCGCAAGCCGCGTCGTTGAGCTCAGTGGCTTCCTCATGGGGCAGGTCCGGGACGATGAATCCCTTCATGCCTGCCTCGGACAGTCTCGCACAGAAGCGCTCCGCCCCCATGCTGAAAGCGCTGTTGTAATAGCCCATGAAGACGATCTCAAAGCTGAATCGCTCCCCGGCGCGCGCGGCGAAATCGAAGTAGTCCTGCCAACTCGTGCCTGCCCGGATCGCCTCATGGTTCGCCTTCACGAATGACGGGCCGTCGGCGATGGGCTCGCTGAAGGGCATCTGCAGCTCGACCAGGTCCACGCCGGCGCTGTCCATCGCCTCTAGCATCGCCCAGTTGGCGTCGAGGGAGGGGTAGCCGACCACCAGGTGAGTCATGAGCAGCAGTGGCCGCTTCGCCAGCCGCCGACCCAGGTGGTTAGCGAAGTCCGCTTGCCGAGTCACGCTCATCGTCCGTACTCCGCGCTCTTCCGTTGGATGAAGTTCTTCCAGTCGTCGTCGTCGAGCGCGTCGGCGACAGTGAAGATGTCCTTGTCGCCGCGACCGGACTGATTGATGAGGATCACGTCCTCGCTCGACAGGCTCGACGCCTCCCGAAACGCCGCGGCGAATGCGTGAGAGCTCTCCAGCGCCGGGATGATCCCTTCATTCCGGATCGCGAGGCGCAGTGCCTCAACTACCTCGGTGTCGGTCGCCGACTCGAAGCGGGCGCGCCCCTGCTCGTGCAGGTAGGCCAGCATCGGCCCGATGCCGATGTAGTCGAGACCCGCGGCCACCGAATACGTGTCCCCCATGACGCCCTCCTCGTTCTGGAGGAAGACCGTCTTGTAGCCTTGGGCGACACCGGGTCGGCCCTGGCCGCCGGCGATGCGCGAGGCGTGCTGTCCCGTGCCGATCCCCTTGCCGCCCGCTTCCACGCCGATGAGCCCAACCGAAGAGTCGTCAAGGAATCCTGCGAAGATGCCAGACGCGTTTGAGCCGCCTCCCACACACGCGTAGACCCGGTTCGGCAGCCGACCCGTCGCATCGAGCACCTGGCGGCGCGCCTCGTGCCCGATGATCGACTGGAAGTACGTAACCATCTGCGGAAACGGGTGCGGGCCGCATGCAGTCCCCAGGACGTAGTGTGTGTCGTCCATCGACTCTGCCCAGTCCCGCAGGCAAGCGTTGAGCGCGTCCTTCAGCGTCCGTGTCCCTTCGGTGACGGCGACTACCTCGGCACCGAGCTGCTTCATCCAGAAGACGTTTGGGTGCTGGCGGACGATGTCCACCTCGCCCATGTAGATCGTGCACTCCAGCCCTAGCCGCGCCGCCATGGTCGCCGTGGCCACGCCGTGCTGCCCGGCCCCGGTCTCGGCGATCACACGCTTCTTCCCCATGCGCTGCACGAGCAGGCCTTGGCCCATGACATTGTTAGCCTTGTGGGCCCCGGTGTGGTTCAGGTCCTCGCGCTTGACATAGATCCGTGCGCCACCGAACCTCCGCGTAAGGTTGTCGCAGTATGTCACCGGCGTCGGTCGGCCCGCGTATGTCGCCATCATCTCGACATACGACCTCCAGAACTCCGGGTCGCGCCAAGCATTGTCGAAGGCCGCGCGCACCTCCGCGAGGGTCTCATGGAGGACCTCGGGCGTGAACGCCCCACCGAAGTCCCCGTAGTAGCCGTCGGGCCCCGGTGCCCACCTAGAGCCCTCTAGTCGCATGGTCATTCTCTGAGTTCCTCACCTGGCTCGGGTGGCTGGAGTTGCAGACACAAGTGGGCCTTTCTTTACGTGGGGCGAGTTGACGCGCAATCAGGTTGGTGCGCCCAGTAGGCGGAGACCAGCATCACCCGGTCCGGAAAGCGGGCGGTGTGTGGCCGGCCATGGCACGGGAGGTTGACGCCCTCGTTTGCCGAATGCGTGCGGGCTCAGCCCGATCACCGGCCTGTCAAGGACGACTCTGGCGCAGCGATCGCACCAACTGCTACAAGATTGTTTAGCGACCCGTCAGCCGTTACGGAACAGCCCTTTGGGTCGGCGGTATATACCACATCTGAATACCGCCGAGCCGATATCACGCCGCGGTGCGCATGCCGTCGATGATCAATTCCGCGCCGCTCATATAGCTGACTCCGCCCGAGGCGAGGAACAGGACCGCGACTGAGTTCTCGGACGGCTAAGCCCAGCGGCCGAAGGGCGAAGACTCGGGGCAAAGGGCCGCCCGATCCGTGAGGAGAAGGGGGTATCCGTCTCGCCGGTTAAGATCGCGTTGACTTGGATGCAGCGCTCGACCAGCTCAAGCGCGGCCGCCTTGGTCATGCCACACAGAGCCCGCTTCGGCGCGAGGTACGCGAAGGTGTCGCCAAAGCCGATGAGGCCCGGCATTGAACAAATGTTCACATCGATCCTCCACAGGCAGCCTTCATCGACCCCACAACCCGGTATCCCTGTGCAGTCACCATCGGGTCCAAGCATCGATGAATTCGGTGGAAAGTCGTTGTGCATCGTAGCGAGCATCGAAACGGATGGTGTGTGTGGTTCTGGGACACTTTCGAACGCGTCTCGCCTTGTTTTCCCGGTCACGTGATAGTACGCCGGACGACGGGGAGGCCCGTGGCTTTGACTCCGGGTCTCCCCGTCGAGCAAGAGCGCGTCCAGCTAGCGGGCAAAGCGGTAGAGCTTCTTGTTCGCGAACTCGAGCATGCCGACCTTCCCCATCTCGCGGCCATAGCCCGACTTCTTGACGCCACCGAAGGGCACGTCCGGACCGCCGAGGCCACTAGCGTTGACGAACACCATGCCGACGTCGAGCTGGTCGCCGACGCGCTCGGCGCGCTCCAGATCGTCGCAGATGACGACCGAACCGAGGCCGTAGGGCGTGGAGTTGGCGAGCTCGACCGCTTCCTCGTCGCTGGAGACTCGGTAGAGCTGCGCCACCGGGCCGAACAACTCCTCGCTGTAGATATCCATGCTCGGAGTGATGCCGCCGATCACGCTCGGGGTGTAGACGTTGCCCTGCGGCCGGTTGTCACCGACGAGCATTGTTGCGCCCTGCTCGATGGCCCCCTGCACCTGGGCCGTTAGCGTCTTGGTCGCGGAGCCGGACGAGAGCGGCCCGAAGTCGCCGTTGTCGTACGACTGAGCTCCGATCGCGGCGGTGAACTTCGCCGCGAACTCGTCGTAGTGGCGGTCGATGACAACGATGCGCTTGGAGCCGATGCAGCTCTGCCCCGTGTTGTCCATTCGGCCAGCCACCGCATACTTGACCGCGCTGTCGATATCGGCCGTGTCGAGCACCAGGAACACGTCGGACCCGCCGAGCTCGAGTACGCACTTCTTCAGCGCACGACCAGCCTGTTCGGCGACAATCGCACCGGCGCGCTCGGAGCCGGTGAGCGAGACGCCCTGCACGCGCTCGTCGGCGATCATGTCGGCGAGCTGCTGGTGGGACGAGAACACATTGACGTACGCGCCATCGGGGAAGCCGGCGTCGAGGAACAACTGCTGCAGCGCGAGTGCCGACTCCGGACACTGGGCAGCGTGACGCAGGATGACCGTGTTGCCGAGGATCAAATTCGGCACCGCGAATCGCACGACCTGGTAGTACGGGTAGTTCCACGGCATGATGCCGAGGATCACGCCGGTGCCCTGGTAGCGGAAGAAGCTCCGCAGGCCGTCGAGGACCTCGAGCTGCTCATCGGCAAGCCAATGCTCCGCATTGTCGGCGAAGGCGGCACTGATCTTGGCCGCGAACTCGATCTCGCCGATTCCCTGCGGGATCGGCTTGCCCATCTCGCGGTTGATGATCTTCGCGAGTTCGTCTTGGCGCTCGATGAAGAGCTGGGAGAGACGCCGAGCGTAAGTGGCTCGCTCGCGCACCGTGGTGTGGCGGGACCACCCTTGATACGTCCTGTGGGTAGCGGCGAGGGCGGCCTCGATCTCCTCCGGGGTCGCCGTGGGGTATTCGGCGACGGTCTCGCCCGTGGACGGGTCGGTAACGGCGAACGTTCCCATCAGTCTTCCTCCTTGATTTCTTGGGTCGTTCCGGATGCTGTGCCGGAAGAGACGGCTGCCCCACGACGGGACGCCGCGGGGCAGCCGTGGTGTTCTGGGCGCTGGGATCCCGATCAGAACTCGCTGCTGGGAGCGATCGTCGGACCGTAGTAGCGCTGGCGCTCTCGGCCTTCGCGGTGCTGAATGCCGCCTTCCAGGGTCTCGGGTCGCTCCGAAGTCATCGGGGCGCCGACGTCCCAGAAGGCACCGTTGCCCGTGAGGTAACGCCAGGGCTCCACGTGGGCCACCACGACCGCCGGCCGGTCTTGGACGCCGCGGGCCTCCTCGAGTGCCGTCCTGAACTCCTCGATCGTGGTGGTCGACCACGAGACCGCGCCCATGCTGGCCGCATTCGCGGCGATGTCGACGGGCACGACGGCCCCGTCGAGGCGTCCCGTCTCCGCGCTCCGCTCACGCAGCTGAGTACCGAACTCACGGCCCGGGCCGCCCTTGGTGACCTGCAACGGCCAGATGCACTGATGCCCGCTGTTGTCGACGATCACGACGGTGATCTTCCGGTGCTCCTGAACCGCGGTGATGAGCTCGGTCGGCTGCATGTAATACGTGCCGTCACCGATCAGGACGAAGACATCGCCCGGCGCCTCCGGGCGGGCCAACCGATAGCCGAGACCGGCCGGCAACTCGTGACCCATGCAGGAGTTCGCGTACTCGGAGAGGACCTTGGTGCCGTTCGAGGTGTCCCACGCCTTGTGGACGCCGCCGACCACACCACCGGAGCCGAGCACGAGTGCGTCGTCGGCGCCGGTGTGCTTGTTGAGCACGTCGATCACCTGCGCTTGGCTCATTTTCTCGCCGGGGATGTCTTCCAGGTCGTGCCCGAGCACGTCGGCCGTGGCTTGGCGCGCGTCCGCGATCTCGTCACGGTACCCATCGACACTCTGGTATCCAGCCGCGGTCAGCCCCTCATGCAGTGCAGTGAGCGACAACTTCGCGTCTCCGACGACGGGGTACGAGCCCATTTTGTGCGCGTCGAAGGAGCTGACGTTGAAGTGCACCAGCTTCACGTCGGGGTTCTCGAACAGTGAGTGCGACGCAGTGATGAAGTCCTGCAGGCGGGAGCCGACGCTGATCACGCAGTCCGCGCGTCCGGCGATCTTGTTGGCACCGATCGTGCCGTCGACCCCGAGTCCGCCGAGGTTGAGGTGTGAGATCGGGCCCATCCCCTTGCCGGCGTAGGTCTCCGTGACGGGGATTCCGAAGTCAGCGCTGAGCCTCGCGAGCTCGTCGGCCGCACCCGAGTAGCGCACGCCGCCACCGGCGATGAAGACCGGTCGCTGCGCACGACGGATGATCTCGATCGCGTCGCGGATCTCCTCCTGCGCCGCCGGTCGACGACGGATAGGCCAGACTCGCGGGCTGAAGAACTCCTCGGGGAAGTCGTACGCCTCACCTTGGATGTCCTGCGGCAGGCAGACGACGACCGCACCGGTGTCGACCGGGTCGGTCAGAACTCGCATCGCCTCGGGCAGGGTAACCAGCAGCTGAGAGGGCGTAGTAACGCGGTCGAAGTACCGGCTCACCGGGCGAAAGGCATCGTTGGCCGACACGTCACGCTCTACCGGGTGCTCGATCTGCTGGAGCACCGGGTCGCCCTTGCGGTTGTTGATGATGTCGGCGGGGAGCAGCAGGACCGGGAGGCGATTCGTGGTCGCGGTGGCGGCGCCACTGATCATGTTGGTCGAGCCCGGGCCGGCGGACGCGGTGCAGGCCAGCGTCGCGGCGCGATTGGTTGCCTTGGCGTACCCAATGGCCGCGTGCACCATCGACTGCTCATTCTTGCCGGCGAAGTGTGGAAAGTCGACGCCGTACTCGTCGATGCCCTGGGCCACGCCGACCGAGTTGCCGTGACCGAAGATTCCGTACATCCCCGGGATGAGGCGACGGCGCTCGCCATCGAGTTCGCTGTACTGAACCTGCAGGTACTCGACGATCGCCTGCGCGACAGTGCGCCGACGCACACTTTTGTTGGGGGCGCCGACTGAAGTGTCGACGGCAGCGGTGGTAGTCATGCCTTCTCCTAGGTCTGTGATTCAAACGTCGGCGTGATGGTCCGAGGCGTTCGAGAGGCAGCGTTTCACCACGCAAAGGGGCGCGACTGTGCCACATTGACACGACGCCATAGGGCCTCTCGGCCACCTGCCACGACCGATCGACGGCCCTACGCCTCGTCGGTGAGCGGTAATGCCTCGACCGCGCGCCGGAGTTCACACACGCGTCGTGGTAGCTCGATCCGCATCGTCGAGCAGCTCGGATTCCACGCCGGTGCCCGCACCACGGCAGCGACGCCAGCGAGCCGTACCGGAAGAAGCGGTTGATGCACTCGACCTGCTCGGCGGCTCGCGAGGAAGCCCCAAAATCATTGATGATCTGCAGCTCGCCGCACTCGTGCAGGCCGGGATCGGCGAGTTCGCACACGGGCGTACGCAGAACGGTGTTCTCCGCGCCGCCGGACCCCGCCACCATGCGCAGCCCTAGGTGCGGCATGTCGACGAGGCCGGCGATGGTCAGGAAGTCCCGTTCGGGGGATCCTACGTGTCGGATGACGACCGGATCAGTCGAATCGGTAGGGCTCGTGCGGTCCGACCGACGGAAGAGGACGGGGGCGCTCGCAGGTGCTCTCGATCTCGATGTGCCGGCCGAGTTCCGACGACTTCTCGAAGGCCAGAAGCACTTCGAGCACGTGGTAGGCGAAGGCTCCGCCAGTGCGGGGCTGGAGTCCGTTCCGGATCGCGTGGCCGAACTCGGCCAAGCCGATCCCACGGTAGGCGTCGTCACGATGTGTGATGGGCGTCGCCCGCCAGTCGCCGCCACCGGGAGGAGTCATGTCGAGGGCGAGGTCGGCGGGCTCACCGCGACGAAGGATCGGCGCGCCGGAAAAGTGGTCCGGGTTGGGCGCGGCAATCGATCCGCTCGTGCCGTAGATCTCGAGGTGGGGAAGATTGTGGTTCCACACGTCCCAACTCACGATTACCGTGGCGGTCGCACCGGACTCGAAGTCGATCACGCCCGTGACATGGGTCGGGGTCTTGATATCGATGACGCCGTCGTAGCCGCCGTCCACCGTAGGACGGGGGCGGGTCACCGAGGACCTCTGAGCACTGGCCGACACCCGCTTGGCCGGACCGAGGAAGTTCACCAGGTTTGTGATGAGGTACGGGCCGATGTCGAGCATGGGGCCGGCGCCGGGGCTGTAGAAGGGTTCGATGTTCGGGTGCCAGTGCTCGTAGCCGCGGTTTGCGAACGAGCCGAAGACGGCGATGGGCCGGCCGATCCAGCCGTCGTCGATGAGCTTGCGGCTGGTTTGCATGCCCGACCCCAGGAACGTCGTAGGCGCGGACCCGACCTTCACACCCGCGGCTTGGGCGGCGTCGAGGATCTGCTGTGCCTCCTCCAGCGAGGTCGCGAACGGCTTCTCCGACAGCACGTGCTTGCCGGCGGCGATCGCCTGAAGCGCGACAGGAGCGTGCAGATTCGGCGGGGTCAGGTTGAGCACCAGCTCCACCGTAGGTTCGGCGAGCAGCTCGTCGGGGGTGAGCGCCTTCGGCACCGAGTACTCCGCCGCGCGCTTGGCGACTGCCTCGGCGTTGACGTCGGCAAGTGCGACGATCTCGACGTCGGGATGGACGCCGATCTTGTCGAGGTACTGATTGAGCACGTTTCCGACGCCGATGACGCCTACGCGAATGGGATCCATTTCTCTCACTTCGTTTCTGGCTTCCGATGTTCCGGCCGGCTGGCAGTCCCTGCCGAGGCCCGGATAATGGCGGGGAGCGATGTGCTGCGGCCGCCCCCTCATTACCGCAATCGACCCGGTGAGTGACGCCGACGCGCTCCAGACCGGAACACGAGACGGATGACGGGTGCGCAGGGACCTCGCCGCGTCCTTCTAACCGGTCGAGACCCGACCGCGGCGAAGCTTGGCAGTTGCGGCGTCGTCGACGGCACCGTCCGTGATCACGACGCCGTAGACATCGAATGCCGACTCCGGCGTGATGCGGCTCTCACGCAGGTCATTGAGCACTGCATCAGTCTGCCGCTCGAGGGGGTCGCCATAACCGCCGCCCCCAGGCGTGATCGACACGACCTTCTCGCCGCGGAGCATGTCGTACCGGCCGACGACCGGCATCTCCTTACGACTTCCGTCGACGCCTTCGACCCAAGCCTCCGGAACGGCGCCTCCGGCACCGCCGCGAACACCCTTGGGCGGGTTGAACTTGCCTTCAAGCCCGTACGTGATGGTCACGTCATCGTCGCGCGCCTCGATCGTGACACGCGTCGCGAGCCCACCCCGCTGGCGACCCGCGCCGCCCGAGTCGGCGACGAGCACACGCTCGTGAATGAAGATCGGGTAGCGCTGCTCGTCGACCTCGACACTGTCGTGGTACAGCAGGGCGCCGCACACAGGGCGCTGGTAGGTCGGCCAGCCGTCGGCGTACGGTGTCGCCGGACCGCCGACGCCGCCGACCAGGATCTGGTTCACATAGGCGTTGCCGTTGCGCTCATCGATGCCCGAGATCACGGACTTCGCCGGGGCCTGACCGGTCGCTCCTTCGGCGGTTCCATATCCGTCCTCGATCTGCGAGAACGCGGCTTGAACGATGTTGACGACCCGGTCCGCAAGGTTGGTCGTGCCCGACGAGCACGAGTACGGATGCTTTGGCACGCCGACGGCGCAGCCCTCACGTAGTAGCACTTCGAAGCGCCGGAAGGTGCCCGCGTTGCTCGGCAGGGACTCCGGAAGACCGGACAGGATGCCCGCCAGCGCCGCTCCGGTCGCCGTTGCACGCGTGAGGTTGAGTCCGTTCGGCAGGTTGTCGGGGTTGTCACGCAGGTCGATGGTGACCCGGCCGTCGGCCGGCTTGACCGAGATCGTGGCCTGAATGGGAACCCCCTCGGGACCGGTGCCGGGGAAGGGGTCGTGTGACGTCGAGGCGGTGACAGCCCACTCCGGCAGCGTCTCCACTGCGCTCGTCGCGAGGCGCTCCGAGTAGTCGAACCAGGCGTCGACGAACTCGACGAGCGTGTCGGCGCCAAACTTCGCTGCGAGTTCCTGCACGCGACGCTCGGCGATGCGAGAGGCTCCGACCGAGGCGAGGTAGTCGCCGTACCACTGGTCGGGCACGCGGATGCGCGCGCGGCACATGCGGATGATGTCGTCGAGGTCGGTGTAGTCGCGCTGTACCCGCACACAGGGGAAGATCAGCGCGCCCTCCTCGTAGACGTCACGCGCGGTCGCGTAGAACGTCGTCGGGAGCGAGTTGCCGCAGTCGGCTTGGTGGGCCTTGGTGACGGCGGTGAACAGGTGCCGCCCCTCGATGAAAATCGGCACGAGGATGCAGTGGTCGGCCGCGTGGGAGTTGCCCATGTAGGGGTCGTTGTGCAGGAACGCGTCACCCTCGCGGATGTCATCGTGCAGTGCGACCATGTCCTCACCGAGGGGACCAGCACCGAACACGTGGACGGGCACACCCTCGGCCGCGGCGAGCAGCTGGTTGTCGGCAGTCAGCACGGCGCAGGAGAAGTCGCGCGCCGTGTTGATCACCGAGGAGCGTGCGGACCTGAGCAGCCCGCTGGTCATCTCGCGGACGATCCCGTCGAAGGCGTTCGCCAGCACCGAGAGCTTGACCGGGTCGAATTCACGTGACACGTCACGCCTCCTTACGAGTCAGGTAGATGTTGGAGCGGTCGTCGAGCGTCGCGTCCCACTCCGGCGGGACGACAATGGTTGTCGTGGGCTGGTCGATGACGGCCGGGCCGGCGATCTTGCCGCCGGGGCCCAGCGTCACGCCGCGGAAGCGAGTCGTGTCGAAGCTCGCGCCGCCGAAGGTCATCGGATCGGTGCGATGTGACTCGGGCGATCCGCTCCCGGCTACCGCGTCCTTCAACTGCTCCGGCCGAGGCACCTCGACGCGTACGCCCCAGGTGATGATCTCGACGCGGCTTTGAGCATCGTGGGTGCCGTTGCGGCGGTCGTGCTCCGCGTGGAACGCGCGCGCGATGACATCGGCAGCGCCGCCGCGGATGTTCGGCACCTCGTCGAGGTGCACGCGCAGATCCCACGCCTGACCGGGGTAGCGCGCGTCGACGAAGTAGGTGAGCTCGGCTGCGGTTCCGACCCCGTCGAAGCGGGCAGCGAACTCGGCCGCCTTCACCTTGAGCTCCTCGACGGCCCGCGTCGCCGACTCGGCATCGAACGCGTGGGTGTCGTTGTGCAGCGGCGAGAGGAACTCGGTGGCGATGGGTGCACGATGGGCGCCGTAGGCCGCGAGTACCCCCGCGGTCGTTGGGATGAGAACCGTGTCGGCTTCCAGCAGCACTCCGATCGCCGCGGCGACCATGGCTCCGGCGCCGCCTCCTGCCACGATGAGCGCCCCACGCGGATCGACGCCCTGCTCGAGCGAGGCCTGTCGGATCGCCGTCGCCATGTGGTTGACCGAGACATCGAGAATCGCCTGCGCCGCCTGCTCGACGGTCATGCCGAGCGGGCCGGCGATGCGTGATTCGATGGCACGCACGGCGGCGTCGCGGTCGAGGGTGAACCCGCCCTCGAAGCCGCTGGCATCGAGGTAGCCGAGCACCACACACGCGTCGGTGACGGTCGGTTCCTCACCCCCGCGGCCGTACGCCGCGGGGCCGGGGGTGCTGCGGGCACTCTGCGGGCCGACACGAAGCAGTCCGCCGCCGTCGATCCAGGCGATGCTGCCGCCGCCGGCTCCGATGCTCGAGACCGCGACCGACGAAAGACCGGTCAGATGGCCGACGAAGGGTTCGCCGAGCCACGCCTCGCGGGTGTGGCGCACGACTCCGCTTTCGACGAGCGACACATCGAAGGTGGTGCCGCCCATGTCGCAGACGACGACGGTTTCACGATCGGGTGCCGCCGCCGCACCGACGAGCGGGGCCATTGACGGACCAGAGTTCAGCAGCAGCACGGGGCGGTCGAGTACGTCGGCGACGTCAAGCACGGCGCCCTCCGAGGTAACGACCAGCAGGTCGCCGGTAAACCCGTACTTCACCAGGTCGGAGCGCAGATTGCCCAGGTGGTCGGCCATGAGAGGCTTCAGCGAGGCGTCGATGGAGGCAGCCGACGAACGCCGGTACTCGCGGATGGTCGGGTTCGCCTGGTGCGAGAGCGTGTATGGGACGCCCGGGAGAATCTCCTCGATCAGCTCCGCAAGGCGGCCCTCATGAGCATCGTTCATGATCGACCACAGGAACGACACGGCGATCGCCTCGACGCCCTCGTCGACGAGGGTCTTGAGGGCGCTGCGCACTTGCTCCTCATCGAGGGGTACGAGCACCTCGCCCTCGGAGTTGATGCGCTCACGGATCTCATGGGTGAGTCGGCGCGGGATGTACGGGCCGGGGTAGGCGGCCTTCGAGTCGAAGGCATCGCGGCGGCCGCCTTCTCGCAGCAGCAGGGTGTCGGCGAAACCCTCCGTGACCAGCAGCGCGGTCTTGGCAATCTTTCCGGTGAGCACGGCGTTGGTGGCGTGCGTGGTGCCGTAGACGATCACGTCGGCGTCGCGCAGTACTTCGTCGCCACTCCAGCCGACGGACTCGGCCGCACGGCGGACTGCGGCCTCAAAGCCGGTGAACACGCGGTCGTAGGTGGTGAGTGCCTTGCCGACGGCCATGTCACCGCTGTCGGAGCCGAGGACCACGTCTGTGAACGTGCCGCCGGTGTCGACGGCGATGCGGTACCTCGCGTCGCGGCCGGGTGAATTCGTCTGGGCCTCGGTCATCTTTCTTCCATGTCTGTCGAGAACTTGCGAGTGGTGGTCGCCCACGTGGGACGGGCGCGGCATCGCGGCGTCACTGCTAGGCGACCCGGTTGCTGAGAATGCCGACGCGCTCCACGTCGACCTCCACGGTGTCGCCCGGCTTCAGCCAGACCGGTGGAGTGCGCTTCGCTCCGATCCCCTGCGGTGTGCCGGTCGCGATCACGTCGCCCGGCTCGAGCGTGAGGAAACTGGAGAGATACGAGACGATCCGGGCGATCGGGAATATCTGGTGCCGGGTGTTCGAGTGCTGCAGCTCCACACCGTTGACACGGGTTACGAGTTCGAGCGTCTGCGGGTCGCCGATCTCGTCGAGGGTGACGAGGGCGGGGCCCCACGGGGTCGAGCGGTCGACGGTCTTGCCGGCCGTCCACTGAGTCCCGCGATACTGCAGGTCACGAGCCGAGATGTCGTTCAGTGGGGCGAGGCCGGCGACGTAGTCGAGGGCCTCGCCCTCCGATACGTGGTGCGCCGCGCGTCCGATGACTACGGCAACTTCGCCCTCGAAATCGAGGTTCGCGCTGACATCGGCGCCCTGGATCTCGTCCTCGGGGCCGACAAGGGTCGACGCGAACTTCACGAACACGTCGGGGTACTCCGGCATCGCGCGACCCGTCTCGTTGACGTGGTCCTTGTAGTTCAGTCCGACGCAGAGCGCCTTCGCCGGATCAGGAACGGGAGCGGTCAGGTGGACGTCGGAACGAGAGCCGACTCGCGTACGCGGATTCTCCTCGATCAGCCCCGCCACGCCGGTCGAGAATGACTTGAGCTCAGGGCCGTGCACGTTCAGGAAGTCCCGGACGGACGAGGCCGGCGTCGTGTAGGCCGCCTTCAACAGGCGCTCCAGGTCGAACACTGTGTCGTCGAGGAGCACGCCGCCTCGGACGCGGCCCTCGTGGAGGTATGAGACAATTCGCATTGCTGCTGCCCTCTCAGTCCTGTGTACGCGCGGCAACGGCGAGCACAGCGTCCGCGAGGCGGTCTGCGATATCGTCGACGACGGCTTGGTCCATCGGGGTCGACAGCGAGAGCAGGTTGGCCGGTGAGCCGAGCAGGCCCCGGTTGTACGACTCCCACCACAGACGGTGCTGTGTGCCTTCGTCGACCTTCTCTGAGCCCGCAGGAACGGCTCGGAGCAGCGAGCCACGCCCCCGCACCTCCCAGCCGGCGTCCGCCACGCGGGCCATGACCGACTCGCGCGCGGTGTCTCCGAGCTTGTTCAGCCGCTGCACCTCGGACTCGCTGTACAGGCGCAGCGCCGCAGCGCCGGCCGCCATGCTGACCGGGTTGCCGGAAAACGTGCCGCCGTGTGGCAGGCTTCCGGGCCGCGTCGGGTCCACCTCGGACATGAGCGCACCGCGGCCGACGACCGCGCCGACCGCGAAGCCGCCGCCGATCGTCTTCCCCGTCGTCAGCAGGTCGGGCGAGACACCGTACTCGCCGCTCAGACCGTGCGGGCTGAGCCGCAGGCTGATGACCTCGTCGATGATCAGGACGATTCCGTAGCGGGTCGCGAGTTCCCGTGCCGTGGTGACGAACTCGTCGGAGATGTGCAACAGCCCTGCGCGGTTCGGCAGGAGGTCGAGGATGATCGCCGCGTAGGCGTCGGGCGCTGCCTCTATCGAACGGCGGAGGAACTCGGCGTCGTTGAGCGGAACGGGAGTGACGTCGTCGATCACCCCCTGGGGTACGCCGCGGGTATAGGTCGGGCCGCCGGGGACGAGGGCGATGTCCGACGTGCCGTGGTAACCGCCCTTGGTCACGATCACGCGCTCACGGCCAGTGCTGGCGCGGGCGATCCGGATGGCGGACATGACGGCCTCGGTGCCGGAGTTGGTGAACCGCACCTGATCGAGCTCGGTCAGCCGCGAGAGCAGCGAGTCGGCCAGCTCCCACTCGTAGAGGTTGGGGATCCCCCAGCTCGCCCCGGCCGACAGGGCCTTGGTCGCTGCCTCCGTGATGTCCGGGTGGGCGTTGCCGTGGATGAGCGAGGTGAAGTTGTTGTTCGCGTCGATCAGTTCGCGGCCGCGGTCGTCCCAGACGCGGTAGCCCTCGCCGCGAACGGCGTAGGGGCTGGGCGCGCCGGTGTAATAGGTGGATCGACCGTAGCCGCCCGGCAGAAGCGGATAGCCGCGCGGACCCCGGCGCAGGTGCGGATCCTCCGCGGGGGCGCTGCCTGAGACACGGTTTTTCTGGATATTTGTCGCCACGTCAGTCTTCTCCACTTATCAGTTCACGAGGTCGATCAGGGGCCGCCCGGTGAGCGCGAGCCGCGCCCGCTCCACCGCGCCGTCCTGCAGCGCTCCGGTCGAGCGGTTGGAACGCCAGGCGATGTGCGGGGTGAGGATCGTGTGTGGCGCGGATCGCAGCGCGTTCTCCGCGGCGACCGGCTCCTGCGAGAACGTGTCAATGCCGGCGCCCGCGATATGCCCCGACTTCAGGGCCGCCGCGAGCGCCTCCTCGTCGATCAGTCCCCCGCGCGACACGTTCACGATCACGGTTCCTTTGCGCATCCGTGCGAGCACGTCTTCATCGACCAGGTGCCGCGTGTCGTCGTTCAGGGGGAGGTGCAGCGAGACGATGTCGGAGTTCTCGAGCACGCTTCCCAGGCTGCCGAGCTCTACAGGTCCGTCGGCGATGAAGGGGTCGTAGCCTCGCACTCGCGCACCGACCGCCGAGTACATCCGCGCCACATGCTGACCGATGCGCCCCAGGCCGACGACGCCGACCTCAAGTTGAGAGAGCACGGGGGTGTCATAGCCGATGACCCCGGCCCAGCCGAAGTCGCGGATGGCAGCGTCGCCGGTCGGAAGCCGGCGCGCGAGCGCGACGCCCATCGCGAAGGCGTGCGAAGCCACCTCTTCCGAGGCGGTGCCCGGGACGATGGCGACCGGGATCCCGGCCTTCGTGGCAGCGCCGACGTCGATGTTGTCGTAGCCCATGCCGTAGCGGATCACCGCGCGGCACTTCTTCATTATCGGGAACTCCTCGGCGGTGAGCCGCGCGTAGGGCGTGACCATCACGATCTCGGCGTCCGGCAGTCCCGCGCGGAACGCGTCCACGTCAGCCGCCGCGACGAGTTCGTAGTCGAGCTCATCGGCGAGTGCATGCTCGCGATTCAGATCCGGGAAGTGGTGAGGGGCCACCAGGATGGTCCCCGGCTCATCGCCGTTCATATCGTGTCGTCCTGTTCACGTCGTGTTCTCGTCGTCGCCGGAGTGCGGCCTATGCCCGTTTCCCAAGCCCTGATCAAGGCCGGTTCCGGGGCACTGACTCAACTAAAACCCGGTGCGAGCAGGGCCATCCGTGCCAGATCGACACACTCGACAGACCTCCTTCGGACACGACGAACGGCCCGGACCCAAGCGGGTCCGGGCCGTTCGTCGGCTGGTCAGAGGTCGAAGCCTCGGCTGCGGAAGTAGTCCATGCGTCGGTAGAAGGTGGAACGCCCGATCTCAAGGATCTCGGCGGCAAGTCGTCGGTTGCCCTTCGCTTCACGCAGGGCACTGCGGATCTCGGCCAGCTCCGCGTCTTCGAGACGCGACAACCGCCCCTTGTTCAGCACGCGGTGGAAGCTCTCGGGCAGATCGTCATCGGAGACTTCGATGCCTCGGGACCGCTCGATCGCATCTGAGACGATCTGGCGCAGCTGGGCGATGTTGCCCGGCCAATCGGCGTTGGTGAGGGTGGCAACGAGCCTTCGCGAGAGCCGACGATCTCCGACCTCACTCGCGATCGCCTGGGCCAGCAGTGGGATGTCCTCGCGCCGTCTGCGCAGCGGGGCGAGCGAGATCTCGAGCGCCCCGCCGGCGTCGGCGATGGCGCGGCTCGCATCTGTGACGCTCGCGGCTGTGAAGATCACGGTGTGGCGCATGCCGCCTCGCAGATGAGCGGCCACGTCGCCGGCCTCCGCGGGTGAGAGCTCGTCGGCGTGAGCGATGAAGAGGACCAGATCGGACTCCGTGTCCGCATGCTCGCGCGCCTGATCGATCCGGGCACGGGCGTCGGTACGGCGCGCGTCAATCTGGATCACATTGCCGTGGACGGCGGCGATCGCCTCGGCAAGCCGCGTCTTTCCGCTACCCGGCTCACCGATGATGGCCACGGACCGGCGCTGCTCGACCACGGTCCTGGCCGAGTCGACGGCCCGCTGCAACGCGATGCTCTGTCCGTCGAGGCGCTCGAGCAGCTGATCAGCAGACGATGAGGTGTCGTGCCGCGAGACCGTCGGCGCGTCGAGCGTCCGGCCCCGGCGAGCAAGGGGGCGGACCACGGCGACAGCGCCGAAGCCCGAGGTGGACAGGTCCACCGGCAAGACCTCGATGCTCGCCGGCCCGAAGCCCACCAGCATCACTTCCACGCTTATACCGAGTCCCGAGGACATCACACTCTTGGCATAGCCGGTGACGACGGAAAAATCGGGTCCCTCCAGGGACGCCGTCGCGACGGAGTTCATGAACGAGTGCTTGCCGTCGGTCGCCACGACCGCGGCCTTCCCCCGCCGGCGCGAGATGGTGAGGTACTCCCGCAGAAGCGTGCGCTCTCGCGGCGACATGTGCGTCTCGATTTCACGCTCGATCCGCGACGTGACCCCTTCGAGCATCAGGAGCGTGGACGACGGGTCGAGTCCCTGCACCCGGGCGGCGGGCAGCGTCAGCCCGACCACCGCTCGCACTCGGTTGTGGAACGGGTCGCGGATGAGCGAGGCGAAACACCAGTTGCGGCGCATATCCTCGCGGAAGTGCTCCTCGGGCGACAGCCAGACGGCACGCCCCTCTTCCAGCGCGACGCCTTCGCCGTTGCTGCCGCAGCTCGCCTCCAACAGCGAGTATCCCGGCGCGAAGTCGATATCCTCCCTCAGGAAGGGCGGCTTGACCAGCGCGCCATTCGGCGAGCTCAGGCTCACGTGGCCACCGATGTCCTGGGCGACCTCGTCCAGCTTCCGCAGGTGCGGCTCAGCGATGAGCATGGTGCGCTCGTCGACACGTCCCTCATCCATGTAGCCGCGATCGGCCTGCGAGTCGACGCCCGCAGCGCGACTGCGCCGCCACGAGCGGGCGACCACCGGACGGAGATCCGAGAGATCGTCGGTGGCGCGGCTCAGGAACTGTTCTCGGATCTTAGCCATACGGTGGGGCGCCGACGAAACGCTCGACGGGCGCGAAGCGAGTGACACCATGGGGACCTCCTCGTCGGCTGTGAGTGCGGGGCATGATTGTAACTGTCTGTATTGGGCCTGTGACCGTGCTGGTCAGAGCGATCTAGTTCGGGGCAGCCATCGATGAGGGGGAGGTACTGAAGCTCCTGGAGGCCGAGCGTAGGGCCGTGCTGGAGTGATCCCGAGGCTGGATCGCGATGCCGCCCCTTCCGATCCCCGCGAGTACCTCTGCAAGGTAGGGCGATCGTATTGTTGGCGTTTCCGGCAGCTTACGCTGCCGCTCAGCCATCGTCGAGGGCGATGCGGGGGCTCTTTGCTGTGGAGCCCGCCGGTCGAGCGGGGTCCAGGACCGAAGCGAGATGGCTGCTGCCGCGTAGCGCGTCGATCTGGCTCACCTGCATTGCGCAGCTGAAGCCGTCAGTAAGCACCGGTGCGTCGACCGAGGCATCCATGGCCCGCCGGATCGAATGCTCGGCCACCTGCATTGACACCTCGAAGTGCTCGGCCTCGAAGCCGAAGTTTCCGGCGACACCACAGCAGGAGGAGGACACCGCGACGTCCAGGACGCCCCAGCGCTGCAGTACGCGACGCTGGGCGTCCGAGCCGAAGACCGCGTGCTCATGGCAGTGCGTCTGCAGGACCGCGCGCTCCGGGGGCGGCGCGCTCGGCCTCCATCCGCCTGCGAGCGCCTCGTCCACTGCGGTGGCGAAGGACCGCGCGCGAGCGGCGACCCGCTGAGCCGCGGCGCCGCCGACGAGCTTCGGGCCCTCGTCTCTGATCGTGGCAGCGCAACTCGGCTCAAGTACGACGATCGGCCGGTCAGTCCCGTCGTCGAAGCGGTTGATCAAGCGCCGGAGCCGGCGTCGCGCGCCATCGCGCTGGCCGGTAGAGATCCAGGGCAGTCCGCAACAGGCGTCAGCAGTGCAGCCGACCGTCCCTCCGGCGTCACCGAGCACGCGAGCTGCGGCAGAAATCACTTCGGGGCGGAACGCCCGGGTGAAACTGTCGGCGAAAACAAGGACGTCTGCATCGTCGGAGAAACGCGCCTCACGGACGTGGCGCCGTCTCGCACGTGCTGAGATGAACGCTGGCAGACGCCGTCGTGCGCTTACCCCGAGACGCTCGCCGATGGAGCGTGCGATCGGGTTGTTCGCCCCGATGTTGGCGAGGGGCGCGATCCGGGTGAGGAGCGGGAGCCACCTCGGCAGCCACCCGATGGAGTAGTGGGTGAAGGGGCGCAGCCTGCCGCGATAGTGCTCGTTCACGAGCTCCGATTTGGCTTCGGCGATGTCGACACCAGTGGGGCAGTCGCTCGAGCACGCCTTGCACGAAAGACAGAGGTCGAGGGCTTCCCGCACCTCTGGGCTCGACCAGCCGCTCAGGTTGCTGTCCTTAGTGCGCGTCAGCTCCTGCAGCACGCGCGCGCGTCCCCGGGTCGAGTCCTTCTCGTCCTTCGTCGCCCGGTAGCTCGGGCACATGAAACCACCCGCGGTCGCACGGCACCGCCCCACGCCGATGCACGCGTGCGTGTTCCCTGCGAACGGACCGGACGAATTCCTGGCACCGCCCTGAGCGGGGATCGAGAGCCCGAGCAGCACCTTGCTGCTCCGGGCGGCTGCTCCCCCAGCGCCCCTCCCAGGCTCGGGAAGTCCGTCGAGCGCCAGAGACACTGCAAACGGCTCCGGGTCGACGATGATGCCAGGATTCAGCAGCCCGGCGGGGTCCCAGCTGTGCTTGAACTCCCGGAAGAGCGCGATCATCTCGGGCGAGTACATGACCTCGAGCAACTCGCTGCGCGCCCGGCCGTCGCCGTGCTCCCCGGAGAGCGAGCCGCCGTGCCTCACGACGAGTGCGGCCGCCTCGCGGGTGAAGTCTTGGAAGTCCTGGCGGCCCGTCTCGCTGCGCAGGTCGTAGTCGAGTCGCATGTGCACACATCCGGCACCGAAGTGGCCGTACATGAAAGCGGTGTAGCCGTACTTGCGCACCATAGGAAGCAGCTCGGCGAGATACTCGGCAAGCCGCTCGGGCGCGACTGCTGAGTCCTCCCAGCCGGGCCAGGTCTGAACCCCGTCGATGCGACGCGACGACAGGCCGGCGCCGTCTTCGCGCACCTTCCACAGCTTCGCCCGCTCGTCGGCGTCGGTCAGGATCCTGTGGTCGAGCACTCGCCCATCGGCGCGCAGAATGTCGAGCAGCCGCCCGCAGTCCGCCGATGCGCGCTCGATCGTGTCGGCCGAGAACTCGACCATCAGATAGGCGCTGCCGCGCGGCAGGGAGTCGACGCTCGCCACGCCTCGCCGGTGGCGCACGATGTCCACGATCGACAGGTCGAGTCCTTCGAGCGCCGTCGGCCTCGCCGCGAGGATGGGCATCACGTCCCGAGCCGACTCGACGGTGTCCTCATACCCCAGGCACAGCAATGCGGTCGTTCCGGGCTTCGGGACCAGGGCGACCCGTGCGCGCACGATGATCGCGCAGGTCCCCTCGCTGCCGGCGAGTGCGCGTGCCACGTTGAAGTCGTTCTCCGGCAGCAGCTCGCCCAGGTGGTATCCGGAGACCTGGCGCGGGATCCTCTGCAACTCCGTCCGGATCGGCGCCAGGTGCTTCCGCGCGAGCGAGCGCAGCGCTGCATCGAGCTCAGCGGCGCGTACGGCCGACTCGTGGTCTCGTGCCTCCACGGCGCGGAGTCCTTCGCGCCCGGCGCGAAGGTACGCTCCATCAGCGGTGACGAGCTCTATCTCCTGCAGATGATGTGTCATGCGCCCGTACGCCACGGAGTGATTTCCGCACGCGTCGTTACCGATGGATCCCCCGATCGTCGCGCGCGAGACAGACGACGGATCCGGCGCGAAGGTCAGTTCTTCTGCCGACTGCCTTTCGACCGCACTGCGCAGCTCTCCGAGCACTACCCCTGCGTCGACCCAGACAGTCCGCGAGTCGATGTCCACCTCGTCCATCGCTGTCATCCACCGCGAGAGGTCGATGACCAGGCCCTCGCCGACGGCGTTGCCCGCCATTGACGTGCCGCCGCCGCGGGTGGCGATAGGCACTTGGTGCTCGGTGCAGAGCCGCACAATCTCGCGGACGTCGTCGACGCGCCTCGGGAACGCCACCGCTGCGGGCTGGACTCGGTAATTCGATGCGTCGTAGGAGTACTCCCATCGGCGCCGGGTGGAGTCGTCAATGTCGATCTCTCGATCCCGAAGCTCGCGAATCAACTGCTTCATGTCGGCAGCGACGCCAACGGCTCTCGACATCAGATGTACTCCATTCGGTTCGGCCACCGAAAGCGTATGGACGCGCGCTGACGCAGGAATGTCCCAATTCGACACGCTCAAGGCCGATGACGATCCCGATCGGCGCGAAGGACAACGTGGAGCGGTACTCCACCTGCTCATCCTGGGGAACTGTGTGGCAACGATGCCCCTGGATTCGGCTGGCATCTCGGCCGGCTCGCCCAGGATAGTCAGGCGCTCGCTCGACTGTGTGAGCCAGGGCCAATCAGACTCTCTCGCGCCCGAGCTTCGCGTAGATCTCGGGACGCTTCTTGCGCAGGTAGAGGGCGTAGAGCACACCACCTATGAACAGCGCAAACGTGAACGCCATGAAAATTACCGTCACCCGCGTCGACCCTCCGATGAGTTCGGAGTAGTTCGCGATGGCCAGATAGGTCACGACGCCGAGGAACACTAGGCTGGTAGCCGGAGCGACCACCGTATTCCACAGTGATTCGGGATTCCTGCGCCGACGGCGGAGGAAGTAGACGAGCACTGCGAGGCACACGAGGAACATGAGCAGCAGCACGTTGAAGGTTCCGCTACCGCTGGCGATCGCGTAGAGGGCGTCGGGACGGACCCGGACCACGGTGAACACGATCGTGGCTACGGCCCAGATGACGCCGACCGTCAACGCCGAAATGTAGGGAGAGCTATGGCGCTTGTGCACACGGCCGAGCAACTTCGGCAGCACCCCGTCCTTCGCGAGCGAGAAGCTGTAGCGGGCGGCGATGTTCTGAACCGAGAGCATCGACGCAAGGACCGACGTGAACAGGAGCACTGAGACGATGTCGGCGAAGACCGTTCCGACCAGCTGCTCCGCGGAGTTGTTGAACAGACCAACGGTGTTCGTCTGTGCGGCCCTCTGCGCCCTGTCCGCGCCGAGGAACGCAACGTACCCCCACGCTGCGACGACGTAGAACACGCCGATGCCTGCGACGGCGAGATACGTCGCACGCGGAATGGTGCGATCCGGGTTCTTGACCTCGTCACGGAAGATCACGGTCGCCTCGAAGCCGAAGAAGTTGCCGATCGCGAAGAGGAGCGCCAGCCCGAGCCCGGCGTCCGTCAACCACGGCATCGAGAACCCGATTCCGTGTGCGACACGGTCGCCGCTGGTCGAGAACGACACCACGTCGAAAACAAGGACGATCACGACCTCGAGAATCATCGCGACTGTGAGCACCTTGGCCGAGAGGTCGATGCGGCAGTAGGCGAGGAGGGTGGTGACGACGATGATCGCAAGCGCGTACCAATACCACGGGACCTCGGGTCCATGGAGGGTTTTCGCAACGAACCCCTGCATCGTGGCCGCGAAAAAGGGTGGCGCGAAGAAGCCGATACAGACGTAGCCGACGAACGCTAGGAACGCGCCGCCGAGACCGGCCGGCTTGCCGAGACCGGCGGTGACGAACGAGTAGAAACCACCGGGGTTCTCGATCGAGCGGCTCATCTTCACGAAGCCCACGGAGAAGATGAGCAGCATCACCGTCATGATGATGTAGATGCCCGGCGCGGCCTTACCGCTGAATACCAGGAGCACGGGCATGGTGCCCGCCACGGTTGCCAGGGGCGAGGCGAACGCGAGCACGCTCATAACGAGCTCTCCGACTCCCATATTGCCCCGGAGCCGAAGCCCCTCGGTCGCCGGTACTTGCGCCGTTGCTTCGGTAGTGCCGACCATGTGGACCCAATCGTTGAATGGCTATGGAATGGCACGACACTAGGTGCGCTGCTTCACACCCTTCTGTACCAGGGTGAGACACTCCGCCGGAGTCGCCGAGGCATGCCGGAAGGCCGGTTCGCCTGTCGGGCGAGCCGGCCTTCCGCGTCGCGAACTCAGTGGGCGGTCGACGCTTGCGCGGTGACTCCGAGCTTGCGCAGGTCGACGACGTCGCGCAGCGGCTCGCCGGCCTTCCAGCAGCGCAAGTTCTCGACGAAGCGGTCGACGACGCGACTGCGCCAGCCCACCAGGTCACCCGACGCGTGCGGCGACACGAGGATGTTGTGTCGGCTCCAGAACGGACTGTCGGCCGACAGAGGTTCCTGCTCGAACACATCGAGGGCCGCGGCATCGAGGTGACCGCCATCGACAGCGGTGAGTAGGTCGTCTGCGGCGACCACAGCGCCCCGTCCGACGTTGACCAACCGGGCGCCCCGTCGCATCTTGTTCAGTCGCGACGCATCGAACAGGCCGCGGGTGTCCTCGGTGAGCGGGAGGGTCAACACAACGTCGTCTGCTTCGGGGAGCAGTTCGTCGAGATCCGCGATGGCCGCGACGGCACCGAGCGCCGGGTCCTGCCGGGCCGTACGGCCCACCACGGTGACATCCATTCCTGCGGCACGAAGGAGCAGTACGGTCTCCCGTCCCACCGGGCCGGGTCCCGCGACCAGCACCTTCCGGCCCAGGATCGGTTCGGTCTCCCTGTGTTGCCAGCGGTGCTCGTGCTGCAGCTCGATCGTGCGGCGCAGGTCCTTGGTGAACATCAGCAGCACGCCGAGGATCCACTCCGCGATCGGACGCTCGCAGACCCCTCGCGAGTTACTGGCCACGACATCGCTATTCACGATCGATTCGGTCAGGAGCGGATCCATGCCGATGCTGGAGGTGTGGATCCAACGTAGCCGCCCCGGCCCGACCTCGCGCAGCAGCGTGCTGCGGAAGTCGTTGAGGAATAGGATCTCGGCGTTCTCCTGGGCGGCCCGCAGCTCTTCGGCCGTGCGCACGACGAGGACCTCCGCCTCGGGTTCCACCGCCGCGAGCGGCGGCACTTGTCCTCCCTGAGGCACGATGACGATGACCTTCGGGCGATACATATCTTCTCCCACTTCGAGCGGCGTCCCGTTCCGCGGCGCCGCATTCCAATTCATCGGTGCGACTACCAGCCGCCCTGCCATCCGCTGGTCAGGCCGTACGGAAGCCGCTGCGGCTCCTCATCCGGCAGCTTCTCCAGGAAGTCGAAGTCGCATCCCTCGTCGGCTTGTGTGACGTGGTCGATGAAGAGCCGGCCGTAGCCGCGGCGGTACTTCGGGGCCGGCAGCTCAACGTCCGCGAGGCGCCGTTCGATCTCCTCGTCCGGGATGTCGAGATCGAGGCGCTGGTTCTCCACGTCGAGCACGATGGGGTCACCGTCTCGCACGGCGGCAAGCGGTCCCCCGATCGCGGCCTCGGGCGAGACGTGGAGGACGGTGGTGCCGAACGCGGTGCCGCTCATACGTGCGTCCGAGATACGCACTATGTCACGTACCCCGCGGCGGAGCAGTCGCTCGGGGATCGGCAGCATGCCCCACTCCGGCATGCCGGGCGCACCCGCGGGCCCGCTGTTGCGCAGCACCAGCACCGAGTCCTCGGTGATGGGGAGGCCGGGGTCGTCGATCCGGCGCCCGAGATCGTAGATGTCCTCGAAGACAACCGCCGGCCCTCGATGCTTCAGCAGCTCGGGCGACGCGGCGCTCCGCTTGATGACCGCGCCATTGGGGGCGAGCGACCCGCGAACGACCGCGATGCCGCCCGTGGCGTCGAAGGGCTGCTCGAGCTTGCTGATGACTTGGCCGTCCGGCTCGTCTGCGTTGCGGTAGCCGTCGGCCAGCGTCTCGCCGGTAACGGTGATCGCGTCGCCGTACAGCAGGGGGTCGAGCTCCTTCAGCACGGCGGAGATGCCGCCGGCGTTGAATAGTTGCTTGATGAGGTATTCGCCCGAGGGGCGCACATTCACGATCCGCGGGGTGCGCTTCGAGATCTCGTGAAAACGGTCGAGCTGTAGCTTGTAGCCAACCCGCCGCGCCAGCGCGAGCAGGTGCACGACCGCGTTGGTCGAGCCGCCGACGGCCATGAGCAGGGTGATGGCATTATCGAATGCTTGCTCGGTAAGCACCTCGCTCGGCCTGGGTCCCGAAAGCGCCATCTCGACCGCTCGTCGACCAGTGGCCTCGGCCGCCGAGGCTCTGCGGGAGTCCACGGCGGGGATCGAGGCGGTTCCGGGCAGACACATGCCGAGCGCCTCAACAAGGGAGGCCATGGTCGAGGCCGTGCCCATCTCGCTGCAGTGCCCGGCGGTGGGCTTCGCGCTGGCCTCAAGCTCGTTGAAGTCCTTCTGTGTGATGGTTCCCGCGCGGAGCTCGTCGGCGTATTTCCAGGTGTCGGTACCGACACCGAGCTGACGACCGCGGAAGTAGGCGGGTTCCTGAGGCCCGCCGGTGAGCATGATCGTCGGGACGTCAGCGCTCGCCGCGCCCATGAGCTGCGCCGGAACCGTCTTGTCGCAGCCGCCGAGCAGCACGATCGCGTCGAGCGGGTAGGCCCGGACCGACTCCTCGACGTCCATGGCCATGAGGTTGCGGAACTGCATGGCCGACGGCTTCATCAGGCTCTCGCCGAGCGAGATGGTTGGGAACTCGAGCGGCAGGCCGCCCGCCATCAGCACCCCACGTTTGACCGCATCAGCCAGCAGCTTGAAGTGGATGTTACAGTTCACCAACTCCGACCAGGAGTTCGCGATGCCGACGACCGGCCGGTCCTTGAGGGCGAACTTCGAGAAGCCTTCCGCCTGGATGGCGGTTCGGTGGATGAATCCCGTGAGATCGTGCGGGCCGAACCACCGCGCGCTGCGGAGTTCACTGGTGTTCGGGTCGGACATGAGTGTGGTGCTCCTTGAACGGCGGAGTGCGAAATAGTCCGCGCGGGTGCGGGACGTCCTGGATGAACGTGTGCGTCAGGCCTCGGTGCTGCCACCGCGAGGGCCATGCTGGTGCCGGTCGCGAAGGCGCCGTCGATCGCCACAACCCGTCGGCCAGCTCTTCGAGCGACACAGCCCATGCGATGCTCGCCACGTCGAGTCCACCGAGCTCCCACGGAATCGTTTGCGGACGCGGAGTCGGAGACATCGGTGCGGAATATGTGGGAGCGGTCGCCGATCTCGAAAGTCACGCGGCTCAACTCCCCGGCACGCCGGCCGAGCAGCGCGACGGCAGCCCCACGCGCGGCGGAAAGCCTCGCTGCGGCCTCACCCACGCCGGAGGTAGTACCGGTGATCAGCAAGCGCGCGTGCTCGGGGTCAGTGTGATGCACCCGTTTGCTCATCGTCGCCGGAACTCCCTCGTGACTCATCAGGACTGATGCGAGTCAGTACAGCAGCACGGCGAGGGCCACCGATGTTCCAGATTGACACACTGCTTCCCGGGTCGGCATTCCTAGGCTGCGTTGACGACGCCCCCGAATCCCTCCCGGGAGCGCCGGTCGGAACATCCACGAGACCCGCGTCAGACGAAGGAGTCGCATGAAAGACCAGAACCACATCGGAGTCGGCCTCATCTCCGTCGGAGTGATGGGGCGGCTCCACGCGCGCTCCTACCTCCAGAGTCAGCAGATTTTTCCGGAGCTGCCGAAGCGCGCGGAACTCGTGATCGCCGCCGACCCGGATCCGAAGGGACGCGCCCACGCGACAGAAGCGCTCGGATTCCGCGAGACGACGACCGACTACCGCAAACTTCTCGCGCATCCGGATGTGGACGTCGTGTCCATCTGCTCGCCGAACTTCCTGCACCACGAGATCGCGCTGGCGACCATCGACGCCGGCAAGCACTTCTGGATCGAAAAGCCGATGGGCCGCAGCGCCCGCGAGTCCCGAGAGATCGCGGAGGGCGCGGCCGCAGCGGGACTCTTCACGGCGGTCGGCTTCAACTATCGTCACGCTCCGGCGGTCGCCGAGGCACGCCGCCTGATCCGCTCCGGCGAGCTCGGGCGCATCACCAACCTGCAGATCCGCATGATCACCAGCTACGCCTCCGACCCCAACCAGGGCTTCACCTGGCGGTACGAGCAGGCGCAGGCCGGCACCGGGGTGCTCGGGGACGTACTGAGTCACGGCTTCGACCTGGCGCAGTTCCTCGTGGCCCCGATCACCTCGGTGAACGCGGTCACCGAGCGCTTCATCCCGCAGCGTCCGCTCCCAGGAGGTTCCACCCGCGAGGTCGAGAACGAAGACTACGCCGCGCTTCTCGCCCGCTTCGACGGCGGCGCCATCGGCATCCTCGAGACGACCCGAGTCGCCATTGGCCCTCACGCCGAGTACATCATCGAGGTCTACGGCACCAAGGGTTCGCTACGTTGGAACTTCGATCGCATGAACCAACTCGAGGTCGCCGACAACGGCAGCGGCTACCGCACGATCATGACCGGCACGTCATTCGGGGAGTTCGGGCGCTTCCAACCGAACGCTGGTCCCGGCATCGGGTTCAACGACCTCAAAACGATCGAGGCGGCGCAGTTCCTGCGCTCGGTTGCCGAGGGCACGCAGCTCGCACCGTCGGCGGCCGACGGCTGGTCGGCCTCCGAGCTGGTCGATGCCTCCGTCCGCAGCGCTCACTCCGGCCAGTGGGTCGCTATCCCCACCGTTACCGGAGTAACCACGACGCAGGCATAGAGCGCATGCACGCAGAAGGGGCGGAGTTCACCCCCCCCGATCTCCGCCCCTTCTGTCCGCGCGACCCTGCGCAGACAGCCTCTCAGTCTGGTAGCCGCGTCACGTTGCCATGCCCCGGCTACCCGAATAGGTTGCCTTTCCGATCATGGTCGGTACGGGTCGATCGGGAGTCTCGATCAGCGATCTCGCCGACAGCCAGTCACGAATCTGTCCAGATCAGAGGGGAAACTCCAAGGCTGGGCTTTAGCGTTCCCGCAGGTCACGGCGGGAGTGTTGACCGGTTCTTGCCATGGAGCAACGGAGCTCGTTGGTACAGGCGCTCGACCAAGACATCTCGCCGTCGGTGCTGGGGGTCATCGCTCGGACGGAGACTGAGGCCACGGGCCGGTTTGCTCCGGACATCTACTTTCTCCTGGCGATGTGCCTGTTCCCCACGGAGGCCGATCGTCTGCCCCAGCACGAAAGCGCCACGCGATCTGCGCGGCAGATTCGGCAGCGCACCGGTGCGGGGCCTTGTTCGGGGTGCTGGTCGGGCCGTTACCCCGGGCCGGGGTACGGTTTGCGCCTATCGGACGGCGAGGTTCAACGGCCGCAGCTCGATCAAGGTGCCTGACAGCGAGATCGGGATGAGCCCGGAGGGCCTGCGGAACTGAGTCCCCGGGGCCACTTGACGGCAGCTGCCGCAGGCCCCGCCGCCCGGGTGGCCATGCCAACATCACACATTCAAGGTCTACGAATTCCTGCGCGTCAACTCGGAGAAAGTCACCTACCGGACCATGCGCCGCATCGCAGGACAGCGCACTGACCGGCTTTCCAGACACAATTCAGATCTCTCCAGCTCACCTTGCGAGTATACTCGCGGACAAGAATGCACAACAATGCCGTCCTCAATGCGGTGGTCGCGTTTCTGGTGTGGAAGCCGGGGATCTATCACGAAGAGGAAACGTCAATGACAGCATCGGAGATCACCGCCCCAGTGCCCGCACAGCGCTTGGAGGGGAATATGGGGGTGGGTGAGCTCGCGATGAGCGTGCTCGCCTTCTCCGCGCCGCTCACCACTGTCGCTGGATTCATCCCAGTGCTCCTGATGTTCGGTGGAAACACCGGCCCGGCAATCTACATCGTCTCGACCCTGCTACTCATTGTCTTCTCGGTCGGGTTCATAACCATGGGCCGGAGGGTCCCCAACCCCGGCGGGTTCTACGCGTTCGTCACCGCTGGCCTGGGCCGGGCGGCGGGCCTCGGCGGGGCGTTTATCGCCACCTTCGGCTACGCGGTGATCGGGTTCTTCGCGCCCCCATTCTTCGCGGTGACGATACAGAGCTACGTCACGCACGATCTCGGCGGCCCCAACATCCCCTGGTACTGCTACGCACTGGCCATCACAGCTGTGACGACTGCCCTGGCCTACCACCGGATCGACCTGTCGGCCCGGGTGCTTTCCGTGGTGATGGTGCTCGAAGCTATCTGTGTCGTCGTTTTCGATGTTGCTTCCTTCCTGCACGGCGCGCCAACTGGCAGCGGTGGAGCATCGATTAGGTTGCCGTCGGTCAACGACAGCAACATCGGCCTGGCGCTCCTCTTCGTGGTGGGAAATTTCTTTGGATTCGAAGCCACCGTCATCTATCGGGAGGAGGTCAAGGACCCGGAGGCCACGATTCCCCGGGCAACCTACATCTCGGTAGCGAGCATCGGCCTGTTCTACGCGATCGCTGCTTGGGCGTACGTGGCCTATTTCGGTGCGCATCACGTGCAGAGCGCAGCGACGGCGAATAACGCAGGCATCTTCGGAGTCGTGCTGACGGCCCTTGTGGGGAAGATCTTCGTCGACATCGTCACCGTCCTGTTGATGACCTCAATCCTCGCGTCCATGCTCTCGATCCAGAACGTCGCAACCCGATACCTGTACTCGCTCGGCACCGACCGAATCCTGCCCCGGGTCTTCGGCAGAGTTCACCCCCGGCACGGATCACCGTATCTCGCCGCCTCGTTTATCGGCGGGCTCTGGACGGTCGCCATCATGCTCTTCGCGATCGCGGGCACCCCGCCCGACTCGCTCTATCCCAAGGCCAGCGGCATTGGCACCTTCGCGGTTCTCCTGCTCCTCTTCATTACCAGCATCGCCGTATTCGCCTACTTCCGTTCGAACCGCTCGGGCACGTCTGTCTCGCCGTGGAAGACGATGGTCGCTCCGCTGCTCTCAGCCGCAGGGCTCGGGCTCGTGACGTATCTCGCCGTCGTGAACTACTCCGACCTGATCGGCGCCGGCGGTGTGCTGGGGGTGGTGTTCCTCATCCTCACCTTCGTCCTCTTCCTGGCTGGAATCCTGGTAGCCCACGTCCTGCGCGTGAAGCGCCCTGAGGTTTACCAGCGAATCGGTCGGCAGGAGCTGTGATTTCCGCGGAACTGCAACGCTTCCTAATGTCGTTTGCCAGGCCGTCGTGGTCACTGGAGGTGTGACGTGGTAGCACCGTTGGTCACGAATCCGGCTCGCTGACAGCGGGTACGCTTCCGCCGCGTCCTTCGAGGCCCTCGCTGACTCCCGCTACTGGTCTCGGTCACCAGCGATGCCGACCAGGCAGGTTTCCCAGCGAAACGTCAGCAGGCCCCTGCCGACCAGCAGGACATGGCGGCCCGCCTCGCCACCCCAACAGAACGGGCCCAGTACCGTCCACGCAGCGCCCTGGTCGAGCCGGGATCCGCCCAGATCTTCCAACGCTTCAGACGACACCTCAACTACCGCGGCCGCCCGGCGGTGGACGCCGAGATCAAGCTCCTCGGCACGGTGCACAACCTCAACAAGCTCATCAATCACACGCCCAGGAAGCGCTCTTGACCTTCACGGGGCAGGAGCCGTGCGACAGTCTCGTGGTCTTCGCGCGGATGTGGCGGAACCCCCTGCGGGCTCGGGCGGGGGTGAGCCGACGGGGCTCGGCAGGCCGTTCCCAGGGACGGCGGAGGTCCTCGGCGAGGGGGCGGGCGAGGCGGAGCTGGGTGTGGGCGGCGATGATCAGCCAGGTCCACAGGTCCACAGGTCCACAGGTCCACAGGTCCACAGGTCGGCGGTCGCCGGGTCGCGGACCTTCGGCACGGTCCAGCCGAGGGTCTGCTTGAACAGTCGGAAAGTGTGCTCCAGGTCGAATCTGCGGAGGAACGCCTGCCAGCGAAGGTCGACGTCCGCGCCGGTCATCTCGGTGTGCGAGGACCACAACCACACCGGCTTCGGGTCCCGGTCGCCGGGCAGGTGCTCGACCTTCAGCCTGGTCAACGTGCTGTGGATCAGGGGTAGTTCACCTCAGTGGTCGAGCCACGGGCCGCGCGCCGTCAGACGCGGGTGCATCCGGTCCCAGACCAAGGTCTCGGCCTTGCCATAACGGTTGGTGGCACAACTCGTGGTCTGGTCGGGGGTGTGCCAGGAGTCCGGCTTGGAGAAGGTGAGGACACCGCCGTGCTTGCGGGGCTGCCCGCCGCGCGGAGTGGAACGTCGGGGTCCGGCGTCGCGGAGCATGACCCGATCCGAGCGCAGGCGGCCGACCAGCTCGACGGGCAGGTCCGCCAGGACGTAGGCGAGGCGGGTGACGTCATAGCCGGAGTCCATGACGATGAGAATGTCCTGGTCACCAGGCTTCCACTGCCCCGCTCGCACGAGCCGGACGACGACATCGCGCAGTTGGCCGGCGGTCACCGCGGTAGCGTCGTCGACCGGACCCAGCCGGACCGCGTCCAGCACGGCGGTCCACGAGGTGCGTCCCGTCTCCAGGGCCACGACAAAGGAGTAGGGCCAGCCGGGAATCATCTGGTCAGCGCTGCGTCCTCGCCCGTGGACATGGCAGAACAGCAGGTCCGGGCTGGCCGGAGCATCGGGCCGCAGCCAGTTGCTCACGTCCACCGCAAGGACGATCCGCCCGTCGGCTGCCCTCGGCAACGGCGTGGAGGCAAGCAGCCGCTGCAGACGGCGCGGCTCCAGCCAGCCGTGATTGACCGCGTCGTACATCGCGCCATGCCCGCGCCGATGCTCGGCCGTCAGTGTCAGCTCGACCAGCGACGTCACCGGGCCGTCCGCGCACAACACCGAGTCGGCCAGCTCGAAGAGCGTGCCCGCGCGCGCCTACAGGCACTCATAGAACTCCACCCGAAAGCGGGACAAGATTCCCAGCGCCTCGACGGCGGGGACATCGGCAGGGAACTCATACTCAACGGCCGTTCCTTCACGCTGCGTTACTCGACATCTCGAAGCGTGGAGGACGGCCGCGTCACGTGTCCCCGGAAACAGCGAATCTCAGCAGGTCGGGTGACGTGCGAGATTAAAGATCAAGCTCACGCCGCGCTGGTGCGGGTCAGGGGCTGTTCCGCCCAGATGGTTTTGCCGGATTGGTCGTAGCGGCTGCCCCAACGGGCGGTGAGTTGGGCGACGAGGAACAGACCGCGGCCACCTTCGTCGGTGCAGAGGGCGCGGCGCAGGCGGGGCTGGGTGTTGCTGGGGTCGGTGACCTCGCAGACCAGTACATGCTCGTGGATCAGCCGCAGGCCGATGGGGCCGCCGGCGTAGCGGAGGGCGTTGGTGACCAGTTCGCTGACCACCAATTCGGTGGTGAACGCGAGGTCGTCCAGCCCCCAGGTGGCGAGTTGGCGGGAGGTGGCCTCCCGGGCGGCGGCGACGACGGCAGGGTCGGCGGGGAACTCCCACGCCGCCGTGGCATGCGGCGGCAGGACGCGGGTGCGGGCCAGAAGCAGGGTGATGTCATCGCGCGGTGGAGGGTTGGCGGCGTCGGCGAGCAGAGCACGGCCGGTTTCCTGCAGGGGACGGCCTGGGCGATGGTGCGCCGCCAGGCGGTTGGCCAGATGCTGCAGACCGTCGTCCGCGCTGTAGTCGGCGCGCTCGATCAGCCCGTCGGTGTATAGGGCGAGGATGCTGCCCGGGGCCAAGTCGATCGCGGTGGTTTCGAAGGGCATGCCTCCGACGCCCAGCGGAGGCCCGGGGGAGAGCTCCTCCAGAATTTGGGGGGTGCCATCGGGCTGGATCACAACCGGTGGTGGGTGACCGGCGGAGGCCAGGGTGCAGCGGCCGGTGAAGGGGTCGTAGTTGGCGTACAGGCAAGTGGCGCCGGTCGTGTCCTGCTGTTCGGGGCCGGCCTCGGTGGCGATGCGGGTGACAAGTTCGTCCAGGTGGGTGAGGAGTTCGGTGGGATCTAGCTCCAGGTCGGCCAGGGTCTGAATGGCGGCGCGCAGTCGGCCCATGGTGGCGGTGGCTGGCAGGCCGTGGCCGATGACGTCGCCGACGACGAAGGCGGTTCTCAGTGAGGGTAGCGGGATCACGTCGAACCAGTCGCCGCTGATTTCGGCACCGCCACCAGCGGGCAGGTACACCCCCGCGGTGTCGGCCGCCGGGGAGTGAGTGGTGGGCTGCGGGAGCAGGCGCTGCTGAAGGGCGACGGCCACGCGATGCTCGCGCGTGAAGCGGCGGGCGTTGTCCACGCTGAGCGCTGCCCTGGAGACGATGTCGGCCAGCAGGTCCGCGTCCAGCTGGTCGAAGGGCTCGCGCTGCTCGGTGCGCCAGACGTCGATGGAGCCAAGTACCATGCCGCGCGCAAACAGCGGGGCGGCGGCTAGCGACTGCCCGCGCTCGGGGACAAATCTGCGGAGAATCTCCGGGGTGCCGACTGCATCGACATAGCTCGCTCGGTCTTGGATGACGGCCTCACCCTGCTGGAAGCTCCGGAGAATCGGGTGGTCCGGCCACGGGGGGAGCGCCTCACCGGGCTGAAGGAGTGCGGCCGGCCAGGGTCCGGCGGCTGAGGCCACCGCGGCCCGGCGCAGGTGTAGATTTCCTCCGCCAAGAAACTTGGCGGGCTCGTCCCCTGCGAGCACAGCCTCAGCGAGATCCAGCGAGGCCAGGTCCCCGAAGGCAGGGACGAGGACGTCCACGAGATCCTGGGCGGTGCGCTGGACGTCGAGGGAGGCGCCGATCCGGACCGAGGCCTGGTGTCGTAGCTCCAGCTCCCGGCGGCCCCAAAGCTGCCCGGTGGCATCCGTGCAGAGCGTGGCCAAGCCGCTGGTGTGTCCTTGGATATCCTCCAGCCGGAAGGCGGAGAGCGAGAAGGACGACCATCGGCTGGAAACCTGCGGCGAGCGAATCTGCTGCTCCTGTTCGACCAGCGGCACGCCCGTATCGAGCACCCGGCGCAGTGCCGTCTCGGCGGCCTCGGCATCCTGCGAGGAAAACACCTTCATCAGTCGGCTGCCGATGGGCTGGCCGGGGCCGCCAAACATCTCGGGTGGGATGTTGGTCCGCACAACGGTCAGGTCTGAGTCATGGATGCCAATCCCGATCCGCTCCTGTGCGATCAGTGCACGCAGCAAGGCCGCACCCTGCATCCAGTCGATCATGCGGTGGGCGGGGGCGGCCAGGACCAGGTAGGAGGCGGCCTGCAACGGCAGTACCACCTGGAAGGCGACCTCGATCGTTTGGCCGGAGCAGTGCCGCAGCATTGCCCGCCCCGCGTGCGGGATCCCGATCTCCCCGGCCTCGGCTCGGCAACACCGCTCGGAGGCATTGGCCAGCAGGTCCCGGACCGGCTTCCCACAGACCTCCCCTGCCCTTTGGCCCAGTAGTTCCTCGGCCGCGCGGGACCAGCACAGCACCGTGCCCCGACGATCGATCACAGCCGTCGCGATCTCGTCGAACACGGACGGCCAGGCGCCAGCCTGCCGGGACGAAGACCACATTCTGCGCACCTCCCAACCGATCGCCACTACGATTCAGTATGTCCGATTAGGCCACCATATGAGGCTTCGGATGGTCGAGCCGCGACGTCGAACCATCGTCGCTTTCTGGTCGAGCGGCATCCGAGCGCTCGATTTGAATGAACGTTTGATTCTATGTTGTAACTCAGAGTCATGGCATGTCCTACTTTCTTGTCGTGGGTTCGAACTGGTCATTCGTAGATCGGTGGACCCAGGGGCTCCGGGTATGGCTGTCATGCGTTAGCCGTCCGATGGCTGGAGAGGCTTGGCCGCCCGGAGCCCCGCGACGACTCGACCGCCAATTGGGAGATGCGACTCGATCGCTGTGTAGGGCAACGTCGGCGAGGTCGTCTGCGGGATCGATGTACGACGACGAGCTGGCGGAGGTGGCCGTGCCCCAGATATGAGCCGGAGTGGACATCGGCAAGGAACATCACCACTGCGTGGTGATCGATGCGGACGGTGAGCGGCTGCTGTCCCGCCGGGTCCTCAGCGACGAGATAGCACTGCTGGAACTGATCGCCGACGTCCTGGCGCTGGATACCGACGTGCTGTGGGCGGTCGATCTCAACCACGGCGGTGCTGCTCTGCTGATCGGGCTGCTGCTCAGTCATGACCAGCCGATGGTCTACATCACCGGCCTGACCGTGCACCGCGCCTCGGCTACCTACCGGGGTGAGGGCAACACCGACGCCAAGGACGCCTTCGTCATCACCGATCAGGCCCGCATGCGCCGGGACCTGAGCCTGTTGCGGCCCGGCGACGAGATCGCCGTCGCCCTGCGCACGGTGGGCTGACCGGACGCTGTCGCGCCCGGACCCCAGCGGGCTTTCCACGTTCCGCACGAGTGAGATACGACCGGGGTGGGTGCCCCCTAAACTCCGGGACGGCGATGCTCTCCCGGCTGACGTTGGGTCTTCAGCCGGCGCCTGCCGCTTCTCAGCGGCCAGTCCTGCACCCCGCTGAAGCAATCCATCGGCGGAGCCCACGATCACGAAGCATCATCAGGGTTCACTTGCGTTCACCCGTCCGGTCTTCCCCTTGCCTGTGGCCCGCGGATGGAACGGGGGCCCTTGGGCTTCTCCTTCGAGCTCCACACCCCGCCGTTACCGTTGACGCATGTCGAAGTGGGGACGGGCCTTGAGCATGGGCCGGGAACTACGCTGTCGACATCAAGCCGATCCTCCGATCAGGTAATTCACTCAATCTCGTGCGACTTCGTGTCGCACCCCAGCGCTGGTGGTAGAGGCCCACCAGCACGGCCGCCGGGTAGCGGCAGGCGTCGGTCAAGGTGGTGACCAGCTGGTAGGAGCCGGTGAAGACGGTGCCGTCCGCGCAGTCACCGTGATGTTCGCGTCGATCACACGTACCTTCTCGGCGGCGATGACCGACAGGTATGAGCCGCGGCGAGACGTGTGAGAACGGGGGTACGCCGGTTGCTGCGGAGTCGGCCCAGGAACTGGGCGCGGGGCGCGGTGACGGAGGCGAGGAAGTCGTTGCCGTCGAAGCCCTTGTCCCACAGGACGAGCATGTCCGGCCGCAGCAGATGCAGCAGGCGCGAGACATAGCTGGTCTCGCCCTCAGCGGTGGGCCCGAACACCGCGCCGCAAGGCACGTGTGCCGGTCTCGACCAGCGTCATTAACTCCAGTGTGGGATAGCCTTGATGGGAGGTTCGCCCCATCCAGGGCCCTGTTTCGCCCGCAGCCGGGGACCTTCTGGGAACTGCAGCCGTCGAATGACACAGTCCGGTACGGCCCGAACCGCACACCGGGTGTCGTCGGCCGGGCCAGAGGCCCTGCGAGAACATCGAATAACGCCCGCACCGGGGCACTGCCCAGGCGTCGGCGCAGATCGCGCAGGGCCATCGGCGTCGGGGAGGCTACCGGCACTTCGGTCAGCCCGGCTGTCAGCTTGTCCCAGACCAGCCGGTAGCCGACTTCAGGGAACAGACACATCGCGAGCAGGAAGTAGATCCCGACCCTCGAAGGAAGAGCACGCAGTTACTGAGCGGGTCTCCGCCAGGACCGCGTCGACCAGCTCGAACGGCACGACGGCCGTCAGCTCGCCCAGATGCCCGGGCGCGTACCGGCCCGCGCCACCGTGACCGTACGGGTGATGGCCATCACCGAGGCCGGCAGGACATTATGAAACAGCAACGGAGCTCCTCAAGTACAAGCTGTCTTGGACGACTGCCTGTACCAACGAGCTCCGTTGCTCTTGCGTCGGAAATCCTTCAACTGGCTTGCGTGACCTGCGAAAACGTTAACTACCCGGCCTTGGGTCATTCACCGGCACCGACGCGGTGTTGCGTACCTGCAGCAACCCGGCCGGTTCCGCCGGCCCGTAGCCAGCGCCTCGCCGGGCAGAGCGGCGCCCCGAGCCTCGGCGCCGAGAGAGCCCTCGCCGCGGAACGGGTCGTCGACGGAGCTGTGGCTGCCGGTCGTCCTCCTGGCCCTGTGGTGGATCTCCAGTCGCTACTCGATGTCGATCTACTTCCCGCCCCTGCGCTACATCCTCGACAGCTTCAGGCAGGACTGGCTGAGCGGCCAGGGCCTGCACAACCTGGAGCCCAGCCTCACCGTACTCGTCGCCGGCTTCCGCCTGGCGGTTCTCGTCGGAAGTGCGGGCGGAGCCGTCATGAGGCTCAGCCGCTTCACCGAGCGAGCCACCCACCCGCTGCTCGGGTCTGCTGCGTGCCGTGCCCGGTGTCGCACCGCTGCCGGTGCTCAGCCAAGGCATTGAGGTCAACCGACGAGCTGGCCCTTCTCAGCTGACCCACAGGGCACAGGCGTCGCCACAGTGATCGACACGGGTTCCTCGAGTTTTCCCTCCAGTGCGTCTTGGACCTGTCCAACGGCCTCGCTAGCACCGTGCTGTTCCAGCAAAGACTCGTTTGCCCACTGCTCGATGATGAGGAACTCCTTCCCCCCATCGTGAAGTGTGTATAGCAGGCACCCTTCCTCTTGGTGTATTGCCGGGATCGATGTGATGACCGCTGCGAGGACCTCCTCACGGTGTTTGGGTAGTGGTCTGATGGCGGCCACGACTGTGACTGGCATTGTCCCTCCTGGGGTCAGGGGCGTTGCGTGCTTGGGATTGGTCCGGGTTCGCCGGTCTCGTGAGTGACGTGGCGTCATCTCCGTTGTGCGGCAGGAGGCCCGGGAGAGCAGAGCACGCACGGTGCCGGTGATCATGTGGTTGTCGAGACTCATGAGAACCGAGCGAGACCCGTGCCTGCCCGGACATCATCGCCCATCCCTTCATCGCCGGCGCAACTGGGCTCCACGGCTGATCCCCTCGATCTTGGTCGCCGATCCCCGCGATGCGCGAGACGATCCCCGCCGGACGCCAGCAGCCGGGCCCGGGCCGACAAGGTGGAGGGCATATCGACGACGTTCTCGCCCGCGGCGGCCAGCTGCTGGGCGAGCGAGCGGCCCAGACCGCCAGCTCCTTCGACCGCGAATCGGTGTTCGGGCCACTGCTCGCACCAGCGCATCAGCTGGCGGAAGGTTCCGGCATTGACGACGAACCGGCGCTGGGCCACCTGGTGGCCTGCGGCGTCGACGGCGACGGCGGTGTGGGACGACTTGTGGGGATCGACACCGATCAGGATCACAGACTGGCCTCGCACTCGATGAGACAGCAAGGGGAGTGCGGTGGGCACCCTGACTTGTCACCGTGTCACCTTCATGCCTCTGTCGAGCCACACCGCGCGGGTGTCGGCCAGCGGCGGCACGCTATCAGTGAGCCAGCCCGAGGGCAGCAAGGAGCACTGCGGGCCCGTGCCGGCCGACACCCTGGACGCTACGGCTGCAGACCGAGCGTCTGGGCTCGATTGAACAAGTCAGGAGAGCCTGGCCAGAGGCCCCTGACTGTCCTGTCTGCCCTGTCCGGCCGGAGCTACCTTCGGCAAGGAAGGCTCCTCCAGCATGTCAGGCACAGCCTCTGCAGACGCACGGCTCTGACCGCGGAGCTGGACACGCTGGTCACCGAGCTCAACCCCGGCCTGCGTGCCGCCTATGGCGTGGGCCCAAACACCGCCGCCCAGCTGCTGATCACAGCAGGGGCGAACCCGGAACGATTGCGCACGGAAGTGTCCTTCGCCGCGCTGTGCGGTGCGGCCCCCGTCCCGGCCTCGAGCGGGAAGACCAACCGGCACCGGCTCTCCCGCGGTGGCGACCGCGCGGCCAACGCGGCTCTGTACCGGATCGCGCTCGTCCGGACGGTCCGCGACCAAGGCACTCGTGCTTACGTCGAGCGTCAAACCGACGCCGGCCGTACGAAAAAGGAGATCATCCGGCTGCTCAAGCGCGCCATCGACCGTGAGGTCTTCCGGCTGCTGACCACCCCGGTCCGTGTCCCCGACGTCGCGGACCTGCGGCAGACCCGGCAATCGAAGAACATCACCCTCACCAGCGCGGCAAACCACTTCAGCGTCTGGCCCGCCGTCATCTCCAACATCGAGCGCGGCCTGCGCCGGGACGACACCTTCGCCGGTACATACCGCGAGTGGCTCCTCAGCGCTTGACCAACATTAGGAGTCAGCCGTTCACCTGCGGATGACGCCTCGCGGGCGTGAGAATCGGTATGGGGGCTGTCCGCCGACACCGCTTGATGTTTGGGCCGCTGAGCCCGCATAGGAGTCTGGTGAGGGAGTCGTCCGAGGGGCCGCACACTGTCGCTTCGAGCACGCCGTTCAGCTTCTCCGTTTCCCCTCAGACTCCCCGGGTGGCCCCCGCCCGCACACGTGCAAGGGGAGGAAGGCCATGGAGGAGACGAGGGAAGACCAGGACGACGGAACGGTCGCCCGGGTCGCGGCAGTCCCGCGTCCGCCTGACGGCGGCGCCTCGCGGCCGTGAAAATGGGGCGGGGTCCGTCTGCTGACGCCGGTCGCTCCTTGCATCGTGAGGCCGTGAGTCAGTCTGGCGCCGGGAGCCGGACCGAGGAGCTACGCCCTGACGCTTCGAGCCCGCGGATTCAGATTCCCGCTTCATCCTCACAGTTCCCCAGATGGCCCCCGTTCACCGCAGCCGCATGCGCAGGGAGGGAACCGTGGATACACCGCCGCCGCTGGAAGAAGTCGATCGGTCCGAGGAACTCGTCTCCCGTGTGTGCGCGATCGACATCGCGAAGGCGTCGGGGATGGTGTGCGTGCGGCTGCCGCACGACAGTCTCCCCGGGCGCCGGGCGCCGGGCGCCGGGCGCCGGGTGCAGCGGACATGGACCCTACCGGCCACGACGAACACGATCCTGGATCTGGCCGATCACCTCGTGTGCCAGAGCGTCAGCCGGGTGGTGATGGAGGCGACCGGGGCGTACTGGAAGCCCTGGTTCTACCTCCTGGAGGCCCGCGGACTGGAGGTCTGGCTGGTCAACGCCCGGCAGGTCAAGAACGTCCCCGGCCGGCCCCAGACCGACAAGCTGGATGCCGTCTGGCTGGCGAAACTCACCGAACGCGGCATGCTCAGCCCCTCCTTCGTGCCCCCGAAACCCATCCGGCAGCTATGGGACCTGACCCGCACCCGCACCGTCTTCACCGACGAGCGCTCCCGGCACAAGCAGCGCGTGGAGAAGATCCTCGAGGACGCACAGATCAAACTCTCCTCCGTGGCCACCGACATCTTCGGCGTCTCCGGACGCGCCATGCTTGACGCCCTGGTGGCCGGTGAACGCGACCCGAAGGTCCTGGCCGAGATGGCCCGGGCCCGGATGCGCACCAAGAAGGACGCCCTCGCCGAGGCTCTGAAGGGCAACTTCGAGGACCACCACGCCCGCCTGATCACCATCCTGCTGCAGACCGTCGACCACCTCACCACCCAGATCGACCGCCTGACCGCCGACGTCGAACGCGTCATCGCCGCACTCCCCACCCCGGACAACGACGGTGGCGGTGGCGGTGGCGGGATGAGTCTGGTCGAGCGCCTCGACGAAATCCCCGGGATCGGACCCGGCATCGCCCAGGTGGTCATCGCCGAACTCGGCTGCGACATGAGCGTCTTCCCCACCGCCGACCATCTGGCCTCCCGGGCGAAACTCTCCCCAGGCACCATCCAGTCCGGGACGAAGAACACCTCCGGCAAGACCGGCAAGGGCAACACCTGGCCGAAACGGGCCCTGGGCGAGGCCGCGATGTCCGCCGCCAAGACCGACACCTTCCTCGGCGCCCGCTGACACGAAAATCCCCGTTCCGCCAGGTCAGGCGGCCTCCGTCGAGTTGAGGGTGACTTGGTATCCGAGCTGGTTGAGCTAATTCATCTCGACCACGCAGGAAGCATTTACCGGCCCGAGGTGGCCTGCACGGTGAGTCGATCTTCCTCACCGCAAGCCCGGCGGAAGCTTGTCGCGATTTCATCGGCGCCACCGATGCTTCCTGTGATCGTTTGCCGGAGCAGGGTGCCGTCGTAGACCACCGCCACTGCCTCGGCTGCCTCGTCCGACACGTAGCGCTCGAACAGTCTGGCGAGGAATGTTGCCCATGCGTGAGCCTTCACATGGAGGCTCGGCCTCTGCGCCGCCGCGAGGACCAACTCGAAGTTCACATACACATTTCCCTTCTCCTGGGAGGTCTTGCGCAGAACCAGCTGTGTTAGCTCCTCTGGGAGGTCGCACCCAGCAGGCAAGGACTCGAACCACTGCGTCAGTCCGTCCATGTCCTCCGACATCGCGACACCGAAGGCACTTTCGAGAATGTCGTCGAGCGTCGCGAAGTGGTAAGTGGTCGTTCCAAGGGAGACGCCGGCCTCCGTCGCCACGCGGCGATGCGTCAGTCCACTGACGCCGTGCCGCTCGATGACGGCGAGAGCGGCTCTCGCTATCAAGGCTTTGCGTTCATCTCCGCGCCGTTGGGTACGGTCGCGCCGCTTCGTGGTCACCTGACGAGCCTACGACAGCAAGATCTTCGAGCTCTCCGACAGCGCACGAGGCAGTTTGTGGGTGCGACCACCTTCATCGAGACCGCCCTGGCCCGGGAGTCGGCGCGACCGTGCTTGCGACTCGTATCATCTCGTCCAACTGCAGGACCTTGACGCGTGGCCGGAAGCCCGCACGCCCCGCGGCTCGCTCGTGGGCGTCTATGACCCGAGCACCCTCAGCGTTCACGGCCTGAGGTAGCAGTGCGGCCACATCCTCTTCCTCTGCAGGTCGAGGCAAGCGTGCATCAGCGAAGTCGTCCAGGAGACAGGCGACCGTCTCCTTGGCGCATTGCTTGTTCGTCCCGATCACACCCGAGGGACCTCGCTTGATCCAGCCCGTCGCATAGACGCCTGACAGCGGCTGACCAGTGGAAGGGTCAACCACTCGTCCCTGGTCGTTCGGCAGCGTAGAGTTGTGCCTGTCGTACGGGAGCTGGGGTAGCGGATCGGCTCGATATCCCACCGCACGTAGAACCATCCCGCCCTCGAGATCCTCTGTCCTTCCGGTGGGCCTGGCCACCATTGCGCGATCCTCGCTGACGAGGTCATTGCACCCAAGCCGGATACCTGCCACGCGTTCGCGCCCAAGAACTTCAACGGGGGTGCGAAGGAACTTGAAGGTGACGCGTCGCCCACTCCCGGGTTCCCGCCGGCTATGACGGGCGAGAAGCTCAGCCTTCAGCTGACCAGGAGAGGACCGGGCGGCGTGCCCCGAACGTTCCCGGTTGAGATCGACCTCGTCGGGGGAAACCACGACGCTGACGCCGGGAGCCGCGACGAGACCCATGAACTCCGGCGTGGTGAATGCAGCCTCGGCGGGCGATCGCCTGCCAATGATGACGACTTCTTCTACTTTGCTGGCCGCAAGGGCGGCCAAGGCATTGTCTGATATGTCCGTCTTCCGGAGGTGGTCGATGTCAGTCGTCAGAATCCGGGCGACATCGAGGGCGACGTTTCCATTGCCGACAATGGCGACGCGAGGACAGGAAAGATCGAACTCCTGTGTTGCGAAGTCCGGATGGCCGTTGTACCACGACACGAAAGCCGTCGCAGAGTGGCAACCGGCCAAGGATTCGCCTGGGATGCCCAGACCTCGGTCCCCCATCGCCCCGACCGCGTAGACGACCGCGTGATAGCGCGTTGCGAGCTGAGCATGGGAGACGTCGCGACCCACCTCGACGTTGGCCAAGAGCCGGAATCCCGGCCGCCGCATCGTCTCGCTGAAGCTGTTCAGCACACCCTTGGTCGCTTGGTGGTCTGGTGCTACGCCGTAACGGACAAGGCCGCCAGCGACCGGAAGTCGCTCGAACATGTCAACTTCGACTTTCAGGCCTGTTTGCGTGAGGAGCTCTTCGGCCGCATAGAACGCGGACGGTCCTGCCCCCACGACGGCCACACGGAGGAGCTCTGTGCCGTCGTCCCAAGCGCGTCTGGCTACCAAACGCGGAACAGCCGGCTTTGCGTTGTCGCGGTTCACGAAGTACGTCGCGTTGAGCTCCTCGTAATCCGTGAACGCGCTCGGCAGTTCGTAGTCCGGATAGATGGCGCTCACGGGGCAGGGGGCGACGCAGGCGCCGCAGTCGATGCACACATCGGGGTCGATGTAGAGCATCTCAGCGGTGGCGAAGTCAGGTTCACCCGGCGTCGGATGGATGCAATTCACCGGGCACACCGAAACGCAGGTGGCGTCGTTGCAACAACTCTGGGTGATGATGTGTGCCATAGTGTGCTCCTTGTGCCTGGGGCTGGAGACTCACATGCGTGGTCTACTTGAGAGGACGTCCGTAGGCCTAGCTGGCGGTATACCCGCCGTCGAGAACCAGTTCGGCACCGGTCATGTAGCTCGAGCTGTCCGACAGGAGGAAGCAGACCGCCGACGAGATCTCGTATGGATTGGCGTATCTCTGCAGAGGAATCATCGAGGTGTCGGGCACGGCGTCGGTGTCACCGAGTTCCTGGATCATCGGGGTGAGTGTGTCACCGGGATGCACCGAGTTCACCCGCACGCCAAAGGGTGCGAGCTCGATCGCTGCCGCCTTCGACATTCCCCGGACAGCGAACTTGCTGGCCGAGTATGCGAAGCACTCCGCGATGCCCACCAGACCGGCGGTCGAGGAGATGTTCACGATGGAGCCACCCCCCGACTCCAGCATCGGGCGGACGAAAGCCTTCATCCCGAGGAAAACGCTCCGCTGATTGACAGCTACGACGCGTTCGTATTCTTCAACTGATGTGTCCAGCAGTGTCTTGGCAACTAGGATGCCAGCGTTGTTGACCAAGCCGTCAATCCTTCCGAAAGCCGACAGCCCCGCCGCAACGCTGCGAGCCCAGTCACGCTCGTCGGTGACGTCAGTGTGGACGTACAACGCTCTATCCTCGTAACGGTCTGCGACCTCAACTCCGAGTTCGTCACGCACGTCGAGCACTAGCACCTGGGCGCCGAGTTCGATGCACGCGTGCACGTGCGCCATACCCATTCCCCGAGCCGCGCCCGTCACTGCGACGACTTTGCCTTCAAGCGACGCAGCGACGTGCGATGCAGCAGTCTTGGAGTCTGAGGCCGTGCCGCGGTTCATGGGCGGACCTCCACACTGATGGCGCCGGCCGGGCAAGCGGAGCAGGCGTGTTCGAGCACATCGAGCAGCGACAAGGGCTGCCGCGGCGCGCACTGGGCGGTGAGCTCATCGCTCAGGCTGAAGACATCCGGAGTCACCCGCTCGCATTCGCCGTGTCCTTGACAAAGACTCGAGTCAACCGTGACCACGGCGTACTGTGCGTCCTTCGACACCGTCATGCCCCCGATCGAATCTCGACGTGCTCAAATCCGCGCGCCACATGAGAAATTGCGCGGACCGGCGGAACAGCAAGCTCGTACTCGGGCATCTGAGTCAGAAGCTCCTCCAGCACGAGTCGCGTCTCAAGCCGTGCAACCGGAGCCCCGATGCAATGATGGATGCCGTCAGCGAAAGCGAGATGCCGTCCGGGCTTCCTCGAGATATCGAACCGTTTGGGGTCTTCCCAGTAGCGTTCGTCGCGGTTGGCTGAGCCGAGCAGGTTGACGATCGTCGCTCCCGCCGGAATGTTCGTGCCGTGATGTTGGGTGACAACGTTCGAAACTCGAGATACCGACTGCACGACGGACTCGTACCTCAGACACTCTTCAATCGCGGCGGAGATCTTGCTTCGGTCTTCGATCAGCTTGGCGCGCTCTCCCGGGTGATCGGCAAGCAGCCAGATCGCGTTGGTGATCAGGTCCTGCGTCGTTCCGCTGGAGGCGACGATCAGGTGAGCGATCATCCCGAGGATTTGCTCGTCGCTCAGAGAGCTACCTTCCAACTCGGACCGCATCAGATGGCTAATGATGTCATCACGGCCTTCAGGGTCCTCTTGACGCCGCTGCACGATGATCTCGCGACAAAACGCTTCGATGTGCTCGCCTGCAACGAACGCTGCCTGCGGCGGGTTTGGATCGTTCGGAACCCGCGCGAACACGGGCTTCATGAAAGACAGCATCTCGGGCCGGCGTTCCTCGGGGACGTCGAACATCTGCGCCACGACGAACGTAGGAAGCTGCCAGGCAATCATCTCGGTGACATCACCGGAACCTTGCGCCACCAGGTCACCAACCAGTCTCGCGACTTCGGCGCGAACGGGCTCAAGGAGTCGGCGTTGGAAGACCTTGGGACTGAACCACGGCTGCAGCAGACGCCGATACACGTCGTGCTCCCGACCATCCTTCTCATCCATGTTGCCGGGGCTGAGCAGGGAGTCGGTTTTGTCAATGTCGACCCCCTCCCGGTTGGAGTAGGTCTCCCAGTCCCGGATGGTCGACTGGACGTCCTCGTATCGTGACAGGACCCAGAGGTCGTGCTTCTCGACGTAGTAGACCGGCGATTCGTTTCGCAGCCACTCGTATGCCGGATATGGGTCCTTCTGGGTCTCGAAGTCGAACGGATCGAATGACATAGCTCCCACTCCTAGTCCTGGAGACCGCCGTCCCGCTCTCATGCGCTCGGATGTTTCAACCCACTCCACCGAAACCATCGATCAGCAGGGGGCGTCCGAATCCCAAGTTGCCCTGCGGCGGCATGAATCTGTACATCTGTACGACTTGAAAAACCTTAGACCTCCACGCGCCCTCTCCACAACCCCTAACGAACGTTCAATCAATGTTTGTTGCGGTGGGGGACCGAGGTAGCGCCTACCACTGGCCGGAGCGCGCGCTTTGACCGCGGCGCCCACGACGAGTCCCGTGACGAAGGCAACCGCGGGAAGGCGAGCAACGAAGGTGGGGGCAACGCTTCTTCCCCGGCGCGCCACCCACCGCAGGGCGGAGTCCGTCACGACCCAGAAGGATCGCGTCCCTTGTCGTTGTGTTGGGGATCGGTGGCCGGGGGTGCGCGGGCGTCTGCCCAGGGCGCACTTCCGCGGGTGGGTACCGCTCCCTGAACACGGGGCGGGCCGCCGCGTAACTCTTCTTGGTAAACAGGCGTTCGACCACGAGGAGTACACGATGGCCCTGTCTCAGTCTGAGCTGATACGGCTCCTTGAGTCACTACGTTGAACCGACGGAACCGAGCTGATCCGCGCCATCGCTGAGCGCATGGTGCAGGAACTGATCGAGGCCGAGACAAGTGCCCAGATCGGCGCGGAGTGGAACGAGCACACGCCGACGCGGACCAACATCCGCGACGGTCACCGGGAGAAGGTGCTGACCACGCTGGCCGGTGATCTGGACCTGGAGATCCCCAAGGTCCGCACCGGGAGCTTCTTCCCGTCGCTGCTGGAACGAGGGCGCCGCATAGATCAAGCCCTCTATGCCGTGATCATGGACGCATACGTGCGCGGCGTCTCCACTCGCAGCGTGGATGACCTGGTCAAAGCCCTCGGCGGAGACAGCGGGATCTCCAAGTCCGAGGTCTCACGGATCTGCGCTGCCCTGGGCGAGCCGCTGACTGCGTTCCGCACCCGGCCCCTGGAGCATGTCCGCTTCCCCTACGTCTACCTGGACGCGACGTACTGCAAGGCGCGGGTGAACCATCAGATCGTCTCGCGGGCCGTGGTGGTCGCCACCGGCATCACCGAGGACGGCAACCGTGAGGTGCTGGGCCTGATGGTCGGCGACAGCGAGAGCGAGGCGTTCTGGAAAGAGTTCCTGCGTTCCCTGCGTGAGCGGGGCCTGTCCGGGGTCCGCCTGGTCGTCACCGATCAGCACTCGGGACTGGTCGCCGCAGTGCGCAAGGTCATGCTCGGCGTCTCCTGGCAAAGGTGCAGGGTTCAATTTCTACGGAACGTCTTCGGCGTGATCGAGAAGGACTCCGGCGAGATGGTCGCCGCGACGATCCGCACGATCTTCACCCAGCCCACCGCCGAGCTGGTGCGCACCCAGCTCGATACCGTCGCCGACATGCTCGGCCAGCAGTTTCCCAGGGTCGGGGCTTGAGGAACATCGGAACGGAAACCGGCGCTAAGCCCTCGTCGTCCCTGGCGGGCGGCTGACGGAGTGTCGGCGACCGGGCCCGTCTGAGGGTGTTCCACGGACAACGCCCTATTATCTGTGGGAGCTTGGTTCGTCACCTGCGGTGTTGTTCTCAGGGCCGTACATGAAGCGGCCCTGTTATCCGTGGCAAGGAGGAAGCGGTGCCCACCGTCGTGCAACTGCCGGCAGGGAAGGTACTGACCGTCCGCGCGGCGGCCGACGGCTTCCTCGGGTCGCTCCGCAACCCGAACACGATCCGCAGCTACGGAGTCGGCGTCGGCAAGACCGCCGAACGGCTCGGGGAGGCCCGCCCGCTGGGGTCGGTCTCGGACGACGAGATCGGCGAGGCCCTGGAACTGCTGTGGGGCACCGCGGCGGTCAACATTTGGAACGCCCGCCGGGCGGCGGTGCTCCTGGCTGGGCTGGTGCGCGTCGTACGGGTATGACGGCCCTGCGGTCCCGGCCTGGACGAAGCGGCTGGCAGTGCCCGACTCCGAGGCACCGGCCCGCTCGAAGATGTCCGTGGACCGGCTCATCGCCCGCCGCGAGGTCCACCTGCGGGAGAAGACGCTGTGGCAGATGCTCTACGAGACCGCCGGGAGGTCCGAGGAGATCCTCAGCGTGAACATCGAGGACCTCGACCTCGCCGCACGCCGCTGCCCGGTCAAGGCCAAGGGCGCCCGCAGCAAGGCCCGCCGCCGCAGGCAGGCGCGCGAGGACTTCGTCCTGGAGACGGTGTACTGGGATGCCGGCACCACCTGGCTCCTGCCCCGGCTGCTGCGCGGCCGCTCCCGCGGTCCGGTATTGGTCACCCACCGCCGCCCCGTGCCGGGGAGGGTCGTCAGCCCGCGCGACGCGTGCCCGGACACGAGCCTGGCCCGCCTCTCCTACGGCCAGGCCTGCGCCCTACTGGACGAGCACACCGCCGTACGCGGGCCAGGAACGGGCTGGGACCTGCACCAGTACCGCCACTCCGCCCTGACCCACCTCGGTGAGCAAGGGCGCCTCCTTGCTGATGCTGATGGCCAAGTCCCGGCACAAGAAGCCGGAGAACGTCCGCCGCTACTTCAAGCCGTCACCCGAGGCGATCGCCGAGCTGACCAGCCTTCTGGCTCCGGGCGACGTCCGCCGCTGAACGGGTACGCCTGGCACCGGATCGTCGGACTCAGGCCGTTGGACCGAGGTTCTCCCGCGCCCACTCCTCCACTGTGGTTCCGGGACGCCCCAGAACGGTCTGGACATCGTCGCGGACGACGGCCTCAAATCCCATGTTGCCGAGCACTGTCTGGCGCATCGTCGCGACAGCGCTCTCCATGTAAAGGCGATCGGCGGCTGAAGGGATTGAGCTCACGTGCGCCGCCAAGTCGTCGGAGATCAGCGAGACGAGGCCGCCGGGAATGTACTTCTTCGCCTTGGCGAACTCGGACGCGGAGGTAGGGGTCGCGAATCGGGCGGAGCCGGTGCTCGGGGATGTCGAGGGCAGGGGGTGGAGGGGGGAGGGGTGATCGTGGGCATGGTGATCCTTCCGAAATCGGGCAGCACGGCAGGGGCCCATAGCAGGCCGAGGCCGTGGCTCGAGGTTGTCGGTTGTCAGCTGCGAGGGGTGAGGATCTGCTCGAACCAGTCCGCCGCAGCGGTGGACGCGGTCTCGAACTGCTCGTGGTACGGGGCGTAATGGCCTCCGGGGACGACGACGAGACGCTTCACGGTCCGGGCGCTCTCGTACGCCGCGACCTGGAGGTCCGTGGGCGTCACGACGTCCCTGTCGGCGACGACCATGAGCAGTTGCGCGGACTCGATGCGCGGGACGAACTCGCCCGGCGCGTAAGCCCGCGCCCGCTCGGCGGAGCGCAGGGTGGTGTAGTTCAGCCAGGTGCCGGTGCGCTCGCCTTCGCCGGACATGTAGGACAACGACTCGGCGTCGGGATAGCTCGCGGGGGCCGATGGATCAGAGGTGACGGTGGCGATCACGGCGGGTGTCTCGCCACGCAGCTGCGCTTCCCGGTCCGCCTGGAACGCCGCGGCTTGGCGCTTCAGCGTGGCGGGCGAGTTCCGGCGCAGCGACGCCTGGTACCCATTGATCGTCGGGACTTGGGAGACGACGGCACGCACACGTGGATCTGTCGCAGCCACGACGAGGACGTGTCCTCCGCTGAAACTGGTGCCCCAGACGCCGATGCGGTCGCTGTCGATCTCCTCAAGGCCACCGAGGTAGGTGATGGCCATGCGGTAGTCCTCGATCTGCCGCCAGGGGTCCAGGTCCTGACGAGGCAGACCGTCACTGAGCCCGAGATGGCGGAAGTCGATGCTCAGCGTGGCGGTGGATCTGCTGACGAAAGCCAGCGCGAAGTCTTCGAGGTTGCCCCCGGCGACCATGCTCCAGCCATGCCCGAGGACGACGGCGGGGTGCGGTCCGGGGCCGGGAGGCAGACGTAGCGTGCCGCGTACGGTGGTGCCCTCCACCGGGAACATGACCTGCTGCTTGATTACGGATTGAGGGGTCATCGGATCTCCTCGCTGTTGATGCGGGCAGCCTGTCGTGCGCGGTGCTCTGAGGGGCTACGGAGGGAGCCCACGGTCGACCCGGTGTTCGGGTTGTGGACATGGCCTTCGGTGTAGGTCGCCTCTGCTCCGCTGGTGATGTCGCCCCCCATGAGTCCCGTTGCCTGTTGCACCGCAACCCGCGAACGGACCGTCGGAGACTCCGGGTGATTCATGGGGTGGCCTTTCGGGGACACGCGAGGTTCAGAGGTGGTGAGCCGAGAGTGGGCTGTTCTTCGACGGAGCCGAATACGCGCGCCGACGGCTGGTCCTGCCTGTACGAGGACCAGCGCGCCTCGCAGGCAATCAAACTAAACGTTCATTTAGGTAAATGGGAAGTCGGGGGCGGCTTCGATTCGGTAAGGCCATGTAACGTCCTGGTCGCGAGACCGGTCGACGGCTGGTCGGCGGGAGCAAGGTGACTGAGGAGTGGGCGCTGCGGCCTGCCCCTGGAGAGACGGAGACGTCGAGATGAGCGCCGGGATAAAAAGGGGCGAACTCGCTGAGCTCGTAGAGCGGTTGAGTGTGGCCAGCGCCGGCCGTGGCGACGAGCGGGGCGACACCCGTGAGCGTCTCCTCAGTGCCGGGATGACGGCTTTCTCCAGCGACGGGTTCCGCGCCACGACGATCCGGACCCTGGCCGCGAGGGTCGGCATCACTCCTGGTGCCGTATACGCCCACTTCTCCTCGAAGGAGGAGATCCTCGTGGCTGCCATGGCCCGGGCCTGGCAGCAGTTCCTTGTGGCCGTGGTGGTACCGCCGGACGAGGGCGGCGAGACGGCCCGACTGGAGGGGCTGTGCCGCCGCCACATGCGCTTTCACATGGTCACGCATCCCGCGGAGACGCGTGCCACGGACGTGCTGATGTCGAACGACGAGGTCGTCGGCCAGATGAAGCCCGAAGCCGTGGCTCTCCTGCGCAGTGCGCACGAGGCGTACTTCGCACGCCTTCATCGGGAAGTGGCGCGGGCTTCCCAGGTCGATGGTGGCTCACCCCGCGTGTTGACCCACGCCGTCATCACCCTGCTGAACTCGACCTGCAACGAGCCGCACCCCGAAACCGGGGTGGGATCGCCCGAGGCCATCGAGAGGGAGTACCTGCAGTTGGTTCTGCGCATGCTGGGCCGCTGAGGCGCGGGGGCCTCAGCCGCTTCATGCCGTTCTGTCGTCGTGTCGTCGTGTCGGTCGTGGCCATCGGCCAAGGGGGGTGTCGGCCACGCGTAGGCGGCGGTCTCGGCGGTGCTGCCCGAGGCGTCGCCTCGCCGTCGGCAGCGGAGGCTTTCTGAGCCCGGAAACTGAACGGTGACGTACGGAACGGCGCGGTTACCAGTTAACGCACCTGACTCCGCTCAGTAACGCGCACTGTCTTGTCAAGGCTCACGAACGTAAGTTAAATAAGGCGTCATGTTGGTGTGCCGGTCGGTGCACTGGATGAGTCCGTGAGGAGCACTGTGATCAAACAGCACATGGACGTCCGACCTGTTCCCGTCGCGACTCGGCCGCGGGAGCTGAACCGTCGGGCGGTCGTCGCCCGGAGAAGCAGGCGCTCGTCATGTCCGTGGACGATCTCGGCTACCGGCAGCCCGCGGGCACCATGCCGTTCCCGAACGTATCGGCATCGTCGGCTCGGTGCTCGGTGCTCGGTGCTCGGTGCTCGGTGCTCGGTGCTCGGTGCTCCGGGCGGCCGGCGGGAAGCTGGACCGCCGCGCCGTGCCAGCTCACTCCCGACGGGTCGTCGGGGAGATCGCCTGACGACACACGATCCGCGTATGGGCTCCGCCCGTTCCGGGTGGTGCGCATCGGGTGCCGTCGGCTCGCCGAGCGCATCACCTCTCACCTCCCAGACAGGAGCTGACCATGGCCTCGCTCGACGGTAAGACTGCGATCATCACGGGTGGCGCACGCGGCATGGGTGCCTCGCACGCCCGCTTGTTCGTCGAGCACGGTGCTCGTGTCGTCCTGACCAACCGGCTGGTCGAAGAAGGCGTCGCCCTCGCCAAGGAGCTCGGCAACTCTGCGATCTTCGTCGAAGCCGACGTCACCAGCGCCGAGGACTGGAGCCGCGTCGTTCAGCGTGCCGAGGAGCAGTTCGGGATTCCGGACGTACTCGTGAACAACGCGGGCATCCTCCTGACGAACCGGATGGAAGCGGCGACCGAAGCGGAGTTCCGCCGCACCCTCGAGGTCAACCAGATAGGTGTGTTCCTCGGTATGCAGGCCGTCGTCCCGGCCATGCGCCGCGCCGGACGGCGGATCCATCATCAACATCGGCTCCACCGCAGGCATGGTGGGCTTTCCCGACTGCTTCTCCTACGCGGCGACCAAGTGGGCTGTGCGCGGCATGACCAAGACGGCGGCTGCGGAACTGGCTCCTTACGGGATCCGGGTCAACGCGTTCACCCAGGGGACGTGGAGACGCCCATGACCGCTGCTCAGCTGGACAGTGGAGAGCTCACGACCGACGGCATCCCACTCGGCCGTTTCGCGAAGCCGCAGGAGCTGTCACAGGCCGTCCTTCGTCTGGCCGGCGACGAATCGTCGTACACGACGGGCTCCGACGTCGTGGTCAACGGCGGCTACACCATCATCTGATCAGCCCCACGCCTGCCCGCCCCAGCAGAGGGACACACCCATGGCATCGAACAGCGCGATTACGCAGACAAGTTGGGAACTCGGGGACCTCCTCACCGAGGCCGTGATCGCAGGCGCCGTACCCGGTGCCGCAGCGGCGCTCGTCACCCGGGACGGGGCCTTCCACTCCGCATTTTCAGGGCTGGAGTGCGTCGAGCGTGGCACCCCGGTGAGCGCCGGCACGATGTTCCGCTACGCGTCGATGACGAAGGTGCTGACCACGGTCGGAGCGCTGCAGTTGGTCGAACGCGGACAACTGCGCCTCGACCAGGAAGTCGCCTCGATCCTGCCGGACTTCGGCCGCCTTCAGGTACTGGACGGCTTCGATGACGACGGCCCGAGGCTGCGGCCTGTGGCACGGCAGGCAACCGTGCGACAGCTGCTCAACCACACGTCGGGGCTCGGGTATTTCTTCAGCAATCCCGGCATCAGGCGTTACCACGAAGTGGCTGGTCTCCCGCTCGGCGTGGGCGCACTGAACGGGGTGACATCACTGACCGCCCCGTTGATCGCGGATCCGGGAACCGTCTGGGAGTACGGGGTCAGCACCGACCACCTCGGCCTCGTGATCGAGGCGGTCAGCGGGATGCGGCTCGACGCGTACCTGCGGGCCAACGTCTTCGAGCCGCTGAGTATGGAGGACACGACGTTCCGGCCCTCCACGGAGCAGCGGGCGCGGCTCATGAGTGTGCATGGACGGGACTCCGGAACCGGCAACCTCCATGTCCGTGCCGACATCCTGGACGAAGACTCCGCGTTCGACTCGGGTGGCAGCGGCGCCTACGGGACGGCGCTCGACTACGCGCGCTTCGCGTGCGCGCTGCTGCGCGGCGGCGAACTGGACGGAGCCGTGATCCTCACACCGGAGTCGGTGGACCGGATGTTCACTGACGGACTCTGGCCGATCCGCTTCCCGGACCGCATCACGTCGGTGGACAAGGCTTTGATGGAAGAGGCCTCCTTTCCTCCTGGGGCGACCGACTTCGCGCTCGGGCTGCACGTGGCACGCCATGACACTCCCGGTATGCGCAGGGCGGGTTCCGGCTGCTGGGACGGCATCTTCAACACGCAGTTCTGGGTCGACCGTGCCTCGGGTGTCGCCGCTGTCCTGATGACACAGATGCTGCCGTCCGGAGACAAGGGTGTGGTGGCACTGCAGACCGAGTTCGAGCGCCACGTCTACGAACTGGCCGCTGCCTCCGCGAACGGGACCTCCAGCCAGGCCTGTTGACGGCTCGTCCCCTACTGCACGAAGAGAGGCCGACTGATGACACAGAGAGTGCAAGGCGTGGTTGCCAGGGACAGGGGAACCCCTGAGCGTGCGGCGACCGGATGGGGGCCCGCTCCGAAGGCCGTCATCGGAGTCGCCCAGTTCGCGAAGGCATATGCCAAGACCACACCGACAGCGGGCGATTCCTCGGATCCGGAGCGAAGGCCGGTCCGGGCGAGGCGATCGACACCGGGGTGGCGACGGGTGATGACGGCGGAACGGTCATCGGCTGCGGGGGAGCCGGTGCAGCGGCTGGCAGGAGCACCCACCTGCGTGTCACGGCCCGGACCGACCTACCGGTCACAGAAGGGGCCTTCGCCATGGACAGCCGTGTCTGGGACGTGGGCGACACCACCTGGCTCGTCGCCCGACGACCGTGAGGTGACCGTTGCCGATCCTGCCTACGACGCCGTTGCCATCGAAGGGAGGGACGACGGGCACCGTGCGACGCGATCGTCTGCACTCACGCTCACGCCACTCTGACCGGCGCCCAGGTTCTCCTCCAACCCCGAGGGTCACTCGCTGTGGCGGAGGTCCCACTCCGACCGTGAACTGGCCGACGAAGCGGTCCTGTGAGCCACCGGACCCGAAGCACGCCGTATACACACGCCGCGCCACACCCCAGGCGGGACGTGTCTGCCCGCGTCACCGGACACTCTCTTCACTAGCGACAGTCCCTCCGGTGGTGCCTTCATAGCGCACATGCCGGCATCGCGATCGTGATCAACGTCGGCGCCCCATCGCACTCCGAGAGCCCCGTGCTCGGCACCTGGCATCGGCCGCATCGACGCGGTCCGCACGAAGTACGTGAGGCGAAAACGAACTCAGTGCCTGGTCATCGGCTGTCCCGCGTCCCGTCGCGTGGCGGCCACGTTCTGCCCGTCGCGGCACGCTCCTCATCGGGGGAGCCGCATCCACACCGCCCGGAGACAACGATGAGTGAAGAAGCCACCTCGCATGCTCCAGCGCTAGAACTGCACCACCCCGCCGCTCCTGCAGCCCCAGCGGAACCGCACATGCTGCGGGGCAAGATTGGCACCGTAGAACTCGTCATGACGGTTCTGGCGTTCTCGGCGCCGATCGTCGTCGTGGCGTCGTTCGCCCCCTTCGTGATCACCTACGACGGCGCGGGCGCCCCGTTCGCGTACGTGGTGGGTGCGGCCATACTCCTGCTGTTCGCCGTCGGATACACCGCGATGGGCCGCTACATCCCGAACGCCGGCGCCTTCTATGCCTACATCACCGCGGGCATCGGCCGGACACTCGGGTTCGGTGCCAGTTTCTTCGCGATGCTGGGGTACGTCCTCATGGCGGTCGGCACAGTCTGCTTGTTCGGCGTCGCCACGAGCGCCCTTGTGGCGGACGTGTTTCGGGGCCCGGAGATCGCGTGGCAGTACTGCTCGGTGGCGTGTCTGCTGGGGTCCGGGATTCTCGGGTACTTCCGGATCGACCTGTCGGCCAAGGTACTGCTGTTCGCCATGTCGGCCGAAGCGGCCATCGTGCTGGTGTTTGACGTTGCCGTCTTCGGGGACGGCGGACCCGAAGGGCGCACCGTGGCCCCGTTCAGCTGGGGTGAGTTCTCCTCAGGATCGATCGGCCTCGCCGTGCTCTTTGCTGCCACGTCGTTCCTCGGGTTCGAGGCGACCGCCGTCTTCCGCGAGGAGACCAAGGACCCCGACCGCACCGTGCCACGAGCGACCTACGCGGCGGTGATCTGTATCGGCCTCTTCTACATCGTCAGCGTGTGGGCGCTGGTCACCGCATATGGTCCGTCCGCCGCGCAGGGCGTGGCCACCCACAACTACGCGGGAATGTTCAACGCCGCGATGGAGTCGTTCGTCGGCGTCTGGGCGCGCGACGTCGTCCAGGTCCTCGTCGTGACCTCGGCATTCGCCTGTCTGCTCTCGGTACAGAACATCCTCGCGCGCTACGTGTACTCACTCGGGGTCGACGAGGTCCTCCCGTCCGTGCTTGGGCGCGCTCACCCGAAGCACGGATCGCCCAGCATCGCGTCGATGACCGTGAGCGCGATCCTCCTGGGAACCCTGCTGGCCAACATCGGGAGCGATCCGGCACACCTGTACGGGATGCTGGCCGGAGCCGGTGGCTTCGCGATTCTCGTCCTGATGTTCCTCACGAGTGTCAGCGTCGTGGTCTTCTTCCGACGACGTCCGGAGGCCAAGGTGCCCTTGTGGCACCGGGTGATCACACCCACGGTCAGTGCCCTGAGTCTGGCGGGGGTCATCTACCTGGCCACCATCAACTTCACCACCATGACCGGCGGTTCCATGACCGCGGCGGTCATTCTGCAAGCGGTGCTCTGGGGCGTCTACGGCGTCGGAGTTCTCGTCGCACTCGTCTACCGGGCCAAGCGACCGGACATCTACTTGCGTATCGGACGTCAATAGCCGAGACACCAAGAGCAGCACAGCACCCCTCTCGAAAGGACCCCCCTCTCATGAGCAAGTCCACCACCGCCCGGTTCAGCGGCCGCACAGCGATAGTCACCGGCGCCGGACGTGGCATCGGCCGGTCCATCGCCCAGCGGCTGGCCGCGGACGGCGCCCAGGTGCTCGTCGTTGGTCGCACCCTCGAATCACTGGAGGACACGGTCAAGGCCATCGAGGCGGAAGGCGGCGAGGGCTGGGCGATGGCCGGCGACATCTCCGACGTCGGTGACGTCACGGCCGTCGTCGACGAGGCCGTGCAGCGCTGGGGCCGCATCGACATGCTCGTCAACAATGCCGCGGTCTTCGACGAGCCTCCGTTTCTCGACGTGGACGCCGAGACGTTCAGGCGGACGTTCGACATCAACGTCATCGGCACCTTCCTGATGTCCCAGGCCGTGGCCCGCGGCATGGTGAAGAACCGCCGCGGCTCGATCGTGCACATCTCGTCCATCGACGCTCTGGGAGCTGACGGCCCGGTGACGGCGTACACGGCGAGCAAAGCGGCCGTCGTCAGCATGGCGCGCACCATGGCCATGGAACTCTCGCCCCACGGCGTGCGGATCAACTGTGTGGCGCCAGGCTTCGTCAACACCGACATGGTCCACAAGACCTCGACGCCCAACGTCCTGGAGCACATGCTCCACGACTTCACCCGGGTCCCGATGCGGAGGCTTGTCGAGCCCGAGGAGATCGCTGCGACGGTCTCGTTCCTGGTGTCCGACGACGCTTCCGCGATCACAGGCAGCAACATCGTCGTCGACGGCGGCCTGACCGCCAATCTCTTCGTCATGGAAACGCTCCCCGAGCCGGCGATCCCGCTCGGCTCGTGACGGACACCGACCGCGCGGGCCCGCACCGATGGGCCCGTGCACCTCACTCATGGCCCGGAAGCGAACAGAACCCGAAGGAGGGTGTGGTATGTCCGCAGCTGTTGATGGCGAGGAGACGCAGCCCGGTCTGGTGGCTGTCGGTCCACTGCGGCCGCATTCGTCGAAGACACCTCGCATGCGATCGCGGTGGATCAAGAGGCCGGAGCGTAGTGGCTGGGACAGCTACGCGATCTCCGAGTGGGAGTTGAGCGCGGCCGGCTTCATGGATCTGCACCCGCACGACGAGACGAATCTCGTCCTGGCCGGGGAACTGCATGTCGAAGTGAACGGGGTCGAGGTGGTCGGCCGTGCCGGTGACTGGATCGACGTGCCCGCGGGCAGCACCGGCCGGTACTGGGCGCCCCACTACGCCCGCATGGTGGCCATCTACGGACCGAACCCCGATGGCGCCGCCTCCGAATACCTGGAGTACTGGGAGATCGGCGACAGCGGGACCACCACGGAGACGGACGACAGCGCCTGACCGAACCCCGATATGAGGGCTCCGGGCACATCGAGCCGTCCCGCCGTCTGCCCTGACGTCGTTCGACGACGTCAGGGCAGACGGATTGCTTGTCCGTGGCTCTACCGTCGATCAGCCTGATTCGAGGAGTGCGCACCCACCATGCGCCTCACCAGACCGTCGTACCGGTTGGCCACGGCGGCGATCGACAGCTCGCCGTCCGCTCGGTACCAAGTGTTGACGTACTCGCACATGGTGACGATCGCGAAAGCTGTCGACTTCACGTCATCGACCTCGAAGACACTCTGATCCGTGCCCGCCGCGAGGACATCTCTCAGCTCCTTGATGTACTCGATCTCCATCTTCACGATGGGTTCCAGCCGGTCGCTCGGGATCTCGTGGCCCAGGCCCTTGCGCATCATCGCGAAGTCGAAAGCCTGGGCGACGTCTGCCTTCTGCAGCTGCCACGTGACGTGTGCGCGGACGATCTGCCCGAGCCGGACGACCGGGTCGTCATCGGTGATGGACTGACGGACATACGCCACGAAGTCGTTCATGGCTGCTTCGATCACGGAGGCGTACAGGTCTTCTTTGGACGAGAAGTACCAGTACAGGCCAGGTGCGGAGATGCCGAGCTCCTGGGCCAGCGCCTTCAGGCTGGTGCCGGCGTAACCGTTCTGCAGGAACATCTGCAGGGCGGCTTCCATGACCCGATCTCGGCCGACCGTCTCCCTTGGGCGCCCCGCCCGTTTCGCCGCCACACCATCTCCCTGCTCCGCGTCGGATCGGTCCATGTCCTGCTGAGTCTGGCCGAGGTCACCGAGTGTTCTCAATTACCTTAACGTTCATGAAATGTGGGTGCTGCTGCCCCTCCCCGACCGGCATCTCGTGATCAGGTCCGGGGTGCGCGCAGGTCGACCGTGATCAACGCCCGGGTGATCCGGACGGCCTCGCCGACACAGACGTCCAGGTGGTCTTCCTGCCCGTCCCAGCCGCACCAGCTGTTGGCGCTGTCGAGGATCTTCACCACGACCCGTGCCAGCTTCTCGCCCTCCCCGTGCTCGTGGCCGAGCTCGTGTGCAGCGGCGGCGAACATCCGCTCGTAGAGGGCGACCCACTCGTCCAGCTCGCTGCGTGTCTCCGGTTCGAGGAACGGGTTGAGGCGGTCGAGGGCGCGCAGGATGTCCCACGCGTCGTACTCCGGGGACTGGAGCTGCCTGGTCAGGTGGACCCGGACCATGGCGTTCCAGAAGTCGGCCGCGCTCTTCGCGCCTTCCACGGCCTTCAGTACCGCCCCGGCGAACTGGGAGAAGTGCCAGCGGAAGGCCTCGGCGAGCACTTCGTCCCGGCCTCCGGGGAAGTGGGAGTAGATGCTGGGGGCCTTCATGTTGACCTTCTTGCCCAAGCTTCGCATCGAGACCGCGGCGTAGCCCTCCACCGATGCGAGTTCAATGAACGCGTCAAGAATGCGACGGCGGCCGGGCGTCAGGGCGGACCAGTTCAGCTTCTCGAGGTAGCGCCGGAGCTCTTCGGTGGCCCTCGCGCACGGTGTTGTTTCCGTTTCCATCACCACTTCAAATATGTCGGCGTCGCCCCGGGATGGATGTCCGACCGCTTGCGGAGGGGACGGCTGCGCTGCCGATGTAGGTCTCAGGTTCCGATGTGTTGCGCCTTCGCTCGAATACTAACGTTAGCTAGTTCGGAACCTACGAAAAGTGGCCCACCAGGAAGTCCGGTGGGCCACTTTCCCAGGGGAGTTCGGCGGGACGGCCTGGCCTTCGACAAGTGGCAGTGGCCGCCTGGCCCCTGCGCCGTACGTCAGTGGTCGGGGGCCGCCAGGTCGAGCGTGAGTTCCGCGTCGGTCGCCGCGACGATCTCCTCGACTGAGACGTCAGGGGCGAGCTCCCGGAGTATCAGCCCGTTCGGGGTCACGTCGATGACTCCGAGGTCGGTGATGACGCGCTGCACCACGGCCTGGCCGGTGAGCGGCAGGGTGCACTCGTCGACGATCTTCGAGTTGCCGTCGCGGTCGGTGTGTTCCATGAGCACGATCACCCGACGGGCCCCGTGCACCAGGTCCATGGCGCCGCCCATGCCCTTCACCATCTTGCCCGGAACCATCCAGTTGGCCAGGTCGCCGGTACGGGAGACCTGCATGCCGCCGAGGACCGCCGTGTCGATGTGTCCGCCGCGGATCATCCCGAACGACAGGGCCGAGTCGAAGAAGGCGGCACCCGGGTTGACCGTCACGGTTTCCTTGCCCGCGTTGATCAGGTTGGGGTCGACCCCGTCCTTCGTCGGGTACGGGCCGGTGCCCAGGATCCCGTTCTCGGAGTGGAGGACGACATGGACATCGTCGGCCAGATGGCCGGGGATCAGAGTCGGCAGCCCGATCCCGAGGTTGACGTACTCTCCGTCGGTCATCTCGGCCGCGGCCCGCGCGGCCATCTGGTCACGGGACCAGCTCATCGGGACACCGTCCGCTTCTCGATCCGCTTCTCCTGCACTCCCACGTGCACCACTCGCTGCACGAACACCCCGGGTACGTGCACTGTGTTCGGGTCAAGTTCGCCCGGCTCCACCAGCGTCTCGACCTCTGCGACGGTGATCCGTCCGGCCATCGCGGCGAGCGGGTTGAAGTTCATGGCGGTCTTGTCGAAGACGAGATTGCCGTGGGTGTCGCCCGCCGTGGCGTGGACCAGCGTGTAGTCGGCCACGATGGACTCCTCCAGGACGTACGTACGGTCCCCGAAGCGGCGGGTCTCCTTCGCGGGTGAGGCCACTGCCACCGCGCCGGTGTTGTCGTAGCGCCAGGGCAGACCACCGTCGGCGACCAAGGTTCCCACGCCGGCCGGTGTGTAGAAGGCGGGAATGCCCGCGCCGCCCGCCCGCAGGCGCTCCGCGAGCGTGCCCTGCGGCGTCAGTTCCACCTCCAGTTCACCGGCGAGGTACTGCCGGGCGAACTCCTTGTTCTCGCCGACGTACGAGGCGGTGACACGGCGGATGCGGCCCGCGGCCAGGAGGATGCCGAGCCCCCAGTCGTCCACGCCGCAGTTGTTGGAGTAGACCTCCAGGTCGGTCGTGCCCCGGTCCGCCACGGCCTGGATGAGGCGGCCGGGAATTCCGCAGAGGCCGAAGCCCCCCACGGCAAGTGACGCTCCGTCTGGGATGTCGGCCACCGCGTCGGCGGCCGACATCCTCAGCTTCGCCGACATGGCCACCGCCTCTTACTGTCGTACATTCGGGTTCCTCTGTCCTTTCGTGACGTCGCGCCCTGGCCTCAGGACAGTCGCAGCGGGAGCGACCAGTAGAAGCGTGCGAAGTCGTGGTTGGCGCGGACGGGTTCACCGGCGCGTTCGACGTGATCGAAGCGTGTCGCGACCTCGGTGTAGACCGCCTCGGCCTCGGCCCGGGAGATGACCTGTCCGGCACAGCTGTGCGCGCCCAGGCCGAAGCTCAGGTTGCGGCCCGCCTCGGGTGAGCGGGTGTAGTCGAAGGTGTCCGGGTCGATGAAGACCTCCGGGTCGCGGTTGGCCGCCGCGATCATGAAGCGGATGGGAGTGCTCGCCGGGATGTGCACACCGCGGATCTCGACGTCCTCGGTGGGGTATCGCACGACCGAGAGCTCGGGCGGATCGATGCGGACGATCTCGTCGACGATTGCGCCGCGCAGCTCCGGGTTGTGCTTGTACGCGTGGAAGACCTCCGGCCGCTGTGCGAACTGGTCGAGTCCGGCCGCGACGAGATAGCCGACGTCCATGTGTCCCAGGCCGTAGAAGACCGTGATGGTGGCGAGCGCCTGCTGCGGGGTGAGCTGTCCCGCCTCGGAGGCGGTGAGCAGGGCCCTGGCCATCCCGCTGTCGTCCACCGACCGGACGTCCGCGAGCATCTCGCGCACTCGCTTTTCGAGGTAGGTGAAGGACTGGGCGGCCAGTTCCTCGTCGCCGGGGTTCGGGGCGGCGCTCATCATCTGCATGGCGCCGAACATCGCCTCGACGATGCTGTGGGCGTCGTCGTCGGGGAAGCCGAGGACGCGGCACATCGTGGCGTGCGCCGGGATCGCGGCGAGGTCCGTCCAGGCCTCGATCACGCCGTCCTCGCCGAGACGGTCCAGCGCCAGCCCGGCCGCCTCGGCCGTGGTTTTCGCCCACTGCCGGACCAGCTTGGGAGTGAACCACTTGTTGGTGTGCCGTCGCCGGGTGGTGTGCCGGGGCGGGTCGACGCCGAGCATCGTGTCGCCGACGTACGACCATGGCCCCTGGCTGGCCCAGGCGGTTTCGACGCTCATGATCGGCAGTTTCAGGTACCGGACGATGTCCTCGTAGCGGCTGACGACGTAGCCGCCGTCCAGCGCGTAGACGGGGTGGTCGTGCTGCAGTCTGCGGTACCAGGGGTAGGGATCGGTCCTGAACTGAGGGTTCTGCCACGGCAGATACGTGTCTTCGCTCAACAGGCTCACGGGTCGCCTCCTGGGTAGCGCCGGAGATATCAGGCTGTTGGGGAACGTGAGGGGGAGCCGGGTGGTCGGACGACGGAAACCTTCGCTAACGACCGGTAGTTAGTGCAATGGACCACGTCGTGGCCGGGGCGGGCAAGCCTGCGGGGCCGCGATGTGGCGTGGATCACTCGTGATGACCGATGTCGCGTTACGCAGATGTTGCGAGAGGTCTTGACGGGAGTCGTTTAACTAATGTTAGTTAGTGAGCGTTCGTCTCGGGCTTCCCGCTGTTGAGCGGGGCCCTTCCGCGACACCGTCCGCATCCGCGGCCGGCTTTCCCTCGACTGTGCAGATGAACGGCAGGTGTACGCCACAATGTCCCTTCAGGACAAGATCGTCGTAGGGACCGGCGCGGGCTCGGGCATGGGGCGCTCCATGGTGGACGAGTTCCTCCGCGAAGGAGCGCGCGTCGCCGCCGTCGACATCAACGCGGCCAACGTCCGCAAGGTCGTCGAGGAGCACGCGGTCGGTGACCGGGCGATCGCCGTGACCGTGGACATCGCGGACGAGGCCTCCGTCGACGTGGGTGTCGCGGAGATCCTCGCATGGGCAGGCCACATCGACGTCCTCTGCAACAACGCGGGCATCATCGACAGCTTCCGTCCGGCCCACGAAATCGACACGGCCGAGTGGAATCGGACCCTCGCGGTCAACCTGACCGGCCCGTTCCTGACGTCACGCGCGGTCATCCGCACCAGCGTGCTGCCCCATTCCGAGGGTGCCATCATCAACACCGCCTCTATCTCGTCGTTCAGTGCGGCCGGTGGCGGCACCGCCTACACCGCCGCCAAGCACGGCGTGCTCGGTTTGACCCGGCAGCTGACGTTCGACTACGGCAAGCACGGCATCCGCGTCAACGCCATCTGTACCGGTGCCACTTACACCAATCTCGCGGCCCCGGAGGGCGGTTCCGACACGCTGCCGGACAGCGAGGCCGAGATCGCCCGCACGCCGGCCGGGCGCTGGGGCTAGCCCCGGGAGATCGCCCGCATGGCGGTCTCCCGGGCCGGCGAGGACGCCGAGTTCATCCACGGCAGCGCCATGGTCGTCGACGGCGGCTGGCTGGCTGGGGCGCGTAACCCGATCTGACCGGAGCGCCTGCGCCGTCAGGCCGTTCCTCGAGGGTCCACCCGGGGCGCGTGTAGCCCCGCATCTGGCGACCTCGTGTGTCCGCACGCTGAATTTCGCCGTCGTACGTACAGCCGTCGTTCCGCCTTCGTGCTGAGGGGAATCACCGTCATGAGTCAGGAAGTACGCGCCGTAGTGGCACCCGGCAAGGGGCAGCCGGTGCGGGTTGAGACGATCGTCGTGCCCGATCCGGGACCCGGTGAGGCCGTGGTCCAGGTCCAGGCGTGCGGCGTGTGCCACACCGACCTGCACTACCGGGACGGGGGGATCAACGACGATTTCCCGTTCCTGCTCGGTCATGAGGCCGCAGGCATCGTGGAGTCGGTCGGCGCGGGGGTGAGCGAGGTCGCCCCGGGAGACTTTGTCATCCTCAACTGGCGTGCCGTGTGCGGACAGTGCCGTGCGTGCCGACGGGGCCGACCGCAGTACTGCTTCGACACCCACAACGCGTCGCAGAAGATGACGCTCAAGGACGGCACCGAACTGACGCCGGCCCTGGGGATCGGCGCATATGCGGAGAAGACGCTGGTCGCGGCCGGACAGTGCACCAAGGTCGACCCCGCGGTGGCACCCGCGGTGGCGGGCCTGCTCGGCTGCGGCGTCATGGCCGGCCTCGGAGCCGCCATCAACACGGGAAGCGTCGGCCGCGGCGACAGCGTCGCCGTGATCGGGTGCGGAGGCGTGGGGGACGCCGCGATCGCCGGAGCGCGTCTGGCCGGAGCCGCGAAGATCATCGCTGTCGACGTCCATGACGGCAAGCTCGCCACCGCGCGGGCGATGGGCGCCACCCATGCCGTCAACTCCCGTACGACGGACGCCGTCGAGGTGATCCGTGATCTGACGGGCGGGCACGGCGCGGACGTGGTCATCGACGCCGTGGGCCGTCCCGAGACCTATGAGCAGGCCTTCTACGCCCGCGACCTGGCCGGCACGGTCGTGCTCGTCGGGGTGCCGACCCCCGAGATGAAGCTCCAGCTGCCCCTCCTGGACGTCTTCGGACGTGGTGGCGCGCTCAAGTCGTCCTGGTACGGCGACTGCTTGCCCTCACGTGACTTCCCGATGCTGGTCGACCTGCATCTGCAGGGCCGTCTCGACCTCGCCGCCTTCGTGACCGAGACCATCGGGCTGGACAACGTGGAGAAGGCGTTCTCCAGAATGCACGAGGGTGATGTGCTGCGTTCGGTGGTGCTGCTCTGATGGCGGCGAGGATCGAACACCTCGTCACCAGTGGCACGTTCAGCCTGGACGGCGGCACCTGGGACGTCGACAACAACGTGTGGATCGTCGGCGACGACAACGAAGTGATCGTCATCGACGCCGCCCATGACGCCGATGCCATCGAAGCCGCCGTCGGCCGGCGGCGCCTGACCGCTATCGTGTGCACCCATGCGCACGACGACCACATCGGCGCCGCGCCTGCCCTGGCCGCACGGTCGGGGGCACGTATCCTGCTGCACCTCGACGACCGGCTGCTGTGGAAGCGGACCTATCCCGACCGTGCCCCCGATGGCTTCCTGAGCGATCGGTCCCGGCTGAGCGTCGCAGGCCTCGAACTGACCGTGCTGCACACTCCGGGACACACGCCCGGGGCGGTCTCCTTGTACGCGCCCGAGCTCGGCACCGTCTTCACCGGGGACACACTGTTCGCCGGTGGGCCGGGGGCCACGGGCCGGTCATTCTCCGACTTCCCCACCATCATTCGGTCGGTGCGCGACGTTCTGCTGACACTCCCGCCGGACACCGTGGTCCACACGGGGCACGGCGACTCCACGACGATCGGTGCGGAAACCCCGCACCTGCCGGAGTGGCAAGCCCGCCACTGAGCTGCCCCGTCCAGCGATCGGCCGTCCACCGGCCGGCCTCCGTCCGTCGAAGACGTGCTCCGCGGATCCCTTGTGCTGCTGCGGCCCGGTTCCTGCCCTGGAACCTTTTGCGCGGTGTCATACACGTCAAGAGGCAGGTACAGATCATCAACGGCCACAAATACTTCGCGCTCCCGAAGGGAGGCAAGACGCGCCTGGTGGACATGCCGGCATCTGTTGCGGGCGAATTGGCCAAGCACGCCAAGGCATACCCATCGGTGGAGATTGAGCTCCCCTGGGGCGGCCCGGAGCCGGAGCGGCAGATGAAGAAGCACGCCCTCGTTCTCACCACGATGTACGGAAACGCCGTCGTCGGCGAACACCTGGAACACGGAGATCTGGAAGCCGGCACTGGCCAGGTCCGGCGTGATCCCGCCACGCGCCAAGGGGGCCAAGCCGTGGCAGTGGCAGGCGGCGCCCAGGGACGGCTTCCATGTGCTGCGGCACGCGTACGCCTCCCTCGTCCTTGAGGCAGGGGAGTCGGTGGTGACCTTGGCCAGGTGGCTGGGGCACGCGTCACCCACCATCACCCTCGATCACTACGCGCACTTCATGCCGGAGGCGGGTCGCAAGGGGCGACGGGCGATCGATAGCCTGCTCGCAGATCAGGTGCACGAGCTGGCGGGACCGAACTCCCCAGATTCTCCCAGGCCCGATTGCGAGCCGTGATTGGCCCGTTTACACGTACAACTAGCAAGGGAACGCGCGATGTTCACGACCCGGCTCACTCTCCAGGGCACCTGCATGTGGACGACCGCTCCCTTACGCGGACCGTCTGCTGGTTCAGCCGCGAGGGCGCGTCGACCCAGCTCGGCAGCTGAAGGCCTCAATGCCGCTTGGCAAGTACCGCTGCGCTGCGTGCCGGGTAACGGTGGACTCGGGAGCGGAGCAACGAGAACGGAAGAGCTGGGGGGTGGCGGGGAGGAAAATGGGCGAGGGCCCGAACGGGTGGGTGTACCGGTTCCGGCCCTCGTCAGAACCTGAGTCCTGCTGTTCCTGGAGGTCAGCCGTCCCTCGGACTCAGGTGGTTGGGGTGGTGTGTGGTCGGTTGGGCGGGTTAGCCTCGATCGTTCATGAGTCCTCGTCGGTTCGCTGGCGGGGGCTTTGTGCTTGCGAGGTGCGGTCTTTCGGGGTTGGGGCAGGTTGGCGGCCCGGCTGTCGCGTCGGGTGGGCGCCGGGTTCCACTGTTCCGGGATGTTGCTATGGCTCGTCGGGGCGATCGGAGTTGCTGGTCAGTCGGGGTTCGGCAGGGCGGCGAGTCGCTGGATCGCGTGGATGATCACATCCGTCCAGGGCCATCGGGCGGTGAAGCGGAGGAAGCGGCGGCGGCCGGTGGTGACCAGTTGGGCGGCGGCGGAGAACAGTCGTAGGCGAAGCCGTTTGGGTTCCCAGCGGCGGGTGGTGCCGGTCAGGGCGAGCATCGGCATCTAGGCGAGGAGGTCGAGGGCGAGGGAGACGATCTCGAGCCAGAGCTGGTTCTGGGCGGTGTCGTGGAGGGGCAGGTTGCGCAGGCCGGTCTTGCGGGCGTTTCGGATGCGGTCCTCGCAGCGTGCCCGGCGGCGGTGACGCAGTTCGCGGTTGGCGAGCTGGCCGCCTTTGGTGTTGGTCGCGAAGCAGGTGAGCCGCAGTCCGTCGAGGTCGGTGAATCTCAACTGGGCGCCGGGGTGTGGTCGTTCTTTGCGGACGACCAGCCGCATACCCTTCGGCCAGGGAGAGAGGTCGGGCATGTCGGTGATCTCCGCGACCCAGGCGCCGGGCCGCTCGGTGCCGTCGGCGTCGTAGGCCGGTGTCCATCCCTTCTTCGGGATCTTCAGAACGGCCTGGTGGATGGCGTCGGTGATGGTCATTCCGACGGAATACGACAGCCACCGGCCCGGCTTGGAGAGCCAGTCGAGGAATGCGTGGGTGCCGCCGGCGGAGTCGGTTCGGATCAGGGTCTTTCGTCCTCGCCGCAAGGCTCTGGGCGGTTGGGCCAGGGCGAGTTGGGCGGTCTCGATGCGATCACTGGCCGTGTGGGAGCCTGCGTTGCCTGGCCGTAGTAGCGCGGCCACCGGCTCGCCGGAACCTGCCTGGCCGTGGTCGACGAACGCGACGAGCGGATGATGGTCGAAGGTCTTCTTCCAGGTCGCGGTGGCGTCCTGCTTCTCGGAGTGCGCAAGGACCAGCACGCCGTCGATGTCCACAATCACCGAGCCGTCGGTGGCCGGACCGTTCGCCCCGGCCAGTTCCCAGGCCCGCGAGCGTACTTCGGCCCGCGCCGAGCGGATCGCGGTGAGTGCCTTCGGCCCGGCTGCGGCAAGGGCGTCGATGAGCCGGGAGACCGTCGGGTCGGATGCCACCGGGCCGAACACGTCGGGTTCGGACCGCAGCATGGCCACCTCGGCGAGGCAGTCCCCGCCCAGAGCCGTCGCGAGCGCGACATCCAGCAAGACCTTGCCCGGATCGTGCACCGCCCGCGGCTTGCGCCACGGCGCCAACGCCGTCGATATCGCGGTGTCCAGGCCCCACTCGCGGACCGTCTCGGCCAGCAGCACCGCCCCGCTGCCACCGCCCTCGACGCGGACACGCGGGTACAACCCGATACGCTTACTCACCTGGAGAGTGCTTCTTTCCATGCAGCCAAAAGGACCCTAGACAAGTCCCATCGCTGCAGGTCAGGAGCGCTCGCCGCTTATTTGATCAAGCAACGGACCACCCACCTCGTGAAAGCCCCAGGTTAGTAGGCGGAGTTGACGTTGTCCATGGAGCCGTATTTGTCGGCGGCGTAGTTGGCGGCGGCGACGATGTTGGCGACGGGGTCGGTGAGGCT
>NZ_JBFBAK010000017.1:90695-106762 GCF_040689485.1 Streptomyces sp. NPDC051322 | reverse complement strand
GTCCAACACCTTGCGAGACGGTCCTGGCCGCTGGCAATTGTGTGACCTACGACCCCAGATAGTGACAAAACGGACAGGGGGTGGGGGAGGCCGTGCGACAGGGGGGAAAGCCCGGCCGTCCGTCTACTAGGCGCGGTCCTGTGTGACGCGGACCCTATGCCCGAGCTCACAAACCCCCGCCCTCGCACCCCCGATTTCCCACTGCGCGTCACACCCCGAACACAGCAACACCCCGCCCCGCGCTTCGGTGCATACTCGTGCGGCCGGCTTCGGCGACGTCCGCACCAGTACGGCGGTGGCTGCGGCAGATACCCATCGCCGGGGGGTCCGGGTACGGACTCGACACACCGGGACGTTCACGAGCGACGCGATGGGCCGGGGTGCTCGTAGGCTCATGCCGTGTTTCTGGCACGCCCTTGTTCTGCGCCTTGCCGCCGTGCGGTTCGGCTGGGGCCTGCCCAACGGTTTGGACTGGCAACCACGCTCCCGGCTCGCCGCGCTCACCCCTGGCGGGAGGCGGTAGCGCGACCGACCCTGAGCGCCCCCCTACGCCCGCAGGCGGGCGAAACCCGCGAAGGAACCACATGGCGAACAGCGTAGGGACAGTGCTCACCGGCCTTGACGACCTCCGCGCCGGCGTGGAGGACTTCTATAAGGACCTTCACGCCCACCCGGAACTCGGCCTGCGGGAGCACCGCACGGCCGGGAAGGTCGCCGGGGCCCTGCGGGAGTGCGGTTATGAGGTGACCGAGGGCATCGGCACCACCGGTGTCATCGGTGTGCTCACCCGGGGAGACGGCCCGACGGTGATGCTCCGGGCGGACATGGACGCGCTGCCGGTGCGGGAGAACACCGGTCTGCCGTACGCCTCCACGGTCACCGTCACCGACAGGGACGGAGTCGAGCAGCCGGTCATGCACGCCTGCGGTCACGATGTGCACGTCGCATGCCTGGTCGGCTTCGCGCAGCTCATGGCCAAGAGCCGTGACGCCTGGCGGGGAACGGTGGTCGCGCTGTTCCAGCCCTCGGAGGAGAACGGCGACGGTGCCCGGGCCATGATCGAGGACGGTCTGACCAGCATGGTTCCTCGGCCCGACGTCGTACTTGCGCAGCACGTGCTGCCCTACCCCGCGGGATACGTCGCGACCCGCACCGGGTCCTTCCTGTCGGCTGCCGACAGCCTGCGCATCACTCTGCACGGGCGGGGGGCCCACGGTTCGTCCCCGCAGGCAGCCGTCGACCCGGTGGTCATGGCAGCGATGTGCGTCGTGCGTCTGCAGACGGTGATCTCCCGCGAACTGGCGGCCACCACCCCCGCTGTCCTTACGGTCGGCAGCATCCAGTCGGGTACGGGCCCGAATGTCATCCCCGACCGCGCTGTGCTCCAGTTGAACGTACGTACGTACGATCCGGCCGTCCGCAAGCAGGTACTTGCCTCGATCAAGCGGATCGTACGGGCCGAGGCCGCAGGGGGAGACGCCCCCAAGGAGCCGGAATTCGAGCACCTGTCGTCGTTCCCGCCCACGATCAACGACCAGGATGCCACCGACACCGTTGCCCGGGCTTTCGCCGCCTGCTTCGGTGATGACGCGCGCACGGCCGAACTGCAGACGGCCAGCGAGGACATGAGCGAGATTCCTCATGCCTTCGGCGCCCCGTTCACCTACTGGTGCATCGGCGGCATCGATTCCGGCCTCTACGACGCCGCGCAGAAGAAGGGCACCATTTCCCAGGACATCCCGGTCAACCACAGCCCCGCCTTCGCCCCCGTGATGCAGCCCACCCTCGATACCGGCATCAAAACCCTCGTCGCGGCCGCACTCGCCTGGCTCGCACCTGAAGAAACGAGTCCAGAGGCTCAGAACTTCTGACCGGGGGAGTGGCCCGAGGAGTGACCCGGCCGAGGCAGTGGTGTGTTGATGACGATCCGTGAGCTGCGAACGAGCCGCTGCTGCCCAAGGTCGGCGCCGACCGGTGAAGCCGATGTGTGTTCATGAATGCTTCGCATCGGGTGTGGTCGAAGCCTGGCGGCCGGGCAGGCGTGGCCACTATCTCTGTTTCGGGGTTCTTCCGGCTGGAAGTACCGCGCCGTCAACCCCTACCTGGCAAGGAGCCGCATCACCATGACCCGTAACACCGATCCCCAGCCGTCCCCCTCAGGCCCCTCGCGCCGCCTGTTCCTGGGAAGCATTTCGCTGAGCGTGCTCGCTGCAGCCGTGCCGCTGGTGGGCGTCTCACCGGCTTCCGCGGCAACTTCCCGCTACAGGGATTTCCCGGTGGGAGACACCTGGCACGACACCAGCGGAAACCGGATACAGGCCCACGGTGGCGGCTATCTGAAAGTCGGCGCCCACTACTACTGGGTCGGTGAAGACAAGAGCGACAACAGCTCCCGCTTCTCCAAGCTCGCGCTGTACCGCTCCACCGACCTGCTCAACTGGACCTTCGTCAACCACATCCTGACCAAGGACAGTGCCGCAGCGCTGAACTCCTGCACGGTGGAACGCCCGAAGCTCATCTACCACGCGGCTGCCCGCAAGTACGTCCTGTGGGCACACTGGGAAGACGGACAGGACTACAGCGCCTCGCACCTCATGGTGGCCACCTGCGACACCATTGGAGGCGACTACGTCTTCCAACGGCATTTCCGTCCCGGCGCCGGCAGCATCGCCTCCACCAGCGTCGACCCCACCTATACCGGCACAGACGGCCTGTACGGCTACGGATCGCGCGACTTCACGGTCTACGAGGACCCCGACTCCCGCGCCGCCTACCTGGTCTCCACCCAGAACAGCACCGACATGCGCGTGTACAGACTCACCGAGAACTACCAGGACGTCGACTGGGCCAACTCCTACACGCTGTTCGCCGGCAAGCGGCGCGAAGCGCCGGCCATGGTGAAGGTGCACGACCACTATTTCCTGCTGACCTCCGCCCAGTCCGGCTGGTACCCCAATCAGTGCATGTTCGCGTACACCAAGGATCCCGGCGACCCCAACGGATGGTCGGAGCTCGCGCCGGTGGCCAACAACACCACCTTCTACAGCCAGCCCGCGAACATTCTCACCGTCCCCACGAAGACAGGCCCCGACCGCTACATCTACATGGGTGACCGGTGGAACCCGGCAGCGCTGGGGAGCTCCGCCTACGTCTGGCTTCCGCTGTCGTTCACCGACGCGAACGGCCAGAGCCCCCAAGCGTCGATGCAGTACCTCCCGAGCTGGTCGGTCAATCTCTCAACCGGCGCCATCAAAGGCCCGAACAACACCCTGCTCTCGCAAGGCCGACCCGTCACTGCAACCGCGAGTGATGACACTCACGCGGGCACCGTCGCAAACGACGGAAACTTCTTCAACCTCAACACCACAGGCGACAGTTCCTCGTACTTCCAACCGGCCGCAGTTCCCTTCGCCTGGACAGCCGACCTGGGATCGGCTCATAGCCTGAGTCGCATCGACATCAGCTGGCGCTCCTACAACGGATCCGAAACCTACTGCGGTTACACGGTCTCAGGCAGCGCCGACGGCACCAATTGGACAACGCTGACGGACCGTTCGAGCAACACCACAGTCGGCTTCACCAGCGACAGCCTTCACGGCACCTACCGGTACGTACGCTTGAGCGTTTCCAAGGTCATCAACGACCACAACGGCAATTCCGCCACATGGGCGGCGGGACTGGTGGAGGTCCAGATCTACTCCTGAGGCCCCTGGGCACCAGTCCAGAAGCAAAGAGTGCCGCCGCGGCCGCCGGCGGAGCGCAGTGTGCGCCGGTCCGCAGGCGGCCGCAGGCAGAGGCTGTCTGTGTCCTTCCTCAGTAGGTGACGGTGAGGGGGGCATGGACGCTGCGCTGCGGGACCGTGATAGTCAAAGTCCCGGTACGGTCGTCCCAGTGGTATGCCTTCGGCGAAAGCCGAGTCCCGGAAACGGCTACCTTGCTGGGTGCCTCGGTTCCCAAGAGTGAAAGCGTCCACTGGCGCTTCTTGACCTGGCCGCGGAAGGAACCCCTCACCGGGCTGATCGACACCGTGTGGTGCGATCCGGTTTGCCCGTAGCGGATGGTTGTCGTGGCGCTCTGACTCTTTCGTGTCGTGGTCCCGTTGTCCTCGTAGAGGCTGTACGAGCCCGAGGCGCCGGTGGCGATGGTCAGGGTGACGTCGGTCAGGGGATTCCGGTCGTTGTCCGTGACGTCGTGGGTGCGGGTGGGCAGGATGCCGCCCGCCTTGATGAACACCGGCATCGAGTTGAGGTCGGTGGTGACGTCGTGGGTGGTTCCGCCGGTGTAGCTCTTGCCGGTGAAGTAGTCGGTCCACTGGCCGGGCGGGAACCACACCGAAGTGGTGGCGGAGTCACCGGGCGTGGTCACCGGGGCGACCAGCACGTCGGAGCCGTAGAAGTACTCGCTGTTCGCGACAGCGTACGCCTGCGGCTCGTTGGGGTATTCCAGGTAGGTGGGGCGGACGACAGGCACACCGGTACGGTGCGCTTCCTCAGCGAGTGAATACGTGTAAGGCACCAGGTTTTCACGGAGGTTGAGGAAGTTGTCGGCTGACTTCCGCGCCGCGGTCCCGTACTGCCAGGGCAGCCGGTCGCTGTGGTTGCTGTGCAAGCGGTCGATCGGCTGGAAGGCTCCGAACTGGACCCAGCGAGCGTACAGGTCATCCGGCAGCTTGGACGTTGTGCGGGAGGTGTCGCCGTCGGTGTACGTCTCCGAACCGGTCAGTCCCGTCGTGTCGTTGTGGCCACCGATGTCATGCGTGATGGCGGACATCCCGGTCGCGGCGGACTCGCCCGGGGTGTAGCCGACCTCCAGCTTGAGCGTGCCCCAGGTGGAGGATGTGTCACCGGTGAAGTGGACGGTGGTGCGTTTGTCCGCCCACGGACCGGTCGGCAATGCCTGTTGGCCGCTGTAACCGCCGGCCTGCAGTGAGCCGTAGGCCCTGGAAAGGACGAATCCCCGGTCGTTGGCCGAGGCGTACTGCTGGTTGATCCATGCGTCCGGGGTTACGCCCGGCAGCGACGATTGCGACGCGTCGCAGCACCAGTCCAGCCACCAGAAGTCGTTGCCCTGCTGGTCCATGGTCCGGTGCAGGTCCATGTAAGCCTTGAGCTGGTCAGGGTCACCGAAGTCGAAGGTGTAGCAGTTGTCCTGGACGTTGGCGCCCGAGGCGCAGCCTCCCTTGGTCAGTTTGCCCTTGGCGGTGGCCTGAGCCTGGGCGAACTGTGGATCGGAGGCGAGGATGCTGGGATGCACGTTGAGTGTGTTGTGCAGTCCCTGGGCGGCCGACCAGTCGAAGAAGCTTGGGGGATCGGGGAACTTGGCGGGATCCATTTCCCAGCCGCTCCAGGAATTCACGGCCTTGAAGTCCGTATCGGTTACCAGGACGTCCAGGGGGACGCCCTCGGACCGGAACGCCGGGAGGATCTTGTTCTTGTAGTCCGCCGCGGTCCGGTCGATGTACTCCGAGTACCAGACGCCGTAAGCCCACTGAGGCAGCAGCGCCGGTGGCCCCGTCAAGGTGGCCAGGTCCGTCAGTCCCTGCTTGTAATCGTGTCCGAAACCGAAGACATAGCCGTCCTGGTACGGTGCGCCGCCGTGGCCGGAACGCTGGGTGACCTTTTTCGCCGCGGTGTCGTAAAGGGCCGATGGCGTGTCGTCCAGCAGATACCATCCGTCCTTGTTGAGCAGGCCCGGCGTGGTCACGAGAGGGGCATTGCCGGTCACTCCGTCCAAGCCCCGGCGATACCCGCCGAGGGGGAGGTGCGGCGGGGGTGCGTCCGACTTCGGGCCGGTCACGGAGAGGGTGTCCGCATTGACGTGACAGCTCGCCGTGTCGGGGCAGCTGAGGCTGATGTCATTGGCACCTGCCTTGAGGGCCACCGGCATCGAGGCTGTCTGCCAGTCGTCCCAGTCCTTTGTGGCGGGAAACGTCAGGGCGTCGGTCGCGCCGTCTGTGCTGACGGTGGCCGTGCGCGTCTGGTGCCGGCCGTCGCTGCCTGCGCCATTGGCATAACGCACTCGCAGGGTGTAGTTGCCGTCGGCGGGAACATCGACCACATGGGTCGACAAGCTCGATCCCTGGTTGAGCTCGGCAACGAAGCCCTTGCCGGCGTATCCCGCATGGTCCGTTGCACTGGCTGCCGTGCCGCCGATCCGCGCCGCCTCCGCCTCGCAGCTCACGCCGAAACGGCAGTCCGGGATCGCTGTTGTCGAGACAGGCGGGTACGGGTCGCCCGGCCGGACGAGCGCCAGGCTGTCGAGGTTGACGTCACCGGAGTCCGAGGCGGTCCGGGTCAGGGCGATGGTGTGATGACCCGCGCTGAGCTGGAGACTCTTGGTGACCAGATTCCATGTGTCCCAGTTCGCCGTGGTCGGCAGACTCACTGTCTGCTGCCCGCCGCCGTCCACGGTCAGGGTCAGGGTGCGGGTATCGGTCTTTCCGTCGCCGCCGAGGGAGTTCGCGTACCGCAGGCCGAGTTGGTAGCTCCCGCCGTCGCTGACATCGATGTCAGAGGACACCGAACTGCCGGTGCCTTCGAAGCCCGCCGCGAAGCCGCTTCCGGTATGGCCACCGTGGTCCGAGGCCAAGGAGACCCCGTTGAGCTGCAGATCCTCGGCCTCGCACAACGCGCCGAGCGCGCAGGTCAGGCGCTGCCAGGGGGCGGCCGTCACCGGTGAGCTGCCGGCGGCCAGTTGCAGGGAGAAGTTTTTGGCGTCGAACGGCCCGGAGCCGACTCGGTAGCGCAGGGTCATGGCGCTCGTCTTGATGGTGAGCCAGCCGTCGGACGTCGTAGAGCTGTAAGAAGCCGGTGTGAACCCGTCGCGACCGATCGCGTTGAACGTCGGTTGATCGGTGAACTCATGATCCCCCGCGTACTCGGTGCGGATGAGAGTGGGCGACAGAATCTCGAAGCGGGCGTCCCCCGACGAAACGGTCGGAATCCGGTCACTCCGCGGACCTCCAGCTGCCGAGGAACCAGTGTTGCCCAGTGACATCGCCGCGGCCGTGGCAAGGGCAACGGCGACCCCCACCTGCCGCTGCGTTGATCGTTGCCGGCGTCTCGGTGTCATGACTGGCATAAGCACTCCGTTCTCCTGTCGGCCGGGCGGCTTGTCCGTCCTGCGAGGGAAGGTCCCGGCGACCGAGGGCCCGCTCGCAGTGGCGGTGCTGAGTCGCGCTGTTCTCTGGAAGCAAGGTCCGGCGGCCATTTCAACGTTGGAAATTGCGCACTCAGCATGAGAGCACGTCGTCTCGCACGGTGTCCATAGAGGTGTCGAAGAACGCCCCTCACACGGGAGTTGACGTCTCGCACGGGACGCCGACACCGGGTCTGTCACATGAGCCACTGCCGCCGGCAGCGCTCGGCCCCGCCGCATCACGACGAGGCGGAGCACTCAGGCCCGGACTGACCCACAGCACTCGTTGCGTGCCGGAAGCCTTCGGGTGGTCGGGGAAGGTTGAGCACAGGGTCGCGGGCGTTCAGCGGCGGGGATGGAGCCCTTTGAGCTGACGGCGCGGTTGTTCGGCGTTTGCTCCAATGTCCTTGGCGCACGAAGAAGCGGCGCGGCGCAGTCGTCAGCCCTCTGTACGCGCTGTGCGACCTGGGAACGAGAGGTGCAGACACGCTCCAGGCCGGCTGCCCCGGGCTTGATCCGGTGCCGGGCGAGCGCCCGGGTGGCAGCGGTAGGACGTCGCGACCGGCCGCCCGCTCCAGCGAGACCTTCCTCCTGCGGCCGGGCTGCTGTCATGCGACCGGGAAGGGGTCCGGGCTGGTGCGGCGGGCGTTGTCCAGGGGGCCGCGGGCGGCCGCGCTGCTGGGGGCGATGACCTTGAAGGCTGTCCCCAGCGCCCGGGCTCGGCGGTGGGCGCGAACCAGCGCCGGTACCGCGCAGCAGGGACAGACGACGCTACAGGCGCTCAGGTCCACGACAAGGCCCTTCGCCCCGCGATTGAGGAAGATCAGCAGCTGGTCGCGCACCTGTGGGGCCTCACGGCAACCGAACGCCTCCAGCCGCAGGCGAACGATGCCTCCCTTGGTCCGTACGTGGTGAAGAGTGAGGTTCTTGTTGCGCATGACACGCTCCTCCCACCCGCACTGCAGGGGTCCGGGATCAGCAGGCTGGGATCCACCGCCGATTGTCCCAGGTGTCATCCAGGACCGCAGGTCAGCCGGGAGCCGGCGCCGGTTGGACAAGGGCGGCTTACGGTGTGGTGAGGAACTGGTCGAGGGCGCGTGCGATGCCGGCAGCGATGGCCTGTTGGCCGGTTCGGCTGTGGGCGATGCTCCCTTCGGCCGGGTTGCTGATGAACAGCGGTTCGACGAGCGCGCCGGGCATGGCTGAGGGGTGGTCGTTGTAGCCCTGCTTGCGCGGCCCGAGGATGATCAGGTGGCCGTAGGCGGCGGCTTCCGATGTCAGCGTGCTGCCGCCGGTGCTGTTGCTGGTGGCCGCTCGATCGGACACGTGCCAGCCGTGGGCCGCCAGGGCCGCGACGATGTCGCGTTGCAGCAGACCGGCGAGTGTCCGGCTCCGGGCGGAGAACGACCGGTCGGCGTCGAAGAAGGTGATGGCGCCACCGGTACTCGCATAGCCGTCCAAGTTGAAGTGGACTGACACGAGCGCGGCGGCGCCGGCGAGGTTCGCACACCGGGCGCGAGCGACCAGGTCCTTGCGTTCGCCACTGGTCGACATGACACTTCCGGACAGGTCGCTGCCGGAAAGGCGAGCGACCGCGCTGTCCCCGGTGCGGGAGACCACCACCCGATAACCGTCAGCACGCAGGAGCCGTGTGGTGTCCAGCACCGTGGCGAGGGTCTCGGTCTTCTCGTCGATCCGCCGGCCCGTAGTGGTCACGCCCTGGCCGCCCGGATCGGGGCCGCCGTGTCCGGCGTCGAGGAAGACGGTGCGATGCCGGTTGCCCGAGGTGGGTGCGAATACCACGCACGCGCCGGGAGCGAACGCGGCAGGATCCAGCGCGGTGCGCGGGGGCACACCCGTCGATGACGCGTGCCGGTGTGCGGCGACGCGGCGGCTCTCTGTCGTGGCGGTGATGAGCACGGCCACGGCAGCACCGACACCGAGGGCGGCGGTGCTCAGCCCTATGATGCGTATCGCTCGCCTCCGCACGACGCCCGCCCCGACGTCCGGGTCATCCTCGGATATGGGCGGCGGAGTGGGATCGCCAGTGACCATAAGCAGCGCGTCCTGTCTCTCCGGGTACCAACAGCAGCTCGGCGCGGCCGCCCCGACCGTGACAAGTGAACGCGGACTTCCCGCGTGCTGCCAGGCCACTGCCGCCGATCGAGCGAAGCCGCCGGTGGTATCTGGCCGGGTGCTGCTCCGGTGGCGCATCGGCCTCTTCGTGATGCGATGGTTCGAGGAGTGGGGCGCCGAGCAGTGGTTCGGCGTGTGGTCCCCGGTCACGCTGTCCGCTGTCGCGGAAGAGCCGGGCACGGGGCTGTCGCCCGGTGCCCGGCACCGGCCGTTCCTTCTACAGGTTCCGCACCCGGATGTTGCGGAATTCGATCAGGTCGTTGTCACTGTGGTTCTGCAGTCCCACGTAACCGCTGAAGAACTGACGCAGGTCCGTGGACGGATCGCCCGCCCGCGACGACGACTTGCCGGGCGTGTTGTCGAACTCGTTGATCACCACGCCGTTGCGGATGATCGTGTAGTGCTGCCCGACGACCCGGATCTCGTAGTCGTTCCACTGGCCCTTCGGGGTGACCCTCGCATGGTCCAGGTCGTTCGGATCGAAGTTGTAGACCGAGCCGGTTTTCTGGGGCTCGCCGCTGTCTCCGTCGTAGATCTGGATCTCGTTGCCGCAGTAGACCGCGACCCACTCCTGAGCGGTGCGGGCAGCTCCCGTCGTGCTGCAGCCCTCGGGCCGTTCGGCCAGTGGCGTCCGCGGATCGGGGAACCTCACGAACACACCGCTGTTGGCCTGGTGGCCCTCCGGAGCGACATCCCGGAACTGCAGCCTGATCGAGTAGTCCTTGAACTGCTGCTTGCTGTACCACAGCATGCCCATGCCGCCGGAACTGCGCAGGGTGCCGTCCGGCAGCAGCGAGAACTGGCCCGCGCCCGCCTGGCTCCATCCGGCGAGACTGCTTGCCGACCCGTCGAAGAGGGACTTGTACCCGGGCGTCTTGCCGATGGGCGACTGGGCCCCCTTCTTGCGGAGTGTCGCCGCCTCGTGGTTGTCGATGACACCGTCCTTGCGGAACTGGTTCACCAGGTCGTTGAGGTCGCTGACGAACGCGCCGTGGTTCGGCCAGCTGCCCTCGTCGTCGATCAGGTCGTTGATGGTGCAACCGCCGCCGACCTTGTGGTTGGCCACACCGGTGTCGGTGTCGAGCAACCGGACCGTGGAACGGGCGTCGGGCGCCTTGCAGCCCGCCGTCACGTCGATCTTCCCGGTGGACTGCTCACCGTTGGCGTAGGTCACCTTGAGTGTGGCGTGGTAGGTGCCGTAATCGGCGTAGGTGTGGGTGGGGTTGGGCTCGTGCGACGGCTGGCGGCCGTCACCGAAGTTCCACTCCCAGGAGACGCCGCCCGCCTTCGCGGCCGAGAACTGGATCGTCCGCGGCTTGCTCTGCTCGACGGCACGGCCCGAGGCGTCGCTCGGGTTCGGTGTGGCCGGGCCACCGTGGTAGCTGACGCGGACCAGTTTCTGGTTCGGGTCCAGGCTGAAGAACCCGCCCGCGTAGTCGAGCATGTAGAGCGCGCCGTCCGGGCCGAACTTGGCGTCCATCCAGCTCTGGACCTTGTTGTCCCCGATGCCGCCGGGGAGGATCTGACGCAGATCCTCGCCGAAGGCCGGCTGGGACTGGTCCTTGACGTTGTCCGCGGTGACCGTGACCGCGACGCGGTTGTTGGCGTTGGACTCGTCACCGATGAACCACTTGTTGTCCCAGTACGAGGGCCAGGCGACACCGCTGTTGGTGTCGACCTCCGAGCGGTGGTAGGTCGGGCCGTCCATGATGGCCTGGCCGCCGCCCTTGAGGTAGGGCTCGGTGTACTTCTCGTCGCTCTGCACGTATGTGGGCAGCCCGCTGCCGTCGCTGCGCTTCGGGTAGTCCACGCCGCCGCCCTGCGGCGAGTACCAGATCATGTTGCTGCGGATCGGTGGGAGGTCCACCAGTCCGGTGTTCCGGGGCGAGGTGTTCTTCGGGTGGTCGCAGTCGTACCAGCCGGTGAGCACACTGGCGTCGGTGTTGCTGCGGTCACGGTAGGGCTGCTTGTTGCCCATGCAGTACGGCCAGCCCTGGTTGCCCGCGGAGGTGATGATGGTCGCGGTCTCGTACTTGGCCGGTCCGAGCTCCGGGTCGGGCGTCGGTGCGTCGGGGCCGACCCAGGCCGCGGTCAGCCAGTTGTTGGCCTTGTCCCAGGCGATCCGTGCGACGTTGCGGACGCCCATGACGTAGATCTCCGGGCGGGTCTTGCCGCCACCCTCCTCCTGACCGGTGAACAGGTTGCCCTTGGGGATCGTGTACGTGCCGTCGGGCTCGGGGTGGATCCGCAGGATCTTGCCGTTGAGGTCGTTGGTGTTGCCGGCCGTGCGGCGGGCGTCCTGGAAGGACAGGCCCTTGTAGTCCTTGGTCCAGTTGTTCCCGGAGTAGCCGGCCCCGGCTCCCTGCGAGGAGTTGTCGTCACCGACGCCGACGTAGAGGTTGCCATCGTTGTCGAAGGTCATGCCGCCACCCGTGTGGCAGCAGCTGTGGATCTGCGCGGTCCAGTGCAGCAGGTCCTTGCGGGTGCTCTTGTCGATCGACTGGTTCTTGAGGTCGTAGGTCAGCCGCGAGACGGTGCGCTGGCCCGTCTGCTTGTCCCGGTCGACCGACTCGTGCGGCATCCAGTAGACGTAGATCCAGCCGTTCTGCTCGAACTTGGGGTCGAGCGTGATGCCGACCAGACCCTCCTCGTTCTTGACCAGCTCGTCGCCGCTGCCCCGGTTGCCCATCACGTCGAGCGTGGTGAGCAGCTTGGCCTGCTTGGTCTTGGGGTCCCACTGGTGGATCGTGCCGCAGCCGAGGCCGACCTTGGGGTCGTTCCAGTCGGGGATGGGTCCGCCGGGGCAGGCCGCCTTGCCGATGTAGAACGTCTTGCCGTCAGGAGCGACGGTCAAGCCGTGCGGCTCGCCGATCTGGTCGAGCTGGCCCGCCTGGTTCTTCGCCGTGAGCCTGTCGATCGAGTAGTTCGAAGCGATGGTCGCCTGGCAGTCGCCGCGAACCATTCCGGTCGTCCACTCGATGGCGCCGAGCAGGTGGCTCTGGAACTTCGTGTCCGAGGTGTAGCTGTCCTGAGTGCGGCCCATGCCTGTGTAGAAGGACCGGCCGCCGTCGTAGTCGCGGCACCAGGAGACGGGATGGAAGGCTCCGTTGCCGGCCGGGCCCGGGTCGTAGGTGTTCTCCTCGACCTGGGCGACAGTCTGGACCGTGCCGTTCGGGTTCGGGTCCCAGTTCATCCACTGGTCGGACCGGGTCCACTTGAGAGGCAGGTCCTTGTTCGCCGGGTGCTGCCGGTCGGTGACGTCCACGACGGCCTTCTGCACCTTGGTCTCGGGCGCCGGCGCCGGGTTGTCCCCGAAGAGCCGCAGCTCCGCCAACTGAGTCGCGGACTCCCCGGCGTTGGCTGTGACGTTCAGCCGGTAGTACTGGTACGCCTTGGTGTTGGAGAACTTGTACTGCTTGGTCTGGAATCGGTCCGTGAAGGTCTCCCCGGTCCGGGTGTCCAGCGTCGTCCAGCTGCTCCCGTCCTGCGAGCCCTGAAGCGTCCAGGCCTTCGGGTCCCGGCCCGCAAAGTCGTTGGCCGACGTCAGCGCGTACTGGGCCACCGCGACCGGCTGCGCCATCTTGGCCGCGACCCAGCCCGTCTTCTGGAAGGTCAGCCACTTGGTGCTGTCGCTGCCGTCGAACAGCTTGTCCTTCGATTCGTTGGGCGGGTTGTCGCCGCTCGCCGTGGCTTCCGACACCTTCTCGGAGGCGGGAAGGCTGGCGGCCGGCCGGGTTCCGATCAGACCGGTGAACCAGCTGGAGCCCGACTGCGCACGGGCCGCATCGTGAACGCCGACGAAGCCGCCCCCACCCTTGATGTACGCCTGGAATGCGGATTCCTCGTCAGAGGTGAGCGTCACGTCCTTGGCCGATAGGAAGACCACGCCACGGTAGCGGGCCAGGTTGTCGGCGGTGAAGACGCCCGGATCCTCCGACTCGTGCACGGAGAAGCCGTTCTGCTGCCCCAATTCCTTGATCGCCGATGCGGCGGTGGCGACCGGATCGTCCTGTTGGGCGGTCGGTCCGTGGAAGACCAGGACGTTCACCAGGGGTTCCGTGCTGGGACCTTCGTCCTGGCTGTGTCCGGACGGCGGCTTGGCTTGTGCCTGCATGGCCGGCATCGCGGTCAGTCCCAGGGCGAGCGCCGTGCTGGACAGCAGGATGACCGCGCGGCGCCAGGACCGCGTGTGACGAGGGGTTTGCACGGGACGCGACGGCGGCGCTCCGCTTCGTCGTGACAGGGTGAACCGGTCTCTTCGGCCCATAGTTGCTCCTTGACTCGATCCGATAACGGAAAACTGGCCAGGGGGTGGAACCAGGGCTGCCGCACGGGCCTCGCCCGGCATGCGCCGGCTGAGGCGGATCCGGCTCGGCCATCAGGACGTTCCGGAGACGGCCGGGGCGCCGGATCCTGTGAGGTCGCGGACGCCCCGGATCCTCATGACCCGGGACCGGCCGGCGGCAGGCTGTACAGGCCCGTCAGGCCGTCAAGCCGGCGTGGCGGGTGGGGATTCGGGGATGCGGACGGGGTGCGTGACGGGACGGCTCGCTTCGCTACATGGAGGGCGATCCGCCGGGGATCGTGCCGTCGGCCTCGGTCACCAGGAACATTCCGGACATGCCCATGTCCGAGTGGCTCTGGACATGGCAGTGGTACATCCAGGCGCCCGAGCCGACCCGTTCGCCGGCGATCACCTGGAACCCGAAGGAATCCGCCGGGCCGGTGGTCTTGGTGTCGATGACCCGGCTGACGTCCTGCGGGCCCTGCAATATCCCGGTGCGGTTGTCCACCCAGCGGTGACCGTGCACGTGGAAGGTGTGGAAGAAGTCGCCGTGAGTGATCATGATGAACTCCACCCGCTCGCCGCGGACGGCCTTGAAGGTGGGGGTGTCGGGAGCGATGGTGTTGTTGATCGTCATGTTGTTGAAGACGACCGTGAACTGTTTGTCAGGCAGCACGTCGCCCTTGCGTCGCACCACCACGGGGCCGTAGAGGCCTTTTCTGATCCCGTCGGTGCCATGCTCGGTGCCCACATTGTGGTCGTGGTAGTGCCAGTAGCCGGCGCTTCCGGCCTCCCAGGTTCCGTCGTGGCGTCTTCCCGGGGCGTGAGTACGCCAGACATAGGTTCGCCGTGCGCCCGGCTGGACGACGCTGCTGTTCATCTTCGTGCCGTCGCTGGCGGTGTCGTAGTCCAGTCCGTGTACGTGCAGGCTGGCGGCGACATCCAGGTTGTTGACGACCTCGATGTTCATGGTGTCGCCCTCGGTCAGCTCGATGAGCGGGCCCGGAATCGACGCTTCACCGGGGTGGAGGCCGTAGCCCATCTCCCCGTTCGGCAGCTTCTCCATGTACAGCGTCATGCTGCCGGCCTTGCCGCCGTTGCCATGCGGTGTGGGCTTGTCCAGGGGCGCGGCGGCGGTGCTGCCGAGCACTGCGGGTACGACGGCCGCGGCCGCAGCTCCCGTGGCGAACGATCGCCGGGAGAAGAGACGTCGCGCGCCTACGCCTGAGTCGGTCATCGCTCTCCAATCCTCGACAGGCACAAGTGCCTGAAGGCCGTTTCGTGGTCGTGAGCGCGCCGTCCCCGGCAGCACAGCCGGTCGCGGCGGTTTGCGGTGGTGCGCCGGGCCTCCGGCCCCGTGGGGCCGGAAAAAGGTCGTTACCTCGGTCTTCGAGCCGTCCGGCCTGGCTGGTGCGCCGGTGCGGCAGAGACTGGTTCGGCGGCGAGGCCGACTGAGCCCCGGGGACGGCCTCACCGTAGCGGCGGTCCTCCTGTTTTTCCAGACGCAGGGCAAAGTTGGTTGGGATGTGGCAATACATCTTGGCGCACCGTCAAAAGACCGGTAGCTTCCCATCGTTGCCCTAATCCGGGAATGGTGGGCGAGCCCCGTGCGCGGGCCTGCGGCTCCACCGCTCCGGTATGAGAGGAGCGGACCACGATTGTTCGTTCGTCGACCGCGGCCGGGCCGTCGTCATCACGCCCGGCGACCACCCGAAGTACACCCATTGCCCGTTGAGTTCAGCCCGCCGGTCAGGTGACGGAGTGCGCCACCGCCGCCCCGGACCGGACTCCCCGCGGCACCCGGCCGAACGGGCCACGAAGCCGCCGTCCCGGCGGCTGGTCGTCCACCCGGCGTTACCGCGTATCCGTACGCGTAACGCACAAGCGATTCGCGAAAGGTACAGCGGTGATCAGAAGACTGCTCCATGCCCAGACGGATCCGCCCCCCTCCAGACCCGCGCCGCGAGGCCGGTTCAGCCCGCACGCGGTATTGGTGGCGCTGGTGGCCGTAGTCCTCACAGCGTTCTCATTGGCCGCACCGGCCGCGTACGCGGCGATGAACCGCTCCGCCGCCACGACATCGACCCAGGTGCTCACCTGGACTGCCGGCGACGGCTACATGGGATACACGTCCGCTCCCGCCACCGCGGTGGCCGGCCCGGCGACGATCGTGTTCGAGAACAGCGCGGCGACCGGCAACACGACGGGGATGCCACACACGCTGACCTTCGACACCTCCAACCCTGACTACAACATCGACGTCAGCCTCAACCTCCAGGCGAGCCCCTCGGACTCCAGCGGAGGCCGAGCCACGGCCCAGGTCACCCTGACCCCTGGCGTCTACCGCTACTTCTGCTCGATGCCCGGTCACATGATGTCCGGTGAACTGACCGTGACAGCGGCCCCCGGAGATGACACGACTGCGCCGGATGTGTCGGCGTCGGTGTCGGGGACGAAGGATGGTGCGGGGGACTATGTTTCCAGTGCGACGGTGACGGTGTCGGCTTCG
>NZ_JBFBAK010000017.1:0-90599 GCF_040689485.1 Streptomyces sp. NPDC051322 | reverse complement strand
CGGGCGACGGATAAGGCGGGTAATACGTCGGCGGTGCGGACGGTGGACTTCACGGTGGTCGCGGCGCCGCCGCAGGACACGACTGCGCCGGATGTGTCGGCGTCGGTGTCGGGGACGAAGGATGGTGCGGGGGACTATGTTTCCAGTGCGACGGTGACGGTGTCGGCTTCGGATGCGGGGTCGGGTGTCGCGCGTGTGGAGTATGCGTTGGATGGTGGGGCGTATGCCGCTTATTCGGCGCCGGTGCAGGTGAGTGGTGTGGGTTCGCATGCGGTGGCGTATCGGGCGACGGATAAGGCGGGTAATACGTCGGCGGTGCGGACGGTGGACTTCACGGTGGTCGCGGCGCCGCCGCAGGACACGACTGCGCCGGATGTGTCTGCCTCCGTCTCCGGGAACAAGGACGCCTCAGGCGCCTACGTCGGCAGCGCCGTGGTGACGGTGACGGCTTCGGATGCGGGGTCGGGGGTGGCCGGGATCGAGTACTCCCTCGACGGCGGCCCTTACCTGCCCTACTCCGCGCCGGTGGCAGTGAACAGAGCAGGGAGCCACACCTTCCTGTACCGGGCCAGCGACAAGGCCGGCAACGCCTCCACGGCGCTGTCGCTGTCCCTCACCATCGTCGACAGCAAGCCACCCACCAACTGCCCTGAGCAGGACGGTCGTTCGACGGTGTTTGTCGGCTCTGTCAACACGGGCATCCCGAACCTCGTCACGACGAATGGCTGCACGATCAACGAGCTGATCGAGGATCACCGGTCCTGGAGCAGTCACGGTGCGTTCGTCTCACACGTCGAGAAGATCATCACCACCCTTCGGCGTGAGGGCGTCATCGACCAGCGGGAAGCGGGCCGGATCAAGCAGGCCGCCGGCCGTTCCGACGTCGGCAAGCCGCACGCCGCTCGTACGGAGCGGTGAGGTAACGGCAGGGACGGGGGCGCCCCGCCCCACTCCCACGTGGGGGGCCGGTCGGCGACCGGCCCCCCGTAGCCCGTCACCCCCTACGCCTCACGCGGAAACCGGCGGCCGGTGACCAGTGGCCCCTGCCGCATCGACGCTTTGCTCTCCGTGAGCAGGACCACCTCCAATGTGCGTGGGCCGTGCACGCCTTCGACGCGGTCCAGTTCGATATCGCTGGTGGCCGAGGGACCTGAAATCCAGGTGAGCGGCCGTACCGGATCGAGTCTTGGCATGGCCTGCGGAACGGACGCAACGACCTGTTCCGGTGCCCGTACGACACAGATGTGGAGGTCGGGTACGAGGGTCAGCGCGCGCCGGCCCTGGCCGGCGCCGGTGTCGAGGACGATCGTTCCGGTCTCGGCGATGGCCAGGGCACACCCGGTGATGACGGCGTCTATGGTGTCGAGCTCCCCCGGAGACAGCCGGCAGCGGAAGCTGTCATGGCGCTGTTCGACATGTGCCATGGAAAGCCAGGGCGCGGGCAGACCATCAGGGACGGCGACGCTGCGAGCACCGTGTCGTCCGAGCAGCTCGGCGATCACACCTGGAAGCTCGGTGTCGGCACAGCGCCGGACGACGGCCCGATAGTCGACAAGGTTCTCGTGCAGCAGGTCGAGCACGGCGGCTGGGTCGTCGGGTGTGTGGGAGGTGAGGTAGTTGCGTTCGATGTCGGCGGCGGCAGAAGCGTTGTGGGCGTCGGCGGTGTGAGCGAGCGCGCTGCGGACCCGGGCGAGGATGCGTTCGCGGGAATCGGGCTCGGTCGTCATGTTCGGTTCTTCCTCCACCAGTCGCGGAAGGGCTCGGCCGGCATCGGCGGCAGGTCACGGCTGTTCGTCCACTGACCGGCACCCGGCCCGGGTAGTTTCTTGGGGTGGAACCTGCGTGTCTTTGCGGCGACGCGTTCACCTGTGGCGAGGGCGGCCGGATGGTTGAGAACCCATCCGGCTGCTTTCATCGCTGCCTTTTCCACACGGTGCCCCCGACCGCCCTCATCGGCTACTCGTTCCCGCAGATGGACCAGCACCTCGGGGATGTCGATGGCGACCGGACACACCTCGTAGCAGGCTCCGCACAGGGACGACGCGTAGGGCAGGGAGGCATCGATCTCGCTTGCCGTGCCCCGCAGTTGCGGACTCAGGATGGCGCCGATCGGCCCCGGATAGACCGACCCGTAGGCATGTCCGCCGGCCCGTTCGTACACCGGGCAGACGTTCAGGCAGGCCGAGCAGCGGATGCAGCGCAGGGCTTGGCGGCCGACCTCGTCGGCGAGGGTGTCGGTGCGGCCGTTGTCCAGCAGGACGAGGTGGAAGGCGCGCGGGCCGTCCTCGTCGGTGGTGCCCGTCCAGGTGGAGGTGTAGGGGTTCATGCGCTCGGCTGTCGAAGAGCGGGGGAGGGTCTGCAGGAACACCTCCAGGTCCCGCCAGCCCGGCACGATCTTCTCGATGCCCACGACCGAGATCAGGGTCTCGGGCAGAGTGAGGCACATCCGCCCGTTGCCCTCGGACTCCACCACCACCAGTGTGCCGGTCTCGGCGACCACGAAGTTGGCGCCCGAGATGCCGACCTTGGCGCGCAGGAACTTCTCCCGCAGGTGCAGCCGCGCCGCCTCCGCGAGCTCGGCGGGCGTGTCGGTCAGACCGTCGGGCGCCGGCCGCCCCCACTCGCCCATCTCGGCACGGAAGATGTCCCGGATCTCGCCCCGGTTGCGGTGGATCGCCGGCACCAGGATGTGCGACGGCCGGTCCTTGCCCAACTGCACGATCAGCTCGGCGAGATCGGTCTCATAGGCGGTGATACCCTCCGCTTCGAGGGCTTCGTTGAGACCGATCTCCTGCGTGGCCATCGACTTGACCTTGACGACCTCCGACTCGCCGGTCTCCTTCACCAGCCGCGCCACGATTCGGTTGGCCTCGTCCGCGTCGGCGGCCCAGTGGACGACGCCACCCGCCGCCGTGACGGTTTCCTCCACTTGTACGAGATAGCGGTCGAGATGCCGCAGCGTGTGGTCTTTGATCTGCTTGCCGGCCTCGCGCAGCGCCGCCCAGTCGGAGAGCTCCGAGACTGCCTTCTCCCGCTTGGCACGAATGGTGTGCGTGGCATGGCGCAGATTGCTACGCAGCGTCGCATCGTGGACGGCCTCTCGGGCGGCCTGCGGAAAGGCCGGCATGCCGACGAATGTTCCACTCATACCAGGGGCTCCTCTTGCGTGCTGGCCAGGATCTCCGCGATATGAAAGGTGCGCTGCGGAGCGTCTTGGCGGCGGAGGATGCCGCCGATGTGCATCAGACAGGAATTGTCCGCGCCGCACAGCACGCTTGCGCCGGTGGACCGCGCATTGTGTACCTTGTCCGTGCCCATCGCCGCGGAGACATCGGGATTCTTCACGGCGAAGGTGCCGCCGAAGCCGCAGCATTCGTCGGCCCCGGGCAGCTCCACGAGCTCCAGCCCCTTGACGTTGCGCAGCAACTGGTAGGGCCTGTCGCCCAGGGCCAGCATGCGCAGACCGTGACAGGACGGGTGGTAGGTCACCTTGTGCGGATAGTAGGCGCCGACGTCTGTCACACCTAGCACGTCCACCAGGAATTCGGTCAGCTCGTACGTTCTCGGGACCAGCGACTGTGCAGCTCGGGTCAGATCCTCATCCCCGCTGCTGCGCGCGACGCGCGGATAATTGTCCCGGACCATTGCCACACAGGACCCCGAGGGGGTCACGATGTAGTCGTATCCCTCAAAGGCTCGGCCCATGCGGCGCACCAGGGGTGCAGTTTCGCGGCGGTAGCCCGTGTTGAACTGCGGCTGTCCGCAGCACGTCTGGGCGGCGGGGAAGTCCACGCTCACTCCCAGGCGTTCGAGTACCTTCACCGTGGCGATGGCCGTGGACGGGTAGATCGCGTCGTTGACGCAGGTGGCGAACAGGGCTACACGCATCACATCTCCCCTCCGGGCCGGACGATACGAGCTGCTGCCGCATCCCAGGACGCCTTGTTCCCGCGGGGCGTGTAGTGGCGGAGTTCCTGCGTGCGGGCGACGAGCTGACGCATGTCATGCAGGTCGCCGACACGGTGTGCGGTGCGGGCCTGGACGAGGATGTTGCCCAGAGCGGTGGCCTCAGTGGGACCGGCGATCACGCGCAACCCGGTGGCGTCTGCAGTGAACTGGCACAGCAGTTCGTTGCGGGAGCCACCGCCGACGAGGTGGACCTGACTGATCTCGCGGTCGGCGAGCTTCGCAGCTTGGCGCAGGGTACGCCGGTGAGCCAGGGCCAGGCTTTCCAGGATGCAGCGGACCATGGGGCCCTGACCGCGGGGGACGGGCTGTCCCGTGCGGCGGCAGTACGCCGCGATTCGTTCCGGCATGTCACCGGGCGGCAGGAATTCCGGTGCGTCGGGGTCGATGATGCAGGCGAACGCTTGAGCCCGGGCGGCGTCGGCGAGCAGCTCCGGGAGGTGCGCCGGCCGGCCTTGCGCTGCCCACGTGCGCCGGCACTCCTCCAACAGCCACATTCCCATGACGTTGCGCAGGTAGCGGATGGTCCCGTCGATACCTCGCTCGTTGGTGAAGTTCGCCTCGCGGGACGCCTCGTTGACTACGGGCGTTTCCAGTTCGAGCCCGGCCAGCGACCAGGTGCCGCACGAGATGTATGCGAAGTGGGGCTCGGTGGCGGGGACTGCGGCGACGGCGGAGGCCGTGTCGTGGGAAGCAACCGTCGTCACCGGGGTGGCGGGGTCCAGGCCGGTGTACGCGGCTACGTGGGGCAGCAGGTTTCCGGCCGGATCGCCGGGGGAGCGCAGCGGCGGCAGCAGTGAGCGGTCGAGAGACAGGGCGTTGAGAACGTCGTCGGACCAGGTCCCGGTGTGAACGTCGAAGAGCCCGGTGGTGGAGGCATTGGTCTCCTCGGTGCCCAGGCACCCGGTAAGCCAGTACGTGAGCAGGTCAGGGATGAGCAGCAGCGTGCGAGCGGTGTGGAGCTGAGCACTGCCTGCCGCAGAGGCAAGCTGGAAGACGGTGTTGAAGGGGAGATGCTGCAGCCCGGTGATCCGGTACAGCTCCTCCGGCCCGATCTTGGGCCAGACACTTTCGGCTCCGGTGTGGGTACGGCTGTCCCGGTAGTGGTAAGGGGGGCCGGACAGGGCGCCGTCGGCGTCGAGAAGTCCGTAGTCCACGGCCCAGCTGTCCACACCGATCGAGGTCAGGCACCCGTCAGTGGCGCGGCAGGCTGCGCGCAGGCCGTCGACCACGCCCTGATACAGGGCGAGCGTGTCCCAGTGCAACCCGTCGGGGAGCCGCACCGGTGTGTTCTCGAATCGGTTCATCTCAGTGAGCCGGAGGCGACCCGGTGAGAGATCACCGAGGAAGACCCGCCCGCTGGTAGCGCCCAGATCGGCCGCGGCGAAGTAGGCGGGGGGCGCGAAGCCGGGTGAGTCGATGGACATGTGGTGGCTCCTGCGCGGATGCGGTGGTGAGGTCGGAAGGAGGGAGACGGAGCGAGACGTGCGATCGTTCGCGGGCGGACATTGCTCGTGCACCGGTCATCTCGCGGGGTCGTCCGCCGTCGCACCCTGGGGCCGACGCCCGTGGCAGCCGGCCCCAGGGGCGTTGTGAGGGAGCCTCGCCCCGCGGGACGAGAAGGAGAGGAGACGTCCCGCCGGGGGCGTCAGCGGAGGAAGGCGGCCGCGACGCCGGCGTCGACCGGGACATGCAGGCCCGTGGTGTGGGTCAGCTCCCCGCCGGTCAGCGCGAATACGGCGTTGGCGACGTGCTCCGGCAGCACCTCCCGCTTGAGCAGGGTCCGCTGGGCGTAGAACTCGCCGAGATTCTCCTCATCGATGCCGTACGTCGCGGCGCGCTGGGCGCCCCAGCCGCCCGCGAAGATTCCCGAGCCGCGCACCACTCCGTCCGGGTTGACCCCGTTGACCCGAATGCCGTGCGTGCCCAACTCAGCTGCCAACAGCCGCACCTGGTGGGCCTGGTCCGCCTTGGTGGCGGAGTAGGCGATGTTGTTGGGGCCGGCGAAGACGGCGTTCTTGGAGGCGATGTAGAGGATGTCGCCGCCCATCTCCTGGGCGGTCATCACCCGGGCCGCTTCCCGAGAGACGAGGAAGGAGCCGCGGGCCATGATGTCGTGCTGGAGGTCCCAGTCCTTGGCGGAGGTCTCCAGCAGCGGTTTGGAGATGGAGATGCCGGCATTGTTGACGACGAGGTCGACGCCGCCGAAGGCGAGCACGGCTGCCCTGAAGGCGATCGCGATCTGTTCCTCGGACGTCACATCGACCGTGACAGCGACGGCCTGGTCGGACCCGCCGAGCTCCTCGGCCACGGCGGTGGCGTTCTCGGCGTTCAGGTCGGCGACGACGACACACGCGCCCTCGGCAACCAGGCGCCGGGCGATGGCCTTGCCGATTCCGCTGCCCGCGCCGGTCACCAGGGCCACCCGCGTCGCCAGCGGCTTGGGCTTGGGCATCCGCTGGAGCTTGGCCTCCTCCAGCGCCCAGTACTCGATGCGGAACTTCTCCGACTCCTCGATCGGCGCGTACGCCGACACGGCTTCCGCGCCGCGCATGACGTTGATGGCGTTGATGTAGAACTCGCCGGCCACCCGGGCCGTCTGCTTGTCCTTGCCGAAGGAGAACATGCCCACGCCGGGTACGAGCACGATCGCCGGGTCCGCGCCGCGCATGGCAGGCGAGTCCACGTCGGCATGCCGATGGTAGTAAGCGGCGTAGTCCTCGCGGTAGGCGGTGTGCAGTTCCTTCAGCCGGCCCACAGCCTCCTCCACCGTGGACGTCGGCGGCAGGTCGAGGACGAGAGGCCGGACCTTGGTGCGCAGGAAGTGGTCGGGGCAGGAGGTGCCGAGCGCGGCGAGCCGCGGGTGTTCGGTGCGGGCGAGGAAGTCCAGGACGGTGTCCGAGCTGATGAAGTGGCCCACCTGCGGCCGGTCCTGGGAGGCGATCGCACGGACGTACGGCGCCAGAGCAGCCGCCCGCTCCTGCCGCTCGGCCTCGGGCAGCGCACCGTACCCCTCGATCACCGGACCGAACGGCTCGGGCCTGCCGCGCTCGGTGAGGAATTCCTGGGCCGTGCGGATGATGTGCAGCGAGTTGCGTTCGCACTCCTGGGCGGTGGCGCCCCAGGCGGTGATTCCGTGGCCGCCCAGGACGCACCCGATGGCCTGCGGGTTGGCCTCCTTGATCGCGGCGATGTCGAGTCCGAGCTGGAATCCGGGCCGCCGCCACGGAACCCACACCACGCTGTTGCCGAAGCACTCGTCGGTCAGCTTCTCCCCGTCAGCGGCGCAGGCGAGCGCGATCCCGGAGTCGGGGTGCAGGTGGTCCACGTGCGGGGCGTCGACCAGGGCGTGCATCGCCGTGTCGATGGAAGGCGCGGCACCGCCCTTGCCGTGCAGGCAGTAGTCGAACGCCGCGACCATCTCGTCCTCGCGCTCGACGCCTGGATACACGTCGACCAGTGCCCGCAGCCGGTCCAGCCGCAGGACGGCGAGCCCGGCCTCGGTGAGCGTCCCGAGGTCACCGCCGGACCCCTTCACCCACATCAGCTCGGCCTGTCCGCCGGTCACGGGATCACTACCGGAGCCCTTCGCAGACGTGTTACCGCCGGCGTAGTTGGTGTTGCGGGGATCGGATCCGAGGCGGTTGGAGCGCTCCAGGAGCGCGGAGACTTCGGGATGGGCGGTGGCCATGTCGGTGTTCCTTCGGCTGAGGGGCGGTTGTGCTGATCGGAAGGTGTGCGTGGGGAGTCAGGCTCCCCAGCCGGCCTGTTCGCCGCCCACACGCTCGGCCGCGATCCGCTCCTGCCAGCCGGAGGCCCGGTAGGCGGCGACGGGGTCCGGGTGCAGGCCCTGCTCCTCGCGCAGATCACGGAGCAGGGGACGCACGTCGGTGTTGTACGCGTCCATCAGGACGGCGTTCGAAGCGAGCACATCACCGGTGCGTTGGGCCGCGGCGAGCGCATCGAGGTCGACCAGCAGTGCCTTGGCGGTGGCCTCCTGGACGTTCATCACCGAGCGGATGACTGCCGGGATCTTCGCCTCGATGTTGTGGCACTGGTCGAGCATGAACGCCACGTTCGTCTCCTTCTCGAAGCCGCCGTTCTTGGCTACCTCGTGCAGGATCCGGAAGAGCTGGAACGGGTCCGCGGAGCCCACCATCAGGTCGTCGTCCGCGTAGAAGCGCGAGTTGAAGTCGAAACCGCCCAGCTTCCCCTCCCGCAGCAGGAGGGCGACGATGAACTCGATGTTCGTGCCCGGCGCATGATGGCCGGTGTCCACGACGACCTGCGCCTTGTCGCCCAGTTTCAGACACTGCACGTACGAGGTGCCCCAGTCCGGAACGTCAGTGGCGTAGAAGGCCGGCTCGAAGAACTTGTACTCCAGCAGCATCCGCTGGTCGTCGCTCAGCCGCTGGTACACCGTGGCGAGGGACTCCGCCAGGCGGTCCTGGCGGGCCACGATGTCGTCCTGACCGGGATAATTGGTGCCGTCGGCGAACCAGAGCTTCAGATCCTTCGACCCGGTCGCGTCCATGATGTCGACACACTCGAGCAGGTGCTCGACGGCCTTGCGCCGCACCCTGGGGTCCGGATGACAGACGCTGCCCAGCTTGTAGTCGTCGTCCTGGAAGGTGTTGGAGTTGACGGCTCCCAGTTCCAGGCCGCGCTCCTTGGCGTGCGTGGCCAGAGCCGCGTAGTCCTCGACCTTGTCCCAGGGGATGTGCAACGAGACCTTGGGCGCAATGCCGGTGAACTCGTGCACCCGTGCCGCATCGTCCAACTTCTCGAACGGTGTACGGGGCACGCCGGCCTGAGCGAAGACCTTGAATCGGGTGCCGGAGTTGCCGTAGCCCCAGGACGGCGTCTCGATCCGCTGGTCGGTGAGTGCGGCCTTCACCGCGGCGATGTCAGGCATGTCAACCTCAAGTTGCGTGTGCAGCCCGCGGATGAGGGCTGACTGGGGAAGCTCGAAAAAGGATGAATCGATTCACTATCTCCTCGAAGGTAACCACGGGCTACGGCGACGTCAAGGGTCGGTGGGGCGCTTCGTACGCGTTATGCAATCGTGCTCCACTCGGGAGGGGGAAGGGTTGTGTCCAACGTCCGAGCACTTCAAGGTGGTTGTCATGAGCGACCGACCGTCCGAGACCAGTGCCACCGACCGGATTCCGCTTCAACCTCTTGACCTGTGCGGCGGATGGGGCTAGCTTCCGGGCAACTCGTTGAATCAATTCACATGTGGCGGTCGGAGCACACCGGCCGCGGCCCCCGAACCTCTCTTGTCGAGCACACCATTCGGCACACCCATGGAGCCATGCAATGACGCACCCTGAACCGGGGACGACTCCGGTGCTCGCGCTGGAGGGGGTGAGCAAGTCCTTCGGCGCGGTCCGGGCCCTCCGGGGAGTCAGCCTGCAGCTGTACGCCGGCGAAGCGCATGCCCTGGCCGGCGAGAACGGCGCGGGCAAGTCGACCCTGATCAAGACACTTGCCGGCGTGCACCGGCCCGACACGGGCACCGTCCTTCTCGACGACGACCCGGTCGAGTTCCACGGTCCCGCCGATGCTCGGGACGCCGGCGTCGCCGTGATCTATCAGGAGCCGACGCTCTTCCCCGATCTGTCCGTCGCCGAGAACATCTTCGTGGGCCGACAGCTGTCCCGCTCGTTCGGCCGGGTCGACCACCGGGCGGTCAAGAACGCCGCCGCGGACCTGTTCACCCGTCTTGGAGTGGACCTCGATCCCGATCAGCCGGCTCGCGGCCTGTCCATCGCCGATCAGCAACTGGTCGAGATCGCCAAGGCACTGTCCTTCGACGCCCGGGTCCTGATCATGGACGAGCCGACCGCGGCACTCACCGGCAGTGAGGTCGCCCGTCTCTTCGGCGTGGTCAAGACGCTGCGCGAACAAGGCGCGGCGGTACTGTTCATCTCCCACCGCTTGGAGGAGATCTTCGAGCTGTGCCAGCGGGTCACCACCCTGCGCGACGGCGCCTGGATCAGCAGCGAGCCGCTGGAGGGACTCACCGAGGACGACCTGGTGCGCCGGATGGTCGGCCGGGACCTCGACGAGCTGTACCCCAAGCAGGCCACCGACATCGGGGAGGTGGCGCTCACCGTGCGACGGCTGACCCGGGAAGGCGTCTTCACCGACGTCTCCTTCGAGGTACGGCGCGGCGAGATCGTCGGCCTGGCCGGCCTGGTCGGGGCGGGACGCAGTGAGGTGGCGCGCGCGGTCTTCGGCGTCGACCGGTTCGACGGCGGCGAGGTCGAGGTGCTCGGCAGGAAGCTGAAGCCCGGGGCGCCCAGTCTCGCGATGGGCGCGGGCCTCGCCCTCGTCCCGGAGGACCGCAGGGCCCAGGGGCTGGTGATGGACATGTCCATCGAGCGGAACATCGGGCTCACAGGCTTCGCCGACACGACGCGTGGCGGCCTGATGAACCGCACGGCCGAGCGCAGCCGAGCCGTCGACTGGGCGGTGAAGCTCCAGGTCAAGTACGCACGCCTGGCCGATGTCGTGGGCACGCTTTCCGGCGGCAATCAGCAGAAGGTGGTCCTTGCGAAGTGGCTCGCGACCGCACCACAGGTGCTGATCGTCGACGAGCCGACACGCGGCATCGACGTCGGCACCAAGGCCGAGGTGCACCGGCTGCTGTCCTCGCTCGCCGCCCAGGGCGTGGCCGTACTGATGATCTCCTCCGACCTGCCCGAGATTCTCGGCATGGCCGACCGTGTGCTCGTCATGTACGAGGGCCGTCTGGCCGCCGACATCCCCCGGGCCGAGGCCACCGAGGAAACCGTGATGGCGGCGGCCACCGGCCGTGTGACACGAGGAAGGAACGCGGCATGACCGTGACCGCTACGCCGGTGCGCGAAGAGACCGCGCCCAGCCCCGCAGCGGGACGCCGACTGATCGACAAGGTGTTCAAGGCCCGTGAACTGGCCGTGGCCGCCGTACTCGTGATGATGCTCGTCGTCACACAGCTGTCGAACACCGAGTTCCTGTCTTCGCAGGGCATCAAGGATTTGCTGCTCAATGCCACGATGCTGGTACTGGTCGCGACCGGCCAGGCCGTCGTGGTGATCACCCGCAACGTCGACCTGTCCGTCGGCTCCGTACTCGGCATCAGCGCCTTCGCCGCCGGCAACTACCTGCAGGGCGGAGGCAGTCCACTCGCCGCGGTGATCGTCGCGGTCGCCCTCGGCGCCCTCTTCGGCCTGCTCAACGGTGCCTTGGTCAGTTTCGGGAAGGTCCCCGCACTCGTCGTCACGCTCGGCACGCTCTACATCGTCCGGGGAATCGACTCCATCTGGGTCGGTTCCCGGCAGATCACCGCCGACGCCCTGCCCGACGGCTTCATCGGCTTCGGCCACAACGGCATCCAGGTGGTGCCCTATCTCGCCCTGCTCGCTGTCGCGGTCCTGCTCGTCGTCGGTTACTACCTGCGCAGCTACCGCAGCGGACGCGACATGTACGCCCTCGGCTCCAGTCCCGAGGCCGCCTCCCTCGCGGGCATCCCCGTCCGCAAGCGGCTCATGACGGCCTACGTCGTATGCGGCGCCCTCGCGGGCCTGGCCGGAGCCCTGTACCTCGCCCGTTTCGGCAACGTCGATTCCGCTACGGGCAACGGCTACGAACTCACCGTCGTCAGCGCGGTCGTGGTCGGTGGGGTCGCCTTTACCGGCGGCTCGGGCAGCGTCTACGGCGCCGCACTCGGCGCACTGTTGCTGACCTCCATCAACAGCGTCCTGCCCGCGCTCGGCGTCAGTTCCGTCTGGGTCACCGCGATCAACGGCATTCTGCTGCTTCTCGCCATCGCCGTTGACCGGATACTGGCACTGCGAGTCGCCTCAGTGCTTCGCAAGCAGGCAGCACAGATGAGGAGCGCCCGCCATGCCTGACGTCAACACGAAGACATCCCCCTGGGCCCGGCTCGGCGGCGCGGTCCGCTGGGACACCATGGTCGGTGGACTGTTGCTCACCCTGCTGATCTGCTCGTTCTCGTTCGTCGGCAACTTCGGGAACACGCTGAACATCTCCTTCCTGATCGGCAATACCCTCCCCATCGCACTGATCGCCCTGCCGATGACCATGCTGGTCGTCGCCGGTGAGGTGGACCTGTCCGTCGGTTCCACCGCCGGGCTGTCCGGGGCGGTGATGGGCGCCCTGTGGAACCAGGGCATGGCGATCGAGACGATCATTCCGGTGTGTCTGCTGCTCGGGATGGTGTGCGGCCTGGTCAACGGTCTGCTCGTCACCCGACTCGGTCTGCCTTCTCTCGCCGTCACCATCGGCACCATGGCGGCCTACCGTGGCATCGCCCAGATCGTGCTGGGTTCCGATTCCGTCACCGACTTCCCCACGCAGTACTTGGACTTCGGCGCCGGCCGCATCGGTGACACGTTCATCCCCTACGCGGCCATCCCCTTCGCCGTGCTGCTCGTGATCGCCGTCGTGGTACTGCACGCCACTCCCGTCGGCCGCTCCCTGTTCGCCATCGGAGCGAGCGAAGAGGCCGCGCGGTTCGCCGGCCTCCGGGTCAAGCGGCTGAAACTGTCGATGTTCGTCACCACGGGTTTGCTCTCCGCGCTCACCGGGGTCTTCTGGGCGCTGCACTACGCCAGCGCCCGCTATGACAACGCCACCGGGCTCGAGCTCTCCGTCATCGCCGCGGTGCTGCTCGGCGGCATCGATTTCGACGGCGGCAAGGGAACCCTGGGCGGCGCGATCGCGGGTGTCTTCCTGCTCGGCGCGCTGCAGAACGTGATGAGCCTGCTGAACGTCTCCGCCCAGTCGCAGATCGTCGTCACCGGAGTCCTGCTCGTCGTCTCGGTCCTCGCCCCGCGCGTCAGCCGTGAAATCGCCCGGGCCAGAGCTCGCAAGAGGGCGGTGGTCGCGTCCCTCGCAGCATCGACTGCCGTCTCCTGAACCACGCACCGTCCCGCACCCACCCCGAAAAGGAACCACCGTGTCTCTGCTCACCACCAGAACTCGTCGGCTGACTGTGGCCGTTTCCGTGACGGCCGCCCTCGCCCTCGGTGCCACCGCTTGTGGGGGCACCACCAAGAGCGACGCCCAGAAGGAAGGCGGGGCCGTCTCGGCAGGCAAGGCGGACCCGAGCGCCGCGACGAAGAAGGGCCTGACCGTCGGCTTCCTGCCCAAGCAGGTCAACAACCCCTACTTCACCTCCGCCGACAACGGCGGCAAAAAGGTCCTGGCGGAGTTGGGCGAGACGTACAAGGAGGTGGGCCCGTCCAGCGGTACGGACACTTCCGGCCAGGTCTCCTACGTCAACACCCTCACCCAGCAGCAGGTGAACGCGATGGCTGTGTCCGCGCAGGATCCGGGTGCTCTGTGCACCGCGTTGAAACAGGCCATGCAGAACGGCATCAAGGTCGTCACCTACGACTCCGACACCAAGGCCGACTGCCGCAACGCTTTCGTCTCGCAGGCATCCGCCGAGGACCTCGGCCGCACCCAGGTGCAACTGCTTGCCCAGCAGATCGGCTACAAGGGCGAGATCGCGATCCTGTCCGCCGCGCAGACCGCGACGAACCAGAACACCTGGATCGACTACATGAAGGAGGAGTTGAAGGACCCGAAGTACAAGGACGTCAAGCTGGTCAAGGTCGCCTACGGCAACGACGACGCCCAGCAGTCCTTCCAGCAGACCCAGGGCCTCCTCCAGGAGTACCCGGGCCTGAAGGGGATCATCTCCCCGACCACGGTCGGTATCAAGGCCGCCGCCCAGTACCTGTCCGGTTCCAAGTACAAGGGCAAGGTCAAGCTGTCCGGCCTTGGTACCCCCAACGACATGCGCAAGTACGTCAAGAACGGCACCGTCGAAGCCTTCGAGCTGTGGGACCCGGCCAAGCTGGGCGAGCTCGCCGCACGCACCGCCGTCGCACTGTCCTCCGGGCAGATCAGCGGCAAGGAGGGCGAGACCTTCAAGGCCGGCGCGATGGGGTCGTACACGATAGGCAAGGACGGGGTGATCAACCTCGGCAAGCCGACGGTCTTCAACGCCAAGAACATCGACCAGTTCAACTTCTAGTCCGGGAGCGGTACTGCATGCAGCGCGTCTGTTTCGTCCTTCAGGTCCGCGAGGACCGGAGCGCCGAGTACCGCGAACGTCACGCCGCCGTGTGGCCCGAGATGCGTGCCGCGCTCTCGGCCGCCGGCTGGCACCACTACTCGCTCTTCCTGCGCGACGACGGCCTGCTCGTCGGCTATCTGGAGACCGAGGACTTCGAGGCCGCCAAGGCAGCCATGGAGGCCACCGACGTCAACTCCCGCTGGCAGGCCGAGATGGCGCCGTTCTTCGAAGCACTGGACGGCGCCCGGCCCGACGAGGGGATGAAGCCCCTGACCGAGGTGTTCCACCTTGCCTGACCCCGACAGCCCCGTGTGAGGAGATGTGCCGTGGCGATCCCCCGCGCTGAAGTTGAGATCAGGCTTTCCGCTGTTCCGCATCGATCAGGAGGTTCCGTCCGATGGCCCAGTCGGTGGGGATCAAGGACGTCGCCCGCGCCGCCAAAGTCTCGGTCGGGACGGTCTCGAACGTGATCAACCGTCCGGATACGGTCGCCGCCGACACCCGGGCGCGGGTGCTGTCCACGATCGACCGGCTCGGCTACGTCCGTAGCGAGTCCGCCCGCCAACTGCGTGCGGGCCGCAGCCGGATCATGGGACTGCTCGTCCTCGACATGGGCAACCCCTTCTTCGTCGATGTCGCCCGCGGCGCCGAGCGGGCCGCACGCGAGGCCGGGCTCGGCGTGATGGTCTGCAACAGCGCTCAGAACCCGAACGATGAATCCGAGTACCTCTCCCTCTTCGCCGAGCAGCGGGTGCGCGGTGTCCTGCTCACTCCGGCCGACGCCACCGGCCGCAGCATTGCAGCGTTCCGCCGCCATGACATCCCCTTCGTACTGGTCGACCGGGTCGCGGACGGATCGGCAGGATGCTCGGTCTCCGTCGACGACGTCGCGGGCGGTGCCCTGGCGGTCCGCCACCTGGTGGACGCCGGGCACCGCTCCATCGCGTATGTCACCGGCCCGCCCGGCCTGAACCAGATCCTCGACCGCCGCGCGGGCGCCCTGAAGGCTCTGGCCGAGGCCGGTCTCGGCTCCGACGCCCTGCGCGAACTGCCGACCGAGCGCCTCGACGTGGCCGCCGGCCGGGACGCCGGCGCCCGCCTGCTCGGCCTCGCCGACCGCCCGACCGCCGTCTTCTGCGCCAACGACCTCCTCGCCCTCGGCCTCCTGCAGTCCATGTACGCCGCGGGGGTCAGCGTTCCCGGAGACCTCGCCATCGTCGGCTACGACGACATCGAGTTCGCCGCTGCTGCTGCCGTGCCCCTCACCTCCGTCCGCCAGCCGGCCGCCACCATGGGCGCCCTGGCGGCCGAACTCCTCCTGGAGGAAACCGAGGAACGGGCCGGCGCGACGATCCACCAGCACCGCCAGGTGGTATTGCAGCCCGAGTTGGTGGTTCGGCACTCCAGCCTGCGGACCCGCTGACCGAAGCGTCGGCCTGTCGGCTCACCTCTGCCACGGAACGGGAAGCGCGGTCTGTTCCGCGCCCAACCCACTCGCTCACGGGCAACGCGTGACGAACCCACCGCCGGGGACGCGGACGGCCCGAGGACGCACTCGCCCGGCTGACCGCATCTTCCGGGCGGAGCCTCAGCCGACGCGGGCCTGGCCGTACGGCACGAGCCGGACCGGGCCGGTCAGTCCGTACTGCTGACGAGCGAGCCCGCCGTAGACGTCGGGATCGCTCACCCGCAGCCGGTTGGCGAGGGTGGTTGCCACCTCGACCTCGATCGTGTTGTCACCCCGCTTCAGCCACGGGCCGACGTCCACCACCGGGTTGATCTGGTCGACGGCGTCGAGCCGGTTGCCGTTGACGGTCACCCGGCAGGTGCCGTTCAGCGGGCCCAATTCCAGGTAGGCGCCATATCCACCGGTCCACGACCGTTCCAGGGTGACGGTGGTGCGGTAACGGCCCACTCCGGAGACGTCCTCCAGGCCATCCAGCTGGGACCACGGCGCGAGAGCGTCCAGCTTCAGGTCGTGCCCTGTCACGGTCGTGGTGGTCGGGGCGCCTCCTGGTCGCCAGTCCTCCACATGCAGCTGCCAGGCCGACAGCACCCTGGGGTCGGGCACCTCACCGATCGTGGTGCGGACGGTTCGGCCCTGGGACAGTACGGTGTCGACGGTGCATGCGGCCGAGTGGCGGACCGTCAGTTCACCGTCCACGAACTCCACGGATTCGGCCTGGCTGCTCACGGCGTGCGGCCGCTTGCCGGCTCGGTCGCCGAACAGGCCCGGCCGGCCGATGGCCACGAGGGCGGTCTCGGCGGGCTGGAGGGTCACGCGCAGCCGGATGGAGCCGTCGTCCTCCACATACCGGCCGATACGCCGGGCCCTGCCGGTCCACAGGTCGAGCAGATAGGGGACGCCCTCGGGCCCGGTCCGGCGCAGAGTCACCTCGTGGTCGATGGGGGCGACCGGTGGCTTCACGTTCTCGGCGTGCTTGCCGTTGCACAGGTAGTAGTAGTCGACGCCGTCGGCGACGCGATGGGCGTTGAGCAGGGTGGAAGCAGTCGCGTACCGGACGGCCGGCTGCACACCCAGATCGGCCAGCGCCGCCCCGACATCGGCCTTGTCCGACACCCTGCGCACCCGGGGCTGGGCGAGCAGATCGCTGACGACCGTCCGCAGTCGCTCGTTCTCGCCGTCAGCGGGCACACCGGGCACCGTCGCGGTGTCCCAGGCGCCCAGCATGACGATGGGGAGACCGGCCATGGTGAAGTCCAGCAGCCGTTCGGCGTCCGCTACCCGGAGTGTGCAGGTGGAACCCGAGAAGAAGTCACCCTCGATGAACAGCGCCTTATAGGCGGGGCCGTCCGGAGCGAGCCGACCGCCCGAGACCTTCGCATGGGGCAGTTCCAGTAGCGGGCCGCTGATGAACTGGTGGGTCCAGCCGAGCGGAATGCCGCTTGCGGTGAACCATGACGCTCCGATCCCGGTCGCGGTGTACCCGGTCTGGCGAAACACCGCGACGTCGGCCCGGGCGGTGCCGGACTGCAGAACCTGGTGGATACGGCTGAGATAACCTGATACGTCCGGAATATGCTGCCAGGTCGGCTGCCGGGGCCCCCAGGACTCCCCGTAGCCGACCTTGCCGTGGTAGGGGGTGAACGCCGCGTAGCCCGGCCACTTTACGCCGGGCACCGTGGCGTACGAGAAACCGTGCACCACGGTCTGGTTCACTCCGGCCGCGTAGGCCCCGCCCATCGTGGTCAGGAACTTCTGCCATGTCGTGTTGTAGGCGCCTCCCGTGTAGGCGCCCGACTCGCAGGACAGGATGGTCCGGCCGGCCATGTCGCGTGCGCCTGCCAGGCACCGGTAGTCGTCGAGGTTCTTGAACCCCAGTGACTCTCCTTCGGGTATGTCCAGGATCGAAGCGGTGGCGATCGCGTCGGTCTGCAGTCCGTACGGCTGCATCCGGAGCTTCAGACCGAGGGAGTGCGCCCACTTCTTCAACACGGTGACATGGTGGTCGTTGAACAGTCGGGAGACCGTGTTCCAGAAGTCGTGCCGAACCTGGCGGGTCAGCGCGGCGTCGAAGGCGAAGACCTGGTTGCTCTTGCTGAGGATCACCGCGGGCAGGTAGGGCTCCAGCGCGTAACCGCAGTACTTCTCGAAGGCGGCGGGCAGGCCGGACGTCCACTGGAGCGCGTCGGTCTCGATCTCCAGCGAGTCCTCGAACAGGGCGCCGCCGGCCTTCTTGAGCAGCCTCCGTACCGGGGCGGTCAGGATGTGCGCTTCCCAGAAGTCGATGACCGCCTGGATGCCGGCCTCGCTGAAGTGGTCGACGACGTACGCGGCGGGGGAGGTATGGGGACCCGACTCCGGGGTCTGACCTGAGCCGCGCATCCAGTAGGCGATGAGGACCCATTCGCCGTCCGACGGCGCGGTCCAGCTGATGGTTCCTTCGGCGACCTGGTCGGTCAGATCGCGCACCGAAGAGAAGCTGAGCCCGGTCTCCTTGCGCGTGGAGTTGGCGGTGTCGATCTGCGCAGCCTGCACGAGCACCAACTGCTGCCGGGTGACACCCGAGGCGGCAGCTACCACGGGCGCCGGAACCGGGCCCGTGTAGGTCGTTCCGCCCGCCACCTGCACTGCACCGTGGGCGAGTTCCTTGACGGCTGCTTCGCTGTCCGCAGTGATGGAGGGGACTGCCGTCGGCCAACTCGGGCCGACGGTGAGGTCAACGGTGATTCCACGCTTGGCGGCCTGGTCCAGGGCGGCCTCGACACCGGCCGTCCACGCCGGGGTGCCCCAGCCGTTCTCGGCCACGTGGAGCAACGTCTTGTCGTCCAGGCTGTGGGTGACCGCGGCGATCTCCACGCCGCCGAACCCGGCGTCGGCGATCTGGTTCACCTCACGTCTGATCTCGCGCGGGTCCACCAGACCGTCCGGCCACCACCAGCGGAACTTCGGCTGCACCGGCCGTCCGGGGTGCGCGAGCCAGCCCGCATCGCCGGTGCGAGCCGCCGTGGGCCCGGGAGATGCGGCCAGCGCGGTGCCGGCCGGGGCGCCCCAGGCCAGGGCGGTACCGGCCCCGGCGACGGCCGCGGTCCGCAGTAGCAGTCGGCGCGTGAACCCGTACTCATCCCGGGCATCGACATCACTCATGGTGGTCTGTCTCCTTGCTGCACGTGCCACGCCGACGAGCCGGGCACTCGCATGAGCGAAGCCGCTGGAGAGGGACCGTCGGTGCTTTCCGGTGAACGATATGAATCGTTTTAACTCTGCAGGACGCTAAGGCGACGTGGCTTGGGATGCAAGGGTTCTGCGACCGGCCGTCGAAATTTCCGGGTTACTTGCTGGTAGAAAGCTCGCGCCTCGGTAACCGACTCGGCACTCCCCGTTGACTCTCTTGCCAGAGGGTGTTGAGAATGAGTCCGTCAGTGAAACATTTCACATCGGCCTTGGCAGATCGTCGTCCTGCGCACCCCGCGCCCTGCGGGTGCTTTCCCATGCCCGGACGCCGACCTGTACTTGAGGAAGCAAGAGGCGAAATGACGCACGGTCACCTTCCCAGACGCAACTTTCTCCGGACGGTGGGCGCCACCGGTCTCGGCGCATCGGCGGCCGCCCTGGCGGCCGGCTCGGGTATAGCCCAAGCCGCCCCGCCCTACTCGGCACCCGGAGAACGCACGGCCCACGGCCACCGGACGGCTCTGCCGTATCCCACGATGCAGCGACCGTTCGCGATGCCGGGCATCAAGGACCAGGACTGGACCGGGGCACTCTTCGTCGGTGAGGGCGAATCCAGATTCGCGCTCCGCATCGGCCTGCTCACCGAGTCCGGCAAGGTCATCCGCGAGAAGATGACGAACAACCTCTGGCGCATCGGGCCGATGGCACCCGACGGTGCCTACAAGGAGGTCCAGGTCAGCACCGACGACCGCAAGCTCACACCGGCGCATCTCCAGGCCCTGCGCGAGGTGATGGCGCACCCGGAGCAGTGGTCCGCCGATGAGGTCTCCGACGCGACCGCGAAACTGCCGTCGCTGCAGCAGCAGTACGACGACGCGCAGCGTCAGAAGCACACCATCCGGGTCCGCTATGCCCGCACCGACGACGGCGGTTCCGTCATCGGAGCCGTTACCGCGCTCGACGACGACACGACCATATTCCTCGAGGTCACGACGCCCTGGGGCGAGGCTGCGGCCTTCGCACTGGACGGTCAGGATGTCACCGGCAGCGCGCCGGGACTGCTGGAGACGTCCCGCACCGGCCACTTCCGGCTGGCCCCCACCGATCCCGCCGACAGCAGCGGCTGCTACGCGTCGATCGCCGATATGACCGCCGCCATGACCGGCGCCACCGGCGTACCCGGCACCACGGCGGCCGCACTGCGATACCGGCTGAGCAAGGGCCAGACCCTCACCTTCGCCGCCGCTGTCGGCGGGCGGCCGCCCCGCCTGGATCCGCCGGAGCCTCATGATGCGGAGCAGATACTGGCCACCGCCGAGGCATCGGTCCGCAAGGACAACCTGACGGGGTCCGGTCCGGCGGGGCGGGCAGCGGACGCGGTGCGGGACGCACTGTCCCTCAACACCAACTACGACAAGAACCACCAGCGTGCCTTCGTGATGTGGGGATGGGGCGGCGGGGGCGGCCTTTTCACCGGGTGGGACTCGGCCTTCGACGCCATCGACGCCGCACTCGTGAGCGGGCCACTGGCAACCCAGCACGAGACGGACATCTTCGACGCGGACGCACCACCCAACCAGGTCCCGCTGAAGGGGCCGCGCTACGACCAGCAGAACTCCGGCCCGATGCACGCGTACGCCGTCTGGCGCCTGTACACGAAGTTCGGCGACGTGACCGTACTGAAGAAGGCGTATCCCACGCTTGTGGCCTACTACGATCTGTTGCCGGAGTGGGACGCCGACGGCGACGGGCTGCTGGAGGCCCCCTACTTCGGTGACCGGGTCGGCGGCCGCGGCAACCACCTGGGGCTGGACGACAGTCCCGTCTACGCCGACTACCAGCGCATCCAAAAGAAGGGCGGCAGCGGGGACTCCCGCGACAACACCAACCTCACCGATGTGGCGCTCAACTCGTACTACGCGCTGATGGCCGAGACGTTGGCCAAGATGGCCCGAGTGCTGGGCAGAACAGCGGACGCGGCGCGATTCGCCGCGCAGCATGCAAAGATCTACCGGCTGCTCAACGACCGGCTGTGGCATCCGCAGCGGCGCCTCTACCTGAGCCGCTACCTCGACGGAACGTGGAACGACGTCGTCACGCCGACCGTCTTCTACCCGCTGTTCGCCGGTATCGCGACACCGGACCGGGCGAAGACCCTGGTGCAGGAGCATCTGCTCGACCCCAAGGAGTTCTGGGGGGAGTATGTCGTCCCCAGCGTCGCCCGCAACGACCCGGCCTACTGCAGCGGCGGCCCGGTGCACCCCGGCTCCGAACACTTCAAGTTCTTCGACCGATACGGTGAGGACACCGCCCCCGAGCAGTGGAAGGGAGCGGTGTGGCCCCCCATGAACGCCACCGTGTACGACGGCGTCAAACGGTACGGCTTCGACGACGTGGCCGGCGAGTTCGCGGCCCGGAGCACCGCTATGTACCTCGATGCCTGGGACAAGGACAACTGGTTCCCCGAGTCCTTCGACCCCGAGCCCGGCCAGTCGATCATGGACTCCGCCGTCGACACCGCCTGGCGAACCTACTCATGGTCCAACGCCATGGCCGTGCAGAGCCTGCACGAACTGATCTCCGACAACCCATGGGAGGGCGACCCGTCCGGCATCATGTTCGGCAGCCTCTCGCTGCCGGGCACCAACAGCATCGCGAACGTGCGCCTGCGTGAGCACACGTACTCCGTCTCTGCCGGACCGAACCGGACCACACTGGCCCGGGACGGCAAGGTCGTGTTCCGGGCCACCGGTGCGCGCGTCGCGGTCCGCAACTTCCTGCTCCACCCGTCCGGGGCCTCCTTCGACCTCAACGCGGACGGCCCGACCCGGATCGAGGTGTCCCCGGAGCGCGGCCGACCGCGCCGGACACAGGTACGAGCGGGCCGCACCCATGTCGAGCTGTGAAACCCGGACCCCCGGAACGAGAGGAGAGACCCCATGCTCAGCACCGGAACACCGTCCCCCGGCCGATGGCGGCGGCCCGCTTGCCGTTCCCTGTGGGCGGTAGGAGCGCTGCTCATCGCCTGCGTGGCCGCGCTCGTCACACCCACGGCCAGCGCAGACACCGGCTCCGATACACCCCCGGTCCAGTCGATCAGCGTCGACAGCCGCGGCACCGGACGGGTCTTCGACGGAATTGGGGCGATCAGCGGGGGCGGCGGCACATCCAGGCTGCTCGTCGACTACCCGAAGCGGCAGCGCGACCAGATCCTCGACTACCTCTTCAAACCCGGATACGGCGCCTCGCTGCAGATCCTGAAGGTGGAGATCGGCTCCGACACCAACTCCAGCAACGGCGCCGAACCCAGCCACATGCGCACACCGACCGACGTCAACTGCAACCGGGGGTACGAGTGGTGGCTGATGGAGCAGGCGCAGCGGCGTAACCCGCGGATTCAGTTCTACGGACTCGAATGGGGCGCGCCCGGGTGGTTCGACGGCGGCTTCTGGTCGGCGGACAACATCAACTACCTGATGCAGTGGATCGGGTGTGCGAAGAAGCACCACCTGGACGTCAACTACCTCGGCGGCTGGAACGAGAAGGGATGGGACGCCGCCTGGTACGGCAAGCTGAAGGCCGCGCTCGTGAAGAACGGTTACGACGACGTCAAGGTGGTCGCCGCCGACAACGCGGGCTGGCAGGTGGCCACCGACATGAAGAACGATCCGGCCTTCGCCAAGGCCGTGGACGTGGTCGGCATCCACTACCCCTGCTCGGAGATCCACTGCTCGAGCTCGCCGGACGCCCTCGGCCTGGACAAGCCGCTGTTCGCGAGTGAATCCGGCTGGAACAATTACCTCACCGGCGCCCCCCGGCTCGCCGCGGAGATGAACCACGAGTACGTCGACTCGCGCATCACGGGGTTCATCAACTGGCCGGTGGCCTACGCCTGGTACCCCACCGTCCAGATGCAGGGCAGTGGTCTGCTGCGCGCCAACGAACCGTGGAACGGCCACTATGAACTCGGCCCGACACTCTGGACCATCGCCCAGACCGCGCAGTTCACCCATCCCGGCTGGCGCTACATCGACTCGGCCAGCGGTTATCTCGACGGTGGTGGCACCTATGTGACGCTGCAGTCCCCGGGCAAGCGGCCGGCCTACACGACAGTGATCGAGACGACGGCCGCCACGGCGCCGCAGACGGTCGCGGTCACACCGACCGGGCACCTTCCCCGTGGTGCGCTGCACCGGTGGTCGACCACACTGCGGTCCACCGACCCGGCGGACTGGTTCGTCCGCGGCGCCGACGTGCACCCGGATGCCCGGGGCAGTCACACCGTCACCCTTCAGCCCGGCACCGTCACGACGCTCACCACGATGCCCGGCGGGAAGGGGGCGGCTGTGCAGACGGCGCCGCCGTCGAAGACGATGGCATTGCCCTACCGCGACACCTTCGACGGATACCGGGACGGCGCCACCCCCCGCTACCTCTCCGACATGGAGGGCGCGTTCGAGACGGCGCCCTGCTCCGTCGCACCTGAGGCCGCGCCCGGCAGCAGCGGAACCGGCAGGTGTCTGCAGCAGGCCATCACGACCCAGCCGATCAAGTGGTCAAGGGTCACCAGCCCGCTGACCCTGGCCGGGGACAGCCAGTGGACCGACTACACGGTGTCCGCCAAGGTGATGATCCACCAGTCCGGCACGGCGTCGCTGCTGGGGAGGGTGGTGAACCAGCTCAACTCGGTCGGGCCGCACCACGACAACGTGTGGGAGGCCTACTACTTGAAGCTGTCGGACGCCGGTACGTGGTCCCTGGAGGCCGTCCTGCCGGACAAGACCACGCGGGTCTTGGCCCACGGTGACCTGCCGTCCGCCGCAACGGACACCTGGCACCGGTTCGCCCTCGGCTTCTCGGGCGAGCGGATCACCGCGACCGTCGACGGCACCCAGGTCGCCGAGGTCACCGACACCACGTACGACCACGGCCAGGTCGGCCTGGGACTCGGCTCCTACGGAACCTCCCAGTTCGACGACATCGCAGTCGCCCCGGAGGTGAGCCGGTAGGGCGGGGGTCAGGCCGATTCGGGCCCGACACCACAGCGCCGCCGACTCCCTCGCAGGGGTCGGCGGCGCCGTGTCGTTCGTCGGCCCGATGGCGGGGTCAGTTCCCGGCCGGGGCGTAGGTGGAGGTGAAGGACCAGTCACCGGAGCCGACCTCGTACACCGCTGTACCGCCCTTGGTGCGCAGCAGGGTGGCACCCCCATCGGCGCTAACGGTCCCTGAGGTGACCGGCACGTGGACCTCTGCCTTGGTCCCCGTGGGCACGGTCACCCGCAGGCGGTAGGCCGAGCCGTCGTGGTGCCAGGAAGTGGAGACCTTGCCGTAGGGCGTGGTGTAGGAGCCGGACGCGGAGGCCAGGTCCCCTACGACGGCCGGCGCGACGAGCAACTTCGCGTAGCCGACCGAGCCGGGCGCCTGCTGGATCCCGGCGAGGCGGCTGGTGAACCACGAGTCGATCGCGCCGAGCATGAAGTGGTCCTGCGACTGGCCGGAGCCGCCGTCCCAGGACTCGCCCAGCGCGGTGTTGCCGTGTACCACCTGGTAGCCGTAGCTGGGACTGCTGGTCTGCGTGGCGATCTGGTACACGACGTCGTCGCGGCCTGCTGCGGACAGGACCCGGAACGCCGCGGGCAGCGAGATCTCACCGAGGTTCAGGTGGTAGCCCGCGTCCCGGATGCTGCCCACGAGGTGGTCGAGCAGCCGCTGCCGCTGGTCGTCGGGGACCGCGCCCATATCGAGCGCGAGCGCCTCGGCGCCCTGGCCGCCATTGCCGAAGGTCCCGGTCGCCGTGTCGTAGTACTTGTCGGTGAGCGCCTTGGCGCTCGCGTCGGCTTCGCTGCGGTAGGACGCCGCGTCGGCGTCGTCACCGAGCACGTCCGCGATCCGGCTGAGCGCGTCCACCACCCGCCAGTAGCCGTAGGTGCCCGCGACCGCACGCGGGAAGGTGCGGTCCGGGGTGAACCAGTCGCCGAGCCCGTAGTCGAGGATGCCGTCGGAGACCTGGGTCTTGAGGAACGCCGCGTACCTCTTCATGGCCGGGTAGTAGGTGCGCAGCGTGTCGGTGTCGCCGTACGTGGTGTAGAGCTGCCAGGGCACGAGGACGAATGCTCCGCCCCAGTTGGAGTCGTTGCGGTAGGCACCCGGCAGGCTGGTGTACTCCGGCACGGTGCTCGGGACCAGGCCCTCGGTGGTCTGTGCGTCGGCCATGTCCCGCACGATCTTGCGCAGGTAGGCCTGCATGTCGTAGTTGGCGGCCAGGGCCGGGAAGACGAGCTGGTCCTGCTCCAACCAGCCGAGCTTCTCCCGGCTCGGGCAGTCGGTGAGCACACTCATCATGTTGTTCTCGATGGACCTGCGGATGATCGAGTGGACGCCGTTGACCAGGTCGTTGGAGCTCTTGAAGTCACCTGCGGAAGCGTTGTCGGTGTGCAGCACCTTTCCGCGTACGGAGATGGTGGCTCCGGCCGGCAGGCCCTTGACTTCCAGGTAGCGGAAACCGTGGTAGGAGAACTGCGGGTGCCAGGTCTCGCTCTTCGTGCCGCGTGCGGTGTAGCTGTCCCACAGGGGGGCGCCCACGTTGCTGATGGACTGGAAGGCGTGACCGTCCTTGAGGCTTTCCGCGGGGTAGACGCGCACGGTCGTCCCGGCCGGGGCGTCCAGTGTGATCTCCGGCCAGCCGGCGATGTTGCGGCCGAGATCGAAGATGCGGCTGCCCGGGGCGGCGCCGGAGACCTCGGTGCCCTGGAGGGCCTCCTCGACACGGATCGGCTCGGTCTCGCGGGCACTGAGCTGTGCCGGGTGACCGGGGGTGCCGGGGCCGTCGACGGTGACCGCCTGAGACCAGTCCGATCGGTTCTGATGCGGTTCGTCCCAGTGCGGTATCTCTCGGCGGGCGTCGTAGTCCTCGCCGCCGTACCAGTTCGAGGACGTGGTCGGTCCCAGTACGGTGCGCCAGTCCGCGCCACTGGCGATGCGCTTGACGGTGCCGTCGGCGAGGGTCACCTCCAGCTGGGCGATGAGCTTGGGGTCGCTGAGGTTCCCGTAGAGCTTGCGGTACCGGTCGGCGGTGCTGACCACGTTGGACATGCCGTTGCCGAGGGCGACGCCGATGGTGTTGTCGCCGTGCCGCAGCAGGTCGGTGACGTCGTACGTGGCGTACTGCACCCGGTCCGCGAACGTGGTGTTCGCGGGCTCCAGCACGGCGTCGCCGACCGGCCGGCCGTTGACGTCGGCCGTGTAGATGCCCAGGCCGGCCACGTGGAGGCGGGCGCTGCGCACCTTCTCGCCGAGCGCGAAGTCCTTGGTGAACAGCGGGAGGCCGGAGGGCAGGTACGGCTTCGGAGGCTGCTGGCCGGTGACCTTCGCGGCCGAGGTGAACGGTCCGGTGGCCGCGTCCCCGGTGGAGAGGGTGTAGTCGACGGGGAAGTTCGGCACGCGGCCGTCGTCGGTGAGGACGTCGGAGCGCGGATAGAGCACCACTTGGTCGAAGGTCCGGGCGGAATTGAGGTCGAGGGTGAGAGTGATGGGCGAGGACGACAGGTCGGCGCCGGGGTGGGCCTGACTGGAGTAGCCGGCCGCGGTCTGCAGGGCGCTGTTGGTCAGTCCGTCGACGGCGAGACGGGGTTCCCAGGTCTTGCGCAGGGTGTCGGACTCCGAGGCGGTGATGGCCGCGCCCTGGGCAAGGTCCGTGTCCGGTGCGGCGGAGTCGCGCACCTCGATCTCCCCCAGCTGCAGCCGCCAGGAACGGTTCGGGAAGTCGTCGGCCAGCGGCAGACCGAGCTTGGTGACATCGAGCCGGACGTAGCGGGCGGTGGTCTTCGGCAGCCGGACGACGACCGGCTCCACCTTCCGGGTGCTCAGCTTCCAGTCGGGGTTGGTGATCCAGTGCGCGGACCAGTCCTGCGGGTTCGTCAGTCCGGTCTCGAAGACGGCGGTGTCGCTCCAGCGGGACGGGCGGTTCGTGGTGTTCGACCACACCGTCACGCGCCAGTAGACACGGGTGCGCGAACCGAGCTTCTTGCCGGCGTACGTGGTGCGCGGCGTGTCGGAGTCGATCCGGCCCGAGTCCCACAGGTCGGGACGGCCGCTGGTGAGCAGGGCGCGGCTGGTGGCCACCTGGACGCGGTACGCCTGCTGGATGACGTCCGTGCCGCTGCCGCTGAGCTGCCAGCTCAGGTCGGGAGTGGTGTCGTCGATGCCGAGTGCCTGGCTCAGGTGCTGGGTGCGCAGCGTGGTGGCGGTGACGCCGGCGGGCGCCGCCTGAGCGGTCACGGCCGGGGGCAGGATGGTGACCAGTGCGGTCAGGGCGGAGGCGGTGACGAGGGCCGGGCGGCGCCGGACACGTCGGGGGAAGGCTGCGGACACGGGGTCTCCTGGATAGTGCGGTGGACGGGGTGTGGCGTGGAGGCGCGGGGTCAGGCGTCCGCGCGGAACAGCGCGGCCACATCCGTGGCGGACAGCGCCCGGTTGTGGACACGGAAGCCGTCGACGGCGCCTTGCAGATACGGGTGCTTGGAGTTCTGCGAGCGGCCGAGGTAGTTGTGCGTGGTGGCGCCCAGAAGCAGCGGACTGCTCACCATCGCGTCGTTGCGCCCGGACTCCACGCCGTCGACGTACAGCACGCCGGTGCCACCGCCGACGGTCAGGGCGACATGCGTCCAACGGCCCTGCGGCAGGGCGTCGGAGGCGTCGATGAAGTCCTCGGCCTCCATACCCGCGATCTTCAGGGCGGCGCGGGCCTTCCCGGTGCCGGTGCGCACCGTGAGGAAGAGGTAGGTGTCCTTGTGGTAGCCCAGATCGAACACCCGGGCGGAGTTGCTGAGCGAGTCGGCACGCACCCAGGCGCTGACGGTCAGCGCCTCCAGACCGGTGAGCAGACCGGGCGGCAGGACCACGTGGCCGCCGGCGCCGTCCAGCGCGACGCCGGCGCCGGTGCGGCCCGCCGTCCAGCCGGCGCCCGCGGCCAGTTCTCCGTCGGGGAAGGAACGCAGGGAGTCCGCGGTGGTGCTTCCGCGGCCTTCGTCGAAGGCGTAGTGAGCGATCTCGCGCTCGTGACCGGCCTTGGGCGAGACGGCCCAGTACACGTTGTAGTGCTGGTGCTGGATCCGGTGAAAGGGCAGCAGCGACACCGCTGCGCCGTCGGCGGTGGCCGTGAAGGCCGTCGGATGCCCCGGCAGCCGCCGCACCGAGGCGGGATCGACGTTCGGGATGGTCCGGGACACGGTGCTGCCGTACGCGCCGGCCAGGACCACCGGGCCGTGGGACAGGGAGCGCACCTGCGGGTTGTCCGGCGCCGGACGCCAGACCGGCTCCATCGGCAGCGTCACCTCGACCACGTCTCCGGGGCGCCAGTTCCTGGTCAGCGTGAGGTACGTACCCGGTTCGGCGTGGGCGCCGGCCGGATGACCGTTGACCCGGACCCGGGCGTGCGAGCCATGGTCGGCCAGCCAGCCGGGGATCCGTACCTTCAGGGTGAACCGGCCGCCTCCGGAGGTGACCGTGAGCTTGGTGGTGTCCGCGTCGGGATAGCGGGTCTCCTGGCGCAGCGTCACCCCTCGCTCGGCCCATGTCACCTGGGACGGGATGAACAGGTTGACCCACAGGGCGTCCGCGGAGCGGAAGTAGATGCTGTCGGCGAACTTGGTATGGGTCTCCATGCCCGTGCCGTGATCGCAGGAGAAGTTGTCGTAGTCGCTGCTGTAACTGCCGGGCGCGGCCCCGAGCCCGCCCTTGACCTGGCGCTGCGAGCCCGCCCACAGGCCCGTGTAGTACGTCACGAAGCCGTGCTCGGAGTCGGGGTCCTGCTCGCCGAGCATCTGGTTGTACAGGGTCCACTCGTAGTGGTCCATGTACGCGGCCTTGCCCGGGTCGTGCAGGAAGAGCTGCCGCCCCAGCTTGAGCATGTTGTACGAGTTGCAGTTCTCGCAGCTCACCTCGGAGAGCCGGCTGACGATCTCGCCGGGCGGACCGAAGAACTCCTGGTTGGAGTTGCCGCCGATGGCGTACGAGTGGTGATGTACGACCGTGTCCCAGAAGTAGCCGGCGATGTCGCGGTAGCGCTGCTCACCGGTGGCTTCGTACTCGCGCGCGGCGCCGACGATCTTGGCGATCTCGGTGTTGGCGTGGCGGCCGTCCAGTTCGTCGCGGCCCGCGGCCAGCGGTCCGTACAGGTCCTCATGGTCGAACCGACGGGCGGTGCGCAGATGCGCCGGGTCCCCGGTGACCAGGTACAGGTGCGACAGGACCTCGTTCATGCCGCCGAACTCCACCCGGAGGACCAGCGTCTGCATCTGGTCGGCCGTCAGACGCGAGGTGCGGGTCCCCACCCAGGCAGCCATCGCACGCACCACGTCCAGGGCCTGGTCGTTGCCGCTCAGCAGATACTGATCGAGCAGGCCGGCCATGATCTTGTGGATCGTGTAGTACGGAGCCCAGGGCCGGCCGCCGGCCTCCAGTTGGTCGAAGACCTGCTCGGGGAAGGCGGAGAGGTAGCCGGGCGTGTAACCGGTGCCGGATGCGGCGGCCTGGCAGGCCGCGAGGGCGTCGACGATGACCCGCCCCTTGGCGGCGTAGGCGTCGTCCCGGGTATTGGCGTGGGCCTGGGCCAGCCCGGAGAGCAGATGGCCGGTGCTGTGACCGCGCAGCTGGACCGCCGGGTCCTCCCAACCGCCGCAGGGCTCGGCGGACGACGGCAGGCCGGCGTTGAGACGGAAGGTGTGCAGCAGCCGATCCGGATCGATGAACAGCAGATAGGCGCAGGTGCGCCGCATGTTCTCGCGGAACGGGCTGTCCAGGAGCGCGACGGATGACAGGGGGAACGGGGTGAGCCGCGGCGGGACGGTGCCGACGGGAGCCGGACGGCCCTGGCCGGCGGGGCGGGCCGCGGCCCGGGCGGGGGTCCCGAGGCTTAGCGCGACGGCGGCTGCCCCGGCGGCTGCGATGAAGTGGCGGCGGTTGGGGCCGGGAGGGTGCGGTGCGTTCATGACGGCAGGGCTCCTGGTGGATGCGGGGAATCCGCCGAGCGAGATGGGTGTGGAGGTGTCGCTCGGCGGCACGAAGCCGAACGGGCCCGTGGCGCTCCGTGCGACGGGGAGTGGAGCGCGGGCCGCCCGGAAGGCCGCGCACACCTCACGCCGGCCGGCGTGAGGTGTGCGCGGCGTGATCGTCTCAGTTGTCGTGCTGGTGGCTGTCGATCACGTGGTGTCCGGCGAGCGCTTCCAGGTAGACGTACTCGCCGTCGGTGTGCGCGTCGTAGGCCTTGGCCTTCGTGCCGTTCCAGGCCAGCTTGCCGTCGACGAAGACCGAGATCTGCTTTCCGAAGGTGGGCACCGCGACGCGCCCCTCACTGCCCTGGGGCGCGGTGAGCTCCGCGTGGTACTGACCCTCCTTCCGGTTGACGCGCCACGAGGCGTCGACCGGGCCCAGCGTCGTGGTGATCCGCCCCTGGGCGAAGGTGAGGTCAGCGGTGTGCGGGACGAACTCGAAGGCGCGTCCGCCCGCGCTGGTCGGCTGGAGCCCCAGCACGGAGAACGTGAGCGCCGTGGTCGGCCCGGTCGCCCAGGCGTGCGCGAGGCTGACGTAGGTGCTGCAGATGCAGCCGTCCGGACGCGACGACTCCCAGAACGTGCTCTTGGTACCGAGCGGGTCGTCGAGCATGGCGCCCCACTGCCGCCGGATCAGATCGACTCCCGCCTGGTCGGCCGCTGTTCCGCCCGCGGCGAAGTGGGCGTTGACCTCCATGGACCCGGCGAAGACCCCCAGGTTCCCCTTGTTCTCCGGGGAGGTCGACCCGCGGTCGTTCCAGTTGGTCGTGAGGTACGAGCTGATGCGGCGAGCCTTGCTCTGGTCGGCCAGGCCGTACCACACCGCGAGCGAGTTGCCGTCCTGGGCGTAGACGTCCGAGTCGGGGTAGAACCGGTACGCACCCTTCTTCTCGTCCCACAGACGGCTGTCGATCGCGGTATGCAGCGCGACCGCCCGTTGCGCGTAGGACTGCGCGAGCGTGGTGTCGCCCTCGATCTTGGCCAGCTGTGAGCCGGTCGTGAGCACGCGCCACATCAGGACGTTGGCGATCAGGTTCTCGCCCTTCGGCAGGCTCCGCACCGAGTCGGCGGTCTGGTCGATCGACAGCAGGCCCTGGTCGTCCATCTTCGCGCCGATGTAGTCGACACCCCGCTTGTACTGGCCCCAGATGCCGTCGACCCACTTCCGGTCGCCGGTGTACCGGTAGTAGTCCCAGGACGCTGCCAGGGTCCACATGTGGTAGGTGTCCGACCCGTATTTGTTCATCATGGGCCCGGAGTACGGCAGTTCACCCGTGATCTTCTGGTGCTGGTAGAGCGTGGTGAGGGCGTTGCGGGCCGACTCGGTGTCGTCAAAAGCCGCGTAGGCGGAGGGGATCTCGACACCGAGGTCACCCGGCCAGACCGTGCGGTCCCGCTTCGCGCCGTCCACCAGAATGGTGTCGCCCACGCCCACGTCGCCGGTGTTGTCCCACGTCTCGGCGGGAGCCTCCCAGACCCGTCCGGTCTTCGGGTCGATGGTGTTGAGCTGGATCGTGTAGGCCCCGGCGTACCAGATCCTGTTGAGCAGGTCGTCACTGGAGTAGAAGTAGTTCGCGTAGGCGCGCGGGTCCTGCATCTTCGGTGCGGCCGTGAAGTGCGCGGTGACCGCGTCGAGGTCGGCACTGCCGGCGGAGTCCATGAAGACGGTCAGGTACCGGAACCCACCGCGCAGGTTCTTCGCCGGCATGGTGTAGGTCGTCGGGCCGTCTATGTCCGCGTAGAGCGCTCCGTCCCGGCTTCGCGGACCGCCGGTGGAGGCGTCGCTCGTGGAACCCACGTACTGCGAGGACTCGTTGAACGCCAGACCCACGCGTCGCGGGCCGTCGGAAGCCGTGAAGTGGAGCGTGATCAGACCGCTGACGTCCTTGCCGAAGTCGAAGGTGACAGCGGATCCGGAGCCGCTCAGCCGGGTGGACTTGCCCGAGAGCACTCCGGAGGCGTCCGTCACCGAACCCACGGTGCTCTGGATCGCCACGGGCTTCAGCGTCCGGGACTGCGGTGAGTAGTTGTAGGCATCCCAGGGATGCCCGGCGGCTGAAGTAAGCGTTCCGGAGAACGCGGTGGCGGGGGCCCCGTCTGCCGCCTGTGGCGCGAGCATCGCCATCACCACGAGCGCCGCCGACGTTGCGCTGGTGAGGGCGGTCCGGTGTCTTCTCTTCCAGGTGGTCACACATGCCTCGCAAAGCTGGATGGGATGCGGAGAACGAGAGGGTGGAACGGGTGCCGCGGTCAGGGGCGGGCCGCTTCGAATGCCGAGCGGCCGGCACAACAAGGCGGTTCCTGCCCCGGCAGACCTGTTTCCACTGCCAGACCCGGCGGCGGGGGCCTCCCTGGTGTGGCGTCCCCCTTTGTCGTTCTCGCCGGTAGGGCGAGAATGAATCGTTTTAACCAGTCGGGACGTTATAGTCAGGCGTTGCGGCGGTCAAGGGCCATGACAAGGCTCATTGGCCCACTTGAATGGCGTCCGTCGCTCGATCGGGGGTTGTCACGATTCAATGACTAGCGATGGATGGACTCGCCGTGACTGACGGAACGAACGCGGAGAAGCGCGCAGTTCGAGGCTGGGGCGTGAACGATGCAGCCCGGGCCCATCGCTCACCGTCTCAATCTTGGAGTCCGCTCCGGAAAGCGAACTCACCGATCACCTGGGGCCGCGAGCCCGGTGAACGGGCCGAGGGCGGCCGGGAGAACTACGCCATGCCGGGGTGGACGAGATGGTCCTGAATGGCCGAGTGACATCAGCCGCTGGACCGCACTCGAGTTCCATCGGTGGCTGCGAACTCGCTGGGCTGCTCCCCGGATACCGCATTCCGATTGCCGGGCCGCCTGATCAGCGGGTCCGGCCCACCCGCAACGTCGTCGTGTACAGGCGCTCCTCGCCCGGTTCCAGGAACGTCATGGACCCGTCCTCCCTGGCGGCGGTCTCGCCCTGCACATGGTGCGTGGAGGGCTCGAATCCCACTGCGTACGCTCCCTCACGCAAGTGCATCCACTGGAAGAAGGACGGGAACTGCACCGCGTCGTACTCCAGCTCGAAGTACATGCCCAGACGGTCGTTCACCAGCCGCGGCCGTACCGAACCGTCAGCGTCCGGTTCCAGCTCGTGCTCGTAGACCTGCTCGACGAACCCGGACAGTGGGCCCGGCATGTCGGTGTTCGAGACGCCCTGCTCGGCGACGCTGTCGCTCTCCCACAAGGTGCGGCGCAGCGGCATCTGGTAGCGCGCGCCCTTGTCCAGGAAGGGCCAACCGATGTTGATGTGGTACAGGTACATGTGCGGTGTGGGGTCGAAGCCCGCGTTGCGCACCCGGTCGATGAGCCGGATTTCCGTGCCGCCGAGGTCGGCCTCGATGCGGCGGGTGAGCCGCAGATGTTCACCGAAGATCGCCGCCTGGCGCACCTCGCCTTCCGCCCAGAGCACGCAGCGGCCGTCGTCCTGCCACTGCTCGCCGTAGCCGGTGAGCCGGGCCGGTAGGTTGGCGACCCGGCCGTGCAATCCGTGGGAGACGGTACGGCGCGGCGGATAGCGGTACTGCGAGGCGTCCACCTCGGCGCCGAACAGTGTGTGGTCGAGCCCAGCGGTGAGCAGCAATCCCGAGAAGCTGCGCATCATCGACAGGCCGTCGTCGTCGCGGTATTCGTGCAGGCCAGGATGGCGGAACCCGGTCGCGGAACGCCAACCGAAGCCGCGGCCCTCGAACTCTGCCCCGCCGAGGTCCATGGCCCGGTCCACGAGAACGTCGAAGGAGAGGCCCGAACCGGTGCGGAACTCCAGCGTGCGGATGCCGCGTTCTGAACCGTCGTCCAGGACGACGGACCGCACGCCGCCGGCTGCGCCGAGGTCGCCCGCGAGCCGGGCGAGGGAATGGCGGTCGTAGTCGCGTCCGTTCAGCTTCACGCCATCACCCACCCTCCGTTGACTTCGACGCACTGGCCGGTGACGAAGGAGGAATCCGGTCCGGCGAGGAACGACACCACGGAGGCCAGCTCTTCGGGACGGCCGCGACGCTTCAGCGCCTGATGATCGAGCACGTGCCGCCGGTAGAGTTCCGGGTCGTCGTGGATCTCCTCGGCCGCGGTGGGGAACGCGCCGGGGGAGACGCAGTTGACGCGGATCTCCTCAGGTCCCAGCTCGCGGGCGAGCGCGCGGGTGAACGCGACGGCTGCGCCCTTCGTGGAGACGTAGGCGGCGAGCGAGTCCCAGCCTCCGTGCATGGTGATCGAAGCGATGTTCACGATCGCCCCGCCGCCTGTGCCGGCCATGCGGCGCGTGGCGGCCTGCGCCGCGACCCAGTAAGCACGCTGGTTGACCGCGACCACTTCCTCGTACTCCGCGAGCGGTACGTCGAGGAACCGCCGGCTCGGGTACACGGCGGCGTTGTTGACCAGGACGCGCAGCGTTCCCAGCTCGCCCGCGGCCCGTTCGACTGCCGCCTCGATTGCCTCCGGGTCGCGCAGGTCGGCGGTGAGCGCCAGCGCGCGGGCACCGGCCTTCTGGACCTGCTCGACCGTCTGTTCCAGCGATGCGGTGTCGCGGTCAAGCGCGGCGACATCGTGGCCGTCGGCGGCCAGGCGGCAGGCTATGGCCCGGCCCAGGGCGCCACCGGCGCCGGTCACGAGTGCTACTTGTGGTTGTTTCATCGGTGGTCCCATCTTCCCGGTTCCGACCGGGTGCCGCGGGGGCGGATCGAGGCGTTGACACTCCGAGCGGTGCCCGCCTAGCGTGGATGTTAGCGCTGCCGGTAGCGCTAACAACAGAGCCCGGGAACAACAAATGCCGCGATGAGGTGGCGTGTTCTGCCCTCTTCGCCCTCGCCTCCCTTTCCGCTTCCCTCCTCCAAGGAGTCCCATGACGACGCGCGACACGCCCGGGATACTTGCCGGGTACCGGGTCCTCGACTGTTCCATCGCCATGGCCGGTCCTTTCGCGGCACAGCGGCTCGGCGACCTCGGGGCCGACGTGGTCAAGGTCGAGCCGGTCACCGGTGAGTGGCAGCGGCACGCCGCGGCGGGTGGTGCGGCCGGCAACCGGATCAACGTCTCCTTCCTGTCGCTGAACCGCAACAAGCGCTCCGTCGCCGTCGACCTCAAGGATCCGGCGGGCAAAGAGGTGCTCCGCCGGCTCGTGGCCGGCGCCGATGTCTTCCTGCAGAACTACCGGCCCGGCGTAGCCGACCGCCTCGGCGTCGACTACGCCTCGCTGGCCGCGATCAACCCGTCACTCGTGTACGTCTCCATCTCCGGCTACGGCGAAGACGGGCCCTACGCCCAGCGCCCCGGCCAAGACCTGCTGCTCCAGGCGATGTCCGGTGCCATGCTCTCCACCGGCTGCGCCGGCGAGGCGCCGCGGGCCGCGGGGCAGTACCTCGTGGACGCCGTAACGGCGTCCACCGCGTTCGAGGGCGTGCTCGCCGCGTTGCTGCACCGCGAACGCACCGGTCAGGGCCAGCTCGTAACGGTGAACATGCTCGACGCCGTCACTACCCTCCAGATGCAGGAACTGTCGGTGCACACCGTTGGCGGACTGGCGCAGTCCCGATCCGCGGAGCCGCACGCGCACGTCTACATCCGCGCGCCTTACGGCGCGTTCCAGACCGCCGACGGCTACATCGTCCTCGCCTTCCCGCCCCTGAAAACGCTCGGTGAGCTCCTCGGCGAAAACAGTTTCCTGTCCATGGAGGACGAGGAACACAGCTGGACCCACCGCGACGAGATCTTTTCCCGCACCGCGTCCCGGCTGCTCGCCCGGACCTCGCGCCACTGGCTCGACGCTTTCGAAGCCGCGGGCATCTGGGCCGGCCCGGTCTACGGCTACGCGGACCTGGTCGATGACCCGCAGATCCGGCACAACGGCACCTTCGTCACCTACGACCACCGCACCGAGGGCCGCGTGAAGGTGCCGGGATTTCCGTACAAATTCTCGGCCACTCCGCCCCGTATCGACCGTGGCGCGCCGCTCACCGGCGAACACACCCGCGAGATCCTGGCCGAAGCAGGCCTCGACGAAGGGGCGATCGAGGAACTTTTCGCCTCCGGCGCAGTGGCGGAGACGTCGTGACCTACACGGGGCTGACGTGGGACCATCCACGCGGCCACGACGCCCTCGCCGCCGCGGCCGGCGACCTCGTGCACTGGTCGGTCCAGCCGCTGGAAGGCTTCGAATCCCACCCCGTCGACGAGCTCTGCGCCCGTTACGACCTCGTCGTGCTCGACCATCCCCACCTCGGTGAGGCGCTCGCGTCCGGCTGTCTTCGCCCGCTCGACGACCTGTTCGGCCGTGAGGAGCTGGACCGCTGGCGCACCGGCTCGATCGGTCCCACCATGGGCTCGTACACCATGCACGGCAGGCAGTGGGCGCTCCCGCTGGACGCGGCCACGCAGGTCGCCGCCACCCGGCCCGATCTTGTGGGGGAGCCCCCCGCCACCTGGGACGAGGTGCAGCGCCTCGCCCGCCGTGCGCCGGTGGCCCTGTCGCTCGCCGGACCGCATGCCTTCCTCACCTTCGCCTCCATCGCGGTCGCACTCGGCGAGGAGCCGGCCGCAGACCCGGAGGTGCTGATCAGCGACGGGACGGGACGCGCGGTCCTCGACCTCATGGCGGCCGTCGACGCTCTCGCACCGGCCGAAACGCGCGCCCTCAACCCGATCGGCCTGCTGGAGCTGATGTCGCGCACCGAACGCGTGGCGCACTGCCCACTGGTGTACGGCTACGTCACCTACGCCGACCGGCTGGCGTTCACTGACGCTCCCGCCGCGCGACCGGGAGGACGGCCGGGCTCCACCCTCGGCGGCACCGGCCTCGCCGTCAGCTCCCGCTGCACCACCACTCCCGAGCTGCTGGACCATGTCCGCTGGCTGATGTCCCCATCCGCCCAGCGGGAGTTCCTGCCCGAACACAACGGGCAGCCCAGCGCGCGTGCCGCCTGGACCGACCCCGCGATCGTTGCCGCGGACTTCTACCGCCGCACCACTGCCACCTGTGAGCAGGCCTGGGTCCGCCCCCGGCACGCCGGCTACATCGGCTTCCAGGCAGCGGCCTCGGCCGTCGTCCGGGCCGTCCTCGCCAAGGAGACCAGCCACCGGGCCGCACTCGACCGGATGCGCGTCCTCCACCGCACGAGCCGGACCACGAAGAAGAGGCGAACATGACCGACACTGTCAGTACCCCGCCCGGCCTCGGTACCGAACACGTACTGCTCGACGTGGCCAACCGCGTGGCCACCCTCACCCTGAACCGGCCCGAGAAGCTGAATGCCGTCACCCCTGAGATGTCCTGCGCCTTGGTCCGTGCCGTCGAGTGGTGCGATACCACGGACGACGTCCGTGCCGTGGTCCTGACCGGTGCGGGCGGGCGCGCCTTCAGCGCCGGATCGGACATCCGCGAACTCGACGGCTATCGCACGCCGTGGGAGTTCCGCAACCGCCTCGACTACTGCGACGCCATTCGTGAGGCGCGAACCCCCACCATCGCGGCGGTCGGCGGCTACGCACTCGGCGGCGGGCTGGAGACCGCCCTCTCCTGCGACATCCGTCTCGCCTCACGGACGGCGTCGTTCGGGGCTCCGGAGATCACGCTCGGCTGGATCGGGGGCGGCGGCATGGCCGCCTTCCTCAGCCGCGCAGCAGGCCCGAGCAATGCCGCACTCATGCTGCTCACCGGCGAACGCATCGACGCTGAAAGGGCGTTGGCATGGCACCTGGTCAGCGAGGTGGTTGCCCCCGAAGAGCTGCTTGACCGGGCCCGCGCCCTCGCTGCAGTGATCGCCTCCCGGGCCCCCGTGGCGGCGGAGACCGCCAAGATCAACCTGCGGGCCGCTGGGAACCTGCCCGAGGACCAGGCTCTCGCCTACGAGCGGGACCTGCAGACCATCTGCTTCGCCACCGAGGATGCCGCCGAGGGCCGCCGCGCATTCGCCGAGAAGCGCCCGCCCGTCTTCCGCAAGGCCTGAGAGGAACGTCATGAAACACTGGCCCGACGCCGCGACCACCCTGCCGGACGACGGTACCGAGGGGGCACTCGTCGGCCGGGTCTGGCGATCCGGCATCGGACCCTCCGTCGTCGCGGTCCGCGAGAGCGGCGTGCACGACGTGACGGCGTCCTTCCCGACCGTCCGGGATCTGTGCGAAACACCCGACCCGGCCGCGCAGTTGCGGGCGGCCGACGGCGAGCGCATCGCCGGACTCGACGAATTGCTGGTCAACACCCCGCCAGGCACGCGTGATCCGGAACATCCCTGGCTGCTCGCACCGGTGGACCTACAGGCGGTCAAGGCCGCCGGCGTGACCTTTGTGGCGTCGATGCTGGAGCGGGTGATCGAGGAACGCGTACGGGGCGAGGCGTCCGGAGCAGCCGAAGTGCGCGAGCGTATCCGCGGCCTGCTCGGCGACGACCTGGCGTCCCTGCGGCCCGGCTCCAAGGAGGCCGCCGCGCTGAAGGAGCTCATGGTCGCCCGGGGAATGTGGAGCCAGTACCTGGAGGTCGGCATCGGGCCTGACGCCGAGATCTTCACCAAGTCCCCGGTGCTCGCAGCGATCGGTGGCGCGACGGACGCCGGGGTCCTCACTTCGTCGCGGTGGAACAATCCCGAGCCGGAGATGGTGATCGTCATCTCCTCCGCCGGGGCCGTGGTGGGCGCGACCCTCGGAAACGACATCAATCTGCGAGATGTGGAGGGTCGTTCCGCCCTGTTGTTGGCCAAGGCGAAGGACAACAACGCCTCGGCGGTCCTCGGGCCGTTCGTGCGGCTCTTCGACCGGAGCTTCGGCATCGACGACGTGCGGAAGGCGGCGGTGACCCTGACCGTCGAGGGCGACGACGGGTACCGGCTCGACGCGGTGTCCTCGATGTCTGCCATCAGCCGCGATCCCCTTGAACTCGTCGGCCAGTTGATCGGCCCGCACCATCAGTACCCCGACGGCGCGGTGCTCTACCTCGGCACGATGTTCGCACCCGTGGAGGACCGTGACACACCGGGCGAGGGCTTCACCCATCACGACGGTGACCTGGTCACCATCGCCACGCCCCGACTCGGCGCACTCGTCAACCGGATCAGGCCGAGTGACGCCTGCGAACCGTGGAACTTCGGCCTCGCCGATCTGATGCGGTCGCTGTCCGCTCGGGGAGCACTGTGACGCACGGCGTGACGACCGGTCGGCAGCACCGGGAAGAGGGGCCAGCGGCGGGAGCACTGGATATCGTTTCCGGTGTGACTCAGCCGCCCCTCCGCCCCCGCAAGCGTTCCGCGACCCGTTCCGTGACCCTGTCGGACGTGGCGGCGGCGTCCGGTGTGTCGGCCCAGACGGTCTCCCGTGTCGTGCGCGACCCGCGGTCGGTGCCGGACGCGACCCGCGCCAAGGTCGAGGCGGCCATCGCAGCGACCGGCTATGTGCCCAACCTCGCAGCCAGCAACCTGGCGTCGAACCGGAGCCGCACCGTCGGTGTCCTGGTTCCGCAGATCAACGCCTCGGTCTTCGCGGACACGGTCCACGCCTTCTCGACCGCCCTCGCTGCCGATGGCTACCAGATCTTCGTCGGCACGACCGACTATCAGCCGGAGCACGAGGAGGACGTGCTGCGCAGCTTCCTCGGTCGGCGGCCTGACGGACTGCTCATGGTGGGGACCGACCACACCCCGGGTACCCTCGCCCTGCTGGGGGCGGCCGGAGTCCCCGTGGTGGAGACCTGGGGCTGGTCGGACGAGCCGGTGGATCTGCTGGTCGGCTTCTCCAACGCGGCGGCGGCGTCCGCGATGGTCGCGCATCTCGCCGGGCGGGACCGGCGCAGGATCACGTTCGCGGGCCGGCACACCTCCGGCGATCCCCGGGCCGCAGAACGCCTCGACGGCTACGCGACCGCCGTCCGCGAGCTGCTGGGGGCGGCCCCGCGCACGGTGGACGCGGGACCGGAGCCGGTCACCATGGATACCGGCGTCGCCTTGCTGGACCTGGCGCTGGAGCGGTATCCGGACTCCGACGCTGTGATGTTCTCCAGCGACGTCTTCGCCGCCGGAGCCCTGCAGGCGTGTGTGCGGCGGGGGATCGACGTGCCGGGCACGCTCGCTCTGGCCGGTTTCGGCGACTTCGAGTTGGCCCGGCACCTCGTCCCGGCGCTGACCACGGTGGCGGTACCCAGTACTCTCATCGGCGAGCTGGGGGCCGAGCTTCTGCTGAAGCGGATGCGCGGTGCCCCGGTCAGCGCGCCACACCGTGACGTGGGCTACCGGATCGTCGCCCGCGAAAGCTCTTGATGGAGCGGACCGTGCACTCCGGGCGCCGTCCACCATCCTCGCCGTCGGCGGCACTTCCAGGTCCGCGACGCGGTGGCCGGGCCGAGCGGCGCGTCCAACCACGGGGAACTCGTCCGGTTCGTCCCACCGGCCGTCGGTGGGGGAGAGGACCGAGGCGTCAGCACCCACCCTATGTCCCGGTCGATGCCGAGCCCGCCTTCGACGTTCGCGCCGGTGAGTGAAGCCCACCGTGGCCCCGGCGGGGAGCGCGTGCGCCCTCACCGCGGATGCGGCGCGGTGCGGCCGTTCCCCTCCCAGGAGCTATCGCTCATCACTTATGATACGAGTGATGACTTTGCACGTTCCGTTAGCCTTGAGTCCTCGCACAGCGGGGGCCGGGCACACTCGCACCACACATGGGGAGTCGCTGACCAGATGAGCAATCCATCCGCGGACGCCGTTGCCGTGTCCCGCCATCAGCGGCGCCGGCCGCCCCTCGCCGCTGCCGTCGTGCAGAGCCTGGCGACGGCCATCGTGCTCGGCGAGTATCCGCCCGGGACCGCGCTTCCGTCGGCGGGCGACCTGTGTGAGCAGTACGAGGTGAGCCGCACCGTCATCCGTGAAGCGACCACGACGCTCTCCGAGAAGGGCCTCGTCGCGACTCGCCAGGGCTGGGGGACAGTTGTGCTCGATCAGGAGCAGTGGAGTCTTCTCGACCCCCTGATCCTCGACGCTCTCTTCCAGCGGAAGGACCGTTTGTTCTTCCTCGACAACCTGATCGAGATCAGGACGACTCTGGAGTGTGCCATGTCCGCACGCGCCGCCCGGGTCATAGAGAACGCGCAGTTGGCAGCGCTCTCGTCCAAGCTCGACGAGCTCGCGACCCTCCGGGACGACCCGGCGGCTTACTCCCGCGCCGACATCGAGTTCCACGAGATTATCCACCGCGCGTCGCGCGACGCCTTCGGGCGCGCCATCGTGTCGAGCATCCAGGGAAAGGCCGTGCGCTCCCCCCAGTACAGCGGCGACCCGACGCGCGAGGACATCGAGCTCACGCACCAGGCGCATGCACGGGTCGCAGCCGCGCTGATCGCCCGGGACGCCGACGCAGCGGCCGAGGCGATGCGGGACCACATCACTTCCGCATGGGCTCGACGGCGGCCGCTTGGCACGTCCGGGACCTGACGCGAGTCCATCCACGGGCGCACCTGGCTGTCCGCAGACGTCGCCGGAGCGCCGGAGAAGACCGGACAGAGCGGAGGGTCGCGGATCAATCCAGATGGAAGACCTCTTCGGCTTGCACCCAGCGTTCCCCGGGCTCCGCCGAGTCCAGGGGCTGTTGGCAGGGATCGGTGAGTGTCCACCACCGCTGGGTGTCCGGATCGGCGGCGACGGCGGCCATGTCGGCTTCGTAGTCGTCGCCGGTGTGCTCGTAGTAGGCGAACAACGTGTGGTCGCGCAGGAAGATGGAGTACGAGGTGATGTGGGCGCGGAAGAGGGCGTCCAGCACCGGCTGGGGGACCACGCGGTGCAACTCCCGGTACTTCGCCTCCTGTTCCGGGAGCAAGCGGATCACCGAGGCGACGCGGCGCGGGGCATGGGGTGCGGGCATGGCAGGGGACTCCTTCGGGGGAGGCAGGGCCGGTTCGGGAAGGACCTCCGCCGGCCGGGCGCGGTGGCCGGGATCATCCCTTCACGGCTCCCGCCGCGAGGCCGCTCATGACGTGACGTTGCATCACGATAAAGATCACCAGGATCGGGATCACGGCGAGCAGCAAGGTGGGGAACACCTTGGTGTAGTCCGTGGAGTACTGGCCGACGGCCGCGTACACGCCGGTGGTGACGGTGTAGACGCCGCTGCCGGGACCGAGGATCATTTGCGGGCTGGCGAAGTCGTTCCACACGCTCAGCGAGTTCAGGATGAACACGGTAGCGATGATCGGCCGCATCAGTGGCACGATGATCCGCCACAGCGTGTAGTACTTGCCGGCCCCGTCGATCGACGCGGCCTCGTCCAGCGACCGGGGCAGCATCCGGATGTAGCCGAAGAAGACGAACAGCGTGAACGGGATGGTGGTGGCCGTCATGAACAGGATGAGACCGGGCATCGTGCCCATCAGCCCGACGGCGCGGAGCACGAAGATGACCGGCACCAGGATCACCTGGGTCGGGATGAACATCCCCGCGATGAAGAAGAACAGCAGCAGCCGGGAGACCGGCGTCGGGGTGCGGGCCAGTACGTACGCGGCGGGGGCGCACACCACCATGGCCAGTACGTTCACGCAGAGCACCAGCGCGATGGTGGTGCCGTAGCCCTTGAGGATGCTGAAGTCCGGGTTGTTCCAGGCGTCCGCGAGGTGCTGGAACGTTGCCGTACCGAGGTCCAGCGTGAACGGGTTGCTGAGAATGTCCTGTTGGCTCTTGAAGGCGTTGATCACCAGGATGTACATGGGCACGAGCATGCCGACGGCCAGCAGGGTGATGAGCGCCACCCGCAGGGTGGCGGCCGAGGTGAGTGTTTTCTTCATCCGATGGACTCCGCGTCGTCCTCGGCGCGCCTGCGCAGGAAGAGGACCGTGAGGGACAGGACCGCAGCCGCGAGGATCAGCAGCACGGCTTGGGCGGATGCCAGGCCGATGTTCCGCTGCGGGAACGAGACCGCCAGGATCGAGTAGGCGAGGGTTTTGGTGGACCCCGCGGGACCGCCCCCGGTCAACGACACGACGACGTCGTAGGTCTTCAGCAGCGAGATTCCCGAGGTGATGACGGCGACCGTCACCGTGGACGCCAGCGAAGGCCAGGTGACGGCACGGAAGGTCTGCCACCGGCCGGCGCCGTCGAGCTTCGCCGCCTCCAGAAGATCCGCCGACACGGCCTGGAGCCCCGCCAGATAGAGGACCAGCTGGACGCCGAACAGGGACCAGACGATGACGAGGATCATCGACCACAGGGCCCAGTCAGGGTCGCTGAGGAAGGGCAGGCTGTCGGTGCCGACCTTTTCCAGCATGGTGTTGACCACGCCCTGGGGCCCGAGGATGGCCTGCCAAAGGAAGCCGACGACCAGCGCGCTGAGCACGTGCGGGTAGAACATGACGACACGGCCGAAGGTGTTGAACCGGTTGGTGCGCTGCAGCAGCAACGCGAGACTCAGCGCCGCGAGATTGACGGCGATCGCCCCCACCACGGCCACCACGACGGTGATGACCATCGTGCTGGTCATGTCGTCGGAGCTGAAGACGGTGCGGTAGTTGTCGAGACCGATGAACTCGGGGACACGGGTGGGGAATCCGTTGTACTCGGTGAAGCTGTAGTAGAACGCGTAGATCACCGGTACGACCAGCAGGGCGGCGTATATCAGAACCGCGGGGACGACCATACTGACGGCGGCGGCCGCGTGGCGCCATCCCCGCGGCTTCGAAGAGAGTTTGCGTGCCATGGTCAGCGGTTCTCGTCGACCCACTGGTCGATGGCCTTGGCCGCGTCGGCCGGGCTCGCTCCCGTGTAGAGGCTCTGCGCGACCTCCGTGAACTTGGGGTTGAAGCCGGTCACGGGCAGCCGGACGTTGCCCTGGCCCTCACCGACGGCGACCAGCGCCGGAGCATCGTCCAGAATGGCCTGGATCTGGGAGCCGACACCGGTCTGCTTGACGTCGGAGTCCTTGCGGAACACCCCGTCGGAGCCGAGCTGCGCCTTGACGGCCGCCGGGTCGGTGACCAGGAACTCGACCAGCTGCTTGGCGCTGTCCTCGTCCGCCGCGCCCTTGTGCACCATGTACGGGTTGGCCATGGTGGCGCCCTGCGGACCGGGATAGCTCTTGCCGTCGGCGGCCGGCGGGGAGAACACGCCCACATCGAAGGGCAGCGTCCCGGCCTTGGCCAGAGTGGCGGCGAACCAGCTGCCGTTGGTGTAGAGACCTGCCTTGCCGGCGACGAAGTTGCCGTCCGCCTGCGAGGGGTTGAGGCCGACGTCGCTCTTGGCTATGTAATGGGCGTCGATCCAGTCCGCATACATCTGGAATGCCGGCTTGTACGTCTCCCCGACGGTGAGCTTCTCGTCCTTGACGGCGCTCTGCCACTTCGGGTGGAGCTGGTTGAGCGTCGGGTGGTAGATCTGCTGGAGCTGGAGGCCGGTCTGGTAGTCGCCGGCGGTCTGCATCGGCGTGTAGCCGGCCTTCTTCAGCTTGCCCAGGTCGTCGGTCAGCTCCTTCCAGGTCGTGGGAGTCGCGGTGATGCCGGCCTTCTTGAACGCGGACTTGTTGTAGTAGACGAGTGACTGCGGCTGTGTGCCGACGCCGACCGCGTAGTGCGCGTCACCGATGGCGTACTCGTCGAACATCGGGGTGTCCTTGGCCCAGTCCTCACCGCTGAGGTCGACCAGCTCCGGCGCCGTGTCGTCGTCCGGGAAGATGGACTGGATGACGTCGGGAGCGGTCCCCGCGGCCAGTTGCTGAGGGAAGGACTCGGCGACGGACTTACCGGTCGGACCCTCGATCTTCACCTTCAGGCCGGTCTTGTCCTCGAACGGCTTGACCAGCTTCTCCCAGTAGGACTGATCGAGGTTGTCGGTCAGATTGACCATCATCCGGATCTCGCCGTCCTTGCTGCCGGACGCGCCGGTGCCGGACGAGCAGGCTGTGAGGAGCATCAGCGGAACCACGGCGGCAAGGACGACGCCGCGCGCTTTGCTCCCTCGGTTGGCAGACATCATTGTCATCTCTTTTTTCCTCGGTAGGGAAAGCTGGGGATCAACATCCACTGGACAGTGAGGCGTGGTCATTGGGGTCGGGCGTCACAGCCGCCCCCGGTAGGGCAGGGGGCCGACGGCCGTGATGTCCGTGGGGGCCTCGTCGCCGTCGACGCGGTAGATGCCGTCGTTGGCGACGAAGAATTCGGGTGCACCCGGGTAACGCAGGTCCTCGGGCAGCGGCTCGCGGTCGGTCCAGGCGAAAAACTCCCGGGTGAAGGTGCCTTTGTCCTTGCGGCCGTAGATGTGCAGGTCCCCCGCGGTCAGCGGGGAGCGCACGCACCAGTGGACACCGGACTCGGCCCAGAACGCGCGGTCGCTGACCAGCACCGACTGCCGGTCCCTGGGTGCGAGTACCTTGTCCCAGAAACCTTCACCCGGACCGAGCCTGGCCAATAGGAACATCAGATCGTGGGCGTGCCAGGCGGTGCTGGGGGCGATATCGGCCTCGTTGTGCCAGCCGCTCGCGGAGGCGAAGTAGCCGCCGGGCGTCTGGTAGCCGGCATAGGTCGCCAGGCACGCCTCGGTGAACGCTTCCAGTTCGGGGTCCGGTCCCTCGGCCAGCACCTCGTGGATGCCGTACAGAGTCAGCCCCATGCCCGCGATCAGCATGGGCGTGTCGGTTTTCAGGAGACGGTCGCCCAGGACGTACCAGTAGCGGTGGTAACGGGTGGCGCCGGTGGTGTCGGTCCAGGCGGAGCGGGCCACATGCCGGCACAGGCGCTTCGCCTCGGCCAGCAGCTCCGGGTCGCCCTGAGCGCGGTAGCCGAGCACCAGAGGGACGATCATGAGGCCGTAGTACTCGGCCGGTTCCAGAATGCCGCCCTCGGCGCGGTCCCGTACGGTGCGGAACGTGCCGGCACTGTCCGCGTCGGGCACGCCGCGGCGGTGGAAGAGCCGGACCAGGGTGTCGAGGTCCTCGGGTATCTGGTCCGAGTAGGTCTTGTCGTCGGAGAGCTCCGTGTAGAGCTGCTTGACCCAGACCCGGGCGTACTCCTGGTTGCAGGTACCGTCTTCGCCGGCCCGCCCGCCCCCGTACATCTCGCACGCGTCGAGATTGTGGCGGACGGCTGCCAGCGCGGCGCGCACCTCGACGGCGGGCAGCAGATGGCGGGCGTGCTTCAGGGCGAGCAGCATGCCGAGGCTGCCGACAGCGTTGTGGATGAGGCCGGTGGTGGCCGACTCGCCGACCTGGAAGCCGATGTGCTGGTACTGGCCGTCGGGCTGCAGCTCGACGGACTGGTAGCGCAGCAATCGCCGCAGCAGCTCGATGCCGCGCTCGTCGGGCTGCTCGGCCACGGCCTGCCCGAAGGCACCGACGGCCGGGCCCGCGAAAGTGGTGTGTCCGCAGGTGAAATCCAGGAAGGTGAAGGGGTTTGTGCCCCACACACTGTGGTTGTGGAAGCCGTTGATCGCCCCTTCGTCCGTCACCCAGGTGTGCAGCCAGCCGGCGAGTGCGGCCGTGTCCGGCCTGGTCGTGCGGTGTTCCATGGCGTTCCCTCCGGGGTGGTTTACACGGCCGAGGCGCGTGCGGCATCCAGCAGACCGGCATTGATGCGGTAGAAGCGGGCGGCCGTGCCGCCCAGCACTGCCGCGCGGTCGTCGGAATCCAGCGGGGCGAGCAGTTTCCGGCACGCCTCCCAGGTGCGCTCGTAGCCGCCGGCCAGCAGTGAGACGGGCCAGTCGCCGCCGTACATCAGACGGCGGGGACCGAAGAGTTCCAGCGCGTCCTCGACGAACGGGCGCACCTGTTCCACCGTCCACGCGCCGAGGGGCCAGCGGTTGGCGTAGAGGCCGGAGACCTTGGCGTGGACGCAGGGGTGGCGCGCGGCAGCGGCGATCAGCCGTCGCCATGCGGCACGCTCCGCGGCGCCGCCGCCCACCGGAGGCTTGCCGAGGTGGTCGATGACCAGACGCAGCTCGGGATGACGGGCGGCCAGCTCCGGCACATGGGCCAGGGCCGCGGGCGACGAGGTGACGTAGTCGAACGTCATACCCGCTTCGGCGAGCAGCGCCAGTCCCTGGCCGACGTCCGGGCGGAGTATCCGGTCCGGGTCGGGATCCTCGTGGACCAGGGCGCGTACGCCCACCACGTGGGGGTCCCGGCGCAGCGCCGCGAGGCGGGTGCGGGCCCGGCCGGGGGCGTCCAGCGGAACCCAGGCGACGACGGCCACCACTTCGGGGTGCGCCGCCGCGGTGGCCAGCATGTGGTCGGTGTCGGCGTCGTTGTCGGCGGCCTGCACGAGCACCGTAGCCGTGACGCCGGCTGCCCGCAGCGCGGGCCGCGCGTCTGCGAACCCCATCGCCCGGTCGATCGGTGCCATGGCAGGGCCGAGCCAGTCGTACGGAGCGCGGATGGGGTCCCAGACGTGCTGGTGGGCGTCGATGACGGTCATGACCGTCCTCCCGCCGCCTGCGCAGCGTACCCGTCGGGCAGCAGACCGAGGCGGGTCAGTTCGTCCCAGAGCGCGTCGGGGACGGAGGCCGCCAGCCGGTCGGCGTTGGTACGGGACTGGCCGGCGTCCCGCGCGCCGAGCACCACGGAGATGACCCCGGGGTGAAGCAGGGGGTAGGCAATGGAGGCCTCCGGCAGGCTGCAGCCGTGATCTTCGCAGACGTCGGCTATCACGGCCGCCTGGGTGAGCAGTTCACGAGAGGCCGGCTGGTAGTCGTAGGTAGCGTGCAGTGGTGGGCGGGGGGCCGAAAGCAGCCCGGAGTTGTAGACGGCGGCGGCGACGACGCCCACGCCGCGTACCTGCGCAAGCGGCAGCAACTCGTCCTGGGCCGCGTGGTCGAGCAGGGTGTGACGACCGGCCACCATGACGACGTCGACATCGCAGCGCCGGACGAACTCGGTGAGCATGGCGGCCTGGTTCATGCCGACGCCGACCGCCGTCACCACGCCTTGGTCACGCAGTTCGATGAGGGTGTCGACGCCGGTCGTGGAGGCCTCCTGCCAGTGGTGGTCGGGGTCGTGGAGATAGACGATGTCGACGTGGTCGAGGCCGAGACGCTCCAGACTGCCCTCCAGGGACCGCAGGATCCCGTCCCGGCTGAAGTCCCAGCTGCGACGGAAGGCCGCAGGCACCGCGAAACCGCCGTCGTCCTGGAGGTGTGTGGTCTGCGGGCTCGGCACCAGCAGTCGGCCCACTTTGGTGGAGACGGTGTATTCGGCCCGGGGGCGCTGGGCGAGCGCTGCACCGAGGCGGCGTTCGGACAGTCCGAGCCCGTAGTGCGGGGCTGTGTCGAAATAGCGGACGCCGCTCTCCCAGGCCGCGTCGACGGCGCCTTGGGCGTCCTCGTCGCTGGTCGTCCGGGCGAGGTTGCCCAACTGGGCTGCTCCCAGGCCGAGTTCGGTCAGTGCGAGACCGCGGGCGCAGGTACGGGTACGCATCCTTCTCACCGAACCCTGGCGCGCCCGGAGGCCGCGAGGTCCTCCGGGTGGGCGAATGGGAGGCCTGCGGCGAACCGTGCCACCTCGTCGGCGACGGAATCGCCGATGCGGTGCAGCTCACCGCCCATGGAGCCCGCCATGTGGGGGGTGAGAACGACGTTGTCCAGTGTCCACAGCTCGCTGTCGGCGGTTGGCGGCTCCGGATCGGTGACGTCGAGCACGGCGTCTATCCGGCCGGTGCGCAGCTCTGCCGTCAGGGCGTCCTGGTCGACGACGGCTCCCCGCGCGGTGTTCACCAGCGTCGCTCCGTCGCGCATAAGGGCGAGCCGCCGTGCGTCTATCTGACCTCGGGTTTCGGGGGTCAGCGGCTGGTGCAGGGAGATCACCTGACTGCTCCTCATGAGTTCGTCGAGCGTCACCGGCCGCGCATCGAGGGAGATGGCCTCTTCCGTCGTGAGCGTGGGGTCGTACAGGAGCACGTCCAGGTCGAAGGGGCGGAGCAGGGCGAGCACCGCGCGGCCCACGGTGGAGGCTCCGACGATGCCTACGGTCTGCCGGTAGTTCCCGCCTGTCGGGGGCGCGGCAAAGTGGTCCGGAAGGTTCCTGGCCCGCCGAAACTCCCGCGCGGCGGGGAGTACCCGTTTGCCGGCCAGGAGGATCACGGCGAGCGTGTACTCTGCCACCGGCCCGGAGTTGGCGACGCGGGCGTTGGCCGCGACCACGCCGCGGACGGCGAAGAATTCGGGCTCCTCCAGGCAAGTCGCGGCGACCCCGCCCGCGTAGACCACGGCTCGCAGCCGGGAGACATACGGCAGATGGGCCGCCCGGACGACGGGCGCGTCCCAGCCCGCGACGAGAATTTCCGCCCCGGCCAGCGCGTCCCGTGACTGCGGGGATTCCAGCTCCGTGAGGACGAGGTCGGTGTCGATATCGGCGGCACCGCGCATGCGGGTGAGGGCGTCTTCGTCGAAGAGGGCGCGGGTCAGGCCCGGCGGGTTCATGGCGAAGACGGCGCGGGGGCGCGTCACGGGGCAATCCCCCTCTCGGTGTGACCGTCGCGGGGAAGGCGTTCGACGGTGGCTCGGACACGGTCGCCGGCAGCCCGGCCGTCGAGGCCGGGCTCGGCCACAAGACGCAGACCAGCGACGGACGGACGTACATGGGGTCCGTCGGGCTGGGCCCAACCGGCGGTCTCGTTCAGTCGCGCGACGGCTGCTTCGTCCACCGTGATGCCGAGGCCCAGGGCATCACCGAGTACGATGCCGCCGTCGGCGATCACCTGGTCCACGGTGAGTCCCACCGGTGCTGAGGTGTCCTGCACTTCGGTGACAAGATGGTTGGGGGCCGCGGCGGCAGCGTGTGCCAGTGGGTTGGCCTCGTAGCCGACCGGGCTGACCGGCAGGTCGTGTCCGTGAGCGAGGGTGGCGACCCGCAGGAAGTGCGTGATGCCCCAGACGCTTCCGGTCTGCACCACCTGCACGGCGTCTCCGGCCAGCAGGGGACGGAATTGTTCCAGCCCGGTCAGGTTCTCGCCGGTGGCGACGGGGGTGCGCGCGGCACGGCTCACGGCCCGGTTCCCTGCCACGTCCCACCGGCGTACCGGTTCCTCGATCCAGGTGAGATCGACGCGGTCCTCGATGCGGGCCAGCAGCCGTACCGCCTGGTGCCTGCCCCAGGTCTCGTTGACGTCGAGCATCAGGGCGGGAGAACGGGTGTTGGCGCGCAGCACCTCCGCCACCGCGCCGAGCCGCAGGATGTCGCGGTCCGTGTCGAGACCACCCTTGATCTTGGCGCCCGTGAAGCCGCGTTCGGCCCAGCCGGAGTACAGCGCAGCCAACTCTTCGTCGCAGAGGGCGATGTCCAGGCCGGAGGCGTAGCCGGGAACGAAACGGTCGGCAGCGCCGAGTGTGCGCCACAGCGGTTCGTCGGCCATCTTCGCCTTGAGGTCCCACAGCGCCATGTCGAAGGCGCCGATGGTCCCGAAGGCGGCGCCGCCGTGGCCGCTCTTGAACGTCTGGGCCAGCATCCGGTCGTAGAGGGCGGTGACGGCGCGCGGATCCTGGCCCTCGATGGCGGGGAAGATGCGTTGCGCCTCGGCGTGGGCGCCGAGGCCCACCCCGGTGAGGCCGCCGTCGGTCTCGACCAACACGACCGGGACTTCGGTGACACCGCCCGCGACGAAGCCGTTCGCGTCCCCGACCGGGCGGCCCCAGTTGTGGACGGTCCGGAGGGTCCGGTATCCGGTGATCTTCATCTGCTCCCCCTCTGTGTGCTCGTTCGCCGTCCCCTGGGCGGAGGCACCTTCGCCTCCGGGACACCACGGTGGTGGCTGATGCGCCCCGGGCCGGTGACTCGTAGTCCGGAAACTCGGGCGCGGACCGTGGGGGAGTGTGCCTGGGCACGTGGCTCGCGCTCGATGACCGCACCGTGCTGATGTTTCGGGGTGTGTGTCCTTCGAGCAGGGAAATGGCGGTGCACGGCCGGGGGGAGGCCCTGCACCGCCCCCCCTCAACAGTCGTAACGTATCATACAAGTGATGACCTGAAAGGCCGGCTTCACACGGGACCTTCCACGAGGCGGCCGTTGACCGTCACGCGGTGCATGGACAGGTCTGTGACGGACTGGAGCACCATGCTCTGCGCGGCGTCGCCGAAGGTCAGCCGGTCGAGCCGGACATCGCTGACCGGCGCTTCGGGACGGGCGCGGACACGCACCGGGTACTCGCAGCGACCGCCCACCGACCAGCGGGCCACAGACAGGCGCGACACCTCCGCGGGCAGCACCCCGCCGGTGTCCCCGGCGTACTGGAAGGTGACCTCGAAGGGTACGTAAGTCCAGGCCGGCGCGTCGACGTCGGTGACCCGGACGTTCCGCACGTACCCGCCTCGGGTGGGCGTCGACTTGACGGCCAGGACCGAGGCGACGGACGCCTCGTCCAGATCCGGGTTGAACGGCAGGCTGAGCCGCCGCGCGACCACGTCCGATACCCCGCCGCTCATCTCGCTACCGATCGCCACCGCGGCCCCGCCGCTGAGGTACACGCAGTCCTGGATACGGATGTGTCGCGAGGGGACCCCGACACGCCTGCCGTCCTGGTCACGGCCGGACTTGATGGCGATGCAGTCGTCGTGCGTGGCGAAGGTGACCCGCTCGATCATGACGTTCTCGCACGAGTCGGGATCGCAGCCGTCGCTGTTGGGGCCCTGGCACTCCACGCGGACGTCACGGACGGCGATGTTCCGGCTCAGCACCGGATGGATGTTCCAGAACGGGGAGTTGCGCAGTGTGACGCCTTCGATCAGGACATTGCTGCACGCATAGGGCTGGATGAAACTGGGGCGCAGAAAGTGCCCCTCGCCCAGGACGCGCTCGGTCACCGGAACTCCCTGTGCGCCCCACTGCTCCAGAGTCGCCCAGTCCGCACGCTCGTTGGGCATGCCCGTCTGCCATCCGTACTGTCCGGAGCCCTTCCAGGGCCACCAGTGCGCGTTGTCGCTCTGCGCGTCGAGGACCCCCCGGCCGGTCACGGCGATGTCGTGCTGGCCGTAGGCGTAGACCAGGGGCGAGTAGTTGTGTACCTCGATGCCCTGCCAGCGCGTCCGCACAACCGGCAGGTAGGCGGCCGGATCGGTGCTGAAGTGCACCGTCGCTCCCTCGGCGACATGCAGGTCGACACCGCTGAGCAGGTGGATCGCGCCGGTCACCCAGCGGCCGGCGGGTATCAGCACGTGTCCGCCACCGGCCTCGTGGCAGGCGCGTAGGGCCGAGCGGATCGCGGCCGTGCAGTCGGTGACGCCGTCGCCCACGGCGCCGTGGGCGGTGACGGGAAACCAGACGTCGGGGAAGCGGGGGCCCGGCCGGCCGGCGGCCGCCGCCCCCGTGGCGTGGGCCAGCGGGACCGCGGCGGCGGCCATGGCTCCGAAGCGGAGGAGTCTTCTGCGTGTCGGATCACTCACGGATGTGTCCTTCGGTGAGATGGGCTGGTGGTCCGCGGTCGCTCTACTGCCCGGAAGGGGCGCCGGGTTCGGCCGGATCGGGGAGGTAGCGGTCCACCTCGCCCGCGGCATGGGCGGCGAACATCGGCCCGGCGACATCGGGGTCGCCGGAGCGCAGGACGTCCAAGAGCTCCGCGTGGTGCTCGGCCAACGCGCCCCAGCCGCCGACATAGCGGGGGTCGCCCAGCACATGGAGATCCCACAGACTGGACTCGATCATGCGCCACAGGCGGATCAGCGCGTCGTTGCCGGAAGCCTTGCATACATGGCGGTGAAAGGACATGTCGGCGCTGCGGAAGGCTGCAATATCACCCTCGTCCACAGATCGGCGCAATTGCGCCACGTCGTCGGTCAGCAGCTGTGTGTGCTCGGCGTCCAGCCGGCCGGCGGTTCGGCGGGCCACATACTCCTCGAACATGACCCGGATGTCCCGTACGTCCTGGGCCTGCTGCTCGGAGATCCGCGCGACGCGCGTGCCCCGGTGCGGCTGGGAAATCACCAGACCCTCGTACGCCAGCCGCTTGATCGCCTCACGGGGCGGGGCCTGGCTGGTTCCGACCCGTCGGGCGATCTCCGACTCCACCAGGCGCTGACCCGGCACGAGTTCACCACTGACGATCCAGTCGCGCAGCAGCGTGTACACGTGGTCGGAGAGCAGCCGGCGCGGCATGCGAGCCGGGACCGGCGCCGGTCCGTCCCCGTCCGGCTCGGCCCCCGGGCTGGGCCCGGCGTTCCGCGGCCGTGTCGGCTCGGGCAGCTCGGCGGCCTGTTCCCGCCAGATGCGGGCCACTGTCGACTGGGACAGGCCCAGCGTGTCCGACAGGGAGCGGGTGGAGGGCACCGGCGAGCCGTTATCGGCCTGCGCGAGCACAGCGGCGATGCGCGCCTCCGCCTCCCGCCTGGTGACGCTGCGCGGTCGGCCCGAGCGGGGTGCGTCCCTCAGCCCGGGCATGCCCCGACGCAGGTAGCGGGCCCGCCACTTGGCCACGGTGGCGGGACTGACCTGGAGCCGCTGGGACACCTCCACGTTGGTCAGCCCTTCGGCGCACGCCAGGACGATGCTGCTGCGCAGCCGCAGTGTCCCGGGTGGCTGACGTGAGTAGTCGGACAGGGCAGCCCGGTCCTCCTCGCTGAGCTGGGGAAACGCCTGCGGATCGGGAACTGTCATGGCATCGCCACTCCATAGATGCGTGGATTTATGACTCGGAAGGCCGCAGTAACGCAGTCCCGCACACATCAACTTATTGTTCGTGCCGGTGTATTGACGGAGCCTGGGCCCGAACATCTTACTTATCGTGCTCGATCAGTGACCCACTAGATCGTGCGCCGCGATGCCCGCCGAGGAGGAAACGCTGCGTGAACGAAGGACCGGCGAGGTGGGGCCCGGAAGAGCCGGCGCCACGTTGTCCGTCCGCTCTGAACACCATCCCCAGCCCGGCCCAGGACACCTGGAATCCACCGAAGGGGGCAACTGCCCCCCGTCATGACGGCCCACGCGACGGCACACCGTGCCCGCGCATGCCCGGCCGAATCCATTCCTGCGCCCATCACGTACGTATGGCCCGGCGGAGCGTTCCTGCTGCCCGGTGACCGCGAGCGACGACAGGCCGAACGTGAAGCCGCGGTGACGTGATCAGACCTCGTCACCGCGTACAGGAGCACGCCCGGGTGCGGCACGACCTGTGCCCACACCTGGCGTCCACCCGTCCAGGGCCGAACGACAAAGCCACAGAACGCACGTGGCAAGGAGGCTTCATGCCCATCAACACCCTCGTAAGTCGAAGGTCAAGACTTCCGCTGCTGCTTGCGGCCGGCGCCCTGCTGGTCAGCGGGGCGACGCTGAATGTCCCGCACGCGAGCGCGAATGCGAAGCCGGCCGACTGCAAGGCCACCGATCTCTTCGTCGCGCCCGACGGGAGCGACAAGGCCGACGGCACAAAGAGCCGCCCCTTCAAGACCATTGCAGAAGCCCGCGACCACATCCGCGACAAGGGTCTCAACCGCTCCGGCCGGATGCACTGCGACATCAACGTCAACCTGCGCGCGGGCGACTACCCGGTCTCCAAGACCATCGACTTCGACGACCGCGACTCGGGCGTCGATGGACACCGGGTCGTGTACCGCTCCTACGACGGCCCCGGCAAGGCCCGCGTGATGGGTGCTGCTCCGGTCACCGGATGGAAGGAGTACAAGGACGGCATCTACCGTGCCGACGTCGGCACCGACAAACCCTTCTACACCCTCTTCGAGGACGGCAAGCGTGCCACCACGGCCCGCTACCCCAACCGCAGGTCCGACGACGAGTGGGCTCCTTACATGACCTCCGTGCTCGAGGAGCCGGAGAAGGAGGCTGTCCATCAGTGGCTGTACTCCAAACCCGGTGACTGGGACGCGAGCTGGGACCTCAGCAACGCCCAAGCGGTCGTGTGGTCGGGCGGTAGCTGGAGCTGGTTCACCGACACCGTTCCGATCCATGACTGGAACCCGGCGAAGAACCAGATGACGCTGAAGTACTGGACCCGCTACGCACTCATGAACTCCCGCGGCGGCTCACGCTACTTCCTGCAGAACTCGCTGGACTTTCTCGACCAGGCGGGCGAGTACTACATGGACTTCAAGAAGGGACAGGTCTACTACAAGCCGCGCGGCGACATCAATGACGTCACCGTGCTGCGGCCCACCGTGAAGACCCTGTTCAATCTGGCCGGGCCGGACCCCGACCGGCGCGTGCAGAACATCTCCCTCGACGGGCTCTCCCTCCAGTACACCGACTTCGTCGACTGGTACCGCTACGGCTGGATCAGCGACGGTGACTCGGGTGAACCGCACAAGTATCCGGAGTACGACCGGCAGATCGAGCTGCCTCGCAACCGCTTCGGCGCCGTCACCGTGACCAACAGCAAGGACATCACTCTGTCCCGGCTGCACATATCCGACACCGGGTACCACGCGGTGTACGCCCTCTTCGCGAACGACGGACTGACGGTCCGGGACAGCCTGCTGGAGAACATCGGCGGCGACGGGATCAAGGTAGAGGGGCCGTATCCGGGCGAGGGCAACACCTCCAACGGCCACCTGCTGACCAACAACTACATCACCCACTACGGCGAACTGGTGCCAGGCGATGCCTCCGGTATCGAGCTCCAGAACACCGGTCACAACACGATCAGTCACAGCCACATCAAGCACAGCGCGCGCTACGGCGTGAGCCTCGAAGTGCGGCCCGAGGTCGCGCCCGAGGACGACTACGCCCGTGACAACACCTTCGAATACCTGCGCATCGACGAAACCGGCCTGGACAGCGGCGACATGGGCGCCTTCTACGCCTACGGCGTCAGCAACTTCGAGCCGCACACGATCGACAACCATGTGCGCCAGGTCGTCATCGGTGACGTGATCCCGGACAGTTCCATGCCGGACAGCGGTACCCGCGGCGTGCACATGGACGCCGGCGGTTGTGGCTTCAGCTTCGAGAACATCGAAGTCGGCAAGGTCACCGACCAGAAGTACCAGAGCTATCAGTGCAACGACGTCAAGAACGCCAACTGGGAAGACGACTTCGACACATCGAAGATGGAGTACGAGAAGATCGGCGTCACCGCGTCCTTCCCGTACTCGCTGCCCGAGGGCGACACCCAGTGACCGGTCGCTGACCGGACACCCCGAGGAGTACGGGCCCGGTCGCCGCGACCGGTGACGGTCCGGACGAACGGGCCCGTACCCCCGTTGGGGCATGTCACGCCGCCGAACTACGCGGGCTGCCTGGGACCACCACCCCACGCGGCGGCGCCGCGCCGGCCGGGCGCCGGAGCACATGCGAGTCCAACGGTCCGCTGCCGATGGAGGCTCTCTTCGAAGTGACGCGCGACGACACCGGTCGGGTGGTCGCGCGCAAAGCCGGCCTGGCTGCGCCGCCGCCGGGCCGGCTGCGGACGGCACCCGCCGCCCGCGCGGCCGGATCGGCACGCCTACTGCCCGCACAACACAATGGAGGCACCCCATGTCCGAGTTGTCCCGACGAAACGTCCTAGCCGTTGCCGGAGCATCAGCTGCGGCGGTCGCCCTGAGCGCGGGAGCCGCGCAGGCCGCACCGGGCGTGGCTGACACCGCCGAACCTCCGGCCGCCGGCTCCGTCCACGGCCCCAACCCGATGCGCCTGTGGTACGAGGCTCCGGCCGCGGAGTGGCTGGAGGCACTGCCGGTCGGCAACGGCCGGATCGGCGCCATGGTCTTCGGCGGTACGGACACCGAACGGCTACAGCTCAACGAGGACAGCGTGTGGGCGGGCGGTCCGCACGACTACATCCGTCCCGGCGCTGGAGCACAACTGGACGAGATCCGCCGCCTGGTGGTGGAGGAGAAGTGGAACCAGGCGCAGCGGCTGGTCGACACCAAGTTCATCGGCAGCCCCTCCGAGCAGGTCGCCTACCAGGTGCTCGGCGACCTCGAACTTACCTTCACCGGGACGGGCGAGGTGACCGACTACGAACGCGAGCTGGACCTGGAGGAGGCGGTCGTCCGCACAAGCTACACGCGCGGCGGTGTACGCCATGTGCGCGAGGTCTTCGCCAGCACCCCCGACCAGGTCATCGTCGTGCGGATGACCGCCGACACCCCGGGTGCTATCGGCTTGACCGCCCGCTTCACCACCCCTCAGCGGGCGACAGACTCATCCGTGGACGCCCGCACCGTCGCGCTCGACGGCGTCAGCGGCGACTGGTACGGCCTGCCCGGTTCCGTGCACTTCCGCGCACTTGCCCGCGCGCAAGCGGAGGGCGGCAAGGTCTCCACCGATCAAGGGGCGCTGACCGTCGAGGCCGCCGACAGCGTGACCCTGCTGATCTCCATGGCAACCAGCTACCGCAACTACCGAGACGCCGGCGCCGACCCGAAGGCCAGAGCCCGCCGGCACCTTGATCCAGCGGCCGGGCGGCAGTACGAACAGCTGCGAACCCGGCACGTGGCCGACTACCGGAGGCTCTTCTCCCGGGTCGGTATAGACCTGGGTCTCTCGGAGCGGACCGGTCTCCCCACTGACCAGCGCATCCCGCTCTTCGCCGACGGAAAAGACCCGCAGCTCGCCGCGCTCTACTTCCAGTACGGCCGCTACCTGCTGGCTTCCTGCTCCCGCTCGCCGGGCCAACCCGCCAACCTCCAGGGCCTGTGGAACGACAGCCTCAACCCGGCCTGGGAGTCCAAGTACACCGTCAACATCAACTTCGAGATGAACTACTGGCCGTCGGGCCCCGCGAACCTGGCGGAGTGCTGGGACCCCGCCGTGCAGATGGTCCATGAGCTGGCCGAGTCCGGAACCCGCACCGCCAAGGCGATGTACGACGCACCCGGCTGGGTACTGCACCACAACACGGACGGCTGGCGGGGGACCGCGCCCGTGGACGCCGCACAGTACGGGATGTGGCCGACCGGCGGCGCCTGGCTCTGCGTAATGCTCTGGGACCACTACCGCTTCACCGGCGAAAAGGGCGCTCTGAGCCGCAACTACCCGGTGATCAAGGGCGCGGTGGAGTTCTTCCTCAACACGCTGGTTGTGGACGCGAAGACCGGCTGGCTCGTCACCAACCCCTCGCAGTCCCCCGAGGTCACCCACCACCAGGACGAGGGCGAGAGCGTCAGTATCTGCGCCGGTCCCACCATGGACATGCAACTGCTGCGGGACCTGTTCGACGCCTACCGGCAGGCCGCGAAGGTACTGGACCGGGATGCCGGACTTGTCGAACGGGTCACCGAGATCCGCGAACGCCTGGCGCCCACGCAGATCGGATACCTCGGCCAGATCCAGGAGTGGCTGGAGGACTGGAAGGAGGCCGCTCTGGTACACAGCCGTCACGTCTCCCACCTGTACGGCGTCTTCCCGAGCGCGCAGATCAACCCCCGCACGACTCCGGAACTCGCCGCGGCCGCGGCGAAGAGCCTGGAACTGCGCGGAACGGCAGGTCAGGGCTGGTCCCTCGCCTGGAAGATCAACCTGTGGGCCAGGCTCCTGGAACCGGCGCGCGCCTACAAGCACCTGTCGGACCTGCTCACCCCCGCCCGCACCGCCCCCAACCTCTTCGACCTGCACCCGCCGTTCCAGATCGACGGCAACTTCGGAGGAATCTCCGGCATCACCGAGATGCTGCTGCAGAGCCACGCCGACGAGATCGACCTGTTGCCTGCGCTTCCCGAAGCATGGCCCGCCGGTTCTTTCCGCGGGCTGCTGGCCCGCGGCGGATTCGAGGTCGACCTTGCGTGGACGGTGGACGGGATCACGCACGCGGAGGTGCGCTCCCTGCTCGGCAACCCGGTGCGCATCCGGACCCCGCACCCGGTGGACGTCGTCGGCGCCGGTGCCGACCGCCCCGAGGAGTGCGTGGTGTCCTTCGATACTCGCCGAGGCGCCCGGTACCGTCTGACCGCGCGCACTGGTCGCTGACCCGGGAAGCGGCACACCAGCTTTGAAACGGCCCGCCGAAGTAACCGACGGGCCGCCTTCACGTACTTTCACGATTCATTACGCATCGGAGGCGCGGCGCATCCACGTGGCGATTCCGTGGCCGATGAGCAAATAAATCACTGCGGGAAGGCCATAATTGAGAAGGACGCGCAAACTCTCGACGTCCATTGTGAAGATGTCCTGTGCCCACCAGCCCAGCCAGTCGGCCACGCCCTGTACGAATCCGACAAAGGGATTCGCCCGGTTGGCGTCGAGCAGGTAGAGCAGAATCCACAGGCCCAGAAAAACGGCGGCGACGTCCCCGAGGGTCTGTATGAACAACGCCGTGCGACGCGTGCCCGAGCCGTCCCGGCGCCGGTCCCGGCGAGGGGCGGGCGCCGGACCGCTCGGCGGGTAGTCATAGTCGCGTATGGGGGCGGGGCGCGGCATACCGCCGCTCGGGGGATAGCCGCCGTACGGCGGCTGGTTCATGGGCGGAGGCACGCGGTCGGGGTCGTTCACGGTGGGGGTCCAATCCGGCGCGCCTGTCACGCCTCGGCTAGGAGATAACGGAGCGCCATCGGCAGACGCCCGTGTTCCCGTCTGCGTCGGAAAGGGCGTTCCGCGTTACACATGCGGTTCCGTTCGCCCGAGAATGGGCGCCGGTGCGAATTACGCGCAGGCCGGTTTCTGGCCACGGATGACAATTGATCAACGTCGCCAGTGTGTGAGAGTTCGGCGGGTGTTCATTGACCCATACACGGCGCGGCGATAACGAGCGATGCGGCGCGGATCATCACGATGTGCCGCAAGTCATCAGTTTCGTGTACCGCTCGTATCGATGAAATGTCCCGCCGCGTTCATCCGCCGTCAGGCTCCGGCTGCCATGCGGTCCAGACGGTTTTGCCCTCCGCTGAGTAGCGGGTTCCCCAGCGCTGGGCGGTCTGGGACAGGGGGAACAGGCCACGGCCGCCCTCGTCGATGGTGCGGGCATGGCGCAGATGGGGGGGCCGTGCTGCTGCCGTCGGAGACCTCGCAGATGAGCGCATGGTCGTCACCAGGCCTGCTGAGTAAGGGAAAAGCGTGGCCCAGTAGCCGCCCATGATCTCCGCGATGTCCCGGTCCTCGTCGGTCCACTCGGCCCGGTCGGGGTCGAGGTTGCCGAAGACGAAGTCGATCAGGGTCTGGTGCTGATGGCGTCCGAGGGTGGTGACCGGCAGCAGCAGCCCCCCCGGCAACGCCACGCTGCGGACACCCGGCACCGTGGGCTGCGCCCGGCGGTGCCAGTGCCTGTCACCCGTTCGTCGGCACCGATGAACCGGGCCGCCCGGACTTGTCGTGCACGACGAAGTGCGGGCCCCGCCCCTGTCCTACCTTTCGGAGGTCACCGGTTCGAAGCCTCGGAGGTGGGGATCCGCATGTCCGCATGGGATGAGCTCAACCGTCCGCCTGTAACGCCCGCAGGGAAGCAGTTCCCCACCATGAGCGGGCGGGAGTCGATATGAGAGGCGCCACGGCACACGCCGGACGTGCCCTGCCTCTGGTGGCGGCCACTGCACTGCTGGCCGGCGGCTGCGGCGGGGGATCCGGCTCGAGCGCCTCAGGGGACGGCAAGTTGGCGGACGGCAAGACGTTCACCACGGCCTACGCCTCCGACCCGGGCCCCCTCGACCCGGCGAAGACGGTGATGTCGATCGCCGTCGGCATCAACCTCTACCTGTACGACCCGCTGATCCACCTCAGCGACAAGGGAGAGCCCGAGGCCGGGCTGGCACAGAAATGGCAGGCGACGCTCAAGACGGCGACCTTCACGCTGCGGCCCGGCCTCACCTGTTCCGACGGCTCGCCGCTGACCGCGAGCGACGTGGCCGCGAACATCGACTACATCGGTGACCCGAAGAGCAAGTCACCCCTGGCCGGTGTGCTGATCCAGCCGGGCACCACAGCCGAAGCCGACAACAAGCAGCGCACCGTCACGCTCACCAGCGGTGCCCCGGACGCGTTCCTGCTGCGCAACGTCGGTTCCGTGCCGATCGCCTGCGGCGACGGCCTCAAGGACCGCACGGTGCTGGCCAAGGGCGGCAAGGGGAGCGGCACCGGAATGTTCACCATGACCGGGGCCGTGGCCAACGACCACTACACGCTCACCCGGCGCAAGGACTACAGCTGGGGCCCCTCCGGGCGAGGGGCCAAGGGGCTGCCGGACAAGGTGACGATCCGGGTGATCCCCAACGAGACGACGGCCGCGAACCTGCTGATGTCCGGCGAGCTGAACGCCGCCGCGGTCTCCGGCCCCGAGCAGAAGCGGCTGGCCGCGCAGAAGCTGTTCCACGCCGACGTGCAGGCACCGCTGGGTGAGCTGTACTTCAACCAGAGCGGGGCCCGCCCCGGAGCGGACGAGAAGGTGCGCCGGGCGCTGGTCCAGGCACTGCACCTGTCCGATGTGGGCAAGGTGATCACCAACGGCACCGGAAAACCCTCCCAGGGCCTGGTCACCGGAGAGCCACGAGCCTGCACCGGAGACTCGGTCACCGGCAACCTCCCCCCGTACGACCTCACGGCGGCCAAGTCCGCCCTGGACGCCGCCGGCTGGGCACCGGGCCCCGGTGGCATCCGGACCAAGAACGGCAAGAAGCTCACACTGAGCCTGATGTACGGCACCCAGAACGGGCCCAGCATGGCCGCGGGCGCCGAACTGATCCAGAAGGAGTGGAAGAGCCTGGGGGCCGAGGTCACACTGAAGCCGGCGGACAGCCCCGCACTGAACAGCACGCTCTTCGGCTCGGGCAACTGGGACATCTCGATGGGCCCGATCGCGCTCACCGCGCCCAACCAGCTCGTCCCGTTCATGGCCGGGCCGACGCCGCCCAAGGGCCTGAACTTCGCCGGAGTCGACAACCCCGAGTACGCCGCTCTCGTGCAGAAGGCTTCGGCCCGTGTCGGCACCGCCGGCTGCCCGCAGTGGCAACAGGCCGAGACGGCGCTCATCAAGCACCTCAATGTGGTGCCCTACTACAACTCGCTCACCCCCGTCTTCGGCAAATCAGCTCGGTTCAAGGTCAGTCAGGGAGCGATCGTCCCGTCCTCGATCCGCATGTACGCCAACTAGGAGGGCGGCTCGATGACGACTGCGACGGCCGTCCCGGGGACGCCGAAGGCATCGGCCACCGACTGGTGGAACCACCGGTGGCTGCTCTTCGGCATCAGGCGCGCGGCCCGCCTGGCGGTGTCGCTGTGGGTGCTCCTCACCGCGGCCTTCCTGATGATCCACCTCGTCCCCGGTGACCCGGTGCGCGCCGCACTGGGTATGACCGCCTCGCCGGACATGGTCGCGGCGCGGCGCGCGGAACTCGGCCTCGACGCCCCGCTGGGGCAGCAGTATCTGCACTTCCTGGGCGGGCTGTTCACCGGCGACCTGGGCAGTTCCACCATCAGCGGACTGCCCGTGACGCAGACGATCGGCGACCGGCTGCCCGCGACCCTGCAACTGGCCGGCCTCGCCTTCGTACTGGCCATGGCGATCGCCGTCCCGCTGGGCACGGCGATGGCCGCCCTGACCCGGGGCGGGCGCCGGCGCGGCGCCGAACTGGCCTTCACCTCGGGCAGCGTGCTACTGGCCGCCGTACCGGAGTTCCTGCTCGCGGTCGTGCTGGCCTATGTGTTCGCGGTTCGCCTCGGCTGGTTCCCCGTCGCGGGCCGGCAAGGGCCCGGCTCGTACGTGCTGCCGGTGGTGGCCCTGTCCACGGGCCCCGCCTCGGTGCTGGCCCGGATCTGCCGGGTGGAGATGCTGTCGGTGCTGGGCCAGGACTTCGTGCGCACCGCGCGCGCCAAGCGGCTGCCGCCGCGCAGCGTGTACGTGCGCCACGCGCTGCCCAACGCCCTGACCGCCACGCTCACTGTCGGCGGTCTGCTGCTCTCGGCGCTGGTCGCCGGGACGGTGCTCGTGGAGAACGTGTTCGCCTGGCCCGGCCTCGGCTCGACGATCGTGCAGTCCATCCTGCTGAAGGACTATCCGGTGGTGCAGGGCATTGTGCTCGTCTACGGGACCGGAGTGCTGGTGGTGAACCTGCTGGTCGATGTGGGCCTCGCCCTGCTCGACCCGCGCTCCGTGATCAGGGAGGTCTGATGTCCGCGCCCCGCTCCCGATGGTCGGCGGCCGCCCGCACCCCCGTGGGCGCATGCGCCGGGCTGCTCCTGCTCGCGGTGGTCGTCCTGGCCGTCCTCGCTCCGGTCCTGTGGGGGGACAGGGCGTCCGTGGTGGACACCGCCGCGCTCCAGCAAGGGCCGTCCGACGCACATCTGTTGGGCACGGACGACCTGGGCCGCGACGTCCTCTTCCGCGTGCTGGTGGCCACCCGGCTGTCGTTGCTTCTGGCGGTGACCGCGACCTCCCTGGGTGTGGTCCTGGGACTGGTCATGGGTACGGCGCCTTCGGTGCTGCCGCGCCGGGCAGGGCGTCTTGTGACCTCCGTGGTGAACATCGCCGTCGCCTTTCCCGGCCTGCTGCTCGCCCTGTTCTTCGCAGTCATCTTCGGAGTGGGCGCGACCGGCGCGGTGCTGGCGATCGGCCTGGCGATGGCCCCGGCCTTCGCCAGGCTCACCCAGACACTGAGTGCGTCGGTCGCGGGCCAGGACTTCGTGGCCGCGGCCCGGACCGTCGGCGTCGGCCGGATCCGGCTCCTGATACGCCACATCCTGCCCAACATCGCCGAGCCGCTGGCCGTCAACGCCACCATCGGCGCGGGCACATCGCTGCTGGCCTTTGCCGGCCTCTCGTTCCTCGGCCTGGGTGTACAGGCTCCGGACTACGACTGGGGCCGGCTCCTCGGCGAGGGTCTGGGCCGGATCAACCTCACCCCCGCGCCCGCGCTCGCGCCGTGTGCGGCGGTCATCGTCACCGGTCTGGCGTTCAACCTCTTCGGCGAGGCCGCCGCCGCTCTCGGCGTACGTACCCTGCCGCCCCGGAGCGTCCGCCACCGCCCCCTCCGACCGCCCGCCCCGGGCGCCGCCGGGCACCGGACGGACAGCGAAGGGCAACCGGTCCTCGCGGTGGACGACCTGCGGGTGGCCTTCCCGGGGCCCGCGGGGTGGACCACCCCGGTACGCGGGGTCAGCTTCGCCGTACACCCGGGCGAGGCCGTCGGCGTGGTGGGCGAGTCCGGCTCGGGCAAGAGCCTGACCGCGATGGCCGTGTCCCGGCTCGTCGAACCGCCGGCCCACGTCACCGCCCAGCGCCTGGAGTTCACCGGTACGCCGCTGCTCGACACGGGCGAGAAGGAGCTGCGCCTCCTCCTCGGGACCTCGCTGGCGATGGTCTTTCAGGACCCGATGTCCTCGTTCAATCCCGTCATGAGCGTGGGACGCCAGCTCGCCGAAGTCGCCGAACACCATCAAGGCTTGTCCCGGCGCGCCGCGTTCACACGGGCCGTGGACCGGCTGCGCGTCGTGCACATACCCGCTCCGGATCGGCGTGCGCGCCAGTATCCGCACGAGTTCTCCGGCGGCATGCGGCAGCGCGCGATGATCGGGGCCGGGCTGATGGGCGACCCCAGGCTGATCATCGCGGACGAGCCGACCACCGCCCTCGATGTCACCGTACAGCGGCAGGTGCTGCGCCTGCTCACCGAAGTACGGGCAGAGCGGGCCACCGCCATTCTGCTCATCAGCCACGACATCGCGGTCGTCGCCCGGACCTGCGACCGGGTACTCGTCATGTACGCGGGCCGCATCGTCGAAGACCTGCCCGCAGCCGACCCGTTCAAGGCGGCCCGGCACCCCTACACACGGGCTCTGCTGGCTGCCGTACCGGACCTCGGCACCGACCGGGAGAGCCCGCTGGCCGTGATCCCCGGCCGTCCGCCGGAGCCCGACCAGGTGCCGGAAGGGTGCGCGTTCGCCCCGCGCTGCCCCCACGCCGACGACCGCTGTCGCGGTGCGGACCCCGAGCCGGTCACGTACACCGTCGGACACCGGATCGCCTGCTGGCACCCCGTCCAGGACGAGACCGCGCTGGTCGAAGAGACCACGACAGGAGGCACAGCATGAGCGAGCTCGTCTTCGACGGAGTGAGCGTGCGCTACGGGCCCCGCCGCCATGCCCTGACCGCCGTGGACGGCGCCCACCTGACCGTGCCGGCCGGGCAAGTGGTCGGCCTGGTGGGGGAGTCGGGCTCGGGGAAGTCGACACTGGCCCGCGCCGCGGTCGGGCTGGCCCCGCTCGCATCGGGCCGCATCCTGCTGGACGGGACCGATGTACGTCAGCTGCGCGGGCGGCGCCGCCCACTGCAGATGGTCTTCCAGGACCCGTACTCCTCCCTCGATCCGCGGATGAGTATCGGGGAATCCATCGCCGAGGCTCTGCCGCGGATACGAGGCCGCGGCGGGGCGGCTCGCCGAACCGAGGTCGCCCGCCTGCTCGAGCAGGTCAACCTCGATCCGGGCCGGGCCCCGATGCTGCCCGGGCAGCTCTCCGGCGGCCAGCGGCAGCGCGTGGCACTCGCCCGGGCCCTGGCCGGGAGGCCGCAGGTCGTCATCGCCGACGAGATCACCTCCGCCCTCGACGTCTCCGTCCAGGGCGCCGTGCTCAACCTGATGCGCGGCGTGCAGCGGCAGATGAAACTGACCATGCTGTTCATCTCGCACAATCTGGCCGTGGTGCGCTATCTCAGCGACCATGTCGCTGTGATGTATCTCGGCAGGATCGTCGAGGCCGGGCCCACCGAGGAAGTCCTCGCAGACCCGCGCCACCCCTACACCCGCGACCTGCTCGCCGCCGTGCCCACCCGTAGCCCTGCGTCGGAAACCGGCGCGGACCCGGTCACCGACGCCGTTATCGCCATCGAGCCTGCCGACCCGCATCACCCGCCGATCGGCTGCCGCTACCACCTGCGCTGCTCCGCCGGCCCCCGGATCCATGCCGGGCGCGACGTGTGCCGCACCAGCGATCCTGCCGAGGACGCCGCCGCACGGCCCCACCGGGCCGCGTGTCACTTCGCAGCCACCGCGGACCTCGCGCTGCCGCAACAGCCGCGTACGGAAGGCACGTTGTGACTCTCGCGATCCGCCCCTATCCGCTCCGTCCACGAGGAGACAGCACACTGTGACGCGACGCCTGGGCTTCGACGACCTCTACGCCATCGCGCTTCCGGAGCAGCCGGCGCTGTCCCCGGACGGCACGCGCATCACCTACGTGCTGCGCACCGCCGACCGCGAACACGACCGCAACGACCGCGCGTTGTGGATAGTGCCGACGGGCGGCGGCGCGGCACGGCCGCTCACCCGCGGCCCCGCCGACACCGCGCCGGCGTGGTCTCCCGACGGCCGGTGGATCGCCTTCCTGCGCGGCGGCGAAGGCCCCCCGCAGCTGTGGCTGCTCCCCGCCGAGGGCGGTGAACCCGAGCCGCTCACGGACCTTCCATCGGGCGCCGGTGCGCCGGTGTGGAGTCCGGACGGCACCACGATCGCCTTCCCGTCCCCGGTCGACAGCAACCAGAAGACCGCCGCTCCCGGAACGGCCCTGGCCCCTGTCGTGACGGACCGGCTCGGTTACAAGGCCGACGGCCGGGGCCTGTGGGGCATGGCCCGCAGCCACCTTCACCTGGTGGATCTCGACAGCCGCGCGGTCCGGCAGGTCACCCACGGCGACTGGCACGCGGAAAGCCCCGCCTGGTCGCCGGACGGGCGCAGCCTCGCCTTCTGCGCGGCGCGCGGCGCCGATGCCGACCTGACGCTGCGCTCCGAGGTGTACGTGGTGGACTGCCTGACTTCCGGTGCGAAACCGCGGCCGGTCGGCTGCGGCGCGGGCACCGCGCACGCCGTGAACTGGACGGCGGACGGTGCGGCACTGCTGGTCGTGGGGCGCACGGACACTGCGATCGGCCACGCGAGTGTGCTGCGCTTGCCGGTGCACGGCGGCGCACCGGCCGACCTCACCGCCGGGCTCGACCGCAATGTGATGCCCGGTGGCCCCGGCTACCCGGGTGCCCTGCCCCGACCGGCCGACGACGGCCGGTGGTTGCTGTTCTGCCTGCGGGAGCGCAGCTGCACCCACCTGTACGCGAGCGACGCCGACGGCGGCGAACCCCGGGTGCTCGTCGGCGGTGCGGGCCGTGTCGTCTCCGGCCTGTCCACCGCCGGTGACACCGCCGCCGTCGTCGTGGCGACTCCCACCTCGTACGGCGAGATCGTGACCGTCGAGGTGTCCACCGGCCGGGAGCAGGTGCTCACCCGGCACGGGGCGCAACTGGGGGATGTGGAGCTACTGCAGCCGCAGGACAGGGAGTTCACCGTGTCCGACGGCACCAGGGTGCACGGCTGGCTGCTGCGAGACCCGGCCACCACGGGCCCGGCGCCGCTGCTGCTCGACATCCATGGCGGGCCGCACAACGCCTGGAACGGGGCAGCGGACCCCTTCCGCCCGTACCACCAGGTACTGGCGGCACGCGGCTGGTCGGTGCTGCTGCTCAACCCCCGCGGCAGCGACGGGTACGGCGAGGCGTTCTTCACCGCCGCACGCGGAGCATGGGGCACGGCGGACGCGCCGGATTTCCTCGAACCGCTGGACACCCTGGTCGCCGAACGAATCGCCGATCCACAGCGACTGGCCGTGGCCGGCTACAGCTACGGCGGCTTCATGACCTGCTACCTCACCAGCCGTGACCACCGCTTCGCCGCAGCGGTCGCCGGTGGTGTGGTCAGCGACCTCACCAGCATATGCGGCACCAGCGACGAGGCCCACCCGCTGGCGGCGGCCGAACTGGGCGGCGCGCCGTGGCAGAACCGTGGGCTCTGGGCCGAACTTTCCCCGTACTCGCGGGTGGAGCATGTCCGCACTCCGACGCTGGTGGTGCACGGCGCGGCTGACGAGCGCTGTCCGGTCGGGCAGGCCGAGCAGTGGTTCGCCGCGCTGAGGGAGCGCGGCGTGCCCACCCGGCTGGTGCTCTACCCGGGCGGTTCGCACCTGTTCCTGCTCGACGGACCGCCCTCCCACCGCGGCGACCTCGCCCGTCGCACCGTCGACTGGGTGGAGCGCCACGCCGGTGAACCCGGACGCTCGGCGCGTACCCGGCTGGACGCCGCGCACTGGAAGCGACGTCTCGGCGAACTGGCGGCCCGGCACCGGGTACCGGGCGCGGTGCTGGGCATCGCCCGGGGTGACGAAGCCGCTCTGGCCGCTTGTGGCGTGCTCAACAAGGACACCGGTGTGCGGGCCACCGAGGAATCGCTCTTCCAGATCGGGTCCATCACCAAGGTGTGGACCGCCACCGTGATCATGCAGCTGGTCGACGAGGGGAAGCTCGACCTCGACGCCCCCCTCACCGATGTCCTGCCGGAGCTGCGGCTCGCCGACCCGCACACGGCGAAACAGCTGACCGTGCGCCAACTGCTCACACACACCAGCGGTATCGACGGCGACATCTTCACCGACACCGGCCGTGGTGACGACTGCGTCGAGCGCTACGTGGACGAGTTGGGCGCAGCGGCGCAGATCCATCCGCTGGGGGCGACGTTCTCGTACTGCAACTCGGGCTTCGTACTTGCCGGCCGGGTCATCGAAAGGCTCACCGGCATGAACTGGGACAGCGCCCTCAAGGAGCGGCTGTTCTCCCCCCTGGGGCTCGCGCACACCGTCACGCTGCCGGAGGAGGCGCTGCGCTTCCGCACCGCGATGGGGCACGACGCCCAGGGCGACGAGGACCCGCGGCCGGTCCCGGTATGGAGCCTGCCCCGCTCCGCAGGACCGGCCGGACTGATCACCGCGACGGCCTCCGACGTCCTGGCCTTCGCCCGTATGCACCTGGCCGGTGGCATCGCCGCCGACGGCACCCGCGTCCTGTCGCAGCAGGCCGTGTACGCGATGACCGAGAAGGAGGTCGACCTGCCGGATGTGCACTCCCTCGGGGACTCCTGGGGACTGGGCTGGATGCGTTTCGACGGGGGCGGCGGCCACCGGCTCCTCGGACACGACGGCAACACCATCGGCCAGTCTGCATTCCTGCGCCTGCTGCCCGGACAGAACCTTGCCGTCACCCTGCTCACCAACGGCGGGGGAGCCCACGACCTGTACCTGGAACTGTTCAGGGAGATCTTCGCCGAACTGGCCGGGGTGACCCTGCCGCAGCCGCTCCGGCCGCCGGTCGAGCCGGTGACGGTGGACGCCGGCCGCCACCTGGGCCGATACGAGCGGGCCGGTGCGCGCATCGAAATCCTTGAGGGTACCGGCGGACTGCGGCTGCGCCACACGGTGACAGGTCCACTCGCCGCTCTGGTGCCCGAGACGGTGCAGGAGGGCGCACTGGTGCCCGTGTCGGACGACCTCTTCGTCGTCACGCTGCCCGGCAGCAGGACAGCGACCCCCGTGACCTTCTACGCACTGCCGACCGGTGAGCCGTACGTGCACTTCGGCGTCCGTGCGACCCCGAAGGTGTCCTGACGTGAAGCAGCCGCACGGCATGCAGATGCCGCACGAAGCCATCCCCGTGGACCGGTACGAGGCCGCGCTGCCCGCCATCATCGACGAGATCGGACGTCTGGTACGCACCGAGTCGCCGTCGGCCGACCTCACCGCCGTGGCCCGCAGCGCCGAGGCAGTCGCCACGATCGCGGCACCGTACCTCGGCGCCGCGCCCGACGTCATCACGGTGGACGGCCACACCCATCTGCGCTGGCGTCTGGGCAGTGGCCCCCGGCGCGTCCTGCTGCTCGGCCACCACGACACGGTGTGGCCCGTCGGTTCCCTGACCGCCCACCCGTTCACGGTCCGCGACGGCGTGCTGCGCGGGCCCGGTTGCTTCGACATGAAGGCGGGACTCGTCATGGCCTTCCACGCCATCGCCGCGCTCGGCGCCGTCGCCCTCGACGGGGTGACCCTCCTGGTCACCGGCGACGAAGAGCTCGGCTCGCCGTCGTCGCGGGAGCTGATCGAGTCCGAGGCGGCCGGCTGCGCCGCGGCGCTGGTCCTGGAGGCATCCGCCGACGGCGGCGCGCTGAAGACCGAGCGCAAAGGAGTTTCCCAGTACGAGATACGAGTCGGCGGCCGGGCCGCCCATGCGGGACTGGAACCGGAGCGCGGAGTGAACGCCGCCATCGAGACCGCCCACCAGATACTCGTGGTCGCCGCACTGTCCGGCATCGACGCAGGCACCACGGTCACGCCGACGCTGCTGAGCGCCGGAACCACCACCAACACCGTCCCCGCCCACGGCCGGTTCTCCGTCGACGTCCGGGTGCGCGACGTCGCGGAACAGATGCGTGTGGACACCGCGCTCCACGGGCTGCGGCCCGTACTCGACGGTGCGACGGTGCAGGTGACCGGCGGACCCAACCGCCCGCCCCTGACCCCTGCCGCATCGGAGGCGCTGTACCGCCGTGCCCGGCAACTGGCCGGAGAGCTCGGCCTCGGCCCCGACCCGGGCTCTCGGCTTCGCCCGAGCAGCGGATACCCCATTTCGGCTGCCGCTGTGGGGGGAGCATCGGACGGCAACTTCACCGCAGGTATCGGCATCCCGACCCTGGACGGACTCGGCGCGGTGGGCGGCGGCGCGCACGCCGCCGACGAGCATGTGCTCGTCGCTGAGCTCCCGCGCCGAACAGCACTGTTGGCGGCACTCATCGGTGACCTGCTCGCCGCGTCCCCGCTGACCGCGCGCGACAGTGACGCCAAAACGATCGGCGGAAATACCTGATGACGGACATATCCGCTGCGCCTCCCTTCACTCCCGAAGCAGGCCACCGGCTCGTGGCGGACGCGCTGACAGCGGCCGATGCAGCCGCGCACGCGGCCGGCTGCCACGTGCGGCCGATCAGCGCCCTGGCGGATCTGGAAGCGGCCTGCCGGCTCTTCGAAGGCATCTGGAAACCCGCCGGCGAGAACGCGCTGGCCACCACCGAGCTGCTGCGCGCGATGGACAAGGCCGGCAGCTACGTCGCGGCCGCCTTCGACGGAGAGGCAGGCGACGAACTGGTCGGCGCCTGCATCGGCTTCTTCGGCCCGCCGCCCGACGGCGCCCTGCACAGCCACATCGCCGGCGTCTCCGCCCGGATGCGTGGCCGCAGTGTCGGCTTCGCCCTCAAAACCCACCAGCGCAGCTGGGCGCTCCAGCGCGGCGCGGCCCAGGTGTCCTGGACATTCGATCCGCTGATACGGCGCAACGCCTACTTCAACATCGGCAAGCTCGCGGCCCGGCCCGCGCAGTACCTGCCCAACTTCTACGGCCGGATGCACGACGCCATCAACGGCGCCGACGACACCGATCGTCTCCTGGTGGAGTGGCAGCTGACCGGGCCCGAGGCCGCCGCAGCCTGCCACGGCCGCCACCCGGCCACCGACGCCGTGGCCGAACGCGCAGGCGGCGCCACCGCTGCTCTCGGCGCCACGGACGACGGCCGGCCGCAGGCTCACCCCGTCCGCGGGCCGCGGACTCTGGTCGCTGTGCCGCAGGACATCGAGTCGCTGCGTCACAGCGACCCGCGGTCCGCGGCGACGTGGCGCTCCGCCGTACGCGATGTCCTCGGCGGGTTGCTCGCCGACAGGTGGCAGGTGACGGGGTTCGACCGCACCGGCTGGTACCTCCTCGAAGACAAGGACGCACAGTGAAACTCACCGGAGTCGAAGTCCGCCAGGTCCGGCTGCCGTTGGTAGCCCCCTTCCGTACCTCGTTCGGTACACAGACGGAGCGCACGGCGCTGCTGCTGCGCGCGGTGAGCACCGACGCCGAGGGCTGGGGCGAGTGCGTGGCGATGGCAGACCCGCTGTACTCCTCGGAGTACGTGGCCGCCTGCGCCGATGTGCTGCGCCGATTCCTCGTTCCCGCACTGGGGCGGTGCCGACGACTGGATGCGACCGGCGTCACCCCGGCCCTGGAGCCGTTCAAGGGCCACCGGATGGCGAAGGCCGCGCTGGAGATGGCCGTACTCGACGCGGAACTGCGCACCCGAGGAGTGCCGTTGGCGCGCGAGCTGGGTGCCGTCCACGACCGTGTGCCGTGCGGGGTGTCCGTGGGCATCATGGATTCGGTGCCGGAACTCCTCGAGGCTGTGGCCGACTACCTCGACGAGGGTTATCGCCGTATCAAGCTCAAGATCGAGCCCGGCTGGGACATCGAGCCGGTACGTGCGGTACGCGAGCACTTCGGCGACGACTTGCTGCTCCAGGTCGACGCCAATACCGCGTACACCCTTGCCGATGCCCGGCATCTGGCCCAACTCGACCCGTACGGGCTCCTGCTGATCGAGCAGCCGCTGGACGAGGAAGACCTCCTCGGCCATGCGCAGCTGGCAAGGACCCTGGCCACACCGCTGTGCCTGGACGAGTCGATCACCTCCGCCCGCGCCGCCGCGGCGGCGATCACCCTGGGCGCGTGCAGCATCGTGAACATCAAGCCCGGCCGGGTCGGCGGCTATCTGGAGGCCCGCCGTATCCACGACGTGTGCGCCGCGCACGGCGTGCCGGTGTGGTGCGGCGGCATGCTGGAGACCGGCCTCGGCCGTGCCGCGAACGTCTCTCTGGCCGCGCTGCCGGGTTTCACCCTGCCCGGCGACGTCTCCGCCTCCGACCGTTTCTACCGCACCGACATCACCGAGCCGTTCGTACTGGCCGACGGCCACCTCCCGGTCCCCGAGGGTCCCGGACTCGGAGTCGTGCCGCTCCCCGAGGTCCTGGCTGAGGTCACCGTCGAGACCGAGTGGATTCCCCTGTGACGAGGTACTTGTGGCGGCCGACGAAGACACCGCACAATCCCGTCCACACCGACGAAGAACGGCCGTGAGCACTGTCCGGCGGGACTGGGGGTACGGGGCGCAGTGAACACACAACCGCGGGCCAGCCTCAGGCGGGTCCTGGATGACCTCGGCACCACCCTGCTCGACCTCGTGTGCGGAGACCCGGACACGGCCGACGACATCGGCGGGGTGGTCATCCACGATGCACAGGACGAACCGGTGTTGCCCCGGCAGGCGCTGGTACTCGGCATCGGCGTCCACGGGGCGGGCGAGACCGCCCGGCTGCTCACCGCCCTAGGCGACGCCGGCGCTGCCGCGCTGGTGGTCCGCGCCCCGGTGCCGACCGACGCCGTGGTGACGGCGGCGGCGGAGAGCTCCGGGGTGGCCCTGCTCGCGCTGACCCGCGGAGCCTCTTGGGCCCAGCTCGCTGCGCTGCTGCGCTCGCTGCTCGCGGACGGCGACGTCGGCGAGGCGGGCCCGCAGAAACTGGGCGGCACGCCGTCCGGCGATCTGTTCGCCCTGGCCAACGCGGTGGCCGCACTCCTCGACGCCCCCATCACCATCGAGGACCGCAGCTCCCGTGTCCTGGCCTTCTCCGGAGGCCAGGACGAGGCCGACCCCTCCCGGGTGGAAACCGTACTGGGCCGCCAGGTGCCCGAACGCTTCACCCGTTTCCTCGAAGACCGGGGGATCTTCCGCTCCCTCTACCGCAGCGACCAGCCGGTCCACGTCGACCCGCCCGAGAGCGACGGATTCCATATCCCGCGCGCCGCGATCGCCGTACGCGCCGGGGACGAACTCCTCGGCTCCATCTGGGCCGTCGTCCACACCCCGCTCACTGCGCAGCGCGGCCAGGCGCTGCGCGATGCGGCCAAACTGGTGGCCCTGCACATGCTGCGCCTGCGGGCCGGCGCCGACGTCGAGCGGCGCCTGCGTACCGACCTGGTCTCCACAGCCCTGGAAGGCGGACCGGGCGCCGCTGAGGCGCTGAGCCGGCTCGGTCTGACCGACTACGCGGGCGTCGTCCTCGCCCTGGCCGTGCCGGACCCGCCCGAGCTGACCGGCTCGACCGATCTGCACGCCCAGCACACGGCCGAACGCCAGCGCCTGGCCGACGCCTTCGCCATGCATCTCTCCGCGATCCACGCCCGCGCAGCCACGGCGCTCATCGGCGACGTCGCCTACGGAATCCTCCCCGTGCCACTCCACCAGACGGACGCGGAGGAGAGGGCAGCCCGTACCGGCACCGACTTCCTCACGCGCATCGGCGACCGGCTGACACCGCTCATCGGCATCGGCCCCGCGGCCCCCGACAGCAGCGCCCTGGCCCGCTCCCGAGAAGGAGCCGACCGGGCACTACGCGTCCTGCGCACCCACGGAGGCCCCCGGCAGCTCGCCCGTATCTCGGACGTCCACGTCGAGGGGCTCCTGCTGGACCTAGCCGACCTCGCAGCCGAGCGAGGCGATCCGCCGACCGGCCCGCTGGCCCGGCTGCTCGCCTACGACCTGCAGCACGACTCCCAACTGGTCGACACACTCTGCGCCTGGCTCAACGCTTTCGGCGACGTCCCGGCTTCCGCCGACGCGATGTACGTCCACCAGAACACCTTCCGTTACCGCCTGCGCCGCGCCACCGAAGTCGCCCGGGCCGACCTCACCGACCCCGACGTCCGCTTCGCACTGATGCTGCAGTTGCGCCTGCTGCGCCGCCACGACACGTCTGCACGCTGACTGGCAGGCCAGGGCCAGCCGCCCGGACGGGAAGCGGGGAGGAGGCAGAGGTGGGGACCGGACCGTGGTCCAGTCGCCCACCCCTGCCTCATGTGCGGCTGTCCTTGTTCACTTCGGGCAGTACTCGGCCTCGATGACCGCCTGGCTGTTCCCCGCCCAGTCGCCGTTGAAGTTGAAGGACAGCGAGTGCTTGCCGTCCGCCGAGGTCACGGCCTGGGACGCCGACCCCTGGATGTTGCCGCCGTGCCCCCAGACCTCGGCACCGCAGGACGGCGAGAACTTCATCAACCCCAGCCCGTAGGCCGTGATCAGACCGGCTCCGCTGACCGGGACGGTGGTCTTCATCTCCGTCAGTTGCTTCGCGGGCAGCAGCTTGCCGCCCAGCAGAGCCGAGTAGAAGCGGTTCAGGTCACCGGAGCTGGAGATCATCGCGCCCGCGGAGGCCGCGGCCGACGGATTGAGCTCGGTGACGTCGTACGTCCGATCCGTCGGCTGCGGTGCCAGGGAAAGCTTGGAGTACGCACGGGAACTCGGCGCCGGCATCGACGAGGCGGTGCGGGGGACGGAGGTGGCGTACAGGCCGAGCGGGTTGATGATGCGCCGCTTGATCTCGTCCTCGTACGGGCGGCCCGTGACCTTCTGAATGATCATTCCGGCCAGAATGTAGTTGGTGTTCGAGTAGCTCCATGCTGTGCCCGGGTCGAAGAGCGGCTTCTGGCGCATCGCGATGTCCACCAGCTGCTCGGGCGTGTAGGTGTCGTAGCGGTGCTCCAGGAACTCCACGGTGAAGCCCCGCTTCAGAAATTCCGGGTCGGCGGTGTAGCTGGGGACCCCGCTGGTGTGGTTGAGCAACTGCCGTACGGATATCCGGCGGCCGTCGTTGCCGTTGCCCTGGACCACCCCAGGCAGCCATGTGTCGACTGTGCTGTCGAGGTCGATCTTGCCCTCTGCCTCCAACTGGAGCATCACGGTCGCGACGAAGGTCTTGGTCATGCTGCCGATCCGGTAGCGGTCGACCGCCGAGCGCGGTGCACCCGTCGTGAGGTTCCCGACGCCCGACGTGCCCATCCAGACCGAGTACGCGTCATTGACCTGCCCAGTGACCCCGGGCACCCCGTCCTTGACCGCGGCGTCCATGGCCTGCTGGGTCCGCGCATGTCCCAAGCCGACGCCGGCCGCCGCGGGCGAGGTGAACGAAGCTGCGGTCAAAGCCGCCGCTGCCACCAGGCCCACCGCGCCGATCCGTGCTGTGCGCACTGCCATCTGCTGCTCCTTTCGGTTGCTGTCATCAGCGGCAACGGCCGCGCCACGCGGCACGGCGGCTGCCCGCTTCTCGAACCGGTGATGTCCGGAAGGTAGGTGCAGACGCCGGGCCCCGGCTTCGTCGCGGGCGACAAGGCATGGCGGGGCACTCATCGGAGGCGACGAAGGGGAGGAGCGATCAGGGGTGTGCCAGCTGGTCAGGTGGTGCGCCGCCCTTGTGGTACTTCCCGTCACCGTCCGCGGGTCAGGGGCCACTCACCTCGAACGCGTACGGCGTGGATCGTTGGGGGCGGCGCGGGTGCTGGAGGAGCCGATGCCCTCGACGAGCATCGGGAAGAACTGGGAGACGAGGTAGTTGCCGCCCCAGAGAGCGAAGGTGGCGATGGAGGCGGCCACTCCGCGGATGTGCGTCGGGAAGATTTCGGCATGATCACATAGGTGATGGTGCCGAAGGAAACCGCGAAGAACGCCACGTACCCGAGGATCAGTGCCAGCAGCAGATGCGCGCTGGGGTGGCTGCTGTGGAACACCAGGCCAATGCAGGCCAGCAGGACACCGGGCGGTCGCTCGCCCAGCACCGGGCGATCCTGGAAGCGGTCGAGGGCGGCACACCGGGTAGTGCGCTGCGACTGCGATGCGCAGGCACATCCGCTCGGTGGCCGCGGTGCGGCTCCTGGAGTGGGAACCGGATCCGTCACCCGGCGCGTGAGCTCGCGGCCCTGGCGGTGGGTGCCTGCTCCCGTCTAGGCTCGTCGTGTTCGTACTGCGTGGCCAGAGAAGGAGACGTAGACGCGGACGAGCGTCGTAGACCATCGGAAACACTCGCCCGGTGACGGAGTCGGCGTGGGACGCGCGTCCCCGCCCCACGCCAGCACTGGACGGCTTCAGGCGCAGCCACGGGTCGGCACATCCGGACGCCGACGACCCCGTGTGGCGCGTCCCGCCGGGCGGCGAAAGGGACGTGCCGTGCCCTCGGCCAACTACCGTACCCTGCTGCGGACTTCCGGAGCTTCTTCCTTCTTCCTCGCCGCCGTCATCGGACGCGTCGGACTTGCCATGACAGCCCTCGGCATCGTGTGGCTGGTGCACGCGCGCACCGGGTCGTACGGTGCTGCGGGCCTGGTCACCGGTGGGTTCGCCGTCGCGGACGCGATCTCGGGGCCGCAACTCGGGCGGCTCATCGACCGGTTCGGGCAGACCCGCACCCTGCCCTGGATCCTGCTCGCGCATGCTGGGGCGGTGGCGCTGCTGCTGACGGGCGCGGCGCCGGACCTGGTGTCCGGCTTCCTCGTCGGCGCCACACTGCCCCAGCTCAGTGCCCTGGCCGCCGCTCGCTGGTCCGCCCTCCTGTCTGGCGAGCGGGCCGCCGCCCTGCCGAGGGCGTTCGCCCTGGAGGCACTCGCCAACGGGCTGTCCTACCTGGCGGGGCCCGCCCTGGTGAGCGTGCTCGGCGCCGCGGGGAGGCCGGGCCTCGGCGTCCTCCTCGCCGCCGCCCTCGTGGTCGGCGGCGGCCTGGCCCTCGCCGCCCAGCGCCGCACCGCGCCCCCAGTCGCCAGCCACGCCGAACGCCGCGGCGCGGGACGGGCCCTGCGCCGCGCCGCCTTCGCCCGGCTCGTCGGTATCGGCCTCGCCCTGGGCGTATTCTTCGGCGCGATGCAGGTCTCCGTGACCGCCTACGCCGTCGGCCGCGGCACCCCGGACGCCGCGCCGCTGCTGTACGCGGTGTCCAACTGCACGAATCTGGTCGGGGGTTGGGCCTACGGTGCGCGCCGGTGGCCGGGCTCGCCGATGCGGCAGCGCGCCGTCGCCGCCGTCTGTCTCGTTGTCGCCTGTCTCCCGCTGACCTTCCTGGATGCCCCGGTGCCGCTCGCCGCCGCGCTTGCCGTGACCGGCCTCGCGGTGCCGGTGCTGCTGATCCTGGCCGCCGTCCTGACACAGGCGACTGTTCCCGACGCCGTCCTCACCCAGGCCTTCACGTGGCTCAACTCGGCGACTGCCGCCGGTGCCGCCGCGGCATCCGCGCTCGCCGGGCGGGCGGTGGACGCGGCGGGAGCCCATGCCGGGTTCGCGGTCGCCGCGGCGGCCACAGCCGGCATGGCACTGCTCTCCGCACCCGGCGCGCGGCGAGAGGCCGGAGCGCATGCGGATCGGGCGGGCCAGGAGGTGGCGGGCGGGCGGCCTTAGGCGGGGTCCGGGCGGGCGGACCTTACGGCGTGACCGGCCTAGCGCCTCTCCGGCGAATCTTTGGAGCGCGAGGTGACAACGGGGGGTTGACGTGACAACTAGGGGTTGTCATTCTGGGGGCATGGCAGACACCAAGGACCTCTCCGTGCATGAACCGACTTTCAGTCGCATCAAGGAGGTGCGAGAGCAAGCAATCCACCACGCCCGCCTGGCCCAGCAGTTCGCGGCCGAGCGGCGTGCTCTGATGCAGGGCCTCATCGACCATGGCCTGTCGCAGGCCGACATCGCACGAGAGCTTGGAGTGACACGTCAGGCCATCCAGAAGATGCTGGCCTGCTAAAGCGGGCGTTGATCGTCCGCGCGACTTCGTTCCTGCGTTTGTAGATCGTCTTGTCGAAGCCGGCGGGACGGCCGCCCTTGTTGCCGCGGCGTCGGCGGTTGGCCCGCTGGTACTTCGGTTCGGGGTTGGTGTGCTTGATCTGGCGCCTTGTCTCCGCCGAGGTGGTCCGGGCGGGTGCGCGGATGTCCGCCGCCGATGCGGGCGAGGCGGACGCGTCTCATGACAGGGATGAGCTGTGGGGCATCGCCCACTGGCCCGGTGTGATCAGAAATGCGAGCGGGCGGCGCCCGCCTTCGCGGGCGAGGTGGATCTTGCAGGTCACGCCGCCCGGGAGCCTCCGAGCCCCTCGTCGGACCGGTGCTGCCGGGGACTTGATCTCTTTGCGGGAGGCGTGGTGCTTTCTTCCGGGCCCGGCGGCGTGCTGGTGAGCCCGACAGGAAGTGGAATCCCCGCTCACCATGGACCAGTCGATACGGCCCTCCGCGTCGGCGTCCGGCCAGGACGGCCGCGAAGATCCCATCCCACGTGCCGTCCGCTGACCAGCGTCGGTGCCGCTCGTAAACGGTCTTCCACTTGCCGAAACGGGCAGGCAGATCCCGCCACGGCACCCGAGTCCGATTCCGGTAGAGGGTTCCGTTGATGACCCTGCGGAGGCTCGCCCAACGCCACCCCTGTTTACCGGACTTCGGCAGAGGCATCTTCGGGCGGGCCCATTCGTCATCGTGTGATCTCCCCGCCCCATGGTCATGCCAACGACTCAGGACGGAGATAGTCACATAATCCGCCGGACAGGCCCTTCAGTAGCATGGGAGCCACCCGGAGACCGGGGTTGCTCGTTCAGTTGGCGGGCCTGCCGAACCAGCGGGAGAGGTGGTCGTCCAGGTCCTGCTGATCGTCGCCGATCCAGGCGACGTGGCCGTCGGGGCGTAGCAGGACGCACGGAGCATCCAGTACCGCAGCGGGATCCGCGAGATAATCGACCCGGTCCGACCAGCCGCCGACGGTCAGGCGTTCGGTGCGGTCCAGCAGCAGGCCGCGGCCGCGATGCAGCAGATCGTAGAGGTGGCCGTGTTTCACACCGAAGTCGGGCAGGCGGCGGCCGAGCAGGTCGGGGCCTTCGCCGAAGTCGTAGCGGATGCCGATCGCGGTGATCTTCTCGATGAGACAGCGGTTCACCTCGTCGAAGTCCATCAGTTCGGTGAGCAGCCTCCGCACGGCCTGCGGGCCCGGTTCGGTGGAGTGCAGTTCCATCTGGGCGCGGGTGTTGTCCAGCACGTCCTCGGCGACCGGATGACGTTCGGCGTGGTAGGTGTCCAGCAGTGATTCCGGCGCCCAGCCGCGGATCTGGGCAGCCAGTTTCCATCCGAGGTTGAATGCGTCCTGAACGCCCAGGTTGAGGCCCTGTCCGCCGGTGGGCGGATGGATGTGTGCCGCATCGCCGGCCAACAGCACCCGCCCGACCCGATAACGTTCGGCCAGCCGGGTGGCATCCCCGAAGCGGGACAACCAGCGCGGGGAGTGCACGCCGAAATCGGTTCCGGCGATGATGCGCAGCTGTTGTTTGAAATCCTCGAGGGTGGGCGGTTCCATGCGATCGCTGACTCCCGCGGCGGGGACTACGACGCTATAAACCCCTTCGCCGAAGGGCCTGAGCCAGAATCGCTTATTGGTCTCACCGATTTCGGCCACCTTGGCGGCGATCTCCGCCTGCGGCACACCCACTTCCATCTCGCCCATCAGCGTCTCGGTCCGCGAGGGCTCACCAGGGAAGCCGACGCCGAGCAGTTTGCGCACCGTGCTGCGCCCGCCGTCACAGCCGACGAGATAGCGCGAACGCAGCTGTTTCCCGTCGGCCAACTCGACGGTCACACCCTCGTCGTCCTGCCCGAAATCGGCCACCGCACAACCGCGCCGGACCTGCGCACCCAATTCGATCGCATGCTCCTCGAGCAGGCGAACGATGACCGGCTGCGGGATCCCCAGCAGATAGGCGTGCGCGGAATCCAGGCCCTGGGGCGCGGGTTTGTTGATACCGGCGAAGAAGCCGCCGGCCGGACGCTGTCTTCCGTGTTCGCGCATGCGATCCAGCAGCCCGCGCATTGCCATCAGCTCAAGACTGCGAATATGCAGACCCACGATGCGGACGAACGACACGGGCTCGGTTTCCTTCTCCAGAACGAGTACCCGCACATCGTGCAGCCGCAGTTCGGCGGCAAGCATCGCACCAGCCGGCCCGCACCCGGCAATGATCACGTCGAACATGGGCGCGCGATCGGCGCCGGAGGCCGGCGACCGGAGTCCGGGGACATCGCCCCGGGTGGAGTCGCGCTCGACCGTATCGTTCGACGACGGCTCGGCGGAGAACTGCGAAGAGTCCATAGGTGTTGCCTTTCAGGAGTGCCTTGTTAGTCGAGGCGCTCCCGGCGACACCTACGTCAATCGCCGGCCGTGACGGGAAGGGGGAGCACCCACATCGATACAGCGTTCATGGGTCTCACCTCCTGGGGCGGTGTCACGGTCCACTGCAAGCTACAAGTCCGAGCAACACCCCGTCCAATCCTTTTCCCAGCCAGGTGATCACGACTCCGAACGGGCCGTGCGGGGCGAATCCGGCGTGGCGGCGCGGCCGGCCGCGGTCGCGGTCGGCGATCTGCTCCCGCGGAGTGCAGGACCGGACCCGACGGCGTGTGCCCGGTCTCCGAGCTGATGACCCTCATGTGGCTCCGGTTGGAAGCGCGCCGGTTCGTGGATTTCTGCAGCTGCCTGGGCGGGGAGCCGAACCTCGCACGGGATTCGCGCTGATGAGCGGCGCGGGCTCCGGTGCATACGGAGGACCAGCAGGATCAGGTCGAGCGCCCCGGCCTTCGTTTCAGTCCCGCAGCAGGGCGAACTGGTGCTCGACGGCCTCGGTGAGCCGCTTCTCCTCGTCCGTGGCGAGGAGGTCGAGCAGGGCGCCTCGCAGTACGGCCAGGGCCAGGGTGCGGCGGGTGGCACCGTCCTCCCTGTTACGTTCGGAAGGTGACTGGCAGTCGGCCAGGACGCCGAGCCAATCTTCCACCGTAGCGCGGGCGAACCCGGCCCAGGCTCCGTCGGGCTGGACGAGTGAGCGCGCGTACGCCTCGGCCCACAGCCGCAGCAGTGGCCGGTGTTCCTTCGCGGCGAGCCATGCCCAGACCCGTTCGACGGCCGGGACGAGACCAGCGGGGCGATCGGGCTGCCCGACCTGTTCCAGGAGTGCCAGTTCGTCGGTGCGGGCGCGCGCCAGGAGCGCCCGCACGATGCCGTCCTTGCTTCCGAAGAGGAAGAGCAGGACTCGCGGGCTGGAGCCGATCGCCTCGGCCAGCGGGCGCAGTGACAGGTCGGTCAGGCCGTGGGCGAGGGCGTATTGGTACGCCGCCTCCAGCAGTTCGGTCTGCCGGGCGGAGGGCGTTGGCGCTTCCTGGGGCATGCGACTAGCCTAACTGAAACAACTGTTTCAGTAGAGAGAACGATCAGGGGCCAGGAGTGCAGCTCATGTCGCAGCAAAATCAGAAGCAAGTCGTCGTGCGTCGCGCCGACCGCCCCGGTGACCTGGGATGGGTGGTGATGGCCCATGGCGAGGTCTACCACCAGCAGTTCGGCTGGGACACCGACTTCGAGGTTCTGGTCGCCAAGATCGTCGCCGATTACGGCGCGAAGCACGAGCCGGCTCGCGAGGCGGCCTGGATCGCCGAGCTCGACGGCCGGCGTGTGGGCTGCATCTTCCTCGTCGCGGGCGACCGGCCGAACGTGGCCAAGTTGAGGATCCTGCTCGTCACTCCGGAGGGCAGGGGTCTTCGTCTCGGGTCACGTCTGGTGGCGGAGTGCCTGGCCTTCGCCAGTGAGGCGGGCTACGAGCAGGTGACGCTGTGGACCAACGACGTACTGATGGCGGCGCGCAAGATCTACCAGAGCTTCGGCTTCACCCTCGCCGACGAGGAAGCCCACCACAGCTTCGGCCACGATCTCGTCGGCCAGAACTGGACCCTCGATCAGAGCGTGCGGGCGCACGTCAGCGGAATGGTTCCGTCGTGCCCGCCTACGGCGGGTACGACGTAGTAGTCCGTGAATGTGCCGCCGCAGTCGTCATCCGCCTTCAGACGCAGCCGGCCGGTAGCCGCCGTGCGTGCGTCATGGCAAGTCGTGCGGTGGTGCGGCGTTGGCTGGGCTGCTGATGGCGTGACCAAGACCAGGCTGAAGTCGTTTGGTGTGAGTGGTGCCACATCCGGTGCCCACACGAACGAACGGAGCAACCTTGATGCGTGGGACAAGACTGGGAGCGGCCGCGTTGCTGGCCGGGGCCGCAATCCTCTGCGGTGCCACGACAGCCACAGCAGACCCAGGGCCGATCGGCGTCGCCCAAGACAGCCCCCTGACCGAGATCGTGGGCACCACCGCGGGCACTCTGGCCGACGGCTCCGCGCCCTGCGCTGCACCGTGGGCCGATCAAGGCTTCGACGGTGATGTCAGCTACGCATGCCAAAGGGTGCAGATCAATCAGGACAACTGACCACACGCCTCGCAGGCGTAGTGCAGAGCCTTCGCCCAGAACTCTGGGCGAAGGCTTTACGTGGCTGCCGCCGAGGAGGAGCTGTGAGCAACTCTGTGCTGTACATGTCGATGTCGGTCGACGGATTCATCGCCGGACCCAATGACGGGCCGGGCAACGGGATCGGTGATGGCGGGGACCGCCTGCACGAGTGGTTCGGGATGGACGCCGAGGGCAGTCATCTCGACGCCGCCGCCCGCCTGTCGGGCGTGAACCGCGACGTCATGGACGAAGCGTTGGCCACCGGGGCGGTGGTCACCGGCCGGCGGACGTTCGCAAACGCGGGCGGCTGGGGAGGTGACCACCACGACGGCGTACCGATCTTCGTCCTGACCCGCCGCCAGCCCGATGCCACGCTGCAATGGCCCGCGGTGAACCTGCGTCAGCGACGTGAAGGACGCGGTGCGCATGGCGAAGGAAGCTGCGGGCGACAGGGACGTGCTGGTCCACGGCGCGGTCACCGCGCAGCTGGCGCTGACCGCGGGGGTGCTGGACGAACTGCATATCCATCTGGTCCCGGTGTTGCTCGGGCAGGGCCGCCGGCTGTTCGAGGACATGCCGCCCGGGCACATCGAGCTGGAACCCACCCGTGCCTTCAGCGGACCGGGCGTGCAGCACCTGCGCTACCGGGTGCGGCAGGCGGGATGAGTCGGATGGCGCTCTAACGCTTGTGGAGCGCGGCGGCGCGTCCCATCCGGACGATCGCCTCGGTGAGGATGGACTGGGAGGTGGCGAAGTTCAGGCGGACGTGTCCGGCTCCGCCCGTTCCGAAAATGTGGCCCGATGACAGGGCCACCCTGGCGTGCTCAAGGAACAGTTGGGCAGGGCCGGCCAGGTCGGTGACGGCTGCCAGGTCCCTGGTGCCTTCCGGGTCGAGACCGAGGGACCGGCAGTCGAGCCAGGCCAGGTACGTTCCCTCGGGCCTGGTGTAACCGATTCCCGGCAGGTGTTCGGCGATGAGCCGGCCGAGCAGGGCTCGGTTCGCGTCGAGCCCCGCCAGCAACGCATCGAGCCACCTGTCTCCGTGGCGGAAGGCCGCCGTATGAGCGATGACGCCCAGGTAGCTCGCGCCGTGGTTGACTTCCTCGGGCATCCGGCGCAGATCATCGGCCGCCGCAGACCCTGCGATGACGAGCGCCGCCTTGATCCCGGCGAGGTTCCAGCCCTTGGTCGCTGACATGAGCGAGAAGGCGTTCTCGGCCCCGGGCACACTCAGGTAGGGCGTGAACTGTGCGCCCGGCAGTACGAGCGGGGCGTGGATCTCGTCGGCCACGACCCGGATTCCGTACCGGTGAGCCAGCTCCGCCACGGCGGCGAGCTCCTCGAAGGTGTGCACCGTGCCGGTCGGGTTGTGGGGGTTGCTGAGGAGGTAGGCGATCTTGCCCTTGCCGCTCGCTTCCCGGGCGCGCCGGAACGTCTCCTCCAGCGTGTCCGGGTTGATCCGTAGATCCTGCCCGAGCGGCGCTTCGATGATCCGGCGGTCGTCATGTGTGACGAAAGCGTAGAAGGGTGCGTACACCGGAGAGTTGACGATCACCGGGTCGCCGGGATCGGTGATCAGCCGCAGTACCTGGACCGCACCCATCATCACGTCCGGCACGAGGCCGACTCGGTCGACGTCCACCCCGTCCCAATTCCATCGCCGGGAGGCGAAGCCGGCCAGCGACTCGGCGAACTCTGTTCCGGACGGGTAACCGGTGTCACCTGTCTCGATGGCGTCGCGCAGCGCGTCGGCGACTGCCGGCGCGAGCGGTACATCCATCTCCGCCACCCACAAGGGCAGGACGTCTGCCGGGTGCGTCCGCCACTTCATGCTCCTGCGCTGACGAAGCTGCTCGAGCGTGCACTCCTCAAGAGGATTCGCACACGTCTGAGCCTCGGTCGTGTCGCCTGCTGGGTTGCTCCCGCCAACGGTGGTCATCTTCAGCATTGGACCGCCATCTCGATCGCGATGCAAGCGCCGAGAGACAGCGACGCCACGTTGAGCGCGAGGCGCGCGTGACGACCTCGGTCGGCCGAGTCCAGGCGGCAGCCGGCCGAGCGGGGCGTGGACCGCACCCTTGCCGGCACTGTAGAGGCCCCGCTCGCGGGGAAGGTCTGGTGGCCGACCAGCGACGGACAGCGTCGCTGCGTCGCATTGCCGGATCGTGGTCGAATACCGGACCGTTCCTGTTAACGACCTTCACCACGAACTGCGGGCGGGCTCAGGGGACCGCGGCGAGACAGATCGGGACGCACTGGCCGATGCCGGTCCCAGACCGCCGCGGCCGACGCGGACGGAGGTTACGAAGTAGCCCCCGGCCGGGCCGGCGCGCTGCCCGGGACCGTCAAACGTGCGGCGTGACTTCCGATCATGGAAAAAATGCATCGATGAGCAGCAACAGCCGGATCGAGGCAGAGTCCGTCGAGCCGTCTGACGTGAGTCGTCAGGAGCAATCGGCCGGTGAGGTGCCCCGGTCCGTCAGCGCCAGGCCGAGGTGGGCCCGTTCGGTGAGCCAGCGCGTCGGCCGGTGCCGCGGGTCACCGGTCGTGGCGTGCAGGGAACGCTGCAGGGCCAGCATCCGCGCGGCACCGATCCGGTCGCCCCAGGCCAGCGGCCCCACCGGGTAACCGAGGCCGGTCGTCACGGCGAGGTCGATGTCCGCCGGCGTGGCCAGCGAGCGCTCTGCGATCGATGCCGCGACCGAGACCACCGAGGCGAGCAGTCGCTGCGCCACCGAGCCAGCGGTATCCCGCACCACCGACACGGCGAAGGGCTCCTCGCCCTCCGGCGCCCTGGCCAGGACAGCGCGGGCGTCCCGCGCGGCGGTCGGGCCGGCCGTGGGAGTCACCGCGAGCACCCGGCGGCGGCCGGCCGGGGGCATGGGGTCGACGCCGAAGGTGCGCGTGGCGGGCAGTTCCAGCGAGGCCACCGCCGCTGCCACCGTGGTCCCCCACACGGGGACGAGGGCGACGGCGGCGTCGGACGGTCCGGCGCCGTTCTCGACCGTGGCTCCGGCGGCGGTCAGCGCGCTCCGCAGCCCACCGGCGTCCTCGCCGCCCGCGACGAACACCGGCCGGTCCGGGTCACCCGTCACCGGCGGTTCTGGCGCCGGGGCGGGTGCCTCGGGGCCGTACGCGAACCACCCCTCTCCGGTCTTCCGGCCGTGCAGGCATGCGGTCACCCGGTTCGGGGTGAGATAGGAGGGGCGGAGCCGGTCCTCGAAGCGGAAGCCCTGCCAGATCGAGTCGATTACGGCAGCTGTGACGTCGAGACCGGTGAGATCCATCAGTTCGAACGGGCCCATGCGCAGGCCCAGGACGTCGCGGGCGATCCGGTCGATCCCGGCCGGGTCCGCGACGGACTCCTCCAGCAGTGCCAGGGCTTCCGTCACCAGTCCCCGGCCGGCGTGGTTGACCAGGAAACCGGGTGTGTCGGCGACAGTCACCGCGCGATGGCCGCAGCTCTCGACCAGCGTGGTGAGGACCGCCGGGATCTCCGGGCGGGTGGCGGCGCCCGGCACGATCTCGACGATCTTCATCAGCGGGACGGGATTGAAGAAGTGCAGCCCCGCGAGCCGCCCCGGATCCCGCAGTGAGGCGGCGATCCGGGTCACCGACAGGGACGAGGTGTTGGTCGCGAAGAGCGCGGAGTCCGGCAGGGCCTGCTCCAGCTTCCCGAAGACCTCGGCCTTGGTGTCCAGATCCTCCCGTACGGCCTCGATGACCAACTCGACATCCGGGCCCGGCGCCCACGGGTCATCCAGCGGAACGAGGCGTCCCAGGGTCGCCGCACAATCCCCGGCGGACATCCTGCCCTTCTGCACCGCACGTTCCAGCATGGACCGTACGAAATCCACGGCCGCTGTCACCGCCTCGCTCCGGACATCACCGAGCTCGACGATGTGTCCCGCTGCTGCAGCCCACTGGGCGATGCCACGGCCCATGGCTCCGGCGCCGACGATCCTGATACGCATGACGGTTACGTCCTCTCGGCAGGTGCGGTCGTTGTCAGCGGAGGTACACGCGGTCGGGGTCGACGTCCTCGCGCAGGAGCCGCAGCTCCGCCGCGGTCGGAGGGGGCGTCGTGTCCACGGACTCGGCGACCTCGAGGTCCCAGCCCGTCGCCGCTCGCACCTGATCCACCGTCACGCCCGGGTGAACGGCGACGAGCCGGAGCTCCTCACCGACGCCGGCGCGGGCCAGGATGCCCAGTTCGGTGATGACCCGGGTGACTCCGGCCCCCAGGGGCCGGATGCCATCGGCGAGTGCCCGGTCCGGGCCCGGAGTGGTACAGAAATCCAGGGACCCGGTGAAGGAGCGCGGGTTGTGACGGCGCATCACCACGAAGACCTCGTGGGAACTGGCCATCACCTCGATGGCGCCGCCGGAACCGGGGAGCCGAACGGAGGGGCTCTCCCACTCGCCGATGACGGAGGTGTTGAGGTTGCCCCACCGGTCGATCTGCGCGGCACCGAGGAAGCCTACGTCGATGTGGCCGCCCTGAAGTACACAGCCGAACAGCGCCGGCATCGACAACACGGCCTCCGCGCCCGAGATGAGTACGGCGTCGGCGATGGTTTCCGGCAGATGCGAGGGGTGCGCCCCGCAGACCCCGGACTCGTACACGACCTCAATATGCGGCGCGACCGTCAGACGGGCGAGCTCCGTGGCGAGCGTCGGCAGCCCGATGCCGGCGAACACCGTGCGGCGAGAGGCCAGTTCGCGGGAGGCGACGACGGAGAGCAGTTCGGACGAGGTCTCCGGTGCGGTGGTGGTCATGTCCCGTTCCTTCTCCTGCGGCGCGCTCACAGCCGCCGCCCGTAGTTCACAGGTTCGCTGAGCGCTTCGCCTACCGCGAGCCCCGCCCAGAACTCCTCGCCCAGCTTGTCGACGTACTCGGCGTGATCGGCCGTTGCGTACACCCATTCCGCCAGCCACGCCCGCAGCAGCTTGGGGTCCTTGCTGATGTGCGACCAAGCCCGGTAGAAGTCGTTGTCGCGGTCGTAGTAGCCCTGCGCGAAGGACGGGTGTGCACCGCGCGGGCAGACGACGACGGCGTCCACGGCGTGCGACGGGACGAGTGTGCGGTTGGGATCCGAGCGGACCACGTCGTCCTCGACGACCTCTTCGACGACGACGATCGCCTTGTCCGCCGCGTACACCGCCTCGGCCTGGATGCCGGTCAGCCCCCAGATCTGGGTGTTGCCCCGGCGGTCGGCCCGCTGGGCGTGAATGATCGTCACGTCCGGGTTCACGGGCGGCACGACGTAGATGTGTTCCGGCTCCCCGTCCGGCCCCGGATAGGGGGACGTCACCTTGCGCAGATCGCTGTTGACGCCCGGCAGATCACTGCCTCCGTAGCTGCGCAGAGGGTAGAACGGCAGCCGCTGGGACCCCGCGAGGTAGCGGCAGACCATCCCGTAGTGGCTGTACTCCTCGAAGGCCAGCGGAGCCGGGTCGGCACGCTCGATCCTGCGCCGCAGCTCGCCGAGCGAACCGGCGGAGGAGTTACCCACGAAGGAGGAGACCAGCCGCGAGACACAGCCCGCGGCGATCATCTGATCCACCACGATGTCCGCTGTCATCCGTACGACGGTGAGGTCCTTGCGGCCCTGGCGGATGATCTCGTGCCCGGCGGCGGTGGGGATGAGGTGGGTGAACCCTTCGAGGCTGACGGTGGCTCCGTCGTGCACGAACGCGGCGACGGCTTCCTTCATCGACATGAGTTTGCTGGGCCCGTCGGCCGTATCCGTCCGCTCCACGGTGCTCCTTGGCGAGTGCGTGCTGGTCGCCCTCACCGTGTCAGCGGCCATTGATTGCTGTCCAATACCAAATTATGGTCGAATCAAGACAGCTGGTTAATGAATGGAAGCACCGATGGAACTGCGTCATCTGACCGCGTTCACCGCCGTCGCCGAGGAACTGCACTTCGGCCGTGCGGCCAAGCGGCTGCAGATGGCCCAGCCACCGCTCAGCCAGCAGATCCGGCAGCTGGAAAAGGAACTCGGCGTCCAGCTCTTCGAACGCAACACCCGCTCGGTGCGGCTCACCAGCGCGGGGGAGTCCTTCCTCGAACCCGTACGGACCGTGCTCGACGACCTCGACACGGCGGTACGGGCGGCCAAGGCCGCCGGGCGGGGCGAGTACGGCCGGGTCACCATCGGCTTCGCCGGAGCTTCCAGCCACGAGACGCTGCCGCTGCTGACCCGGGCCGTGCGGGCCGCCCACCCCGGGATCGAGCTGGCCATGAAAGGCCAGACATACGCGAACGTCGCCCTGTCCCGGGTCGCCGACGGCTCCCTCGACCTGGGGTTCGTCCGCCTCCCGGTCACCCAGCCCGGGGTGGCCTACCGGGTGATCGACGAGGAGGAGCTGCTGTGCGCGCTGCCCTCCGACCACCAGCTCGCCCGCCTCGAGAGCATCCCGATCGGAATCCTGGCCGACGAACCGTTCGTCTCCTTCCCCGCAAACGCCGGCTCCACGGTGCGCGACGCGATGGTCCTGGTCTGCGAGGACGCCGGTTTCAACCCGCGCGTGGTGCAGGAGGCCCCCGACTCGTACACGATTCTGGCCCTCGTCGCTGCGGGGGTCGGCGTCACGCTCACCGTCTCCTCCGTCCGGCACATCCAGCAGAACGGTTTGGTCTACCGGTCCCTCGCCGGGCCACCCATCCGGCGGCAGGCCGCGCTTGCCTGGCGCACGGACAATCCCTCGGCGGCGCTCCGCGCCGTGCTCGCAGTCGCCGAGGAGGCCCTGCCGACCCCGTAGGGCCGCTCGTTCGGGTCATGCCGGGCTCGCGGGGGCAACCTGATCAGCAGGAAGGACCCTGCCGTCCGATTGAGACGCGTGGCGTCTTGAAAGGGAGGAAATTCGATATTGGACCGACTCAGTGGTCCAGTGCGAAGGTCACCCCACACACCCGAACCCGCCGAAAGGTGCTCCGCCGTGCCCGACCAGACCGATGTCGTCATCTGCGAGCCGCTGCGCACACCCATCGGGCGTTTCGGCGGAGCGTTCGCCCAGCAGACACCGGCCGCGCTCGCCGCACGCGTCATCGCCGAGGTCGTCGCTCGTACGAGGATCGACCCGGCCCGGGTGGACGAGGTGATACTCGGACATGCCTATCCCTCGGCCGAAGCCCCCGCCATCGGCCGCGTCGCTGCCCTGGACGCCGGCCTCCCCGACACCGTCACCGGCGCCCAGATCGACCGGCGCTGCGGCTCCGGTCTACAGGCCGTCCTCGACGCCGCCATGCAGATCCGGGCCGGTTTCAGCGACATCGTCATCGCGGGCGGCGTCGACGTCATGAGTGCCGCCCCCTACTACACGCACGACGGACGCTGGGGCATCAAGGGCCCCGGCCTCCAACTCCACGACTCGCTGGCGCGAGGGCGAGTCACCGCGGGGGGCGTCCATCACCCCGTACCCGGCGGCATGATCGAGACCGCGGAGAACCTGCGCCGCGCCTACTCCATCAGCCGCTCCGACCAGGACGCCCTGGCCCTGCGCTCGCAGGCCCGCGCCGCCCGCGCCGCGAAGGAGGGACGCTACGACACGGAGACCGTCCCCGTCACCGTACGCACCCGCAAGGGCGAGACGGCCGTCACAGCCGACGAGCACCCCCGCCCGGACACCACCACCGAGCAACTCGCGGCGCTACGCCCGATCATGGCCAAGGCCGACCCGCAGGCCACCGTCACCGCAGGCAATGCGAGCGGGCAGAACGACGCGGCCGCCGCCTGCCTGGTCACCAGCGCCGCCACCGCCGAACGGCTCGGGCTGACCCCGCTCGTCCGTCTGGTCTCCTTCGCACGCGCGGGTGTCCCCGCCGCGACGATGGGCATCGGCCCCGTGCCGGCCACCCTCGCGGCCCTCGGCCGCGCCGGACTCACCCTCGCCGACCTCGACCTGATCGAGATCAACGAGGCCTTCGCCGCCCAGGTCCTCGCCTGCACCCGCGAGCTCGGCCTCGGCGCGATCGACCACGAGCAGCGAATCAACGTCAACGGCTCCGGCATCTCACTCGGCCACCCCGTGGGAGCCACCGGCGCCCGTATCCTCGCCACGCTCAGCCGGGAAATGCACCGCAGCGAGGCGCGCTACGGCCTGGAGACCATGTGCATCGGCGGAGGCCAAGGCCTCGCCGCGGTCTTCGAACGCATCGCTTCCTAATGCTGTTGTCAAGCAGTCATAGTCACTGGAGGTGCGACTTGATAGCACCGTCGGTCACGGATCAAGGCCCACAGAACGTTGACG
>NZ_JBFBAK010000016.1:0-110479 GCF_040689485.1 Streptomyces sp. NPDC051322 | reverse complement strand
CCTCCGTGTGGTGCGTTCCTAGACAGCTCCACCACATCGGAGGTCTTCGCCATGTTCAAGGCCCACGACTGTCAACAACGCTCGTGATCAATACAGCTAGATGCACCATCCGACTAAGGTCAACGGCCGGGTCACCGCTCCACCCTTTCGCCCCGGCCGGTCACCCGACTGCCGGTCATCCGGGGGACGGCCGCGGTCGTTCTTCTCGTGTGACGCCACCCGAGCCCCCCTCCCAGCCGGCCCGATCCTGCACCGCCGGATCCCGCACGGCTGTGACCCTGCCGGTCCCGACGGTGAGGCAGGAGGCCGGCCATGTATGACCGTCGGGAAATCTTCGAGTCGTACCCGGGCCCCTACCAGGAGACGTATCAGGGGTCGTACCAGGACACGTACCAAGGGCCGCACCAGGGCACGTACTACGGGCAGCTCGACCCGGACGAGGGCATCGTCCCCGGCACGCACTACGCCGACATGATGCACACCCAGGAAACGTTCACCCCGCAGGACGTGCACGACTTCGGACAGGTACTGAACCTGGACGAGGAACTGGCCGAGTTCATGCGCGCCTCCGCGGCGGAGGTGGCGCCCACCGCGCCCGCCGCACCGGTCGCACCCACCCCGCCGTTCCCCCGCCCCGGCTCCCACGACCACCGCAAACGGCGCACACCGCGCTTCCACCGGCCGGCCGGGTGGACCTGGCTGCGCATGATCAGTTTCGCTCTCGCGGCGCTCACCGCGGTCATCGTCGCCATGGTCAGCGCCTTCGGCGCGGTCGTCTCCTACGATCCGCTGCGTCTCATCGCAGCCACCTCGGTGCCGGACAACCTGGCGAAGTGCTGGCCGCTGCTGATCTTCGGCCCCTGGCTGGTCGCCTCGCTGTCCGTACTGCGGGCCACCCTGCACCACCGCACCGCCCCGCAGGGCTGGGCGCTGGTGGTGCTGTTCTCCGCGCTCGCGGCGGTGCTGTGCGTGAGCCACGCGGACAAGACGCTGTCCGGTATCGCGGTGGCGTGCCTCCCGCCGATCACCGCCCTGACCTGCTTCCACCAGCTCGTCAGGCAGATCACCCTCACCCGCACCCCCGTGCGCCCGGCCGGCATCCGCTCCCATCGCGCCACGCCGTGACCGCCACGCCGTGACCGCCGCACGGCGCGGCGCGGGCCCGCACAATCGACCTCATGACCCGCGCCCTGCACGCCGTCCGCTCGTACATCCGCAGCGCACCCGGCACCTACCTCTGGCTGGCGGTACTGCTGGGTACCACGATCGCGCTGCACCAGATGCCGCCGGGGCACGAGCGGGCGTTCCTGGGCAGCCGCTCCACCAATATCCACGAGCTGTCCGTCCACCCGGTCCGGGTGCTGATCCAGAGCGCCCTGTGGATCGGCAGCGGCCACTGGGTTCCGTACGCCGTGCTCTTCACCGTCTTCCACGCCCAGGCCGAACGCTGGATCGGCACCGCCCGCTGGCTCGCGGTCGCCGCCAGTGCGCACGTCTTCGCCTCGTTCATCAGCGAGGGCGCTCTGCTCTGGGCGATCCAACTCGGCCACGCCCCGAAGTCCGCCGTCAACACCCTGGATGTGGGGGTGAGTTACGCGCTGGCCGGCGTCATCGGCGTACTGACCTACCGGATCATCACACCCTGGCGGTACGGATATCTGGCCGTGATCCTGCTCTCCACGGCACTCCCGCTGGTCACCGCACGCACCTTCACCGACCTCGGGCACTTCACCTCGGTGCTGATCGGTCTGGCCTGGTATCCGGTCACCCGCGGACGCCCGCGCATCAACCCGGTGAGAGCGCTACACGCGGCCCGGCGCTACGCTCCCGGCAACCGCCGGCGGGACACCGAGCGGTCCGGATCCAGGAGTCAGAGGTCTGTATGAGCACCGTCAACGGCCCCAGCCACGGCAGCCACAGCACCGCCAACGGCGGCATATCGTTCTGGTACGCGGACCAGGGCGCCCCGCTCGCCCGCGAGCCGCTGCCCGGCGACGCGACCGCGGACGTGGTGATCGTCGGCGGTGGATACACCGGGCTGTGGACGGCGTACTACCTCAAGAAGGCCGTCCCCTTCCTCAACATCACCGTGCTGGAAGCCAGGTTCTGCGGCTACGGCGCGTCCGGCCGCAACGGCGGCTGGCTCTACAACGGCATCGCCGGCCGCGACCGGTACGCCAAACTGCACGGCCACGAGGCGGCGGTCCGCCTCCAACAGGCCATGAACGACACGGTGACCGAGGTCATCACCACCGCCGCCGACGAATCCATCGACGCCGACATCCACCGGGGCGGTGTCCTCGAAGTCGCCTACACACCCGCCCAGTTGCAGCGCCTCAAGGCGTTCCACTCGGTGGAGGTGGCGTTCGGCGAGAAGGACCGCACCCTGCACGGCGCCCGGGAGACCGCCGAGCGGATCAGGGTCAACGGGGCGGTCGGCTCCACCTGGACCCCGCACGGCGCCCGGCTGCACCCGGCGAAACTCGTCAAGGGCCTGGCCGAGACCGTCGAGGCGCTCGGTGTCACCGTGCACGAGTCGACACCGGTCACCGAGATCAGGCCCCAGCACGCCGTCACCCCGTACGGCACGGTCCGCGCCCCCTATGTGCTGCGCTGCACCGAGGGGTTCACCGCCGGACTCAAGGGCACGCACCGTAGCTGGCTGCCGATGAACTCCTCCATGATCGCCACCGAGCCGCTGCCCAAGTCCGTCTGGGACACCATCGGCTGGGAGGGCCGGGAGGCCCTCGGCGACATGGCCCACGCGTACATGTACGCACAACGCACCGCCGACGACCGGATCGCACTCGGTGGACGCGGCGTCCCGTACCGCTACGGCTCGAAGACCGACAACGACGGCCGCACCAGCCCCGCCACCATCGAGGCGCTGCGCGAGATCCTGGTCCGGTTCTTCCCGACCACCGCGGGCGTACGGATCGACCACGCCTGGTCAGGGGTGCTCGGCGTGCCCCGTGACTGGTGCGCCACCGTCACCCTGGACCGGTCGACCGGCCTCGGCTGGGCGGGCGGATACGTCGGCTCCGGCGTCGCCACCGCCAACCTCGCGGCCCGCACCCTGCGCGACCTGCTCCAGCAGGACTCCGGGCAGTCCGGCCCCACCGACCTCACCACCCTGCCCTGGGTGAACCACAAGGTCCGCGACTGGGAGCCGGAACCACTGCGCTGGCTCGGCGTGCACGGCATGTACCGGGCCTACCGGGCCGCCGACCGCCGAGAACTCACCGGCCGCAGCACTGCCACCGACCGTATCGCCACCCTCGCGGACCGCATCACGGGGCGCTGAAGCCGTCGGCCCACCGGCCGCTATCGGAGCACGAGGGGCGCCCCGGTCCGTGGTAAACACACGATACGGGGCTTCTCACACGCAGTGGCTCACGATCAAAGGGGGGCGCGGTCCGCGCCCGACAGCTGGGGGGAAGTCGCCATGTCAGGTGACGATCAGGTCATAACGGGCGGTACGGGCGGTGAACCCGACGATCAGAGCGGGTTCAGCCGGCCCACCGGGATCAGCGGATACGGCGGCTACAGCGGTTACAGCGGTTACAGCGGTTACAGCGGCGGGAGTTACGGCCCTGCCGACCCCTTCGGGGCGCCGCCGCCACCGCCGCGCACCCCGCCGGGCCCGGCCGACCCGCTGCGGGCGGCCGCCGTGGCACTGCTCAACCTCAGCGGCCTCGGCCTCGGTTACCTGCTGATCCGCCGTTGGCTCGCCATGGCCGTGTGCTGGGCGGCCACCGGCGCCCTGCTGCTGCTCGCACTGCCCGCCGACCCGGACGGCGTCGCACGGTCAACCGTCCTCGCCTACCTGGCGTTCCTCGCACTGGCCGCAGTGCACGGCGCCGTCCGCGGCCTGCGCACCCGGCTCCTCTGGCCGCCGCGGGCACCGGTCGCCGTGCTGCTCGGCCTGGTCCTGCTCGCGGCGCCGGTCGGCGGCGTGCTCTTCTACGACGGCGCCCGCGACGAGGCCACCCAGCAGCTGCTGCTCGACCGCCTCGACCAGGCCGACCGGAGCGTGTCCGACGCCGCCACCCAGAAGTTCAGCAGCGCGCAGCCCCACTATCGTTCCGCGCTCGCCACCTACCGCGACCTCGACGCCAACCACCCCGGCTCCCGGGCCGCCCGGCGCGTTCCCGCCAGCATGAAGGCGTACTACGCGGCGGTCGGCGCACCGTACAACGAGAAGAAGTACTGCGAGGCGATAGCCCCGCTGACATACCTGCGCACCGTCCCCGACACCTTCGGCAGCGAACGCCTCGGTGCGCTGGCCGGCTGGCCCGACAGCCGGCTCGCCGACGCGCTGTACAACTGCGGCCTGCCCGGCCTCGGTTCCGACGAGGCCGTCGCAACCGCGGACGGAAACCTCGGCGAGCTGATGACGACCTTCCCCGACTCCCCGCAAGCGGGGAGAGTGGAGCCGGCCATCAGCTCCCGGATCACCAAGGCCGCCAAGCGCCTCAAGGGCGACAGGCCCTGCACGGCGACCGATGAGCTGCGCACCCTGAGCAGCCAGGCCACCGCACTGCCCAGCAAGAAGGACGCCGTCGGCCGCGCGCTGCGCGAGGACTCCGACGCGGCGGACAAGGAGGTGCAGGCGGGCACCTACGCCTGCGGCGTCAGCCAGTACCAGGACGGCGCCTTCGCCGCGGCGCTCGAAACCATGAACGGCTTCACCGACACGTACAAGCACGACAAGAACCGGGCCCACGCCCAGAAGATCGCCATCGCCGCCGAGATCGCCCAGGACGAACCCGCAGCAGGCAGGCACCTGCCCACCCTGGCCTCCGGCGGCAGCATCCCGATCACCATCAAGAACGACAGCCCCTACGAGGTGGACGTGCTGTTCACCGGGCCGGTCACCGGCAGCGTCAAAGTGAAGGCGTGCGGCAGCTGCTCCACCTACTCCAGCGACGCCGCCGCGCGGCGGAGCGCCTGCAAGGCGCACAAGAACTACCCGACAAGGACGATCACGCTGCCCGCCGGAACGACCTACTTCCTGCACAAGTCGATGGACAGCTCGGTGCCCGTCGGCGACAGCGACCACACCGAATTCCGCCCCGGCTACGTCTACACGGAGTGCGGGTACGTGGTCCGGAGCGCCGGGTCGGGCTACCCGTCGTAGCGCCCGGACGTCCCGGCCGGGCCGGTCCCGCTGGTCAGGACGCGGCCGGTTCGACCTGGACGTCGACGGCGTCCTCGAACGGATCCTTGACCCGCCAGATCTTCAGCACCTTGATCCGGACGCCGTAGTCGGTGACCGTGTCGCCCTGCTTCACCGTGTGAAAGTGCGCCGTGCCGACGTCGTCGCGCACCAGCACGTCGATCTGGGCGGTGTGCGGCGCCGTACCGTCGTAACGCTTGAGCAACCCCAGTCCCACCGAGGTGCCGTCGGCGAGCGCGACCCCGCCGGTCGGACGGGAAGGATTGCCCATCCTGATCACGGTGAGACGCTGGACGCCCGCGGCATGGGAACCCAACGGCGGCGGCCGGTCCGCAGCGTCGTCGTGTCCGCCGGGGGCCCGGAGAACGACGACGGCGACGGTCACGGCCACGAGCAGCACGGCCGCCGACACGATCCACCCGACGCGACGGGAAGGGATGACGGTCACAGCTCCGGCCCCCGGTCGACGGTGAAGGCGATGTGGCCCTCGCGGCTCCCGGGAACGACCTCGGTGAAGACGAGGACATGGGCGCCGGTACGGACCTCGTCGCCCGGCCGGACATCCCGGATCTCACCGAAGGCGGAGCCGCGGTCGACGATGTTGACCCGTGCGTACGGGTCCTCCGGATCGGTACTGGTCCGCACGATGCCCAGGGTGAGGTCGCCGTGGCTGAACTGGCTGCGCCGACCGAGGCGGAAGCTCTCTGGCATGGGGTCAGACTCCCGTCTTCGTGAGGCCGATTTCGTCGAAGTTCTTGCGGTACTCGTCCTGAGTCAGGGTGATCTCCTGCGGCATGACCTTGCCGTTCTCCACACCGCTGCCGCCCCACGGATTGAGCAGTGTGATGGTGGGCGGATCGGCGTTCATGTCGACCCGCTCGACGGAGTACTCGTGCCCGCTGACGATACGGTCGTCGTGCACGTCACCGTCGCCCCTGGTACCGGAGGTCACGGCCTGGCCGTCCTTGATCTTCTCGTTGATGTCCGCGAGCGACAGGTCGCCGGTGTCGGTGCGCTCGGTGGGCTGTCCGGTGAGGTCACGCAGGCCGACATCGCCCCAGCCGCCGTCGATCTTCCCGTAGCCGCCGCGATACTGCGCGTACGCCTTCTCGTAGATCGCCACCCACATCACCTGATCGGGGGCGTTCGCGTACGCCGGCTTGCCGTCGGAACCCACCGGCAGCTTGTTGTCGACGGTGATCTCGACGGGCTGCGCCGGCATGCCGGGAAGGGGACCCTGCTGGTAGAAGGTGACGGTGTAGGTCCCGTTCGGGTTCTGCGTGATGTGCTGCTGGAAGAAGTCCGGGTCCCGCTCCGAGATGGCCGCGAGCGAGGAGAGGAACCAGCAGTCACCGTCCTGCCCCTGCTGCAGGTCGTGCTTGATGTCCACCCCGTTCGGACCGAAGAGGGTGCCGTCCACCGGCCGGTACTTCAGCCCGTCGGTGTACTGGGTGTCCGCGTCGGGTTCGAAGCGGAGATTGGACAGCGCCGGAGTGATCTTCGCCAAGGTGGCCGGACCGAGGCCCTTCGTCAGCATGTTGACCCACTGGGCCTTGACGGTGTCGTCGGCCCCGCCCGCACCCCACCAAGAAGAACCCTCACCCAACTGGCTGTTGAGCTCCTGGAGTTGTTGTGGGGTCATGCGGCTCATCACCGCGTCGAGTTCGGCAGGCGACAGGGCATGGAACTTGTCCAGTACCTCCTGAGCGCCCTGAGCCGAATCGGACCACAGGAAACCGCCGGAGTCGTCGATGTGATCGTCGAAATAGGACAACGCGTCATCGATCTTCTTCTGGTCCGGCACGGCCTCGTCGTCGAAGTACAGGCTGGGGTCGACGGGGTAGCCCTTGAGCTCCAACTGCTGGATGCCGTCGATCTGGGCGCAGCGGCGGGTCAACGATGCCGAAGTGTCGTCGAGTTCGGGATGCAGCGAGGCCGGCAGGCCCGAGTAGAACATCGGCAGGATCTGGCCGATCAGCGGCTCGAGCCGCGGGCTGGTGGTGGCGGGCTTGCCGTCGAGCAGGCCCTGCGCCTCCCGCAGCACACTCGCCACGTCTCCATGGAGTTTGCGGGCGCCCGGACCGATCTTCTTCATATGGCCGGCCATGGCACGTATCTGAGCGCTGTCGAAACCACGGAAGGTCATCAGTGCTGCCCTCCGGGCTTCTGAGCCGCCTGCTTCGTCGCCTCGTCATCGATCCGGGCAGCCTCGGACTCCCAGCGCGCCGCATCCCTCAGCAGATCACCGGCCATGTCGTGCAGATGACCTTTCCGCTTCCCCAGGGTCAACGTGGTGCTTTCCGCGTAGGGCCCGGCCCAGATGGGGGGCGAAGCGGTCGCCTGCTTCAACGTCTTGTCCAGGTAAGGCCCGAGAGCCCCCGCCAGCCCACGGGCACGACGGGCGCAGTCCCGCAGCTTCCTGGCCCGTTCCTTCTTCTGCTGTGGTGTTTCGGCCTGCGCGTCCCGGTTCCCCACCCGTTCCCCCGTATCTTGTCCGGCGCCCAACAACACAGGCAAGGATCGTACGGTGCACCGGCACCGCCGGACGGCACCGGGCCACCGGGGGCCGGGCGTCCGCTCAGAACGCGCTGCCGTCCGGGAAGGCGTCCCGGCCGGCCGGCGCATCGGACACGCCGAGCGCCGGATCGTCCGCCGCCCGGTTCAGCGCCCTGAGGCCCGCGACCAGGCCGGACCGTACGTCGACGGGCAGCCGGCCCACCAGCGCGGCGACCTCCCGCTGCCGGTGCTCCAACACCGTGTGCACCAGCGCGGCCCCCTCGGCGGTGGTCCGCAGGACGACCTCCCGGCGGTTGTCCGGGTTGACCTTGCGGTCCACCAGCGCGCCCGCCTCCAGCCGGTCCACCATCCGCATCGCCGTCGACGCGTTGACCTCCAGCGTGGCCGCCAGCGACGCCAGCTTGACCGGTCCGCTGGTCTCCAGCACCACCAGCGCCCGCAGCTGCGGAAGGGTCAGCGCACTGCCCGCCTCGGCCAGTGCGCGCGCCGAGAGACCGACCAGCAGCTTCGCGACAGCCATCACCGCCGCGGTGACTTCGTCGGTCTCTGCTGTGAGTCCGGTCACTGTGTCCCCGCCGCTCGCCCGTCGCGGCTCGCCTGTCACGATCCGTTCCACCGCTCTCTTCGGCCGGTCTGTCGGGCCGGTCCGTTCACCCAGCTCAGCAGCGCGCGATTAACCATTGCAGTCTGCAATGGTAGTCTTGGCGCTGTTCCTACCGCTCCAGTATCCGGGCATCCGACTACGGCGCCGCTGCGCACCACGGACCGCCCACCTTTCTGCCGCCCTCCGCACAGGGCATCGGCAGCTTCTCCAGGGCAATGACGCCCGCTCCCGCCATCGGGTGAGCCACCCAGGGGCGCCGGCACCGCTGTATGCGGAGCGCCGACGGCCCTGCTCGTGTGCGCCCATGACGGACTGCCCCTGCCTGCACCACCGACGGAGGTACCCCGTGACCACGCCCGACCACGCCCGGAAACCCGACCGCGCCCCCGGAGAACACGCGCCGCCATCGCCGTCGGCTCCGTCGGCCCCCCGGGCTCTCCCGCAGAAGATCGCGCACCTGGGCGACTTCCACGTCCCGCCCCGGGTCGCGGTGATCGCCGCGCTCGCCCTGCCGGTCGGCGCGGCCGCCGCCCTGGTCGCGGTGGGCCTGCTCAAGCTGATCGCCCTGTTCACCAACCTCTGCTTCCACGGCCGGTTCTCCTTCGGCAGCTCCACCCCCGGCACCACCTCCCACTGGTGGCTGATCCTCTTCATGCCGATCGTCGGCGGCCTGGTCATCGGGCTGATGGCCCGGTACGGATCGGAGAAGATCCGCGGTCACGGCATGCCGGAGGCCATCGAGTCGATCCTGGTCGGCGGCAGCAAGGTGCAGCCGCGGCTGGCCGTGCTCAAGCCGGTCTCGTCGGCCATCGGCATCGGCACCGGTGGACCGTTCGGCGCCGAGGGACCGATCATCATGACCGGCGGCGCGGTCGGCTCGATCCTCGCCCAGTTCCTGCACGTCACCACCGACGAGCGCAAGACCCTGCTGGTCGCGGGCTCCGCCGCGGGCATGGCCGCCACCTTCAACTCCCCGCTGGCCGCGATCCTGCTCGCCGTCGAACTGCTGCTCTTCGAGTGGCGTCCGCGCTCGTACATCCCCGTCGCCGTCGCCGCCGTCACCGCCACCCTGGTCCGAGAACCCATCCTGGGCTCCGCCCCGCTCTTCGGCGGCGCGCACGTCCCGGTCCAGCTGCCGCTCTCCGCGTACGGCCTGTGCCTGGTGGCCGGACTCGCCGCCGGGGTGCTCGCGCTCGGCGCCACCGCCCTCGTCTACTTCTCCGAGGACCTGTTCGCCAAGCTGCCCCTGCACTGGATGTGGTGGCCCGCCATCGGCGGCCTGATCATCGGCGTCGGCGGCCTCATCGAACCGCGCGCGCTCGGTGTGGGTTACGACGTCATCGACCAGCTGCTGACCGGCCGGGCCACCGTGGGTCTGATCGTCGGCATCCTGGTGGTCAAGACCCTCATCTGGGGCCTCTCCCTCGGCTCCGGCACCTCCGGCGGCGTCCTCGCCCCGATGTTCATGATCGGCGGCGCGCTCGGAGCCGCCGAGGGCCTGATCTTCCCGACCGTCAGCCCCGGCTTCTGGGCACTGGTCTCACTGGCCGGAGTGCTCGGCGGCGTGATGCGCTCCCCGCTGACCGGCATCGTCTTCTGCCTCGAACTGACCCATGAGATGAACGCGATGCTCCCCATGGTGATCACCGCGTCCTCCGCCTACCTGCTCTCGGTGATCGTCCTCAAGCGGTCCGTCCTCACCGAGAAGATCGCCCGCCGTGGGCTGCACCTCACCCGGGAGTACTCGGTGGATCCGCTGGAGGTCCACCTCGTACGCCAGCTGGAAACACCCATCACCGCCACCTTCCGTACCGACGAAACCGTGGCCGACATCAAGCGCGAGCTCACCGCCCCGCACGGCAGCCACGACTTCGACGGCTTCCTCGCCCAGCGGCTCTACCCGGTCATGGACCCGGCCGGACACCTGGCCGGCATCGTCACCCGCTCCGACTTCCTGCTCAGCTCCCCCGACGACCGGACCCCGCTGGGTGAACTGGCCCGGCCCGCGGTGACCGCGTACAACGACGAGACGCTGCGGACCATCGCCAACCGGATGGCCACCCACCACGTCACCCGCGTGGTGATCATCGACCGCGCCGACCCCGACCGGCTCGAGGGCCTGCTGAGCCTGCGCCAGCTGCTGGAGGCCCGCCGGATCGACCAGCACGAGGAGCACCACTCCGAACGCATCCTCACCCTCGTCCCCCGCCGCTTCCGCCCGGCCACGGCGTCGGGCCCCAGCGTGGTGGTGGCCCAGTCGGCCGGACCGGCCACGCCGACGACCGAACGGCACGACCCGGTGAAGCAGAACATCTAGCAGGACATCTACGGGATCACAGTTCCTCGGCCAGGCCCACCACCGCCGCCATGGCGCGGCGGTACAGGGAGGTGCCGAAGGTGACCCGGGCCGCCCCCAGCCGGTGCAGTTCCGCCGGTTGGGGGCCGCCGGGCAGGCACATGGCGTTGACCGGGCGCGAGACGACCCGCGCGATGTCCGGCAGAAGGTCCACCGGCGCCAGGATCGGGTAGACCACGTCAGCGCCTGCCTCGGTGTAGAGGCGCGCCCTGCGAACCGCCGACTCCACCGACTTGTCGCCGTGCACGAAGGTGTCGACGCGGGCGTTGAGAACGATCCGGTCCCCTGCGGCCGCCCGGATCTCGGCAAGCCGGTCCGCCTGCTCCTGAGCGTCCTTGACCTCGCCGGTCCGCGGCTCGGAGTCCTCGATGTTGCAGCCGACCGCACCGGCTTCCAGCAGCCGCTCCACGATCTCCTGCGGGGAAAGCCCGTAACCGGCCTCGATGTCCGCCGTCACCGGCACGTCGACCGACCGCACGATCCGTGCGATCGCAGCGAACATCTCATCGGCCGGAGTGAACCCGCCGTCCTGGTACCCCAGCGCCTCCGCGACCGCACCACTGGACGTGGCGAGAGCGGCGAACCCCGCCTCCGCGAAGACACCTGCGCTGCCCGCGTCCCACACGTTCGGGATGACCAGCGGGCCATCGAGGCCCGAACGATCATGCATGGCCCGGAACGACTTGGCGGCCCTCGAGTCGGCCATGGGATACCTCCTGCTGGACGGATCTGTCGGCCGTGACCCCCGGGGGCGACCTGTGCGTACACCTAAGCACTCAGCACCACATCCGGGACAGACACCATCCCCCGCATAGAAAAAGCCAAGCCCAGGCCGGACAAGGTCCGGCCTGGGCTTGCACAGAGCCCCCTGTCGGATTCGAACCGACGACCTACGCATTACAAGTGCGTTGCTCTGGCCGGACTGAGCTAAGGGGGCGTGCTGGAGCATTCTAACCGGACCGGACGAGTGGCTTCGCCCGAGTATTTCCCCGAGAATTTCGTCGCCCGGAAAGTACTGACAGACCGCAAACGGCCAGGTAGCGTCTCGGTTCAGTTCACTCTTGTGGACTACACCACTCCCTTACTCGGATCGTCCGGCACGTTCCTGCCGGTGAAGGAGCACGCGATCATGGCAACTGTTACGTTCGACAAGGCGACCCGGATCTACCCGGGCTCCACCAAGCCCGCCGTGGACGGCCTCGACATCGAGGTCGAGGACGGCGAGTTCCTGGTTCTCGTCGGTCCCTCCGGCTGTGGCAAGTCGACCTCCCTGCGGATGCTCGCGGGTCTCGAGGACGTCAACGGCGGTGCGATCCGCATCGGCGAGCGCGATGTCACGCACCTGCCGCCGAAGGACCGGGACATCGCGATGGTGTTCCAGAACTACGCGCTGTACCCGCACATGACGGTCGCCGACAACATGGGCTTCGCGCTCAAGATCGCCGGTGTCAACAAGACGGAGATCCGCGCCAAGGTCGAAGAGGCCGCGAAGATCCTCGACCTCAGCGAGTACCTGGACCGCAAGCCCAAGGCGCTCTCCGGTGGTCAGCGTCAGCGTGTCGCGATGGGCCGCGCGATCGTCCGGGAGCCGCAGGTCTTCCTCATGGACGAGCCGCTGTCGAACCTGGACGCCAAGCTCCGCGTCTCGACCCGTACGCAGATCGCGTCGCTCCAGCGCCGCCTCGGCATCACGACCGTGTACGTCACCCACGACCAGGTCGAGGCCATGACCATGGGCGACCGGGTGGTCGTGCTCAAGGACGGTCTGCTCCAGCAGATCGACTCGCCGCGCAACATGTACGACCGTCCCAACAACCTCTTCGTCGCCGGCTTCATCGGCTCCCCGGCCATGAACCTGGTCGAGGTCCCGATCACCGACGGCGGCGTGAAGTTCGGCAACAGCGTCGTCCCGGTCTCCCGCGAGGCACTGTCCGCCGCGGCGGAGCGCGGCGACACCACCGTCACGGTCGGCGTCCGCCCGGAGCACTTCGATCTGGTCGAGTCCGACGGCACCACCACCAAGACGCTGTCCAAGGACGCGCCGGCCGGTCTGGCCGTCTCGGTCAACGTCGTCGAGGAGCTCGGCGCCGACGCGTTCGTCTACGGCTCGGCCGAGGTGAGCGGTGAGCACAAGGACCTCGTCGTCCGCGTCAACGGCCGCCGGGTGCCCGACAAGGGCAGCAAGCTGCACGTCGTGCCGCGCCCCGGTGAGATCCACGTCTTCGCCACCTCGACCGGCGAGCGCCTCAGCGACTGACGTCGCCCAGCAGCGTACGGCGGCGGCCCCGCATCTTCCGTTCGGGAGGTGTGGGGCCGCCGCCGTATGTGGGTGGCAGAGCCTCCGTATGGGGCGGCAACTACCCCGGCAGAAGGGGCGTTTCGCCGGGTACGTCAACACCCGATTCGAAAAGGGAACTCGAACCATCCCCCGCACGAGTGACTAAATGTCGCCAAATCATCACCGGCCGCTACGCTCACCTGCGTGACCCACACAGCCCGCCGAATCGGCCGAACTCTCGCACTCGTCCTGCCCGTCGTCCTGGTTCTCTCCGGGACGCTCGCGGTCACCCGCGTTCCGTGGGCAGGCGCCTCCACCGGCTCGCAGATTCTCACTGCGTCGTCCAAGGAAGTATCGGTGCGCGCCAAGACACGTACCCCGCAGGACATTCTGCGCGACAAGCTGCTCTCCGAGCTCCAGGAGAAGGACCCGGGCACCGCGCTCACCCATCTCCAGCGCGAGGTGGAGAGCCGCCCCTCTCTGGCCGGCCACTGCATGGAGATCGCCCGTGCACTGGGCCGTGCCGCCGTCGAGCGTTACGGGCCCACCCGGGCTCAGTCGTACTCGCGCCCGGTCTGCGACACCTCCTTCGCCTACGGGGTCGCGCACACGCACTGAGACACCTTGTCGGGGGCGCGCCGCACAAGACCGGTCGGTCTAAGGTGCGCCTCATGACGACCGCTGATCCTCAAGCGCAGGTGCCGCCCACTCAGGCCGTGGTCCTGGCGGGCGGCCAGGGTTCCCGCCTGCGCCCCTACACCGACGACCGTCCCAAGCCGATGGTGGAGATTCCGGGCACCGGAACGCCGATCATCGGCCATCAGCTTGCCTGGCTGGCCGCCGAGGGCGTCACCGATGCGGTGATCTCCTGCGGCCACCTCGCCGGGGTGCTGCAGGAGTGGCTGGACTCCGCCGAACTCCCTTTGCGCGTCACCACCGTCATCGAGTCCGAGCCGCTGGGCCGTGGTGGTGGTCTCAAGTACGCTGCCGCGCGGTTGCCCGACGCCGACCGTCCCTGGTACGCCACCAACGGCGACATCTGGACGCGCTTCTCGCTCCGCGACATGGCGGCCTTCCACACAGAGCGGGACGCCACCGCGACGCTCGCGCTGGCCCGCCCCAGGATTCCGTGGGGCGCGGTGGAGACGAACGAGTTCGGGCAGGTACTCGACTTCATCGAGGCGCCTCCGTCGCCGTATCTGATCAACGCCGGGGTGTACGTGTTCTCGGCGGCCTTCACCGCGCTGCTGCCGGACCACGGCGACCACGAGCGGTCCACGTTTCCGCGGCTGGCCAGGGAGCGAAGGCTGGCCGGTTTTCCGCTGCCCAACGGAGCGTACTGGCGGGCCATCGACACCGCGAAGGACCTCACCGAGGCGGCGCGGGAGCTGGGTGCGCGGACCTGAGTCCATGCGTCGCGGCACACGGTGAGGGGCGGCCGCACGTTCAGCGGCCGCCCCTCACCGTGTGTCCGGTGCCGGCCGTCAGCCGAGCAGGCCGCCGATCGGGTTGCGGTTGGCGCCGCCACCGGTCGAGCCGCCGCCGGTGCTGCTGCCCCCGCCGGTCGAGCCGCTTCCTCCGGTGCTGCCGCCTCCGGTGGAGCCGCCCGAGGACGACGGGCCGGAACTGCTCGCCGCCGGTGGCGGCGGAGCCGGCTGACGCTGCTGGGGGGGCTGCTGCCCAGTGCCCTGGGTCTGGCTCGGCTGCCCGCCGCCGATGCCCACGGTCGCGGTCTCGCGGACCGTGCCGGGCGTGGTCGGGGCGCCGGGCGGCCGCGCCGACGTGTGCGCGGAGGGCGACGACTGGTCCCGGTGGGCGCGCTGCGAGGGGCTGCCCGACGAACCGGTCTCCTGCGGCAGCGGCTGTCCGGGCAGCCGATTGGTGGGATCGGTGTTCGGCCCCGGTACGGTCACCACCTCCGCGGAGCGGACGGCGCCGCCGAGCAGCGAGCCGATCAGCAGCGTCAGGCCGACCACCACGGAGGCGACGACGGCCCCGCGCCGCAGCACCCGCCTGCGCAGATCCCGCAGTGCTGAACGCGGGCCGAGCCGGCGCCAGGCCTCGCCCGCGAGGCGGCCGTCCACCGAGTAGACCGGGGCGCCCGCGATGATCAGCGGTGACCAGGCGGCGAGGAAGATGATGTCAGGGGTGTCGTACACCGGTACGGCCCGCCAGCTGACGGTGACCAGCAGCGCGATGGACAGCATCGCGCCGAAGGCCGCGGCGACCCGCTGCCAGAGTCCGAGAACGGTGAGCACACCGACGACGACCTGGAGGAAGGCGATGGTGAGACCGGCGCCCACCGGGTGTGACAGCGCGAAGTCACGCAATGGCTCGGCGAGCGCCCAAGGGTGCAGTGAGTGCAGCCACTTCACCATCGAGCCGCGTTCGCCGCCGTCGAAATAGACGGGGTCGCAGAGTTTGCCCATGCCGGCGTAGACGGAGATGAAGCCGAGGAACACCCGGAGCGGCAGGAGCACCACGCCCAGGTTCATCCGTCGGCCCGGGTAGTAGGCGTGGCGGACCGCGTCGGCGGACGACCGCTGCCCCGGGTAGAAGTCGTCGTCCTCGTACTGCTCGTCGTCGTACTGGTCGTCGTCGCGCCGCTGGTCGGGGTACTGATCGTCGTACTGGTCGTCGTCGAACTCGTCACCGAGGCGCGGCGGTTGCCCGTCGTACGCGCCGATGGCCTCGCGCATGCGGGGCAGCAGCGTGGTGGCGGGCCTGCTGGGGAAGGGTGGCTCTGCCGCGTCGTCGACGCTGATGCGCGGGATGACCTGGGTGGCGCCGGCGTCCTGGCCGGAGCCGTAACCGACCTCCTGCACACCGGAGTTCCGCACGGCCTGCAGCAGTCTGATGGCGCCGGTGTCGTCCGGCGCGGACTTCCCGCTCCACACGACGGGTGCCCGGCGTCGCGCTGCCGCGGGGGTCCCGGCCCGGCCCCCTCTGGCCGAACCGGCGGGCCGCGGCATCGAGTTCGGTGCGAGCTGCACCCGGAAGCTGGCGTGGTTGACGACGACCTGGGCGGGATCGCACGGCACCTTGACCATGCTCAGGGCAGGCAGCTCGTCGAACCCGGGTGTTCTGGTGTCCACGCTCATCTAACCGAGTGACGCTCGCTTAGGACACTGCCTTGACGTGTCGGATCTGTCCGCGACCCGTCAACGGGCCCCGTCCGACACGGTCGCGAGGGCCCGCACGGCCCGCTCAGCCCAGCGAAAGCCGACCGCCGGCGGACCGACAGCAGACCAAGAGGCGACCACGGCATTACCGTCCGTTCAAGCACTCTTCAATCAGGGCCTCACCCGCGCTACAGCAACGGATCACGGCCGCCTCATGAACGAGCCGTAGACAGGAATCTCCGTTTGGCCTTCGCCCACACAGCGGACGGTACCGACGCGCTGTCCGTGCCGGTGCCGGGGCTGACGCCGGAGGTGCTGGACGTCATCCGGGTGGTGGCGTCGGCGCGGATGGATGTGCCGGCGAGGCGGCGCACCGGCGGTGGTCACGGCAGCGGCGGGCATGGCAGCGGCGGCGAGGAGTTCTTCCTGCCCGTCACCTCGAGCACCGAGCGGGTGGCCGCGCCGGGAGGCCCCGGGGAGTTCCGCGTCGTCCACACGGCGGTGGCACGGCTCGCCCCCGACGCTCTCAACTCCGGGCGGAACGCGGGCATCTGGGGCCTGCGGGTGCGGATCACCAGCTGCGGCCGGCAGCGGGACACCGTGCTGCCCGTCGCTCTGTCCAGCGCGAGGGACGGGGCGGAGCCGGTCGTCCTCGACGGGGCGCGGGTGACGTTGCTGCGCGGGGTGCGGCGGCGGGTGGGCCGGGTCCTCGCCCGGGTGCGCGCCCGGGCGTGACGCGCGGTTCGTCGGCGCCGGTTCTCACTTCCCCCGGCCACAGCCGGAGGAAGTGAGAATCCAGTGGGTCAGGCGCGGCGGCGGGCCGCCTCGTACAGGACGATGCCGGCTGCGACACCGGCGTTGAGTGACTCCGCGCCGCCCGGCATCGGGACCCGGACCCGGTAGTCGCAGGTCTCGCCGACCAGTCGGCCCAGACCCTTGCCCTCGCTGCCGATGACGATGACGACCGGGCCGCCCAGCGCCTCCAGGTCCTGCACCTCGTGCTCGCCGTCCGCCGCAAGGCCGACGACCGTGATGCCGGCCTTCTGGTAGCCCTCCAGCGCCCGGGTCAGGTTGGTGACCCGGGAGACCGGGGTGCGGGCGGCGGTGCCCGCCGAGGACTTCCAGGCGCCGGCCGTCATCCCGGCCGCGCGGCGCTCCGGCACGACCACGCCGTGACCACCGAACGCGGACACCGAGCGGACGATCGCCCCGAGGTTCCGGGGGTCGGTCACTCCGTCGAGGGCGACGATCAGCGGGTCCTCGTTGGCGTCGTAGGCCGCGTCGGTGAGGTCCTCGGGGTGCGCGTACTCGTAGGGCGGGACCTGGAGGACGAGGCCCTGGTGGTTCAGGCCGTTCGTCATCCGGTCGAGCTCCGGCCGCGGGGCCTCCATCAGATTGATGTTGCCGCGCTGACCGGCCAGCTGGAGCGCCTCGCGCACCCGCTCGTCGTTGTCGATGTACTGCTGCACGTACAGGGTGACCGCCGGTACGCCGTCGCGCAGCGCCTCGTAGACCGGGTTGCGGCCGACGACCATCTCGGACGTGCCCTTGGCGCCACCGCGCCGGGGGGCCGGGCGGCGAGCCGCGGCCTGTCGCGCCTGGGCACCCGCGACCCGGTTCTTCTTGTGGCCCTTGCGTGCGGACGCGGGCGGCGTCGGCCCCTTTCCCTCGAGGCCGCGGCGTCGCTGGCCCCCGCTGCCGACCTGTGCGCCCTTCTTGTTGGACGTACGGCGGTTCCTGCGCTGGCTGTTCCCGGCCATGACCTACCTGTTTCGTTGCTGCTCAGTACGTACTACGTATAGGAAAGTGTGCCGCGAACGGCAGCGGACTGCTCACCGCGGGCCGAGTGTCCAGCGGGGACCGCTCGGGCTGTCCTCGATGACCAGGCCGGACTGCTGGAGCTGGTCACGGATGGCGTCCGCCGTCGCCCAGTCCTTCCGGGACCTGGCCGCCTCGCGCTGTTCGAGGACGAGACGGACGAGGGTGTCGACGGCACCGTGCAGGTCTTCGCCGCGGTCGCCCTCGCCGGTGGCCCACTGTTCGTCGAGCGGGTCGAGGCCGAGGACGCCGAGCATGGCCCGGACCTCCGCGAGCCGGGCGACGGCCGCTTCCTTGTCGTCGGCGGCCAGTGCGGAGTTGCCCTGGCGGACCGTGGTGTGGACGATCGCGAGTGCCTGCGGGACGCCCATGTCGTCGTCCATCGCCTCGGCGAAGGCGAGCGGCACCTCGGCGGACGGTTCGACCACCCCGCCGGCCTTCTCGATGACGCGCTGGACGAAGCCCTCGATCCGCGCGAAGGCCGAATCGGCCTCGCGCAGCGCGTCGTCGCTGTACTCGATCATCGACCGGTAGTGCGGGGTCCCCAGGTAGTAGCGCAGCACGATCGGGCGCCACTTCTTGACCATTTCGCTGACCAGCACCGAATTGCCCAGCGACTTGGACATCTTCTCGCCGCTGAGGGTGACCCAGGCGTTGTGCAGCCAGTACGTCGCGAAGTCGTCGCCGAACGCCTTGGACTGGGCGATCTCGTTCTCGTGGTGCGGGAAGATCAGGTCGATCCCGCCGCCGTGGATGTCGAAGGCGCGGCCCAGATACTTGTGGGCCATCGCGGAGCACTCCAGGTGCCAGCCGGGCCGGCCTCGTCCCCACGGGGTCTCCCAGGAGGGCTCACCGGGCTTGACCGCCTTCCACATGGCGAAATCGCGCGGGTCGCGTTTGCCGGTCTCGCCCTCTCCGGACGGCTGGCGCAGATCGTCCAAGTCCTGGTTGGAGAGCTGCAGATACCCGTCGTACGACCGCACGTCGAAGTAGACGTTGCCCTCGGCCTCGTACGCGTGGCCGCGCTCGATGAGGCCGCGCATCATCTCGATCATCTCGGGGACGTGACCGGTGGCGCGCGGCTCGTAGCCGGCCGGGAGGCAGCCGAGTACGTCGTAGCCGGTGTTGAAGGCGCGCTCGTTCTCGTACGCGATCGACCACCAGGGGCGGTTCTGCTCCGCGGACTTCTTGATGATCTTGTCGTCGATGTCGGTGACGTTCCTGACGAACGTGACGTCGTAGCCGCGGTAGGCGAACCAGCGGCGCATGATGTCGAAGTTCAGTCCGGACCTGATGTGCCCGATGTGCGGGGCCGCCTGCACCGTGGCGCCGCAGAGGTAGATCGAGACGCAGCCCGCGGCGAGCGGGACGAAGTCACGGATCTGCCGGGCGCTGGTGTCGTACAGACGAATAGTCACCCCACCAGGGTAGTGGTCCCATACCAGTGCCCCGTGACCCTTTGGCCCACGGGGCACCGAAGTGTGACCCAACAGTGCTGCAGAAGCCGACCGGAACCGACCGGAAGCCGCTCAGAGCCTGCCGACGACCTTGCGCGGACTGATCCGGACGACCACCCGGGCGCTGTCGTTGGCGGCGTCCGGGTTGAACTCCGCGTACTTCTTCCCGGAGTACTTGAGCGACAGCTCGTCGATCAGCTCCTGGCCGCCCTCGGTGCTGAGCGCCGCGGTGCCGCGGATCTCGGCATAGGTGTAGGGGTCGTCGAAGGGCTGCAGCAGCACCGTCACCCGGGGTCGCGGCGCAGGTTCTTCTCCTTGCGGCGGCCCACGGTGGTGGAGATCAGCACATCGTCGCCGTCCCGCTTCACCCAGACAGGTGAGACCTGGGGGGTGCCGTCCGGCTGGATGGTGGCGATATTCACGAAGACCGGGCTGTCGAGCAGTTCCTTGAGCTTGTCGCTGAGTGCGGCTGACACGGGTTGTCCTCCGGAGGGGCGGGTGAGGCGGTGGTGTGCGAATGGAATGAGTACCCCGTCAGCGGCGGTTCTGACCGTTCCCAGGGCACCAACCCCCGTACGGCGCCCGATCCGTCCGCCGGCTACCGCTCCGACCGCACCACCAGGGCCGTCGCGACGGCGGCGAGTCCTTCGCCCCTGCCGGTGAAGCCGAGCCCGTCGCTGGTGGCCGCGGAGACCGAGACGGGCGCGCCGACCGCTTCGGACAGCACCCGCTGCGCCTCGGCCCTGCGCTTGCCGATCTTCGGGCGGAGGCCGATCACCTGGACGGCCACGTTGCCGATGGCGAAGCCGTCGGCGCGGACGATCCGGGCCGCCTCGGCGAGCAGGGTGAGACCGGCGGCGCCGGACCATTCCGGGCGGCCGGTGCCGAAGTGGGCGCCGAGGTCGCCGAGCCCCGCGGCGGAGAACAGTGCGTTGCAGGCGGCGTGCGCGACCACGTCCGCGTCGGAGTGCCCGGCGAGCCCGGGGCCTTCGCCCTCCCAGCGCAGGCCGGCGCACCACAACTCCCGGCCCTCCTCGAAGGCGTGGATGTCGGTGCCGATGCCGACGAGCGGCAGCACGGGTCCGGGCGTCTCAGAATCCATGGTTGGCCCTCCTGCGGGCGAGAACTGCCTCGGCCAGCACCAGGTCGAGCGGCCGGGTCACTTTGAACGCCTCTTCGTGTCCGGGGACGACCACGACCCGTACGCCGAGCTGCTCCACCATGCTCGCGTCGTCGGTGACATCGCCGGTCACCGTGGCGTGTGCGCGCGCCAGCAGCGCCCGGTCGAACCCCTGCGGGGTCTGTACAGCGCGCAGCCTGGCGCGCTCGGGGGTGGCGACGACCGGTTCGGGGCAGCCTTCGGGCTGTGGTTCGACCTGCTTGACGGTGTCGGCGAGCGGCACGGCGGGCACCACGGCGGGGGAGCCGCCGCGCACCGCCTCGATCACCGCGTCGACGGTCTCGACGGGGACCAGCGGCCGGGCGGCGTCATGCACCAGCACGGTGCTGATCGTGTCGGGCAGCACCTCGATGCCGCGCCGTACGGATTCCTGGCGGGTGTCACCGCCGGGGACGACGACGACGTCCGTACCGGCGGGGGGTGCGTACTCGTTGATGAGGGAGGTGACCCGGGCCACGTCGTCCGCCGGGGCCACCACGACGACCAGTGACACGGAACGGGATCCGGCCATGGCGTTGACCGCGTGGATCAACATGGGTGTCCCGTTGAGGACGCGGAGCGCCTTGGGCGTTCCGGGGCCCAGCCGGACACCGCGTCCTGCGGCGGGCACCACCGCGGCGGTGCCGCGATCGGGACCGGACGGGTCGGAGGGCAGGTCGGGACGGGGCAGCGGGGCGTCTGACATCGGTTGCGCGTTCAGGGTTTGTGTCCTCAGCCGACGTGGGTATGGCCTGGGGGTACCCCCGGCCGCTGGTTGGGGGAGTGCCGGGCGCGACGCCTTGACCGGCCCCTTCCGTGACGACTGGTCTCGTCGGATCCCGGGCCCGGCACACCGAGTACCGCGTGGTGCGCATAGCGCCATGGTGGGAGCAGCGTGCCGGACGCCACATGCCGCGGCGCCCGGCGACACATGGGAAGTATTCCATGTAGTCATCGGGCGCCGCGGCAGTGCTTCACGGCGGAGCACTTACTCCGACGTCATGCTTCAGTGGCGGAAAGCAGCCTTCGGGCGGGAGCCTTCAGGACGCGAGAACCTCGTCGAGCAGAGCCTCGGCCTTGTCCTCGTTGGTGTTCTCCGCAAGAGCGAGCTCGCTCACCAGGATCTGGCGGGCCTTGGCGAGCATGCGCTTCTCACCTGCGGAAAGTCCGCGCTCACGCTCCCGGCGCCACAGGTCACGCACCACTTCCGCGACCTTGATGACATCGCCGGAGGCGAGCTTCTCGAGATTTGCCTTGTATCGGCGGGACCAGTTGGTGGGCTCTTCGGCATACGGTGCGCGAAGCACCTCGAAGACCCGGTCCAGCCCTTCCTGACCAACCACGTCGCGCACGCCTACGAACTCCGCATTGTCCGCCGGCACACGAACAGTCAAGTCGCCCTGGGCGACCTTGAGCACCAAGTAGGTCTTGTCCACGCCTTTGATCTGGCGAGTTTCGATAGCCTCGATCAGCGCGGCCCCGTGATGGGGATAGACCACGGTGTCGCCAACCTTGAACGTCATGTGACAGGTACCCCTTCCGTGGCTATCCAGGGTAACACGGATACGGCTTCTTCTGAATGGCGTTTTCGCAGGTCAGAGCATATCTCGGGGCTTGACAACAGCAACAGGAACGTGCTGCGGACGCCTTCCCGGAGGCGGTATTCGCAGGTCGGAGCGGCTCTGCGGGCGAAGAGAAACACGTACGTTACACGGATCCGGAGCCCTTCTTCGGGGGTTGAACGTCCCGATTTGCCGCATTCGAAACGGTGAACTTCAGGGCTGTAGTTCGATCATCGATCACTCGTACGGACGCAATCCGAAATTGATCACCACGGCTCGCAAGGGAGCCGCAAGGGACCTGATGAGCTTTTTCCGGAAGGAATAGGCGGCGGGCCGGAGAATTGATCACCGCCGATATGTGAACGGCGTACGACGCAGTGCGATCGAGCACCTCGCCGAGACCCGAGCGCCGCCCGGGGCGGGTCGGGTGCGGCCCCCGGAAGACGGCTCGGTAACCTGAGCGCGCCCGATCTCTGCTGTCCATACGTCTTAGGAGTTGCCGCAGCCATGAGCCGCAGCCTTCGACGCGGTGCCATCGCCGCTTCTGCCATCGTGGTCTCGATTGCCGCCCTGTCCGCCTGTGGCGCAGGCAACGACGCTCAGACGCTCGAGGTGAAGCCGGACAACGCGGCCACCTCGGTGGGCAACCTCCAGGTGCAGAACGCGACGGTGATCACCCAGCCGAAGGCCGACGCCAAGGGCCCCGCCGTGATCACCACGAGGATCTTCAACAACGGCACCAAGAGCCAGACGCTGGACTCGATCGAGCTGCCCGGCACGGGAGCGACGGTGAAGCTCTCCCCGAAGAAGGGCGGCTCCGGGCCCATCACCGTGCCGGCGAACGGCTCGGTTCTGCTCGGCGGCAAGAACAACCCCTCCGCCGTCGTCGCCGACAGCCGCACCGTGACGAACGGCAACGCCCAGCAGGTGGTCTTCCACTTCAGCCAGACCGGCAAGGTCTCGCTGCTCGCCTACATCGTCCCGGCGACCAGCTACTTCAGCAGCTTCGGCCCGAGCTCTCTCCCCCCGACGGCCAAGCCCACGCCGTCGACCAGCCCGTCGGGTTCGGGTAAGCCGTCGGGTTCCGCCACGCCGTCCGGCTCGAGCACCCCGCCCGGCTCCGCGGGCCGGGGTGCGGAGTCCACGTCCGGCACGACAGCGGGCACGACGGCCGGCACGACGGCCGGTACGCAGAGCTGATCCCCGCTTCCGCGCAGCGCGGTGCCCCCGCCAGGCCTCAGCGGCCCGGCGGGGGCACGTTTCGTTCCGTACGCCGTTCCCGTACGCCGTTCCGTAAGCCGTTCCGTAAGCCGTACGGCGCGTGCGGCCGGTGCGGCTTACGGCTCGAACTTGTAGCCGAGGCCGCGCACCGTCACCAGATAACGGGGCGCCCCCGGATCCGGCTCCACCTTGGCGCGCAGCCGCTTCACATGGACGTCGAGGGTCTTGGTGTCGCCGACGTAGTCCGCGCCCCAGACCCGGTCGATCAGCTGCATCCGGGTCAGCACCCGACCGGCGTTCCTGAGCAGCATCTCCAGCAGGTCGAACTCCTTCAGCGGCAGATCGATCTTCCCGCCGGAGACCGTGACCACATGGCGGTCCACGTCCATCCGGACCGGACCGGCCTCCAGCGCGCCTTGGGAGACCTCTTCGGGCTCGCCCCGGCGGCGCAGCACCGCGCGGATCCGGGCGACCAGTTCCCGCGAGGAGAACGGCTTGGTGACGTAGTCGTCGGCCCCTATCTCGAGGCCGACCACCTTGTCGATCTCGCTGTCCTTGGCGGTCACCATGATCACCGGGACGTTGGAGCGGCCGCGCAGCTGGCGGCAGACCTCCGTGCCGGGCAGGCCCGGCAGCATCAGGTCGAGCAGCACCAGGTCGGCGCCGTTGCGCTCGAATTCGTCGAGCCCCTCGGGGCCCGTGGCCGCGATCGCGACCTCGAATCCTTCTTTGCGCAGCATGTAGGACAGGGCGTCGCTGAAGGATTCCTCATCCTCGACGACGAGCACTCGGGTCACGGAAGGACCTCCGGGGCAGGAATGGGGTCAGAAGTAAGGAAGGTCTGGTGCGGCTGGTCGTCGTCCACGTCGACGGCGTCCGGCTCCTCGTCCGCACGGCTGCGGTGATCGCGGCGTTTGCTCCCGGCACCGGCCTCCGGCAGCCGCAGGGTGAAGGTGGAGCCCTGTCCCTCGGAGCTCCACACGGTGACATCCCCGCCGTGCGAGGCGGCCACGTGTTTGACGATGGCGAGGCCCAGTCCGGTGCCGCCGGTGGCCCGGGAACGGGCCGGGTCGACCCGGTAGAAACGTTCGAAGATCCGCTCGCGGTCCTTCTCGGAGATGCCGAGCCCCTGGTCGGTGACGGCTATCTCGATGAAGTCACCGCCGGGTGCGGCGACCCGCTGCGCGACGATACCGACCCGGGTGCGGTCCTGTGAGTAGTTGACGGCGTTCTCGACGAGATTGCCCAGCGCGGCCGCGAGCTGGCCGCGGTTGCCCCAGACGGACAGGTCGGCCGCGCCGCCCACGGTCATGCTGATCTGTTTGGCGCCGGCCTGGTGGCGGCAGCGGTCGACAGCCTCGGCGGCCAGGACGTCGACCCGGACCGGCTCGGCGTCCTCCAGCGGGTCGTCGTTCTGGACCCGGGAAAGATCTATCAGCTCCTGGACCAGATTGGTGAGTCTGGTCGCCTCGATCTGCATCCGGCCGGCGAACCTGGTCACCGCCTCGGGGTCGTCGTTGGCCCCCATGACGGCTTCGGAGAGCAGCGAGAGCGCGCCGACCGGGGTCTTGAGCTCATGGCTGACGTTGGCGACGAAGTCGCGTCGTACGGCTTCGATACGGCGGGCCTCGGTGAGGTCCTCGACGAGCAGCAGCACAAGACGGGAGCCGAGCGGCGCGACCCGGGCGGAGACCGCCAGCGCCTCGCCGCGGCCGGTGCCCCGGCGGGGCAGATCCAGTTCGACCTGGCGGATCTCACCGTCCCGGCGGGTGTCGCGGGCCATGTGCAGCATGGGCGTCACGGCCAGCTTCCCGCCCCTGACCAGGCCCAGCGCGTACGCCGCCGAGCTGGCCTTGACCACCGAGTCGCTCTCGTCCAGCACCACCGCCGACGAGCGCAGCACGGAGAGGACGGTGTCGACTCCGGGCGGCAGGACGTCGTCGGTGTGCAGCGAGCCGCGGGTGGGGCGTGCCTGGTCGCGCTCGCTCCAGCGGAACGCCAGCATCGCGATGACACCGGTGCACAACCCGGCGATCGCGCTTGCTGCGGCGACCGCCGCGTTCACGTCCATGCCTCAAGGTTATGCGGGCCGACCGACACTCCCCCAGCCATACGGGTGCCCGCTCGAACGTTCGTCGCCCAGAGTTCACCGAGGGGATAGGGCCGGTTCACTTCAGATGACGGAAACGGACGCGTGGCGGCCGCACCGTGGGGACGCGGGGGTCGGAGACCTCAAGGCTGTACGAGAGAGGGACTGCAATGCGGGACGCGTACCACGAGGAACTGGACTCGATCGGCGAAGGTCTGGTCGAGATGGCCCGGCTCGTCGGGTCGGCGATCGGCCGGGCGACGACCGCGATCCTCGACTCCGATCTGAAGCTCGCGGAGAGCGTGATCGCCGCCGATGAGAAGGTCGACGAGCTCCAGCACGAACTGGAGGCCCGGGCCATCGCCCTGCTGGCCCGCCAGCAGCCGGTCGCCACCGACCTGCGGATCGTGGTCACCTCGCTGCGGATGAGCGCCGACCTGGAGCGCTCCGGTGACCTGGCCCAGCACGTCGGCAAGCTGACCAGGCTGCGCTACCCGAACCGGGCGGTGCCGCACGACCTGCATGCGACCATCCTGGAGATGGGGCAGCTGGCGCAACGGCTGATGGCCAAGGCCGCCGAGGTCATCATCACCAAGGACGTCGACCTGGCCCTCCAGCTGGAGAACGACGACGACGAGATGGACCTGCTGCACCGCGCGCTCTTCCAGCACCTGATGGACGACCGCTGGAAGCACGGCATCGAGACGGCCGTCGACGTCACCCTGCTCGGCCGCTACTACGAGCGGTTCGCCGACCACGCGGTCTCGGTGGCCAAGCGGGTGGTGTACCTGGTGACGGGCGAACACGCGGACGAGATCCAGGCCGCCCCGGCCCCGGTCGAGGGGGCGTGAACGGCGCGCTTGCACGCGTGCGCCGTTGATGCGCCCCACCGGCCCGGGTATGGGATGAGCACAGGCAGCACGCACTTGGATGCCCATCGGCTCCTATGCCTAACAGCTCGTATGCCTAACAGGAGGATTCCCATGGCAGACTCCCCCGTCGCCGAACCCCAGCAGCCGGCCCCCGTCGAAGTCCACCATCTGCGCGTACTCGGCGCCTGCGGCTGCGGCCCGAGCTGCGGCTGCGGCTGCCAGTCCGGGGCGCCGTGCCAGTGCGGCGGCTGTCACTGAGGGGCTGTCACTCGGAGGGCTGTCACTGAAGGGGCAACTGTCCCTGAGCGGCGGCTCACCTGTGCGGCACCGTCATGTCGCGCTCCAGAGACGCCAGTAGAAGTCCGACCGGTCCGGGTCGGGAGCGACGCCGTATGCCTCAACGAGGGCGTCCTCCCAGCCCGGACCGTAGTTCATCCCGGTGTTCCTGGCCGCAACGGCCAGGTCGGCCCACCGATCGGCCACACCGAGGGCCCCCAGGTCGACGTGACCGGCCCAGGACCCGTCCTCGTACAGCAACGTGTTCGGCGCGCACGGATCACCGTGACACACGACGAGCCGGTCGATCGGCGGCTGCTGCTCGGCCAGTTCCGCCGGCACCTCGATACCCGCCTGCCGGGCGCGTTCCAGCCGATGCTTGACAGACCAGTTGAACGGGCAGTCCGCCACCGGCAACTGCTCGTGCAGCGCCCGCAGCCCCACGCCCAGGGCCCGGACGGCTGCCGCCGGATCCGCCAGCCACCGGGGGCTGACGGCGCTCTCGCCCGGAAGCCCCTGGGTGACCAGCCAGCTTCCCTCCGCACCGGCCCCGCATTCCCGCACCCGAGGCACCACGGTGAACCGCCCGGCCCAGCGCAACCGCTCCGCCTCGGCCACCAGATCCAACCCCGAGCCCAGCGGCGCCCACTTGGCGAACCACCCCCCGTCCGCTTCCCCCACCCGAAAGGTCAAGCCCCCCAACTCGTTCTGCCAAACCGGCAGCAGCGGCTGCTCCCCGGCCAGAGCGCGGATCGGCGCGGGTACGAGCACGGGGGGAAGGGGCGGTCCGGAATAGGGCATGGCCCCATCCTCCGCCCCGCATGGGCCCGCGGGCGATCGATTTCCCGCACCTCCGGCTGCCTGCGGGCCACCTCAGGCCCACTTCCGGCGTAGCCGCGCGCTTTCGATCGCGGGCGGGAAGGGCGATGAAGGCGTCTTCAGCGCACCAGGAGACCGATAGCGACCTTCAGCCGGTCGAGGTAGAACTCCCGTGATGCGGCCTGGTGCTTGAGGCCGATCGACGCGCTGATCACCGTCTGCGCGACCGGGTGAGCCGCCTCCCGTCCTGACTCGATGGCGATCGCGTCTGTGATCAGTTCCTCGAAACGTCGCGGCGCGGTCCTGACGATCTCTCCGAGGAGGTCGGGGTTGTCCTCGATCACCACCGCTACATCGCGTGCCAGCGGGCCGACGTAGCGGCCCGCCCACTGGTCGAACGCTTCGACCAGGCGCTCCGGAAGGGGCCGGCCGGTGTCGGCCAGGACGTGTTCGACCGCTGCGATGTCGCGCTCCAGGGCCTGGGTGACCGCGGCACGGAACAGAGCCTCCTTGGATGAGAAGAGAAAGTAGAGACCGGGCCGGGAGATGTGTGCCGCCCGCGCCACTTCCTCCATCGAGGTCTTCCGGTAACCGAATCGCGCGAACGTGACCATGGCGGAGTTCAGAACCATGGTCCGACGGTCACCATCAGCGACTGCCAACAGTGGGGGGCCGGCATCGGGACTGCTCATGAAAAACGAGCATACGAGCGATAACCCCACTATACAAATCAAGTCTCATGCGTATAGTCCCCGCCATGGCTACTCGCGAAACCGTCTCCACGCCCTTCACCGCCTCCAGCACCGCGGACGAGGTGCTGCGGGGTGTCGATCTCACCGGCGTCCGCGCGATCGTGACCGGAGGTTCCTCCGGCATCGGGAGTGAGACGGCTCGTGCGTTGGCCGCCGCCGGGGCAGAGGTGACGCTCGCTGTCCGGAACACGACTGCGGGCGACGCCGCCGCTGAGACGATCGAGATGTCGACCGGAGGGATTCGGCCCCGAGTCGTCCGGCTCGACCTCGCCGACAGGACCACCGTCACGCGGTTTGTCGACGCGTGGGACGGCCCGCTTCACCTCCTGATCAACAACGCGGGCGTGGTCACCGGTGGCCTCGAACGAACGCGTGAGGGCTGGGAGCTGCAATTCGCGACCAACCATCTCGGCCACTTCGCCCTGGCCACCGGCCTCCACGACGCCCTGGCCCTGGGAGCGGCCGACCGCGACGGAGCACGTATCGTCTCGGTCAGTTCGACGGCGCACATGCGTTCCGGCATCGACTTCGACGACCTCCACTTCGAGCGCCGCAGCTACGACCCGCAGATCGCCTACGCCCAGTCGAAGACGGCGAACTCGCTCTTCGCCGTCGAGGCGACCCGCCTCTGGGCATCCGAAGGCGTTATTGCCAATGCGGTGAACCCCGGCGGTGTCGCGACGGGACTGCAGCGGAACTTCACAACGCAACAGAAGGAGTCGCTCGCTGCGGCCGAGGCCGCCGGAGTCTTCACGTACAAAACGGTCGAGCAGGGGGCCGCCACCAGCATCGTCGCGGCCGTCGCCCCGGAGTTCGCCCACTCCGGGGGCCACTATCTCGACGATTCGCAAGAGGCTTACACCGTGCCGAACGACGCCGAACTCGCGCGGCACCCGCACGGTGTCAAGGAATGGGCGCTCGATCCCGCCACCGCCAAGCGCCTCTGGACGGTCTCGGCCGAACTGCTCCGCGTCTGACCTCTCGACGTCACTCAGCCTCAGTGGAAGCAGAGGCAGAAGGGATGGCCGGCCGGGTCCGCGTAGACTCGCCAGTTGGCCTCCGGGCGAAGCTGGTCCGTCCGCTCCAGCACGGTCGCACCGAGGGCGAGCGCCCGCTTCTCCTCCCCCTCGAGGTCGTCCACGTCGAAGTCCAGGTGGAGCTGCTGCGGGTGCTGCTGCCCGGGCCATTCGGGCGGCCGGTAGCCGTCCACCCGCTGGCAGGCCAGCGGCGTCCCCTCGAACCCCTGCACCTCGACCCAGCCGGGATCCTCCGAATCCGCGACCACCCGGCCGCCGAGCAACTCCGCGTAGAACTCCGCGAGCCCTACCGGATCGGCGCAGTCCAGCGCGACCGCCTGCAGCTTTCGAATCACTTCCGACACCCCTTGCTCTTCGGCCACTTCCGCGACGTCCCCGTACGGAGGGTTGCTACCCGCCGCCGGGGCGGCCATGCGCGGCGGTACGCCGGACCGCCGCCCGACTTCACCCGCATGGGAAGGCTGCAGCCGGGCCTGAACCCCGTGGCCCCAACAGGTGCCCACAAAAGCTAACTTGGCCAACATGACGAGCCAGATCATCACACTAATCGGTGTTCTCTTGGGGGCCCTCACGTCCTTCGTCGCTACGAACTGGGCCGAGCGAGCAAGGTTCCGGCAGACGCTCGCCACGCGCTGGGACGAGCGCAAACTCGATGCCTACATCGAGTACATGTCGTGCGTGAAGGAGGTGGTCCGGGCGGCCCGGCAGGCCATGGAGGCTCGCGAGCACGGCGACGACAACGCCGAATCGATCGCTGAGATGCAGGCGGCGGAAGCCAGGCGCTCGGTGCTCTTCGAAGGCCTCATTCTGCTGTGCGACGACGCCGCCGCCGATGCCGCAAGAGCGGTCAATCAACGAACCTGGGACCTTCTGAGACTGGCACGCCGCGCCGAGGCCGACGCAAGCGGGCAGCACCGCGAGTTGGGCCGCCTCGTCATTGAGGCTCTCAACACTCTGCACGTAGCAGCCCGACAGGACCTCGCGATGCAACACCCGATGCCCTCCCCGGGACGCCGGCAGACACCTGCACCGTGACTTCGATCCACATGTGAAATGCGGCGCGGCGGAAAGCAGCGCGCGATGATCCTGGCCATGACGGCGACTGAAACAGACCTTTGGCCCTGATGACGACGATTTCGCCGAGCTCGCCCGCTGGCTCCGTTCCACCATGCACTGAACTGCACTGCCTCTCCGGATAGGCCCGGAAGATCATGCGAGAGTGGGCCCATGACGGCGCCAGGAGCCACGGTCGTGGATATCGACGAGGTCGAGGGGCTCGCGATCGACGGGCTGCGGTGGTTGACCGAGGCGGCGCGGGAAACCTCCCGAGGCGGCCTCGCCTGGACGACCAGCCCCTCGGACGACGACCTCAACCCGATGCTCTACAGCGGTACGGCCGGGAACGTCCCCGTACTCCTGGAGGCGTGGCGGCACTTCGGCGACGAGTCCTACGCCGACGCCGCTCTGCGCGCGGCCCGCAGCCTCGCGGACTCCGTCGACGGCGTCGACGACGACTCCCTCTACTTCGGCCGCACCGGAATGGCACTCGTCCTGCGGACCCTCCACGAAGAACTCGGCGACAAGCTCGCCGGCGCCGCCGCCGACCACGCGCTGGAACGGGTACGGTCGCGCTTCGACGGGGACCGGTGGGGCGAGCTGTACGAGTTGATGGGCGGCAACGCGGGGATCGGCCTCGGTGCGCTGCTGGCCGGCGACGCGGAACTGGCCGTGCTCGCCATGGAGCCGTATCTGCGGACGGCGGAGCAGACCCCGGCGGGCGTCCACTGGGCGCACCGCCCGGGCATCGCATCCCGTCTGCACCACATCTCGCACGGCACACTCGGCATCGTCCTGGCGCTCGCCCGGGTCGGCGAAGCCACCGGCCGTACGGACCTGGCCGAGCTGGCACTGGCCGGTGCCGCCGACGTCGTGGCGCGCGACGAAGCGGGGCCGGAGGGCTTCCTGGTTCAGCACTCAACCCCGCATTACCGGCCCGATGTGGTCGAGCCGATCAGTTACGGCTGGTGCCACGGCCCGGCCGGCGACGCCCAGGTCTTCCGGCTGCTGCGGGACAGTACGGCCGACCCCGTCTGGGCCGCCCTCGCCGACCGCTGCTGGCACACGGTCATCGGCTCCGGCCTGCCCCAGCGGCTGCGCCCCGGCTTCTGGGACAACAACGGCCGCTGCTGCGGCACCGCGGGCGTCCTCGCCCTGGCCCTCGACCGGATCGCCGAGCAGCACGACCCGCCCGATTTCGCCCGCGTGCTCGTCGCGGACCTCGTCGCCCGCGCGATCCGGGACAGCGACGGCGCCCGCTGGTCCAACGTCGAGCACCGGGCCACCCCGAGCGACCTCGAACCGCGCACCGGCTGGGCGATGGGCAACGCGGGCATCGTCCGCGAACTGCTGCGCTTCGTCAGGCTGAGCCGCGGGGGCGACCCCCGGTACGCGTTCGCCTGGCCGGATCAGCCCTCGGTGCCCGCTCGGGCGCAGGGACGGCGTCAGGCCCCCTAGCCGCGAAAACTCGCGGGTAGAGGGCCTGATGGGTGGGGCTTACTTCTTCTTGCCCTGGTTCTTGACCGCCTCGATGGCCGCCGCTGCCGCGTCCGGGTTCGGCAAGCGTCTGGGCCTTGATGTCGGCGGAGACTCGGTGTCCCAGCCAAGAGCCGGCACATCGGGGCCTGAAGCCCCAGCTCATGCTCTACTGTTCCCCGGGAGTCCCCCGACGCTTGCCCTCCGATCGTGCACGCGGAGGGGCACGGCGGGCTACTCGTAGATCCGAGGGCAGCCAACCGGACCCGCGGTGCGCGCGGGTGCCCGGTTCGGACTCTGCTTCAGCCCAGAACCAGGGATTCGTCGCCGAAGTCAGCCACCAGCTTGAGCTGTCCGCCCAGTGCCGCAACGTATGCGGCTAGCGTCTCGACTTCAGACCGATTGATGGCGCCCTTCTCTATGGCCGAGATGCGTCCCTGAGTAATACCAAGAGCCTTGGCCACTGCCGTCTGTGTCATCTGCTGGCGCTTGCGTACGTCGGCCAGTCGATGCGCACGCACCTCCGAGAGCAGTGCGGTGGTGCGTTGCTGGACTTCCTTGGCTTCTTCGGTCGAGAAGCCGAACTCGTCCTTGAGGTCCTCCCAGTTGGCGGAGTTGACTGTCTCCGGCTTGGTGGCGCTCATGACTCCTCGTTCCTGGTCTTCCGTATACGCCCTGTAGGCGTCTTCCGCTTCCTTGATCGCTGCCTTGTACCACCCGGACCAGTTCCTCGCCTTGTCGCCGCCCACGAGGATCACCGCGTTGCGCCCGGGGATCGAACACGAACAGAACTCTCACCTCGCTGGCTCCGGACGAGCCCGTCCGTAGTTCCTTCAGATTCGAGATATTCGATCCAGTGATGCGGTCGACCAAAGGGCGGCCGAGAGCTGGGCCCTCCTGCTGCAGGACGTTGATAGCAGCAGTGACCTGGAGGAGGGTGTCCCTGTCATTGTCGCGCAAGCTGTGTAACCAGCTCTTTGCCGGCTCGACAACGATGATCTTGAACGGCATTCACGCTCCCCCCCGCCTGCGTATTACACGTGCATAATATCACGCTAGGGCAATACGCAGTGCAGGCTATGACGCTGCCGTGGTCGGGCCCGAGGGCCCGCAGAGGGCCCAGGTCGCGAAAACGCCCCCGATCCGCGCCGTACGCGCAGGTCGGGGGCATGATCACGCAACTTACTTCTTCTTGCCCTGGTTCTTGACCGCCTCGATGGCCGCCGCTGCCGCGTCCGGGTCGAGGTAGGTGCCGCCCGGGTTGACCGGGCGGAAGTCGGCGTCCAGGTCGTACTGGAGGGGGATGCCGGTCGGGATGTTCAGGCCGGCGATGTCGGCGTCCGAGATGCCGTCGAGGTGCTTGACCAGGGCGCGCAGCGAGTTGCCGTGGGCGGCGACCAGGACGGTGCGGCCGGTGAGCAGGTCGGGGATGATGCTGTCGTACCAGTACGGCATCATCCGGACGACGACGTCCTTGAGGCACTCGGTCTGCGGGCGCAGCTCCGGCGGGATCGTCGCGTAGCGCGGGTCGTCGCTCTGCGAGTACTGCGCGCCGTCCTCGAGGGCGGGCGGCGGAGTGTCGTAGGAGCGGCGCCACAGCATGAACTGCTCCTCGCCGAATTCGGCAAGCGTCTGGGCCTTGTCCTTGCCCTGGAGGGCGCCGTAGTGCCGCTCGTTCAGGCGCCAGGAGCGGTGCACCGGGATCCAGTGGCGGTCCGCGGCCTCGAGCGACAGCTGGGCGGTGCGGATGGCGCGCTTCTGGAGCGAGGTGTGGACGACGTCGGGGAGCAGGCCGGCGTCCTTGAGCAGCTCACCGCCACGGACCGCCTCCTTCTCGCCCTTCGCCGTCAGGTTGACGTCCACCCAACCGGTGAACTGGTTTGTTGCGTTCCATTCGCTCTCGCCGTGGCGGAGGAGGATCAGCTTGTACGGTGCGTCGGCCATACCCCTGAGCCTAATCCACGCCGTTTTACGACGTGAGCCAGCAGCGGACGGCCCGTGGATTGACAGCCGGCGTCAATTGAGTGGCGACGGCGGTGGTCGCTATGTAATCTCCCAGAGTCGTGAGCGACGCTTACACATCCGTGCCGCATCCCTGGGGGATTCCGTTGCCCGTCGCCCGTCTCCGGCGCGCCGCACAAGAGAGCGTTTCGGGGCTGCCCCGGGAGTTCTGGTGGCTCTGGACCAGCACCCTGATCAACCGGCTCGGCGCGTTCGTCGCCACCTTCATGGCGCTGTATCTGACCCTCGACCGCGGCTATTCGGCCTCCTACGCGGGTCTGGTGGCCTCGCTGTACGGCCTCGGCGGGGTGGTCTCGTCGCTGGTGGCCGGGGTGATGGCGGACCGGCTCGGGCGGCGGCCGACGCTGCTCGTCGCGCAGACGTCGACGGCGTTCTCGGTGGCGCTGCTCGGCTTCATGCGGGACCCGGTGTCGATCGCCGCGGTGGCCTTTCTGGTGGGCATGACGTCGAACGCCTCGCGCCCGGCGGTGCAGGCGATGATGGCCGACATCGTGCGGCCGGAGGACCGGGTCCGGGCCTTCTCCCTCAACTACTGGGCGATCAACCTGGGGTTCGCGGTCTCCTCGGCCGGGGCCGGATTCATCGCCCAGTACAGCTATCTCGCGGGCTTCCTCGGCGAGGCCTCGCTGACGCTGGCCTGCGCGGTCGTGGTGTTCCTGAAGCTGCCCGAGTCCCGCCCGGTCCGCACCGCGGTGGAAAACACGGGGGACGCCGCCGTCCGGCTGGGCACGGTGCTGCGCGACGGCCGGTTCATGAGCATCGTCGGGCTGTCCTTCGTGGTCGCGCTGATCTTCCAGCAGGCCTCCGTCGGGCTCCCGGTGGCCATGGGCGAGGACGGTTTCAGCAGCGCCGACTACGGCATGGCGGTCGCCGTCAACGGCGTACTGATCGTCGCCCTGCAGATCCCGGTCACCCGCTTCATCGAACACCGCGACCCGCGCCGGCTACTGATCATCTCCTCGGTGCTGGCGGGTTACGGATTCGGTCTGACCGCTTTCGCCGGGTCGATCGGGCTGTACGCGATGACGGTCTGCGTCTGGACCATCGCCGAGATCGTGAACGCACCGACCCAGACGGGCCTGGTGGTCCGCCTCTCCCCCGTACACGGCCGGGGCCGCTATCAGGGCATGTACACGATGTCCTGGTCGGCGGCCGCGCTGATCGCGCCGCTGATGTCCGGCCTGGTCATCGACCACCTCGGCGCGGAGTGGCTGTGGGGGACGTGCGCAGCGCTGGGCGCGATGGCCGGGCTGGGGTACTGGCTGCTGCTCCGGGGGCTGCCGGCGGAGGCGTCTGCCGTACTCGCTGCGGAGCCGCTGCCCGCGCCGCCGCCGCGTGCAGAACCGAGCGGAATGTCCGTACCGTAGGCCCACGCGCTGTGTCTCGCCCGCGCGGCCGCACGGGGCCGCCGGTTCAGCTCGCCGAGCCGCCGGTCAGGTGGGTGAACGCGTCCAGGTTCCGGGTCGACTCGCCCCGGTCCACCCGCCACGCGTACTCCCGCCGGATCGCGCTCGCGAAGCCCAGCTCGAGCAGGGCGTTGAAGGGGCCGTCCGCCGCTTCCAGTACCGATCCCAGCAGGCGGTCGATGTCGTCGGGAGTCACCACCGACAGCGGGAGTTTGCCCGCCAGGTAGATGTCACCGAGCGGATCGATCGCGTAACTCACCCCGTAGAGCCGGAGGTTGCGCTCCAGCAGCCACCGGTGCACCGCGTCGTCGTTCTCGTCGGGGTGCCGCATCACGAAGGCGTTGACGGACAGTGAGTGTCTGCCGAGGATCAGCGAACAGGTAGTGGAGAGCTTCCGGGTGCCGGGGAGCTTGACCACGTAGGACCCGGGTTCCGGGGACTCCCACTCCAGTTCGGCGTCGAGGAACGCCTGCTCGATGACCCGTCGTGCGTCGGTACCGTCGGTCGCATCGGTCGCGTCAGCCATGGTGCGAGCGTACGCGACGGCGGTGTTCGTGCATCGCGGCCGTGTAGACGTCGGCCGTCGCCGAGGCCGCGGTGTCCCAGCCGAAGGACTGGGCGTGCCGGGCGGCGGCGTCGCCCATCCGGGCGACCAGGTGCGGGGCCTCGATGAAGCGGCGCAGCGCCTGCGCGTACTGGGCGGGGTCGTGGCCGGGGATCAGGAAACCGGTGGTCCCTTCGCGTACGGCAACGGGCAGCCCACCCACCGCGGCGGCGACCACCGGCGTGCCGACCGCCTGGGCCTCTATGGCGACCAGGCCGAAGGACTCGTTGTACGAGGGCATGACCAGCACCGACGCGGCGCGGAACCAGTCCGCGAGCTGGTCCTGGCGGACCGGCGGGCAGAAGCGGACGACTTCGGAGATGCCCAGCCGGGCGGCCAGCTTGTGCAGGCCCTCCGGCTTGGCGAGGCCGCTGCCGGACGGTCCTCCTACGACGGGGACCACCATCCGGGAGCGCAGCGACGGGTCCTGGTCGAGCAGCACGGCTACCGCGCGCAGCAGGATGTCGGGGGCCTTCAGCGGCTGGATGCGGCCGGCGAAGAGCGGGACGAAGGCGTCCTGCGGGAGGCCGAGCCTGGCGCGGGCGGCGGCGCGGCCGTCGGCGGGGCGGAAGCGGTCGAGGTTCACCCCGGGGTGGACCACGGCGACCTTGCCGGCCTGGGCGTCGTAGTGGCGGACCAGCTCGTCCGCCTCCTCGGCGGTGTTGGCGATCAGCCGGTCAGCGGCCCGGACGATCTGTGTCTCGCCGATGACCCGCGCGGCGGGCTCGGGCGTGTCGCCTTCGGCGAGCGCCGCGTTCTTGACCTTGGCCATGGTGTGCATGGCGTGCACCAGCGGCGCGCCCCAGCGCTCGGCGGCCAGCCAGCCGACATGGCCGGAGAGCCAGTAATGGGAGTGCACCAGGTCGTAGTAGCCGGGCCGGTGGCCCGCCCAGGCCTGCATCACCCCGTGGGTGAAGGCACAGAGCTGAGCCGGCAGCTCCTCCTTGGCCAGGCCTTCGTACGGGCCCGCGTCCACATGGCGTACCAGCACGCCGGGCGACAGTTCCACGAGAGGCTCCAGGCCGCCGGTGGTGGCCCGGGTGAAGATCTCGACCTCGATGTTGATCGCGGCCAGCCGCTTGGCGAGCTCCACGATGTAGACGTTCATACCGCCCGCGTCGCCTGTGCCCGGCTGGTGCAGCGGCGAGGTGTGCACGCTCAGCATGGCGACCCTGCGCGGCTTGCGGTGCCCGGCGAACATCAGCCTGGGCGGCCGTGCGGGTGCGCCGATCCGTCCGCCGAGCCGGGACACGTACTGGCTCACGTGGGCGGTCCTCTCCTCGCGTGGCACGGGCATGCAGGGCACAGCGTCGAGTACCCCGGCACTGGAGGGGAACAGCGGGAGCCCCCTTCCGCATTTCCGCTTTACCGAACAATTACCTGGACGCGGCTCACCTATCCTCGACGCATGGCCCCGCCCCCCTCCCGCCCCGCCGGCACGCGCCCGGTCGGCGCCGTGACCCGAGGGACCACCAACCCCAACCGGCTGCGCCGCATGGACCGCTGGATCACCGCGGTGCACGGCTCGGCGCTGCGCCGCTCGCTCGATCCGCTCGCGGTGGATCTGGGGTACGGGGCCGCCCCCTGGACCGCCGTCGAGCTGCTGCGGCGGCTGCGTACGGCAGCATCCGCCGCCGAGGTCGTCGGCATCGAGATCGAGCCGGCCAGGGTGGCCGCGGCGAAGCCGTACGAACGGCCGGGGCTGACCTTCCGGCACGGGGGTTTCGAGGTCCCGCCGACCGACCGGCGGCCGGTGCTGATCCGGGCGGCCAATGTGCTGCGGCAGTACGACGAGGCGGAGGTGGCCGCTGTCTGGCACCGGCTGCGTGCCCGGTTGGCCCCGGGCGGCCTGCTGGTCGAGGGCACCTGCGACGAGATCGGACGGCGGCACGTCTGGGTCGCCCTCGATCCGGCGGGCCCGCGCACCGTCACCTTCGCCGCCCGCCTCGGCTCCCTGGGGCGCCCTTCCGATCTGGCGGAGCGGCTTCCCAAGGCGCTGATCCACCGCAACGTGCCGGGCGAGCCGGTCCATGCCTTTCTGCGGGACTTCGACCGGGCCTGGGCCGCGGCCGCTCCGTATGCCCCGCTGGGCGCCCGGCAGCGCTGGATCACGGCCGTCCGCAGCATCTCGGCGGACTGGCCGCTGACGGACGACGTCCGCCGGTGGCGGCAGGGCGAAGTCACCGTCGACTGGGCGGCGCTGGCGCCACGGCCGGGAACCTGAGACGGCTGCGGTTCGTCGGAGGAGTCGGAGGGGCAGCCGGGGCGGGCCGGGACTGAGCGGGGGCTGCCGGGAGTTGTCGGAGGGCTCCGCCGGAGGGCTCTGTCGCATTCGCGGCGTATGTGGCAGCATCGCGCCGGGGACAGTACGTTACTGACGGTTAATCAGCTTTGCAGGGGGAGCCCGTGAACCGACGCCGCCGTGTTGCCGCTGCGATCACCCTGGTCTGCGCGATGACCGTGCTGGCAGCGCCGACCCTTGCGTACGCCGACCCTCAGCCACCCCCTGCCGCCGGAGCGCCGAAGAAGAGCCTCGAAGAGGTACGCAAGGAGGTCGACGCCCTCTATCGCAAGGCGGGCGCCGCCACCGACGCGTACAACCTCGCCAAGGAGCAGGCCGCCAAGCAGTCCACGCTGCTCGTCGAACTGGGCCAGGACATCGTCAAGGGCCAGACGAAGATCGATCTCCTGAAGCAGCAGCTGGGCAGCGAGGCCCGCGCCCAGTACCGGGACGCCGGACTGCCGCCCGAGGCCCAGCTGCTGCTCAGCGGCGACCCGGCGAAATTCCTGGACGGCGCGGACCGGCTGCGCGCCGGGCAGCACGCCCAGCAGACGCTGCTGGCCCAACTCGACAAGAGCCAGCAGGAGCTGACGGCGTACACCCGGGACGCGAGCGCCCAGTGGCGGCGGCTGGAGGCCAACCGCACCCAGCAGGCGAAGGCCAAGAAGGACGTCGAGAAGAAGCTCGCGGCGGCCAAGAAGCTGGAATCGGGCCTGGCCAAGAAGGAGCGCGAGCGGCTGGCCGAGCTGGAGCGGGAGCACGAGGCCGAGGCGCAGACCAGCTGGCTGAGCTCCGGCATCCTCAAGGAGATCAACAACAAGGCCAGCGCCCAGGGCAAGAAGGCCGTCGCCTTCGCGACCGAGCAGATCGGCAAGCCCTACGTCTGGGGCGCCGAGGGCCCGAAGTCGTACGACTGCTCCGGGCTGACCTCGCAGGCCTGGGCGGCGGCCGGGCACCCCATCCCGCGCACCTCGCAGGAGCAGTGGAAGCAGCTGCCGCACGTGGCGGTGAAGGACATGCGCCCCGGTGATCTGATCATCTACTTCTCGGACGCCACCCACGTCGGTATGTACCTCGGCGACGGGGCCATGGTGAACGCGCCGCGGCCCGGCCGGAACGTCAGCATCGGCGGCGCGGGATCCATGCCGATTCTGGGCGTGGTGCGACCCGACGCGTAGTTGCGTACGTCACGGACGCGTAGTTGCGTACGTCACGGACGCGTAGTTGCGTACGTCACGGACGCGTAGTTGCGTACGTCACGGACGTGCGGGGCCGGTGCAGTGACGTTCGTCATGGCCGCGGCCACCGCCAAACCGCCGCATGCCTGGCGGGAGACGGCATATGCCCCGCGCCGTTTCCCGCACGCCATTCCGTTGGGGCCCCGCGACCGGCTATGGTCCCCGTCTGGTGGGGCGCCGACTGGCGTCGCACCGTGCCCTCGGGGGGAGGGAAGGAAACCGAAGCGATGGAGAGCGGTCAGGCCGTTCTGCCCCAACAGACCAGAGGATCGGACTCGACCGGCAGCACCGACCTCACGCTGCTGGTGATCGAGAACGACCCGGCGGGCACTTTCACGGTCCCGGAGATGCTCGACGCTGCCGGAAAGCGGGTGCGTGTCCGCACCGCCCGCAACCTCACCGAGGCCGAGCGGCTGCTGACCGACGACGTCCACTGCATCCTGCTCGACCTCGCACTGCAGGGTGCCGACGACGACGATGGCCTTTCCGTGCTGCGGCATGTCCTCAGGCTCGCGCCCAACCACGCCGTACTGGCGCTGGCCCCTTCCGTTCACGAGGAACGGGCCGCCGAGGCGGTCCGGGTCGGCGCGCAGGACTACCTGCTCCGCGACGAACTGGACGGCAGGCTGCTGAACCGCGCCATCCGGTACGCCGTGGAACGCAAACGCGCCGACACCGCGCAGTTCAAACTGGCCGAGTCCCGGCTGCGCGCGCAGGAGAACGCCCGGCTGGAACGCGGCCTGCTGCCGACGCCGTTGCTCGACGGCTCGGATTTGCGCTTCGCCGCCCGGTACCGCCCCGGCCGCTCCCGCGCCCTGCTCGGCGGCGACTTCTACGACGTCGTGCGTACCCCGGACGGCACCGTGCACGCGATGATCGGCGACGTCTGCGGCCACGGCCCCGACGAGGCCGCGCTCGGTGTCGAACTGCGCATCGCCTGGCGCGCGTTGACGCTCGCCGGGCTCTGCGGCGACCAGTTGCTCTCCACGCTTCAGGAGGTCCTGGAGCACGAGCGGGAGAGCGAAGAGCTGTTCGCCACCCTCTGCACGGTCGACATCTCCCCGGACGGACGGCGGGCCGGGCTCTGCCTGGCCGGCCATCCCGCCCCGCTGGTCTCCCGCGACGACGGAACCGCCCAGCTGCTCCCGTACGAGGACGGCGGACCCGCGCTCGGCCTGCTGCCCCGCGCCCGCTGGCCGCGCCGCCAGGTCGAACTCGGCGGCACCTGGAACCTGTTGATGTACACGGACGGGCTGATCGAGGGCCGGATCGGCCAGGGCACTCAGCGCCTGGGCCAGGACGGCATGGTGGCCATGATCGACCGGCAGCTGACGGCGGGACTGCGCGGCGAGAGCCTGCTGGAGGCGGCGGTCGCCGAGGTACGTGAGCTCAACGGCGGCGAACTGACGGACGACGTGGCGGTCCTGCTGCTGGAACGCAGGCGCTGACGGGCCGGGACCGCCCCGGTGAACGCCGCCGGTTGGAACGCCCACCGGTTGAAATGCCGGGCGGTTGAACGCCGGCCGGGTTTAACGCCCGTGGGTTTCAACGGCCGCCGGTTTAACCGCCGGTGGGCTTAACGCCCGTCGGCTTCAACGCCGCTGGGTTTCAACGCCCACCGTTATAGGGCCCATACGGCCCGTCGCTGCTGGAGCCGCCGCCCCTGCGGCCGCCACCCCCGCCGGCGATCTGCCGGACCGCGGGCCGGACGTCGACCATGTACACGATGGTCGCGATGAGCCCGATCACCGGCAGGAACGACAAGATGGAGAACAGCCAGTTCACGACGAACGCGATGGCCAGGATGATCAGCCAGAACGGCTTGGTCTGCTTGCTGGCCGCGCGATAGGCGTCCTCCCGGCGGATCGCCGCGTCCACCAGCGCGAAGCCGCTGAAAAGGATCAGCGCCAAGCTCAACAGCGACATCAATCCCGCGAAACCCTGCATCAGCACTGCGCCCACCACCACCTGCTCGACCCGGCCGTCAACAGGGCCACGCTACCCGGAGAACGGGCCGCACACCGAGAAGGTGTCCGGCCCGTGACGTACCACTTCTCCCTCGCCGTACGGCTTACTTCCCGGCCGGCGGCGTCGCCTTCTTCGCCGTCGCCGATGTCGTCGAAGTCGTCGAAGTCGTCGTCGTGGGCTTACGCGGGGCGACCGGCTTGCGGGGGGCCGCCGAGGGCTTGCTGTCGGCCTTGACCACCTTCGGTGCGGCCTTGCTCCCGCTCTTCGGCTCCGACTTGGGCCCGGTCTTCGGCGTAGCCGCCGTCCCGGACGTCCCGGCCTTGACCTCGGCCTTCGGCGCGGGCTTGGCGACCGACGTGGGCTTGGCGACCGACGTGGGCTTCGGGACGGGCTTACGCACCGGCTCGGGCTCGACGGCCACCGCGAAGTCGACGATCTCTTCGGACGCCTCGCCGCGCCAGTGCTTCACGGTCTGCTCGCCGCGCTCGGCGACCTTCTCGTACGCCTCCCGCGCCTTGACCGCGTACTCCGCGGCGATACCGACGCCCCGCAGCGCCAGGTCCTGGGCCGTCTCGCCGAACTTCTTCAGATCGCTGTCGAAGGAGTCGAACGCCTCGGTGACCTTCGCCGTCACGGTGGCCTGCGCCTCCTTGGCCTGCAGGGTCACCTTGTCCGAAACCGACTTCGGGTCGGTGTTGCGCACCGCGTCGATGCGGGCCGGCGCCTCGGCCTGGAGCTTCTCGATCAGCGCGGGCACTTTCCTGGCCTGCTGCACGGCAAGGTCCGCCGTACCCGCGGCGAAGTAGAGCGGAGTCGGGTCGGTGAGGGTCTTGCGCAGGTCGTCGGTAATGGCCATGACTGGTGTCCTCCGGATCAGTTCTGCTCGTGCTTTTCTGCTTGCTCTACCGCTTGCTCTGCTTGCTTTGCCGCTTGCTCTGCTTCGGGCTGCGGTTCGTTCTCCGGTACCTGGGCGGCGTCCGTCGCGGTGCGGGGCGTGTCCGTCGCGAGCCCGTTCTCCTTGCGGAAGGACTCGTAGATCTGGAGCAGCACCTGCTTCTGCCGCTCGGTTATGGAGGGGTCGGCCAGAATGACGGCCCGCGTCTCCAGCTCGTCCCGTTCCCGCTCGTCAAGGATCCCGGCCTGGACGTACAGCGTCTCCGCGGAGATCCGCAGTGCTTTGGCCAGCTGCTGCAGAATGTCCGCGCTCGGCTTGCGCAGCCCGCGCTCGATCTGACTGAGGTACGGATTCGACACCCCCGCGGCATCGGCCAGCTGCCGCAGCGACAGCTGCGCCGTGCGCCGCTGCTCGCGTAGGTACTCGCCGAGATTGCCGACGTTGAGTGATGCCATGCGTCGATGCTGCACCCATACCGCTAACTTCTGCAAGCACAACGCTAGCAAAAGTGTGCCACGCCACCCGTTCGCCGCTTCGACTCGCAACGATAACTGTCACTTCGCATGGATTTCTGTCACCAGTCGTCCGTAGCCGCCGAGCCGCACAGTGTGACTGAGCACTCCAGTCGGCGGATGAGCACGCTAGTTGGCGGACGGGATGCGCCCTTCGGCGCTTCCCTGCAGGTTTGAGGAAGCTTGGGGGCTCCAGCCGGGGATCTGGATCCCCGAAGAGCAAGATTGGCTCCGTCTGCCTCAAGTACTGTGATTCCGCGTGATCGAACACGAGATTGAGATCAGCGAAGATCTGGTCCGCGACCTTCTGCGGGAACAGCATCCGGACCTGGCCGAGCTGCCCATCCGTGAGGTGGCGGGCGGCTGGGGCAACCAGATGTGGCGCCTCGGGAACGGGTTGGCCGTCCGGATGCAGCGGATGGACAAGCGCCCCGATCTGCAGCTCAAGGAGCGCCGCTGGCTGCCGGTGTTGGCCTCGCGTCTGCCGCTTCCGATCCCGACTCCGGTGCGGAGCGGTGCACCGTCCGAGCGCTTCCCCAAGATCTGGACCGTCATGACATGGGTTGAAGGCACGCCGCTGGACCACGGCTCGATCACCCGCGGCGAACACGCGGCCGACATGCTGGCGGCCTTCCTCAAAGCGCTGCATGCGGAGGCGTCCATCGACGCGCCGGACGCCTCGGACTTCGGCGCTCACCCCAAGGACTGCGCGACCGGCTTCGAGGACTTCCTGCAGGCCGTGGACCTCGGGCGCTTCACCGAGGACGAAATCCGGGCCGTGTGGGACGACGCGGTTGCGGCTCCCGAGTGGGAGGGCCCGCGGGTGTGGGTGCACGGTGACCTGCACCCCGCGAACGTCGTCGTCGCGGACGGCACACTGGCAGGTGTCGTCGACTTCGGCGCACTCTTCGCCGGCGACCCGGCCTGGGATCTTGCGGCCGCCTGGCTGCTGCTCCCCGCAGGCGGCGCCCCTCGGTTCTTCAACTGCTACGCACAGGCGGATGAGGCGGCGATCCGACGAGCGCGCGGGCTGGCAGCGATGAAGAGCCTGTTCTTGATGCTGATGGGCCAGAACGGGGACCTCGGCCTGCCCGGCGGCAAGTCGAACTGGGGGCCCGCAGGCCGGTCAGCACTTGATCGTGTTCTGCAGGGCCTTTGACGTCGGCATGGATCGACCAGGCTTTCCCGGCAGCCGTGCACTCGCTGACGGGGTCGGAGCGCTCCCCGGTCGTAACGCTGGACAGGCCACGGCCTCACTTCGCTCCGCCAGCTCTCGTGCACGTCCGTCAGCTGAAGCGCCGCTTCCCGTTGCAGACGCCCCTGCGGGGCACCAGCCACACGTGGCTCAGCACCACCATCGAGGCCACAGCCAGGCAGATCGAAGGCCTCCTGAACCCTCCAAGAGGCGCAACCGCCTCCACGGCCCGGTGAGGCATCGATGCCCACCGACGGATCGGCGTCCTTGACTGATCACTCAGCCGCCGAGCGAGTGGGAGACCATCTGACCGAGCCGGAGCAGGACTCCGGTTGACCTTCACCTTGGGGGAGGCCACAGCATCGGTGAGGCCGGGCGACGTGCTCGGCATGAGGAGGAGAGCGGGCATGGGGTTGCTGACCATCGGGACGTTCGCGAAGGCATCCCGGCTGTCACCGAAGGCGCTGCGTCTCTACGACGAGCTCGGTCTGCTGACTCCCGCTCGCGTCGACCCGGTGACCGGCTACCGTCTCTACGCCCCGGAACAGCTGGAGCAAGCCCGGCTGGTCGCCTGGCTCCGGCGCCTGGGGATGCCCCTGGCCCGCATCCAGCACGTCTGCACGCTGGAGGCAGGCCCGGCAGCCCGGGAGGTCCGCGCGTTCTGGGCCCAGGTCGAGGCCGACACCGCCGCGCGGCGAGACCTCGCTTCCTTCCTCATCGGCCATCTGTCCTGGAAGGACCCCGCTATGTCTCCGACCGCCAAGCCCCTGGGAATCCGTTACGCCGCTCTTTCCGACACGGGCCTTGTCCGTGAGAGCAACCAGGACACCGCCTATGCAGGGTCCCGCCTGCTCGCAGTCGCCGACGGCTTCGGCAGCGGAGGAGCCCCCGCAAGCGCCGCCGCCGTCGACGCGCTCAAGCGCCTCGAAACCGACAGCATCCCGGCAGGCGATCTCCTCAACCTCCTCGAGGACGCCATCGAACAGGCCAAACAGGCCGTCAACGGCGTCGCCGGACCCGCCTCATCGCCCGAAGAGGCCGGCACCACACTCACCGCCATGCTCTGGACCGGCTCACAGCTGGCCGTCGTCCACATCGGCGACTCCCGCGTCTACCTCCTGCGCGACGGAGAGCTGTTCCAGATCACCCACGATCACACCATGGTGCAGTCGATGGTCGACGAAGGACGTCTCACCCCGGAGGAAGCCGCCTCCCACCCCCAGCGGTCCCTGTTGCTACGAGCCCTGGGCCAAGGAGCCGATGGCACCCCCGACATGCGTCTGCACGACGCCCAGCGGGAAGACCGCTACCTGCTCTGCTCCGACGGCCTGTCGACCGTCGTGCCGACCCCAGAGATCCACCGGGTGCTCTCCGAGATCAGTGAGCCCGAGCAGGCGGTCCGCGAATTCATCGCACTCGCCAATGGCTCCGGCGGCCCCGACAACGTCAGCTGCGTGGTCGCCGACGTCATGGAGCTCCAGCAGTAGGAGCGAGCGGCATCATGCTGCCTACGGTTGAGCGGGACACCGACCGCCACCCTGTCCCACTCAACCGTAGACACCGCAGGTCAGAGGCTGCCCCTGCCCACAGATATCTGACCGAGCCGGAGCTGCGGTCGGCCCTGCTGGAGTGGTGCTTCACCCCCGACAGCCACGGAGCCCTCAGCCGGTATCTCGCGTTCCGGACCGCTCACGCTTGGCAGTCAGGATTGCTGGACTTGGTCGAAGAGGGCGAGGGCTTCGGCGGGGTCCGGGCTGACAAGGCGTTCCAGACCGGCCGTCGTGATCTTCGCCCACCTGCCGGCCCGCGCCCACATCTGTTCCTCGAAGGCGCGGACGGCCTCGTCCAGATCTCCGGGGCCGGTTGCGATGGATTCAGCGAGTTCGGCGCCTTCCAGCATCGCGAGGTTCGCGCCCGCCCCCAAGGGGGGCATCAGATGGGCGGCGTCGCCCAATAGCGTCACCCCGACGGTGTGGGTCCAGGTGTGGGACACGGGCAGGACGTAGAGGGGGCGGTGGACGAAAGCGGCGCCGTGGCGGAGGAGGTCGAGGACGGGACCGGCCCAGCCGTCGAACAGAGCCAGCAGGCTCGATCGCACGGCCTCGACGTCGGCCAGGTCGAGGCTCGCCGGCCAGTCCAGCGGCGCGCGGAACTGGGCGTACACCTTGACGTGGCCGCCGCAGTTGCGCTGGGCGACGAGAGCCCGGTTCACGCCGTAGACGGCCACGGAGCCGTCGCCAACCATCCGGGCGAGGTCGGGGTGGCGCGTGTCGATGTCGTCCAGGGAAGTCTCGACAAAGGTGACGCCGGTGTAGTGCGGCGTCGCCGACGATACTGCCGGGCGGATCCGCGACCAGGCGCCGTCCGCGCCGACCACGAGGTCGAACGTCTCCTGTCGCCCGTCCGCGAAATGGACCAGTACGCCGTCCCGGGCCCCCGGCACCACCTGCGTCACGCCCCGCCCCCACTGGACGTCGAGAGGGCCGAGCAGCAGGTCACGGAGTTGTCCACGGTCGATCTCGGGATTGGCCCGGTCCTCCGGACGGGGACGCCAGTCCCGCAGGACGGTCCCGTCCGCGTCCAGGATGCGCATGGCCTGTCCCTCGGGACGGGACAGCGCCTGGAACTCCGCCAGCAGCCCCGCTTTGTCCAGCGCGAGCTGGCCCAGCCCTTCGTGCAGGTCCAGCATGCCGCCCGGAGGGCGGGCGTCGGGGGCGGGATCGCGTTCGAAGAGGGCTACGGGGTAGCCATGGCGGTGCAGGACACGGGCGAAGGTAAGCCCAGCAGGACCGCTCCCGACCACTGCGATGCGTTGTCTCATACCGATACAGCGTATCGTCTCAGGACGATGAATCGCACGAGTACGGTGTGACCATGACTGTGTGGGACCGGCCGGATCCGCCGACTCGCCCCGTGCCACTCGACCGGGAGCGGATCGTCGCCGCCGCCATCGCGCTGGCCGACGCGGGCGGACTGGAGGCGGTGTCGTTGCGCAAGGTCGCCGCCCGGCTGAACGCCGGACCGATGCGGCTGTACGGATACATCTCCACCAAGCAGGAGCTGTTCGACCTCATGGTGGATGAGGTGCAGGCCGAGATTCTCCCCGAGGAGCAGCCCGGTGACTGGCGGGAGGCGCTGCGCATCCTCGCCCACCGCACCAGGCAGGCCGCTCTCCGTCACGAATGGCTGGCCGACCTGCTCGGCGGCCGCCCGGCCCTGGGCCCGAACGGCCTTGCCGTGACCGAGGCCAAGCTGGCCGCCCTCGACGGTCTCGCCGACGTCGACACCGTCATGCGCGCCGTGGAGACTGTCAGCGCCTACTTCACCGGCGCGATCAGGCGCGAGATCGCGAACCTGCGGGCCGAGCGCGCTACGGGCATGTCCAAGCGCGACTGGCAGCGCGCCTCCGGCCCGCACGTGACGAAAATGCTGGCCACCGGCCGCTTCCCTGCGCTGGCCAAGGCCGTGTACGACGGCACGGAAGTGGACGCCGAGGCATCCTTCGCGACCGGCCTGGACTGGGTCCTCGACGCCGTGGCCGCCAGACTCACCCGGCCGCCGACGTGACGCCCGACTCAAGAGAAGCGGCCCAGCGTGCCGACCGCCGCGGACTGCCCGCTCCGGCCGCGGCCGGGTGGGCGGAACGGACCCGTCCGCACCCGGTGACGCCGGTGTCGTCCGAGGCGTAGCCACCCCTGTACCCCTGTCCTTCCGCTCCAAGGAGACCCGCCGGTGACCAGCATCTTCCGTCCTGACTTCGGGCCTACCGCGCAGGACTACGGCCGCCACCGCGCCGGATTCCCACCGCAGATCGTCACTCACCTGTACCGGCACGGCATCGCCTTCCCCGGCAAGGACGTGCTCGACCTCGGGACCGGCACCGGCACCCTGGCCCGGCTGTTCGCGCGTGCAGGGGCGCGTGTGACCGGCCTGGACCCAGCGGCGCCGCTGCTCGAGCAGGCCCGGATGCTCGACAGGGAAGCCGGAGTGGAGACCGACTACCGGGTGGGCACGGCGGAGTCGACGGGACTGCCCGACGCGTCGTACGACGTAGCGGCGGCCGGCCAGTGCTGGCACTGGTTCGACGCACCGAAGGCCGCGGCCGAGATGCGGCGGCTGTTGCGCCCCGGCGGCCGGGCGGTCATCGCCCACTTCGACTGGCTGCCACTGCCGGGCAACGTGGTCGAGGCGACCGAGGAGCTGATCCTCTCCTTCAGCCCGGCCTGGACCATGGGCGGCGGCACCGGCCTGTACCCGCGCTGGCTGACCGACCTGGCCACCGCGGGCTTCACCGGCATCGAGACCTTCTCCTTCGACCTGGCCGTGCCGTACCCGCCCGAGGCGTGGCGGGGCCGGATCCGCGCCAGTGCTGGAGTCGGAGCCAGTCTGCCGCCGGACGAGGTGGAACGCTTCGACGACGCCCTCGGCCGGGTGCTGCGCGACCGCTTCCCCGGCGAGGTGATCCAAGTGCCGCACCGCACCTGGGCCGTTGTGGCCACCAGGAGCGACGACTGACACGCTCACCAGGCGTCCGTCATGACAGCCCGGGTGAATTCGGCCCCGTTGCACAACGCCGAAGCCGTATCGGATTTCTGCTGCGTCCGTTCCCGCCGCCCGCACGGCGCTAGCGTGCGGCCCCATGATCGTATGGCTCAACGGCACTCACGGAGCAGGCAAGACGACGACCAGTGCACTCGTGCAGCAGCTGATCCCGGGTTCACGGGTGTTCGACGCCGAGAAGGTCGGCGAGACGCTCATGGACATCACGCCGGGGCTGCCCGGGACGGACAACTTCCAGCACTGGCCGCCGTGGCGGCAGCTCGTCGTCGAGACCGCTCACCGCGTACTCGACTACACCGGCGGCACTCTGGTGATGCCCATGACCGTCCTGGTCGAGCGGTACTGGCGCGAGATCAGCACGGGCCTCGCTCACCATGCCATTCCCGTACGGCACTTCGTCCTCCACGCCGACCAGAAGACCCTCCGCGGACGCATCGCCGGGGACACCGTTCTGGGCCCCGACTCCCCGTTCCGTCTCAGATACCTCGAGCCCTACGCCGAGGCGGCCCGCACGTGGCTGCACGCCGAGGCCGAGGTCGTCGACACCACGCACCTCACCCCGGCCCAGGCCGCCCTGCAGATCGCGGATGCCGTCCAGGATTTGGTTCACTCACCGAACCATTTGGGGTTAGGGTGAGGCATGACCCTCCCGCGCGACTACACCGGACAGGCGTGTTCGCTTGCCCGCTCACTGGAGATCGTCGGCGAGCGCTGGACGCTGCTGATCCTGCGTGACGCGTTCTTCGGAGTCCGGCGGTTCGGGGACTTCGCGGCGCACCTGCGGATCCCACGCGCCGTCCTCACCGATCGGCTCGCCGCGCTCACCGAGGCCGGTGTACTGGACCGGGTGCCGGGGCCCGGGCGGCGTGCGGAGTACGCGCTGGCGGAGAAGGGCGTGTCGCTCTGGCCCGTCGTGCATGCGCTCACCGCCTGGGGCGATCAGCATTACGCGGCGGCCGGGGTGCGCCGGATCTTCCGTCACGGGGCCGACGGCGCGCCGGTCGGTGCCGACGGCCGTTGCACCGGCTGCGGCGGCACTGTCGAGGTCGGGGACATCGTGGTCGCCCCCGGCCCCGGGCTGCCGCCGGCCGCCGAGGGCGACGATCCGGTGGCCCTCGCGCTGCTGCGTCCACACCGCCTGCTGCAGCCGTTGCGGGTCCGGCGGGAATCTGGAACCACCACGAAAGGTGCACACTCATGAGGATTCTCGTCGTCGGCGCCGGAGCCACCGGAGGCTACTTCGGCGCCCTGCCGGCCCGGGCAGGGCTGGACGTCACCTTTCTGGTGCGCCCGCGCCGTGCGGCCGCGCTGCGGGAGCGCGGGCTGCGCATCACCGGGCTCGGTACGAACATCACGATCGCCCCGAAGCTGGTCACCGCCGATGAACTCGCCGGCCCCTACGACCTGGTGCTGTTCTCGGTGAAGTCCACCGCGCTGCGGCAGGCCATCGACGATGTCGCCCCGGCGATAGGCCCGGAGACCGCGATCGTGCCCTTCCTCAACGGCCTGGCTCACATCGACGCGCTCAACGCCCGCTTCGGCACCCGGCCGGTGCTCGGCGGTGTCGCCATGATCGTCACCGCGCTGAACGACGAGGGGGACATCGTCCGGCTGGCCCCGATGGCGAATCTGACGCTCGGTGAACAGGACGGCGGCCCCTCCGCCCGGGTGGACGCGATCCACGCCCTGCTGGACGGGGCGGGCGTGGAGGTGCACACGTCGAAGGACATCGTCGCCGAGATGTGGCACAAGTGGGCCTTCATCACGACCGTCGGCGCACTGACCTGTCTGATGCGCGGCACGGTCGGCGATGTCACCGCCGTGCCCGGTGGCGCCGCGCTCGGTCCGGCGATCCTCGCCGAGACCGCCGCGGTGTCTGCTGCGGCCGGCTACCCGGTGCCGGCCGAGAAGATCGCCTTCACCGAGGAACTGGTGACCAGGTCCGGCAGCCCGTTCGCCTCCTCCATGTACCGGGATGTCGTCGACGGCCGCCCGACCGAGGTCGAGCACCTCTTCGGCGACCTGCTGGACCGCGCGCGGGCCCTCTCCGTCGAGACCCCGTTGCTGGATCTGGCCACCCTGCACCTGCGCGTGCACCAGCACCGCACACAGGCGGCGAAGTGACCGCGCGCCCGACCGGGTGCACCACGTGAACGTGCCCGATGAGCCGGGGGTCCTGGGCCCCTGCTGTCGCTGATGCTGCTCACCGAATCCCGCAGGCCCGCTCGCACCGGGGCGGACGGCGGACTGATCCTGCTGGCCGACCAGGACCGTGGGCTCTGGGACCGCGCACTCATCGACGAGGGCCAGTCCCTCGTACGGCAGTGCCTTCGCCGCAACCAGCCGGGCCCCTACCAGATCCAGGCCGCGATCAGCGCCGTCACTCAGAGCGCCAGGCGGTACTGCCACCACCGATGGCTGACCCGGAGCCCGGCGGCCCTGAGCGCCGCGCCGAGTACCTCGTCCGACGACTCGCGGACCTGGAAGGACAGGACCGAGGGGTGCACCCGGCGCACCTGGCGGATGAACTCGGCCACCAGAGCGCCCAGTTCGAGAGCGTCGACGCCATGGTGGCCGACCCTCTCGACGTACATCTCCTCACCCGCCACCATCGCGGCGATACGGGCCGCGCCGTCCCCGTCCGTCAGCAGCTCCAGCCCCTGCCACCCCGGCCCCGCGACCGGCCGACGGGTGCGTACCGGCGGCAGGGCCACCCGCGGCTCCCAGCGCTCCAGCGCGGAACTGCCCCACTTCCGGCCGATCTCCTGGTGCACGGAGGCCTCCAGTTCGGCCGCCACCCGGGCATCCAGCTCCGACTCGGTGTCGTCCCACTGCAGCACGCGGAATCCGGCGGCGCGTGCCTCGTCCGCCGCGCGGCGGAAGAGCCGGGTCAGAGCGGCCTCCTCGTCGCCGGTCCCGTCGGGCTCGGCGACATGACCGGCGACGATCCGCTCCCGCTCCGGCGACGTCAGCAGTCGCCGGGCGATCGCCACGTCCGGCTCGGGGCCGGGGCAGTACACCGTCACCCAGCCCAGCAGCGCGCCGTCGGCCCGGGCGACCGCGGTCCCCAGCAGCCCGGGAGGCGGTGCGCCGACGGCGTCCGGCCCGGTCACCGGTAGCCCGGAGTACAGCTCGTCCGTCAACCGGTTCCCGGCCGAAGGATCCCGGTCGAACTCGACCACGATGTCCATGTCGTCCCTACCTCGCGCGCCAACGGGCCACCGGTTCCGGCTCCTCCGGCAAGCATCGTGGACGGTGCACCGCGTCCCCGGCATGCCCGCCCGGGTGCCTTCTCCGTGCCCCCACCCTCGCGCACCGCCCCACCGGCTTCCGGCACCGGGGTCTGCCGTGGCGGTCGGCCTGACCTGCGGGCGGGCCGGCATGACTGTTGCGCGTGCGCAACCGGGGTTGACCTCAAGTGCGCTTGACGTTCGAGACTCGGACCACAACCGGACGAGAACCGGCCGGCGACCGGCCGACAAGGGGTGTGAACGGTATGCGGGTGATCCAGGCGACGGAGTTCGGCGGGCCCGAGGCGCTGCGGACGGCGGAAGCTCCCGACCCGGTGGCGGAGCTCGGCGAGGTGGTGGTCGCGGTGTCCGCCGTGGACACCCTCTTCGTGGAGACCCAGATCCGCTCGGGCGCGTTCAGCGACAGCTTCCCGGTCCGTCCGCCGTATGTGCCCGGCGGGGGCATCGCGGGCACGGTCCTCACCACCGGCGACGGGGTGGATCCCGGATGGGCGGGCCGCCGGGTGGCGGCCTCGATCGGCTTCACGGGCGGGTACGCGGAACGCGCGACGGCCCCGGTGACCCGCCTCGTCCCGGTGCCCGAGGGGCTCGGGCTGCGCGAGGCCGCCGCTCTGGTGCACGACGGGACCACCGCGCAGGCCCTGCTGGAGAACACGGCCCTGGCGGCGGGCGAGAGCGTACTGATCCTCGGTGCTTCCGGCGGTATGGGGACGGTGCTGATCCAGCTGGCCGGTGCGATCGGCGCCCGGGTGGTCGCGGTGGCTCGCGGTGAACGGAAGACGGCCCTGGTACGGAAGCTGGGCGCCGACGAGGTGGTGGACGCGGCCGGACCGGACTGGCCGGAGCAGGCCCGCAAGGTGCTCGGCCCTGCGGGCGCCGATGTGGTGCTGGACGGCGTGGGCGGAACGTTCGGCCTGACCGCGTTCGCGCTGCTGGCCGACGGCGGCCGCTTCTCCGCGCACGGCGCACCGGCCGGCGGTTTCGCACCGGTGGACCGGGACGAGGCCGCGCGCAGAGGGATCACCCTACTGGGCATCAGCGACGTACAGCTGGCGGACGCTGACTACGTCCGTCATGCGGCCGCCGCCTTCGCGGAGGCGGCGGCGGGGCGGCTGCACCCGGTGATCGGGGCGGCCTATCCGCTGGAGCGGGCGGCCGAGGCGCACGCCGCGATCGAGGGGCGGGACCTGGTGGGGAAGGTGCTGCTGCTCGGCGGGTGAACAGCGGTGCGGTGAGGGAAAAACCGGCGGTCGGGCTAGCGGTTCCAGAGGACGTCAAGCACCGGCTCGAAGGTGTTCAGCACCAGGTCGGCGCCGGCCGCGGCGAGTTCGTCGACCCGCCGGTCGTGGGTGGCGTAACCGAGAAACGGCACACCGGCCGCCTCCGCCGCCCTGAGATCCGACACCGAATCTCCGATCATCAGCGCGGTACCGGGGTCGGTATCGATGTCCTGCAACGCCTGAAGCAGCAGCTGCGGGTGCGGTTTGAGCAGGCCGACGTCGGCCGTGCGGCCGTAAATGTGCGGGCCGAAACACTCGGTCAGCCCTCGCCGCGCCAGGTACTTCGCGACCGTGCGGGCCGAGGCGTCCGCGGTGACCGCGAGCCGGCATCCGGTCGCGCGCCAGGTCTGGATCAGCCGGTCCGCGTACATCGTGGGCCACGCGCCGGGCGCCGCCCGCAGCTCCTGCTGGGTCAGCCACTCCTCAAGGTCCGCCAGGAGCTCGCTCCCCGGGCGGAGTTCGCCGACCGCCCGCAGCACGTCCAGCGGGTCGGTGAGCTCCAGGCTGATTCCGCGTTCCCGCACCAGCTGCCGCATGTCGGCCGCCACGCTCAACGGGGTCTGCCCCGCGTGGTGGGCGAACACCCGGCAGACCGGGCCGTCGAAGTCGAAGAGCACGCATCGGGTGGAGGCGATCCGGGCTCTGAGGTTTTCACGGATCACGGGTGCCGCCTGTTCGCTTCGTACCGACTCGTTCATATGGTCAGAAGTGCATCGAACCACTTCCGGGGCCCCGTACATAGGCCACGTAAGCGGAAAAGCGCCCGTCGGCCGCCCAGTTCCGGCCGGTCACGCGGCACGGCGCCCCGCCCCCGGTCCGACGGCCGTGTCCTCGGACCGGGTGGCCCGTAGCCAGCGGCCGCAGGCCAGCGCTATCCGCTCGGAGCTCGGCACCCGGCGCAACCCCAGCGGGCCGCGCGCCGCACCGAGCACGGCGCGGATCCGGACCGCCGTCGAGCCCAGCGCCGCCGGTCCCGGCCGGCCGTGGCGCAGCGCTGTCGTCAGCCGGATCACATCGATGTGCGCCGAGAGCAACCGCTCGAAGTCCAGATAGGTCCGCAGGGCACCGCGGTGTCCCGTCAACGCCTTCGGACGGCTCACGGCCAGCGCGGCACGCCAGGCCCGCACCGCGGCCTGCCGTTGCCCGCGCCTCCCGTACCGCATGCGCGCCAGGTGCGCGGCGAGCTCGTAGACCGGATCGCCGAAGAGCGCCAGCTCCCAGTCGATCAGGGAGAGGCTGCCGTCCTCACCGACGATGAGATTTCCGGCATGCGCGTCGGTGTGCAGTAACGCGAAGGGGCGGCGGCCCAGCCCGTCCGCCCGTGTCCGCAGCCTTTCGAGGGCGTCGTCGCCGACGCCCAGCGCGGCGAAGAGCTCCCGGTGGGCCGCGCCGCACCGCCCTCTGACCTCGGACTCGGTGAAGTCGATGAGGGTACGCAGGAAGCCCGCACAGTCCCCGTCGTCCGGCCAGCCCACCGGGAGCGGCGGGAGCAGGCCGGGTGGCACGGCGGCCGTCTGCCGGAAGAGCCGCTCGATGGACTTCGCGTACGGACGCCCGGCAGGCCGGTCCGGGCCGGCCAGACCGGCGAGCGGTCGGCCGGGAGCGAAGGAGTACACCGTGAAACCGGGCCGGTCGGCGAGCACCCGCGGGCTTCCGTCCACCAGCCCGGCAATCGCGCCGAGCAATTCCCCTTCCGGCCAGATCCGCAGATTGAACTGCAGCGCGTCGGGGATCGGGGCGCGCACCTTCACCGGCGTGCCGGCGGCGAGCGAGACCGACTCGGCGAGGGCGGACGGCAGTCCGACGCAGTAGTTGCGGTGGTAGTAACCGCTGAGCGGCTGTCCCTCGCCGGCCGCCCGGTACAGCGATTCCCAGCTGTCGACCGTACGGTCCGAGGCGGCATGGCCCGAGGCGGTACGGCCCGGGGCGCCGGGTTCGTGGGCGCTGCGGGCTACATCGGGCATGCGGCTCCTGCGCTCTCGTGACCGGAGGACTCAGCGGCGGGCCGTCCCCGGCCCACCACTCACCTTCATACCCAAGAGTATCGAAGACCTCAAACCCCGCGAGGGTAAAGGCAGTTGCACGCCCCTACCGGCCGACCGCCGCTGTCATCACCGCCAGATCCGAGACCAGGTGAGTGGCTCCCGCCGCCCGCAGCCGCGCCCGTTTCGCCGGCGTCGCGTGATAGCCGACGAAGGGCACCCCGGCCGTCCGCGCGGCGACGGCGTCGGCGGGTGAGTCGCCGATCATCAGAGCCTCCGCCGCCGCGGCGCCGGTCTCCGCCAGCAGCCGCTCCAGGCAGTACGGATGCGGCTTCATCAACCGGGGGTCGTCGTGCCGGCCCACGACCGCCCGGAAGTACGAACCGATTCCGTGCAGTTCGAGGTAGGCGCGGGCGGCCGCCTCGCTGTTGTTGGTCGCGATCACCAGCTGTTTGCCCGCCGCCAGCAGCTGCTCCATCAGCTCGAACGCGCCGGGCGTCGGCTCGGCGGTGGACGCGGCGTCGGTCTCCAGTTCCTCGAGACGTTTCCGCAGGGCGGAGACCAGACCGTCCGGGTCACTGGGGAAGGCGTCGTAGGCGAGGCGCAGCACGGCGAGCGGATCCTCAAGCCCGTCGAGCTGCCGCCACCGCGGCAGCCGCCCGACGGCCATCGCCCGCAGATCGGCGGCGATCCCGGGCGCGCCCAGCCCGGCGAAGAGTCCGCAGACGGGGCCGTCGAAGTCCCAGAGCACCAGTGCGGCGTCCGAGAGCAGCGCGCGCAGTTCGGAGGGGGGAGCGAGAGTGGGATCGGGATGGAGGGAGGGGTCGGGATCGGGGGAGAGCAGCACGTCAGTCGCCGAAATCCGCATCTTGGGACAACTGGTCCCAGTAGGAGTCGAAGAATTTCTGCGCCGCTTCCACCTTCAGTGCCTGTTCCGGCTTGGTGTACGGGAAAAGCGTCGCGCCCATGCCGAGGGAGTCGAGGATGGTGACCTCCACTCCGTCGATGGGCTCGGGTGTCCACTGCTCCAGGGTGTAATAGCCCTCCAGCAGCTGGTCCTTGTTCAGCAGGTACAACTTGAGCGGCGGGGTGAAGGGCACGGTCCGGATCTGCACCGACACCTCGGGGACCAGCCCCTGGTGGCGGAGCTTGAGCAGCGAGTGCCGCAACGACTTCGCGTGGTTGATCACCATGTCGCGGTGGCGCTTGCGCGGCCGGTCGTCCTCGGGATCGTCGACACCGCGGGGAAAAGCCAGCCGTATGCCGGTGATGTCGGGAAGCATCAACCGCAGCGCGATGCTGCGCGGCTGGATCTCGCCGTCATTGATCCGGGCGACCTGGGCGCCCAGATGCTGGGCCATCGTCTCGGAGGTCAGCGAGAGCACATCCATCGTGACCTCTTGAGCCTGGAAGGCTTCCTTCAGCCGGGGTTGCAGGGTCACCTGGGCCGGCTGCGCGACGGCCGGCGCTGCCGGTCCGGCGGCGGTCACCGTGGCGGGCCGGCCGCGGCTCGACGAGATCAGCCCTTCGTCCCTGAGCACGTCCAGTGCCCGGCCCACCGTCTCGCGGGAGACCGCGTACTTGGCCTGCAACTCACGCTGCGAGGGCAGTTGCCGCCCCGGCCGGTAGACGCCGTCAGCGATCTCCGTCCGCAGGTCGTCCGCGATGACCTGGAACTTCCTGCTGTCTTCACTGCCTGAGTCACGTGAGGCCACCCCCCTACCGTACAACTACCGCGCACCTTGGCGGAATTGACATGCAAGAACGAGCAGGGGCGTTTTCCCGTTCGACAAACCAGGCCAGTTACCAGACAAGTTTACGAGCATGTCGCGGGCGGGAACATGTAAGGCAAGTCAACTGGCCTCACTTGTATGGCACTTGACTGCAAGCACTGCAAGCACCTCACCACGGGGCATACAGCCGTACAACGGCGTGCAGGCACTGGTGCTCCCCACCATCCCGGAGGAGGGAAACCATGCCCACCACAGCTCTCCTGCTCGCCGCACTCAGCTTCATCCTGGAACAGACCGTCCAGTCCGCGTTCGGCGTCACCGGTCTGGTCGGACTCGCGATGTTCACCATCGGGGTGAAGTCCGCCAATGTTCCCTGCAGCTGCCTGGGGGCATTCATGCTGATGCTCCAGATCCGGGCCGTACTGGGCTGACCGCCCTCCCGCCGGCCCGCGCCGCTCAGAAGACGTCCGGGCACCACGGCCGTACCGCCGTACGGAACAGCGCCTCGGTGCGCGCGACCGCGCCGGTCGTCTCCTCGGTGATCCGGTCGAGCGCGGCAAGCCGCACCGCCGAGGCGTCGCCCAGGTACAGCGCGCTCAACTCCCGAACGTCCAGCGTGACATCGGGCGACTCGGTGGTCGGCACGCATGTCGCGCCGACCGGTGTGGCGTCGAGACGGTAGCGGCCGGCGGACAGTCCGTCGGCGTCCCGCACGTCCAGCACCAGGGTGCCGGCCGCCTCGTAGGTACGGGCCTCCAGAGCCCGTACGACATCGAGCAGCCGCACCCACAGGAAGTCCGCCTGCAGGGTGATGCGGGCTGCCCGCGGATCCGGAAGCAGCAGGGGCAGCAGGTCGTCGGGGCCCCGGTGGCCCGTTTTGACGGTGGTGATCCAGTCGACCGAGCAGAGGTAGTGCCAGAGCGCCCGCTGCGCGGCCGGTGACACGGCGATCATGTTCAGCACGGTCGCGGTGTTCAACGGCTGCTTGGCGTCGCCCCACTTGTCGTCGGCCGTGTAGACCAGCAGCCCGTCGATCTCGCCGGCCGGCGAGCGGTAGACCGCGTAGAAGGGCTCCGTCCAGGGGTGGCCCGGCAACTGCTCGGCGCCGGTGCGGGTCGCCCACCAGCGTTCGTCCCTGCCGATCGCGCCCGGCTGCACCGCGCGGAAGCGGGTGTGCAGTTCGGGGCCGAGCTTACGGACATCGGCGCCGTCGACCAGGTCGATCCGGCCGGACTCCGGACCGGACCACCGCCGGTCCAGGCCGGTGCGCGGCACGTCCACCGTCCACTCCGCGACACCCGCCGCCGGGCCGAAGCCGTACCGCCCGTAGATCGGATACTCGGCGGCGATCAGCGTGGCCAGCGCCTCGCCGCGCTCCTTCGCCGCCGCCAGGTCCGCCGCCATCATCCGGCTGAGCAGCCCGCGGCGGCGGTGCGTCGGGGTGACGGTGACGTTGCTGATCGCGTCCGCGGGCAGCGAGGCACCGCCCACCACGGTGATCTCCTGGGCGAAGGAGCGGAACGTCGCCACACAGCGCCCGTTCTCGAAGGCGCCCCGGGTCCGCGCCAGGTCGGTGTACGGTCGCCGGCTGCGGATCTCCTCGTCCGATGTGACGGGCTGCTGCAGAAACCCGGTGTGCACGGCGCGCAGCCAGTCGGGATATTCGGACTCGGTGATGAGGCGCACGTCGACAGTCATGCGGCTCAGGCTAGGCAGCGGCTCCGCCCACTGTCGCCCGGATTTCGCCGACCTTCGCGACGCCGCCCAGCAGCGGCGCGTCAGCCAGCCGGGCCAGCACCGGGCTGTCGACGCCCATCCGCTGCAGGGTCTGCGCGAGCACCGGGCCGAGCACCCGGGTCGCACCGTCGTCGATCTTGAAGGCCAGCGCGCGGCCGTCCGGCAGGGCCAGCGCCTGGACCGCCTCGGCGCCCATCTTGGACAGCGTCCCCGGCAGCTCGCGCATCAGCCAGGTGTCGGGCCTGCGGGTGCCCGCGACGTACTCCGGGTGGGCGCGCATGGCGTCCGCCACCCGGCGCTCCGGTGTGCCCTCGTCGGCGAGTACGAAGCTGCGGAAGGCCCGGGCCAGACCGACCAGGCTGATCGCCATCAGCGGCGCCCCGCAGCCGTCCGTACCGATGGCGGCGACGCGCTCGCCGGCGGCCTCCTCGACCACCGAGAGAACCAGCTGCTGCAGCGGGTGGTCCTGGTCCAGATAGGTGTCGGTGGGCCAGCCGTTCAGCTCGCAGGCGGCGATCATCGCGGTGTGCTTGCCCGAGCAGTTCATGGTGATCCGCTCCCTGCCCCGGCCGGCCGCGAGATAGGACTCGGCCTCCACCGGGTCCAGCGGCAGGTCCGCCGGGCACTGCAGATCGGCTTCCCGCAGGCCGTGTTCGGCGAGCATCTTCCGCACCAGTTCCAGGTGGAACGGCTCGCCCGAATGGCTGGCCGAGGCGACCGCCAGCCGCTCCCCGGCGAGCTCCAGACCGGCCCGCAGCACCGCGGCCGCCTGCATCGGCTTGTTGCTGGACCGCGGGAAGACCGGCAGCGACGGGTCGCCCAGCGTGTACTCCACCCGCCCGTCGGCGGCGAGGATCACCAGCGATCCCCGGTGCCGGCCCTCGACGAAGCCGGACCTGACGACTTCAGCGAGGACCGGTGCGCCGGCCGGGGACTGTGGGGCGGTGGAGGGGGCGGTCATCGTCGGCCTTCCGAACGGGGGACCTGCCCCCGGAAAGGGATCGCCTCAGAGAAGCAGGTCGTCTACTTGAGCTTCACCATCACGGTACCTGCGGGCGATCTCGGCGCTGCAATCGTCCGCGGTCCGCTGCAGCTGCTGCCTGCGGCGCGAGACCTGCTGTTCGTGGCGGACCAGCCGGCCCATCCCGGTGTGCAGTTCCTCGTCGGTTCGGGCACCCAGGTCGGAGAGTTCGAACTCGGCGAGCATGTCGGCCGCCAGCTTCCGGATCTCCTCGCTGCGCGGAGTGGAGAGAGTCACGTGGCGGGCCGACGCGCGATGCGAGGAGGGGAGGTCCGCCAGGATCTCGGAGAGCCGCTCGACGACCGGTGACTCCGGACCGGTACGGCGGGCGAGTTCGGCGCGGAGGATGTCGATCCGCCCGTGCAGCATTCGCCGCACATAGCTGAGGTCGGCCTCGTCGCGCTGGGCGTCCTTGCGCAGCGTACGCAGCTCCGGCAGGCGCAGCGCGCCGATGTCGTACTCGGGGAGCACCGGGAGAGCCTCGCCCGCGCGCTGCACGGGTGGCCGTGGCGCGGAGCTGATCCGGGTCATGGATACGGGACCGGGCAACTGCCCGGCGCCAGATGTGCTCATATGCGTATTCCGTTCCCCTCGACCGGTGCGGTGCACCGCCTCCCGTGCATGGTGCCACCCCGGATGGTGCCCATGCTGACGCTCTGCACCCGTTCGGCCCCGGATAGGTTGGTCCGTATGCGTGCTGTGGTGCAGAGAGTGGATGGCGCGAGCGTCATCGTTGCTGGTGAGACGGTTGGGGAGATCACCGGCGAGGGATTGTGCGTCCTGGTGGGTGTCACCCATCAGGACACAAAGGAAAAAGCGGCACAGCTCGCACGCAAGCTGTGGTCGGTACGGATCCTCACAGGCGAAAAATCCTGTTCCGACGTGAATGCGCCTTTGCTGGTGATTTCGCAGTTCACGCTCTACGGAGACGCCCGCAAGGGCCGCCGTCCCACCTGGAACGCGGCCGCGCCGGGCGATGTCGCCGAGCCGATGGTCGACGCGGTGGTGGATCAGTTGCGGGCGCTGGGCGCGACCGTGCAGACCGGCCGGTTCGGCGCGAGCATGCGGGTCTCGCTGACGAACGACGGCCCGTTCACCGTACTGATCGAGGTCTGAGCCTTCGACGGAGGCCGGGCCCCGGGCGGCAGCTGCTCAGGGCTCGACCACGACTTCCTGGGCGGCCGCGGTGTCCCCCGCCATCAACTCGGCGTCCACCGGCACGTTTCGCTTCACCAGCGCCAGGGCGATCGGACCCAGCTCGTGGTGGCGTGCCGACGAGGTGATGAAGCCGAGCTGGCGCCCCTCCTCACCGTCCGCCGCGAGCCGGACCGGCGTGCCGTGTCCGGGCAGCAGCACCTCGCTGCCGTCCAGGTGCAGGAAGACCAGCCGTCGCGGCGGTTTCCCCAGGTTGTGGACGCGGGCGACCGTCTCCTGGCCGCGATAGCAGCCCTTCTCCAGGTGGACGGCGCCGCCGATCCAGCCGAGTTCGTGCGGGATGGTGCGGTGGTCGGTCTCCAGGCCGAGCCGGGGCCGGTGTCCCTCGATCCGCAGCGCCTCGTACGCCAGCAGCCCGGCGACCGGGCCGTGGGCGGCCGCAAACTCCGCCAGCTGCTCCGCGGGCAGGAACAGATCGCGGCCGTACGCCGTCTCGCGCACCACCACGCCCTCCGGTACCTCGGCGATCGACCCGGCGGGCAGATGGACCACCGCGATGTCCTCGCTGCGGTCGGCGATCTCCACCCGGTAGAAGAACTTCATGCTCTCCAGGTACCCGAGCAGCTCCTGCTGGGTGCCCGGCTCCACGTGCGCCCACACCGTGGCGCCGTCGTCGACCAGGTACAGGGCGTGCTCGATGTGCCCGTGGGCGGACAGCACCAGCGCCTCGGTGGCGTGGCCCGCCGGGAGGTCGCTGACGTGCTGGGTGAGCAGCAGATGCAGCCAGCTCAGCCGGTCCGCGCCGCTGACGGTGATCACGCCGCGGTTCGACAGATCGACGAGGCCGGTGCCGGCCGCGAGGTCGCGTTGCTCGCGGAACAGGTCTCCGTAATGCGCGGCGACGCCCTCGTCACGCCCTTCGGCGGGCACGGCTCCGGGCAGGGACAGCAGCGGACTCTTCATGCCTGTAAGCCTACGACCGGCTGCCGTGGGTCTTCTCGGCGGAAGGCTCGCCGGCGCCGGCACAGTTCTCGCAGCGCCCGAAGATCGCGAAGTGCTTCATATCGGTCTCGAAGCCGAAAGTTCCACGGAGCTTCGCCGTGAAGTCGGCGGCGACCGCCACGTCGGCCTCGATGACGTTTCCGCAGTCCCGGCAGACCAGGTGGATGTGGTGGTGCCGGTCGGCGAGGTGGTAGGTCGGTGCACCGTGCCCGAGGTGGGCGTGGCTGACCAGCTCCAGCTCCTCCAGCAGCTCCAGGGTCCGGTACACCGTGGAGATGTTCACGCCGCCCGCCGTCTTCCGCACCTCGGTGAGGATGTCGTCGGGCGTCGCGTGCTCCAGGGTGTCCACAGCCTCGAGCACCAGCTGCCGTTGAGGGGTCAGCCGGTACCCGCGGCGGCGGAGGTCGCTCTGCCAGTCGGTGGTCACCACAACGCCAGTGTAGGAGCGCCGCCCGCCCGAAGGCGCGGCTCAGGTGAACGCGCGGCTCACTTGAAGAAGGCGATCCCGTCGTCGGGGAGGTCCTTGAGGTCCTTCGCCCACTCGCTCGGGTCGACGACCTTCTTCAGATGGGCCGACATGTACGGCCGCAGCTCGACGTCCGGGGTGGCCTTCTCGCCGACCCACATCAGGTCGCTGTTGACATAGCCGTAGAGCCGCTTGCCACCGCTGTACGGGCCGGAGGCCGCCGTGCGCGCCACCGCGTCGGTGGCCAGGTCGATCTGCGGCTTCTGGTCGGCGAGCTCGCCGTACCAGATCTCCACCACGCCCTGGTCGCGGACCATGACGACCTCCACCTTGCGGTGCTCGTCGACGCGCCAGTAACCGGACTCGGACTCCAGCGGCTTGACCTTCTTGCCCTCGGCGTCCAGCACCCAGGTGTGCGAGACGTACTCGAGGAAGTCCCGGCCGTCGTGGGTGAAGGTGACTTCCTGGCCGAAGTTGCACTTCTCGTCGCCGGGGAAGTCTGAAACCCCCGCGCCCTCCCAGTTGCCGAGCAGGAAGACGAGCGGGACGAGGCTCGGATGGAGGTCCGACGGAATCTCGATCATGAGGTCAGCGCTGACCCTGGTAGAGCTTCTTCACGGACAGGCCCGTGAAGGCGAGCACGCCGACGCAGACCAGGATCAGCAGGGCGATGAAGACTGCGTCAAGCACGGGGTGCTCCTTGCAAGAACGAGGGAAGCAGAAGGGCCGAGTCCCAGCCTAATGGGTGGCGGCTCAGCTCTCTCTGCGAGGTGGGCGGCAAGGGGTACCGGCGCTCGGGGGCGGGGCCGTACCGCCCGACGATTACAGTGCGGTCATGGCGCAGAAGAAGCTAGTGATCAAGGTGACCGCGGGATCCGACGCCGCCGAGCGGTGCTCGCAGGCCTTCACGGTGGCCGCCGTCGCGGTGGCCAGCGGGGTGGATGTCTCGCTCTGGCTGACCGGTGAGTCCGCCTGGTTCGCCCTGCCCGGCCGGGCCGCCGCATTCGAACTGCCGCATGCGGCGCCGCTGCCGGACCTGATCGAGTCGATCCAGGCAGGCGGCCTCATCACCCTGTGCACCCAGTGCGCGGCCCGGCGGGACATCACCGAGAAGGACGTGCTGGAGGGGGTGCGGATCGCCGGGGCGCAGGTCTTCGTGCAGGAAGCCATGGCCGACGGCGTGCAGGCGCTCGTCTACTGACCCGTCCTCCGCCCTACCGCCGGTTCTTGCCGTCCAGTTCGTCCCACCACTCGTCGGACTTCTCGTCGCCGGAGGGATCGTCCCACCAGCGGTCGTCGGGGCCTCTGCGGTTGCCGACGATCGCGGCGACCGGCGGGATGATCATGGCCACCAGGCACATGCCGATGGCGGCCGGGACCGACCAGAGACGCACGAAAGCCCAGGCGGAGATGAAGAGCAGCAGGCAGCCGCCCATCAGAAGGAAATAGCCGCGCCGACGTCGCGAGTACATGTCTCCAGAGTAAGGCTCGTGGGCGGCCCTGTGCCGGTCCGGGACGGCGCGAAGGGCCGCACCCCGAATGGTGGCGTCCAACCCCCGGGGGTGCGGCCCTTCGGCCGGTCACTGGTACTGCTCGGCGCGTGCGGTCAGACCGCGATGGCCACCTCGGCGAGGCCGCCGGTCTGCGCGACGACCGTGCGGTCGGCCGAGCCGCCGGGAACGAGCGCACGCAGCGTCCAGGTGCCCTCGGCCGCGTAGAAGCGGAACTGTCCGGTCGCCGAGGTCGGGACCTCTGCGGTGAACTCGCCGGTCGAGTCCAGCAGCCGCACGTAACCGGTGACGGGCTCGCCGTTACGGGTCACGCTGCCCTGGATCGTCGTTTCGCCGGGCTTGATGGTCGAAGCGTCGGGGCCGCCGGCCTTTGCTCCACACATACGGGTCTGTCCTTCGGGTCGGAGGATGAGGGGTTACTGGGCGGGGCCGAGGGCGATCGGCACGCCCACCAGGGAGCCGTACTCGGTCCACGAGCCGTCGTAGTTCTTGACGTTCTCCTGGCCGAGCAGCTCGTGCAGCACGAACCAGGTCAGCGCGGAGCGCTCGCCGATGCGGCAGTAGGCGATGGTGTCCTTCGCCAGGTCGACCTGCTCGTCCTCGTAGAGGGCCTTGAGCTCGTCGTCCGACTTGAAGGTGCCGTCGTCGTTGGCGTTCTTCGACCACGGGATGTTGCGGGCGCTCGGCACGTGGCCGGGGCGCTGCGACTGCTCCTGCGGCAGGTGCGCCGGGGCGAGCAGCTTGCCGCTGAACTCGTCGGGCGACCGCACGTCGACCAGGTTCTGGTTGTTGATCGCGGCCACCACGTCGTCGCGGTAGGCGCGGATCGACTCGTCCTGCGGCTTGGCCTTGTACGTGGTGGCCGGGCGGGACGGTACGGCGTCGACCAGGTCGCGGGAGTCGAGCTCCCACTTCTTGCGGCCGCCGTCGAGCAGCCGGACGTCGCTGTGGCCGTAGAGCTTGAAGTACCAGAAGGCGTACGACGCGAACCAGTTGTTGTTGCCGCCGTACAGCACGACCGTGGTGTCGTTGGCGATGCCCTTCTCCGACAGCAGCTTCTCGAAGCCGGCCTGGTCGATGAAGTCACGCCGGACCGGGTCCTGGAGGTCCTTGGTCCAGTCGATCCGGATGGCGTTCTTGATGTGGTTCTTCTCGTACGCCGAGGTGTCCTCGTCCACCTCGACGATGGCGACCTGCGGGTCGTCGATGTGGGCCTCGACCCAGTCAGCGTCCACCAGTACGTCGCTGCGGCTCATGCGGTTCTCCTCCGGGGCAGTTGCGGCGGGTGATGCGGGGGGGGCGGTGCGTCCGTGAGCGGTCCACGGGAAGGCGTGGAGTGTCGCACCGCGAGGGGTGGCCCTGACAAACGGTCGAAGGGCCCGGGGGATACGGGAAAAGCGCTCCCGCTCAAACGGCGCGACAGAGCATGGCGGCGACGCGGCACAGGTCTACTGCCCGCCGCTTCGTGAGATCCGCCTGTCGCTTCATGCACACGATCGTAGGGAAGTACGGGCGGAGATGTCACCGTCGTGTCATATCGTGATACGCGATCATCCACTATTCGAGACATCGTGCGCAGGACGCCGTCCGGTCCCGCGTCCCTCGGCGCTCCGCCCACGCCTGCTCCCTGCCCACCATCTGCGGACCGGACACCCGCGTCTCACCATCCGGCCCGGCGGCGGATCCTCAGCCGGCCCTCCCGCAGGCCCTCAGCCGGTCAGCGAGACATCCGTACCCGTGACACCGACGTCGACGCCGTCCGGTGTGGCCCGCACCTGGTCCAGCTCGAGGCCGGCCGGCAGCCCGCCGATCGCGCTCTCGAAGTCCGTCTGCTTGCGGACCAGGCCCTCCAGGCCGGGGATACCCTCGCCGGGCACCGTGTCCGCGTGCACCCGGATGCGGTTCTTACCCGCCAGGGTCACCGAGGAGATGACGCTACGGCTGACCTTGCGGCCCAGGATGTGGACCGATCCGGTGACCTTGACCTTGCCGTTGTCCCCGTAGGCGACCTTGGCGCCGGTCTCCGAGGCCTTCGTGAGGTCCGCGTAGGAGATGTGCGCGGTGCCGGTGGCCCGGGCGGCCACCGCGCTGCTGAAGCTGCCGGAGATCCGTACGTCGTGGAGTTCGGCCCGCACCCTGGTGATCGTGACCTTGCGGCCCTGTGCCTTCGCCTCGACGCCCTTGAGCGTCACGTCGACCTGATCCAGCTTCTTGCCGAGGAGCTGGGTGAGGAACGGGAAACCCTTGATGTCGACGTCCGGCGACGCGGAAAGTCCCTCGCTGCTGCGTATCCGGTCGGCGGCCTTGTTCTCCGCGACGTGCACCGCGATCCTGTCCACGCCGATGAACAGGCCGCCGAGGATCACAACGATGATGAGCAGTGTTCGCAGTGCGCGCATGGCCGGTCGTCCCCACCCTGGTCGTCCCCGTGTCCCTCGATGAGTGCCAGTGGCACCGTCAGCGAGCCTACGGCCTCTGCCGGCCTTCCCCCGGTCAGCCGATGACCCTCCCGATCAGATAGACCGCCGGCGCCGCCATGGTCAGCGGCAGGGCCACGCCGGCCGTCAGGTGGACGAACCGGGACGGGTAGTCGTAACTGGCGACCCGCAGCCCGATCAGTGCGCAGCCGCCCGCGGCGACCCCGAGCAACGCGCCCTGCGCGCCCAGGCCGGTCATGCCGCCCGCCAGGATGCCCGCACCCGCGGCGGCCGCCAGCGCGACGACGACCGAGGCGGGCCCCGGCAGCGGCAGCGCCCGGGCGATCACCGCGACCGCGACGGCGATCCCGCCGACCGTCACCGCGTCCATCGACGCGGCCAGGGTGCCGGTGGCGACGATGGCGAACGCGGAGGAGGCGATGGTCGCCATCAGCCCCGCCACCCCCGAGGACTCCGACGGGCTCCGTCCAGGGGGGACCCCCACCTCGTCCGGCGAGGCGTGGCTGCGCAACTGCAGCACCAGGGCGAGCAGCACCCAGACGCCGAGCGTGCCGATGATGGCGGCCGGCCCGTGCTCCTGCCCCGCCACCAGCAGCGCCACATCGGCGACGACGCCGCCGGCGAAGGCCAGCGCGATGCCCTGGCGGGCCGGCCACATCCCGTTCAGCCGGAACCAGCCCGCGGCGGTGAGCGCCTGGAGCACCAGCAGCGGGACCGCGACCGCGTACCGCCCGCCGAACGCGGCCACCGCGAGCAGCAACCCGAGGCCCGCGGTCAGCCCGGCCGGCTGGATCCCCGGCGCGATGACCGGCGACCGTCCCTCGGCCCGCGCCCGCTGGGCGTCGGTGATCCGCGCGTTGCCGACCGTGCTCGGGGCGCTGTACGCCGGGCCGCCGGCGACCGGCGGCTGGTACGCCGGCGCCGGGGTCGGCGCGACGGCGGGGGTCGGCGCGGGCGCCGGGGTCTCCGGCGGCAGCGGGTACGACTGCGGCTGGAGGTAGCTGGGCTCGGCGTATGACGGGGGCTGGGGGTGCGGGGCGGGCTGCTCGTACGGCGGCTGCACCGGCTGGTAGGGCTGCTGCGGTTGCTGCACCGGCTGGTAGGGCTGCTGCACCGGCTGGTGCGGTTGCTGCACCGGCTCGTAGGGCTGCTGCACCGGCTGGTACTGGGTGTCCCAGGTCTGGCCGTCCCAGGTCTGGGTGTACGGCTCGTGGGCTCGTGGGTCCTGTGCGTACGGGCCGTGGGCGTGCGGATCCTCGTACGGCGGCTGCTGGCTGTGCTGGCCGTGCTGCCCGTACTGGCCGTACGGATACTGCTGCTGATCGCTCATGCTGGGGTCACCCTCCTGCGAACGGCGGGAGCACCTCGACCGTGCCGCCCTCGGCAAGCCGTACCGTCTCATGCTCGCGGGTTCCGACGGGGTCACCGTCGACGAGGAACGAGCACCGCCGCAGCACCTGCACCAGTTCACCGGGGTGTCGCGCCCGGGCAGCGTCGAGCGCCTCGGCCAGGGTTGCTGCGGTGTAGGGCTCTTCGGCGGTGCCTGCGGCGGCCTTGGCGGCGGCCCAGTAGCGGATGGTTCCCGCGGGCATGGGTGGCTCCTTCTTGGGGGATGCGTCGCGCGGGTCCATGATGCCGGGTCGTGGGCGGGGGTGGCGTTTCCCCTCCCCGCCCCTTCCCGAAACCGGTGCTGCGCCCCAGACCCCCTTTGTCCTCAAACGCCGGACGGGCTTGATTTCGCCGCGCCGGACGGCCCTCGGGCCGGCTACTCCCGCAGCAGCCACTCCGCCACCCGCCCCAGCAGCTCCGCCCCGGCCGCGTTCTCCGCGTGTCCCATCCGTGGCTCGATCCAGAGCTCGACCCCCTCCGCCGCGCCCGCCAGCATCCGCGGGTGGTCCAGGGGAAAGTACGGGTCGCGGTCGCCGTGCACGATCAGCAGCGGGGTGGGCGTGATGAGCGGGACCGCGTCGACCGGGGAGAGGGGAACGGGGTCCCAGTCCTCGGTGTGGATCCGGGTGCCGAAGCCGACCCGGCCCACCAGTCGGCCGAGCGGCCGGGTCACCACCCAGTGCAGTCGACGCATGGGGGCGGTCCCCCGGTAGTACCAACGGGCCGGGGCGCTCACCGAGGCCACCGCGTCCACCCGGGCCTCGCTCAGCGCAGCGTGCCGCAACACCACCGACCCGCCCATGGAAAAACCCACCGTCACCACCCGGTGGTGGCCGCACGTGCGGGCCCAATCGACCGCGGCGGCGAGATCGAGCACCTCCCGGTCGCCCACCGTCGAGCGCCCGCCCGACCGCCCGTGCCCGCGGAACGAGAAGGTGATCACAGCCGCGTGCTGGGCGAACACCCCGGCCGCCCGGCGTACCGCGGGCTTGTCGACCGCCCCGGTGAAACCGTGCGCCAGCACGATCGCGGCGTCCGCGGGACCGGTCGTGCACGGCTCGTACCGCGCCTCGATACGGACCCCGTCCCGGGTCAGCAGCATGACGCGCCGGTCGCCCGTAGTGACCGAGGAAACACGGGAACCACGCTGCTGACCTTCTGTCTCGGAACTCATGTGGGCTATTCTGCTCGGATAAGGACCTGGGCAGAGTTGCCTCCGGGTCCTTTTGTGCTTTCGGCGCGTTGTATACGAAAGGCGGCGCCGGCGCGGCGAACCCCCGTGGAACGGGGCGAGCGGGTACGAACCAGCAGTGCCGTATACGTCCTCGCATCGAGGAGGAACGACGTAATGGGCGAGCGAACCGTGCACGACCGTATGACGACCATGGCAGGTGGGGCGCGATGAGCTCTCTGCTGCTCCTGACCAATGCCCTCCAGCCGTCGACGGAGGTGCTCCCCGCCCTCGGACTTCTGCTGCACAGTGTGCGGGTCGCTCCCGCCGAAGGCCCGGCGCTCGTCGACACCCCGGGTGCCGACGTGATCCTCATCGACGGACGGCGCGACCTGCCGCAGATCCGCAGCCTCTGTCAGCTGCTCCGCTCCACCGGCCCGGGCTGCCCACTGATCCTCATCGTGACGGAGGGCGGTCTCGCGGCCGTCACCGCCGACTGGGGCATCGACGACGTGCTGCTGGACACGGCCGGTCCGGCCGAGGTGGAGGCGCGGCTGCGGCTGGCCACCGGTCGGCGCCAGCTCACCTCGGACGACTCCCCGATGGAAATCCGCAACGGCGACCTCTCGGTCGACGAGGCGACGTACAGCGCCAAGCTCAAGGGCCGGGTGCTGGACCTGACCTTCAAGGAGTTCGAGCTGCTCAAGTACCTCGCCCAGCACCCGGGACGGGTCTTCACCCGGGCCCAGCTGCTGCAGGAGGTCTGGGGCTACGACTACTTCGGCGGTACCCGGACGGTCGACGTCCACGTGCGGCGGCTGCGCGCCAAGCTCGGTCCCGAGCACGAGTCGCTGATCGGCACCGTCCGCAACGTCGGCTACCGCTTCGTCACGCCCGAGAAGGCCGAGCGGGCGAGCGAGGCGGCGAAGCCGAAGACGGGCGGCCGGCCCGCCGACGGCCCGCCGTCAACCCCCGGCTCGTCCGTCACCGTTACGGAGGAAGCCGCCCCGTCGACGGAGGAAGCTGTCCGACCAGCAAAACGGTAGGTCCATCGACTGGTCCATCCGCGTAGACTGCCGCGCGTGGCCAAGGTGACGCGGGACGACGTAGCGCGACTGGCGGGGACTTCGACCGCGGTCGTCAGTTACGTCATCAACAACGGACCGAGGCCGGTCGCCCCGGCCACGCGCGAGCGGGTGGTCAACGCGATCAAGGAGCTGGGGTACCGGCCGGACCGGGTGGCTCAGGCCATGGCTTCGCGCCGCACCGATCTCATAGGAATGATCGTGCCGGACGCCCGGCAGCCGTTCTTCGCCGAGATGGCGCACGCGGTCGAACAGGCCGCCGCCGAACGCGGAAAGATGGTCCTGGTCGGGAATTCCGACTACCGCACCGAGCGTGAGCTCCACTACCTGCGGGCCTTCCTCGGCATGCGGGTCTCGGGGCTGATTCTGGTCAGCCAGGGCATGAGCGAGCCGGCCGCCGCCGAGATCGAGGCCTGGGACGCCCGGGTCGTGCTGCTGCACGAACGGCCCGAGGCGATCGACGACGTCGCGGTCGTCACCGACGACATCGGCGGCGCCCAGCTCGCCACCCGGCACCTCCTCGAACACGGCCACCCGTACGTGGCCTGCCTCGGCGGCGTCGAGTCGACCCCGTCGGTCGGCGACCCGGTGGCCGACCACGTCGAGGGCTGGCGACGGGCCATGCAGGAGTCCGGCCGCTCCGTCGAGGGGCGGCTCTTCGAGGCCCCGTACAACCGCTACGACGCCTACCGGGTCTCGCTGGAGCTGCTGGCCGGCCCGGACCGGCCCCCGGCCATCTTCTGCTCCACCGACGACCAGGCGATCGGCCTGCTGCGGGCCGCCCGCGAATTGCGCATCGACGTGCCCGGCGAGCTGGCCGTCGCCGGCTTCGACGACGTGAAGGAAGCCGCCCTCACCGACCCGCCGCTGACCACGATCTCCTCGGACCGCCCGGCGATGGCGCGATCCGCGGTGGATCTCGTACTGGACGACTCGCTGCGGGTCGCCGGATCCCGGCGTGAGCGGCTGAAGCAGTTCCCCTCGGCTCTGGTGGTCCGGCGCTCCTGCGGCTGCGCGTAGCAGGTCACCGGTTCGCCTTTATATCGGGCATACAGGGTTCTGTCGGGCTTCTCAGCGGAGACTCAGGAAACTCTCATGGTCGGTGGACAGGCTGTGTACATGACCGAGAACCCGGAGTACCCCAACCCGCAGCACGAAGATGCGTACGCGGCCCGGTCCTACCCGCCGCCGCCCTCCCACGAGCCGTACGCGGCCTGGCCGCCGCCCGCTCCGACGGCAGTCCATGTCAAGCCCAAGCGCGCCAAGCGGCCGATCGCCCTGCTCGCCGCCGCGGCCATCGTCTCCGCGGTGGTGGGCGGCGGTTCGGCAGCGCTCACCGAGTCCTTCCTGGACAACGGCAGCAGCAACCCGGCGGGCACGGTCAGCGGCACCACCGTCTCCCAGTCGAGCAGGGGCACGGTCTCCGGCGTCGCCCAGGCCGTCTCGCCGAGCATCGTCGAGGTCAAGGCGACCTCCACGGCCGGTCAGTCCACCGGCGCGGGCGTGATCATCACGGCCGCCGGCGAGATCGTCACCAACAACCACGTCGTCTCCGGCGCGGACACCGTCAAGGTCGCCCTGAGCAACGGGAAGTCGTACACCGCCAAGGTCGTCGGCACCGACCCGGACAAGGACCTCGCCCTGCTCAAGGTGTCCGGCGCCGACAACCTCAAGCCGGCCTCGCTCGGCGACTCCGGCAAGGTCGCCGTCGGCGACCAGGTCGTGGCGATCGGCTCCCCCGAGGGCCTCACCGGCACGGTCACCAGTGGCATCATCTCCGCGCTGAACCGTGACGTCACGGTCGCCAAGGACGAGGGCCAGAACCAGCAGCAACAGCAGCAGGGCGGTGGCGGCTCGGAGAACTGGCCGTTCCAGTTCGGCGGCCAGCAGTTCAACGGTGACACCGGTGACTCCACCACCACCTACAAGGCACTGCAGACCGACGCCTCGCTCAACCCGGGCAACTCCGGTGGCGCGCTGATCAACATGAACGGCGAGGTCATCGGCATCAACTCGGCGATGTACTCGGCCGCCGCACAGAGCAGCGACAGCTCCAGCGCGGGCAGCGTCGGCCTCGGCTTCGCCATCCCGATCAACACGGTCAAGGCCGACCTCGCCAACCTCCGGGACGGCGGCAGCAGCACCAACAGCTAGGTCCTGTCCGGCCTTGCGAGGGGCGTGCCGCACGACGCCGCCGGACGGCCGTGCGAGGCTGAAAGGGCCCGCACCCGACATCCCGCGATCCGAGGACAGACAACCGATGAGCCCCGCCGAAGACGGCCGCGACCAGCAACGCATCCTGATCGTCGACGACGAGCCCGCCGTGCGTGAGGCCCTGCAGCGCAGCCTCGCCTTCGAGGGCTACGGAACGGAGGTCGCCGTCGACGGTCTCGACGCGCTGACCAAGGCGGGCCCGTACGATCCGGACCTCGTGGTCCTCGACATCCAGATGCCGAGGATGGACGGTCTGACCGCCGCCCGCCGGCTCCGCGCCTCGGGGTCCACGACCCCGATCCTGATGCTCACCGCCCGCGACACCGTCGGCGACCGCGTCACCGGACTCGACGCGGGCGCCGACGACTATCTGGTGAAGCCGTTCGAACTGGACGAGCTGTTCGCCCGGATCCGCGCGCTGCTGCGCCGCAGCTCGTACGCTGCGGCGGCCGGCGAGGTGCCGGACGACAACGTGCTGACCTTCGCCGATCTGCGGATGGATCTGTCGACCCGCGAAGTGATGCGCGGGGACCGGCGGGTGGAGCTCACCCGCACCGAGTTCACCCTGCTCGAGATGTTCCTGGCGCACCCGCGCCAGGTACTGACCCGGGAGCAGATCCTGAAGGCCGTCTGGGGCTTCGACTTCGAGCCGAGCTCCAACTCGCTGGACGTGTACGTCATGTACCTGCGCAGGAAGACCGAGGCCGCCGGCGAGCCGAGGCTGGTGCACACGGTTCGTGGCGTGGGGTACGCGCTGCGGACGGGGAGCGCCGAGTGAGACTTCCGGAGCCCGTGCGCTGGTTCCGGCGGCTGCCGCTCCGGTCCCGGCTCGCGATGCTGACCGCCGCGGCGGTGGCGTTCGCGGTTGCGGTGGTCTCGGTGATCTGCTGGTTCCTGGTGCAGGAGAAGCTGTACAACGAGGTCGACTCGAGGCTGGCGACCCTGATCAAGGTCCGCCCGTACTCGGTCACCGATGTCGCCGGTCTCCTCAGCGACTGCCCTCAGACGCCGGCGGTCCAGGGCACCATCCGCGGCCCCCAGAACTCGCCCTACTACTACCAACTCGTGCAGGCGAACGGCAGGTACTGCCTCAGCGGGGGCACCGCCGGCGCCATCAAGGTCGAAGCCGGCGACAAGGACATGGCCAAAGACCCGGACCCCAACGTCGGCAGATACCGCAACGGCACCGACTCCGACGGGAATCCCGTACGGGTGCTGACCACAGCGGTGCCCATCGAGGGGCCGGTCCCGGTCTATCCGGGGGTCGCTCGGATGGCGGCACTTCCGCTCCAGGACACCCGTAACACCCTCAACGAACTGGCGCTCCTGCTGCTCGGCGTCTCCGGAGTCGGCGTCATCGGCGCGGGTGCGGCCGGCCTCTGGATCGCCCGTGCCGGTCTGAAACCCGTCGACGAACTCACCCGGGCCGTCGAACACGTGGCGCGCACCGAGGACCTGACGGTCCGCATCCCGGTCGAGGGGGATGACGAGATCGCCCGGCTCTCCGAGTCCTTCAACTCCATGACCGCCGCCCTCGGCGAATCCCGCGACCGGCAGGCACAGCTCATCGCCGATGCCGGGCACGAGCTCCGGACGCCGCTCACCTCGCTCCGTACCAACATCGAGCTGCTCGCCCGCAGCGAGGAGACCGGACGGGCGATCCCGCCCGACGACCGCAGGGCGCTGATGACGTCGGTCAAGGCGCAGATGACCGAACTGGCCGCGCTGATCGGCGACCTCCAGGAACTCTCCCGGCCGGACGCAGCCCAGTCCGGCCCGGTCAAGGTCGTCGCGCTGCACGACATCGCGGAGTCCGCGCTGGAGCGGGCGAGACTGCGCGGCCCCGAGCTGACGATCAACGCCGAACTCGAACCGTGGTACGTACCGGCGGAGCCCGCCGCGCTGGAGCGGGCTATCGTGAACGTCCTCGACAACGCGGTGAAGTTCAGCCCGCCCGGCGGCTCCATCGATGTGGTCCTGCACCGGGGCGTGCTGACCGTACGGGACCACGGTCCGGGCATTCCGGCCGATGAACTGCCGTATGTCTTCGAGCGCTTCTGGCGTTCACCGTCGGCGCGTTCGCTGCCCGGCTCCGGGCTCGGCCTGTCGATCGTGGCCCGCACGGTGCAGCAGTCCGGCGGCGACATCGGACTGCGGCCCGCGCCGGGCGGCGGCACCGAGGCCACGATCCGGATCCCGGGCGTGCCGACACCGCCGCCGGCCGATACACCGTAGAAACGGCAGCACGAGGTGGGCGGGGCGCCACGGCGGCGCCCCGCCCCCGGCTGTCACTTCACGATGGTGATCCGGTCCGCGGCCGGCGGCGCGATCGGCGCGGACGCCGTCGAGTTCGCTGCCAGGTAGGCGTTGAACAGGTCCAGGTCGGACGCGCCGACCAGCTTGTTCGTCCCCTGGCCGAGCGCCGCGAAGCCGTCGCCGCCGCCCGCGAGGAACTCGTTCATCCCGACCCGGTAGGTCGCCGCCGGGTCGATGGCCTTCCCGTTGAGCTTGACGGTGTCGGTGACCACCCGGTCCGCACCGGTCTTCGTCATGTCGAGGGTGTAGGTCAGCCCCTTGGACACCTGGAGGATCTTCGGCGATGCCTCGTTGGCGCCGCTGACCTGCTGCTGGAGCGCGCTGATGAGCTGCGCCCCGGTCAGGTCGACGACGTTCATCATGTTGGTGAACGGCTGCACGGTGAACGCCTCGCCGTAGGTCACCACTCCGTCGCCCTCACTGCCGCTCGCCTTGTACACGAGGTCGGAGCGGATGCCGCCGGGGTTCATCAGCGCGAGTTGCGCGCCGCCCTTGTCGGCCGGGGCCAGCCCGGCGAGCTGTGCGTCGGCGATCAGGTCGCCGAGCGGCTCCTCCGGGGTCGTCGCGCCCCGGCCGTTGATGTCGGCCGAGATGTAGCCCTGCGGCTTGTCGGCGATCGGCGCGGCCAGCTTGTCCCAGCGGGAGATCAGGTCGCTGATGTCCTGCGCCTTGGGCTGGTCACGGCTGACGATGTGGTTCGCCGAGGTCACCGACTTCACCGAGGTGCGGACGATGTCCTTGGTCCTGCGGTCGTAGGTGAGCGTGGTGTCCGTGTAGAGCCGGCCGAAGGAGGCCGCCGAAGTGACCATCCGCGGTTTGCCGGACGGGTCCGGGATGGTGCACACGTACGCCTGGTGGGTGTGGCCGGTCACCAGCGCGTCCACCTTGGGCGTGATGCCCTTGGCGATGTCCACGATGGGACCCGAGATGCCGTCCCCGGCGCCCGGCGAGTCGCAGTCGTAGTTGTACGAGCTGCTGGCCGGCAGACCGCCCTCGTGGATCAGCGCGACGATCGACTTCACGCCCTGGCGGTCCAGTTCCTTGGCGTACTTGTTGATCGTCTCGATCTCGTCGTGGAACTTGAGCCCCTTGACGCCGTTGGCGGTGACGATGTCCGGCGTGCCCTCCAGGGTCACCCCGATGAAACCGATCTTGACGCCGTTCTTCTTCCAGACCGTGTACGGCTTGAGGATCGGCTTGCCGGTCTTCTCACTCGTCACGTTGGCGGCCAGGTACGGGAAGTCGGCGCCCGGGAACGTCCTGCCCTTCTCGTAGCAGCCGTCGGTCGGGTGGCACCCGCCGTTCTGCATCCGCGCCAGTTCCGTCGCGCCCTCGTCGAACTCGTGGTTGCCGACGGAGGTGACGTCGAGCTTGATGTCGTTCAGCGCCTCGATGGTCGGCTCGTCGTGGAAGAGCCCCGACAGCATCGGGCTGGCGCCGATCATGTCGCCGGCCGCGGCGGTGATCGAGTACGGGTGGCCCTTGCGGGCGGTCCGCAGCGAACTCGCCAGATACTCCGCGCCACCGGCGGGAATCGACTTCACCGTCCCGTCCGGCTGGGTCTCGGCCACCGTGCCCGATGAACCGGCCGGCGGCTCCAGGTTGCCGTGCAGATCGTTGAAGGACAGCATCTGCACGTCGACGGTGGGATCGTGCGTGGGCTTGTGCTGCCCGTGCCCGCCGTGCCCGTGCCCGTGCGCCCCGGCCGGCATCGCCGCGACGAGCGCCCCGGCGGTCGCAAGCCCGGCAGCGGCGGCGAGGAGGCGCCGCGTCGCACGGCTGCCTCGGCTTCTGTGAGGTGTCGCTGACATTCGTCCCCTTGTGAGGTCTGTGTGAACGGTGAGGGGTGCGAGCGGCAGCCTAAGGTCAACGCGCGTAGCGCGACAGGGGGGTGGCGGTTACGAGGCGGTTTCCGTTGGGGGCGAGCCGTCACCCGCTCGGTGGATCGGGAGAGGGGTCGAATACGCCCTTCGCGGATCCAACCGCCCCTGGCCGTCAGCACCTACGCCGGGCTGCCGGAGCATGTACGCGAGTTGCTGCCCAGCGCCGACGATCTCACCCGCATCGCGAACCAGGTGCTTCGTTCCGCCCCCGGCGCCGAATGACCCCCGTGACAGCCCTGGTCCCGGCGCCCGCCGCCGTACGCTCGTCCCCATGACGAACGCGCCCGCAGGCCCCACCCCCGGCCGACAGATGCAGACCCTGGACACCCTCACCGACGACCAGCAACAGGCCGTGCTCGCGCTGCTCGCCGAGGCGGCGCGCACTGACGGGCAGCAGGCCGTCTCCGAACAGGGCAGGCTCCAGTTGCGCGGTGAGAAGCGGGACGGAGTGCAGCATTTTCTTGTCGGCGTCGACGACACGCTCACCGGGTACGCCCAGTTGGAGGCCACCGACCCGGTCGAAGCACCCGCCGCCGAACTGGTCGTGCACCCGTCGTACCGCGGGCAGGGCCACGGCCGCGCCCTGGGGTCCGTGCTGCTCGCCGCCTCCGGGAGCAGGCTGCGGGTGTGGGCGCACGGTGGCCACTCCGCGGCCCGGCACCTGGCCCAGGTGCTCGGCCTCACGCGGTTCCGTGAACTGCGCCAGCTACGGCGCCCGTTGGTGCCGCTCGACATCCCCGAGCCGGTCTACCCGGACGGCGTGACCGTGCGCACCTTCGTGCCCGGCGAGGACGACGCCGCCTGGCTCGCGGTGAACTCCGCCGCCTTCGCGCACCACCCCGAGCAGGGCCAGATGACCCAGCGCGACCTGGACGACCGCAAGGCCGAGCCCTGGTTCGACCCGAAGGGGTTCTTCCTCGCCGTCCGCGCCTCGGACGAAGGCCCCGGCGGCGAGATCATCGGTTTCCACTGGACGAAGGTGCACGCCGAGGAGCAGCTGGGCGAGGTGTACGTGGTCGGCATCCACCCCGACGCGCAGGGCGGCGGCCTGGGCAAGGCGCTGACCGCGACCGGGCTGCGCCACCTCGCCGCGCAGGGACTGCCGACGGCGATGCTGTACGTCGACGAGGACAACACGGCGGCCGTCACGGTGTACGAGCGGTTGGGCTTCACCACGTACGAGGTGGACCTGATGTACCGGACGGAGTCCTGACCCGCCTCCTTCCCGGACGGGTCGCAGGGGGCGGTGTCGACCAGGAGTTGACACCGCCCCTTTATTTGCAGCACTCTTCCACTACTTAATTAGTGAAAGGGGGTGGGCGAGTGATCGAGTTCCGGATCGACCGGCGCAGCGGCGTCTCGACGTACCTCCAGATCGTCCAGCAGACGAAACAGGCGCTGCGTCTGGGCCTGCTGCAGCCCGGCGACCAGTTGCCCACCGCACGCGCGGTCGTGGAAGCCACCGCCATCAACCCCAACACCGTCCTCAAGGCCTACCGCGAGCTGGAACGCGAGGGCCTCGTCGAGGCCAGGCGCGGGATGGGCACCTTCATCCGGAAGTCGCTCGGGCGGACCCCGCCCGCCGACTCCGCGCTGCGCGCCGAGCTCACCGAGTGGGCCGGCCGCGCCCGCACCGCCGGACTGGACAAGGACGACGCGGCGGCGCTCTGCGCTTCCGTACTCGACGACTGCTTCGCGCATCAGAGCTCCCAGGGGGAAGCGAACGTATGACTGACACCGCCATGGAGGCCGCCGGCCTCGGCAAGACGTACCGGCGGCGCGGCTGGGCGCTGCGGGACTGTTCCTTCCGTTTGCCCTCCGGCCGTATCTGCGCCCTCGTCGGCCCCAACGGCGCCGGCAAGTCCACGCTGCTGGCCCATGCGGCGGGGCTGCTGCGGCCGACCGAGGGCACGATGCGGGTGCTCGGTGGCGCGCCCGCCGATGCCAGGGAGCGGATCGCGTACGTCGCGCAGGACAAGCCGCTGATCGGGCAGTTGACGGTCGCCGAAACCCTGCGGATGGGCTACGAGCTGAACCCGGCCCGCTGGGACCCGGCCACCGCCGAACGGATCGTGACGGACGGCGCACTGGACCCGAAGGCCAGGGTCCGTACCCTCTCCGGCGGACAGCGCACCCGCGTGGCTCTCGCCCTGGCCCTGGGCAAGCGGCCCGACCTGATGCTGCTCGACGAGCCGATGGCCGACCTGGACCCGTTGGCCCGTCACGAACTCATGGGCATGCTGATGTCCACCGCGCTCCAGCACGGCACCACGATCGTGATGTCCTCGCACGTGCTGGCCGAACTGGAGGGCGCCTGCGACTACTTGCTGCTCGTCGACGGCGGCCGGGTGCGGCTCGGCGGTGAGACCGAAGAACTGCTGGCCGTGCACGCGCTGCTGACCGGGCCGGTGGCCGACCTCGACCCGCACACGGTCGTCGAATCCCGGACCACAGGTCGCCGGATGACCGCTCTGGTACGGCGGGACGGCCCCATCTCGGGTGACTGGCAGGCCGTGGAACCCTCCCTCGAGGAGCTGCTGCTCGCGCATCTGCGCTCCCCCGACGCGCCAGCGCTGCTCACCCCCAGCTCCGGAAACCGCTCGGGGATGACGGCATGAGCGCGCCAGGTACGGCCACCGCAGCCAGGCCCACGCCGGGCACGAACGCCCCGGGCCGCGACCGGTCGCTCCTCCACGGGTCCGCCTGGGTCGTGATCCGCGGGCACCGGACAGCGTTCCGGTGGGCGGGGGCACTCTTCACGGTCTGCGCCGCCCTGCTGATCGTGGCGCGGCTGTGGGCGCCGGTCTCGACCGGTCCCGGCCTGCTGGAAGGGGCCACCTACAGCAATGTGATGACCGCAGGGAGCGATCTGGTCCGCCTGCTGCCGATCGCCGTCGGTGCGTTCGTCGCGGGCCCCTTGGTCGCTCGGGAGCTGGACTCCGGCACCTATCAACTGCTGTGGACGCAGTCGGTCGCCCCCCTGCGCTGGTTCGCGGTCAAGCTCGCCGTACCCACCGCCGCAGCCGTCGCGGCAGCGGGCGTGCTGGTGAGCGTCTGCCGCTGGTCGTGGACGGACCGCCCCCGTGGGAACTGGGAGAACGGCCTGCACTGGTTCGATTACTACGGCGTGATCGGCCCGGTCGGCGTCGCCGCCGTGCTGCCGGCCGTCGCCATCGGTGCACTGGCGGGTCTCCTCGTGCAACGCACCCTGGCCGCCATGGTGGCCTGCGTGGCCGCCCTCGGCGTCGTGGACGGGGTGCTCGGGGCCCTGCGCGGCCATCTGTGGCCCGCCAGGACCGTGATCGGCTCCCTCAAGGACGGCTACCGGGGCGCAGGCAGCGGTTGGCCGCTGGCCGACGGCGCCATCACCTCCGGTGGTGCACACGTGACCGACCCGATCTGCGTGGACGACCAGCAGTGCTGGGCCGACCATCATCTCGCCGGTTTCTACAACACCTACCAGCCCGCCTCCCACTTCTGGCCCCTCCAGCTCGTCGAGACCGGCATCCTGCTGGCCCTCGCCATCATCGTGGCAGCGGTCGCCTTCCGCGTGCTCCGGAAGAAGGTGTCCGCATGAGCGCTTCTGCCCTGCCCGCAGCCGCCCCCCATGGCAGCCGGCTGAGCCCCACCGGACTGGTCTGGACGGTGCTGCGGATACATCGACCCGCACGGTGGGTCTGGATCGGCTATGTCGCCGTCACCGCGCTGCTGCTCCTGTGGATGGTGGGCCCCGGAACGACGGCCGCCACCGACGAGATCGCCCGCTGCGCAGCGCATTCCTGCGCACGTCACTCCGCGGTGTGGCGTTACAAGTACGCGCTGATGGCCGTGAACACGCTGATCCGCGCCGCGGCCTACGTCGTCCCCGCTTTCGCCGGGGCGGCGCTGGTCGGCCGTGAGCTGGAGAACCGCACCAGCGTCCTGGCGTGGACCCAGTCGGTCACCCCCGTGCGCTGGCTCGCCACCAAGCTGGCCCTGCCCGCCCTGTTCGTCATCGCGGGCACCGGCGTGCTGGCCGCGCTGTACCGCTTCGCGATGTCGCGGCAGTTCGGCATCGGCGATTGGAGCCCGTATGACGGCAGCGTGTACCTCAACTCCGGTCCGCTCGCCGTCGGGTATCCGCTGCTCGGTCTCGCCCTCGGCGCTCTCGCGGGACTGGTCCTGAGCCGCGCGGTAGCCGCGCTCGTCGCCGGCACCGCTGCCACCGCGGCCCTGGTCTGGGCGATCGGCCACTGGCGCCATCTTCTCCTGCCGTCGGAGACCATCACGTCGAAGGCCTTCACCGGCGTCCCGCCCGGTGACAGCATCCGGACTTACTGGATCGGCCCCTCAGGCGCCCGGCTGCATGAGGCACCGATGCGCTGCGTACAGCAGACGTGCACCCCGGACCCCAGCGGGCACTACGTCTACGAGTACCAACCGCTCTCCCACTACTGGCCCCTCCAGCTCGTGGAGACCGGTATCGTCCTGGCACTCATTGCTATCACCGTGACCGTCGCCTTCCGGCTGCTGCGCCGCCGCCACGCCTGACCGGCTCCGGGCTGTGGGGCGGGCGCGCCGGGACCGGTCCCCGCCCGGCAGCCCGGACGTCATGTGCCCGTTACCCGTCATTCAGACACGCTTGCGACCCTCGCGGAATGCAAGCCGCCACCGCGCCCTCCGGTCCTCCCGCGCGGAACAATGGGCACATGAGCCAGCAGCCCAGTGCAGAGGTCCCGCTCCAGCCGCTCCAGCCATCCGTCGGTTCGATCACCGCGCACCGTCCGCACACCGTCGCGGCGGCCGTGCCCGACCTGGATTCGGGCATCGACGCCGACGCCGACGTGTACGAAGAGGAGGCGGACGGAGCCGAGCTGCCGTCGGGCCGCTTCCTCGACCGGGAACAGAGCTGGCTCGCCTTCAACGAGCGGGTCCTGGAACTCGCCGAGGACCCCACGACCCCGCTGCTGGAGCGTGCCAACTTCCTCGCCATCTTCGCGAGCAATCTGGACGAGTTCTTCATGGTCCGGGTCGCGGGACTCAAGCGCCGCATCGCCACCGGCGTCGCCACCCGGTCCGCGTCCGGGCTGCTCCCCCGCGAGGTGCTGGAACAGATCTGGACCAGGTCGCGGGAGCTGATGGCCCGGCACGCCGCCTGTTTCCAGCAGGACGTCTCGCCCGCACTCGCCGACGAAGGCATACACCTGATCCGCTGGCCCGACCTCACCGAGAAGGAACAGGCCAGGCTCTTCACCTTCTTCCGGCAGCGGATCTTCCCCGTGCTGACCCCGCTGGCCGTCGACCCGGCGCACCCCTTCCCGTACATCTCCGGGCTCTCGCTCAACCTGGCCGTGGTGGTGCGCAACCCGGTCAGCGGCCACCGGCACTTCGCCCGGGTCAAGGTGCCGCCGCTGCTCACCCGCTTCCTGGAGGCGTCGCCGGAGCGCTACGTCCCGGTCGAGGACGTCATCGCGGCACATCTGGAGGAGCTCTTCCCCGGCATGGAAGTGCTGGCGCACCACATGTTCCGGGTCACCAGGAACGAGGACCTGGAGGTCGAGGAGGACGACGCCGAGAACCTGCTCAAGGCCCTGGAGAAGGAGCTGATGCGGCGCAGGTTCGGCCCGCCGGTCCGCCTGGAGGTCGAGGAGTCCATCGACCCGTACATCCTGGACCTGCTGGTCAGAGAGTTGAAGGTGTCCGACGCTGAGGTCTATCCGCTGCCGGGGCCGCTCGACCTCACCGGCCTCTTCGGCATCTCGTCACTGGACCGGCTCGAGCTGAAGTACCCGAACTTCATCGCGGGCACCCACCGCGACCTGTCCGAGGTCGAGTCCGCGTCGGCGCCCGACATCTTCGCGGCGCTGCGCGAGCGGGACGTCCTGCTGCACCACCCCTACGACTCGTTCTCCACCTCCGTGCAGGCGTTCCTGGAGCAGGCGGCCGGCGACCCGGACGTCCTGGCCATCAAGCAGACGCTGTACCGGACTTCCGGCGACTCGCCGATCGTGGACGCGCTGATCGACGCCGCCGAGTCCGGCAAGCAGGTCCTCGTGCTGGTCGAGATCAAGGCCCGCTTCGACGAGCAGGCCAACATCAAATGGGCGCGGAAACTCGAGGAGGCCGGCTGCCATGTGGTGTACGGGCTGGTCGGGCTGAAGACCCACTGCAAGCTGTCCCTGGTGGTCCGCCAGGAGGGCGACACGCTGCGCCGCTACTCCCACGTGGGTACCGGCAACTACCACCCGAAGACCGCCCGCATGTACGAGGACCTCGGGCTGCTCACCACCGACCCGCAGGTCGGCGCCGACCTCTCGGACCTCTTCAACCGGCTGTCCGGTTATTCGCGGCGGGAGACCTACCGGCGGCTGCTCGTCGCCCCCAAGTCGCTGCGCGACGGGCTGATCGCCCGGATCGACAAAGAGGTCGTCCACCACCGCGCGGGCCGTCCCTCATACGTCCGCATCAAGGTCAACTCGATGGTCGACGAGGCCACCATCGACGCCTGCTACCGGGCCGCGCAGGCCGGGGTGCCCGTCGACATCTGGGTGCGCGGCATCTGCGCGATACGCCCCGGCGTCACCGGGCTGTCCGAGAACATCCGGGTCCGCTCGATACTCGGCCGCTTCCTCGAACATTCCCGGCTGTTCGCCTTCGGCAACGGCGGTGAGCCGGAAGTGTGGTTCGGCAGCGCCGACATGATGCACCGTAACCTCGACCGCCGTATCGAGGCCCTGGTCCGGGTGACCGACCCGGCCCACCGCGCGGCCCTCAGCCGACTGTTGGAAACCGGCATGTCCGACACCACGTCGTCCTGGCACCTGGGCCCCGACGGCAACTGGACCCGCCACTCGACCGACACCGAGGGACAGCCGCTGCGACATGTCCAGGAGATGCTGATAGACGCCCGGAGGCGCCGCCGTGCGACCCCCTGACCCGACCGGGACGGCGGACGCGCTGCTGTCCCGTTACCTGCACGACCGGGCTGCGGAGTTCCTGCGCAGCCTGCGCGCCCACTCGGCGGGTGACGAGGAGTCGGCCGACGCCCTGCGCCGCTCGTCCCGCCGGATCAGCGGCACCCTGCACACCTTCCGGGCGCTGCTGGACCCCGGCTGGGCCGATCAGCTGCGCGCCGAACTGGCCTGGCTCTCCGGCACGCTGGCCCGCGAACACGCGTACGCGTCCCGGCTCGACCGGCTGCTCGACGCGCTGGCCAGGCTCTCCGACGGTGCACCGACGCTGCCGGCGGCCAGGACGGACGCGGCGGGACCGGCCGCGCCCACGGCGACTGCGACTGCGACGCCCGGGGCCACTGCGGAGGCGGCCCGACCCGCGCCGGCTGTGGGCGCGGCCCGGGCCGGTGCGCTGCTCGAGCGGCAGCTGACGCTGGCCAGGACCCGGGCCCACTCGGCGTCGCTGCAGGCACTGGGCTCCGCGCGGTTCCACGCAGTGGCGGACGCGGTGGCGTTACTGGCCTCGGAGGTCCCGCTCGCCCCGGCGGCAGCCGGGCATGCCGGTGCGGCGCTGCTGCCGGCGGTCGAATCGGCCGACCGCCGGCTCGCCGATGCGGTCGGCGCGCTGCCGCTGCACCGGGCCGCGCACCCGTACAACGCGGCGGGCCTCAGCGACTCCCTGGACGCCCCCTGGCACCGCGTCCGGCTGCTGCTGCGGCTGCACCGGTACGCCCAGGAGGTGCTCCGCACCGACACCGACACCGCCACCCGGCCGGTGCTCGACCTGAAGCTGTTCGGCGCCGGACAGGCACTCGACCACCACCGGGAGGCGGCCGAAGCAGCCGCCGCCGCGGCGGCAGCGGCCCGTACACCCCGGATCGCGCCGGCGACGGCGTACGCGCTGGGGGTGCTGCACGCCGACCAGCGCCACGAAGTGGAAGCGGCCAGATACGCCTTCCAGCAGAACTGGCAACGCACGGCGGTGGCCACGCCATGACGGAAACGGCGGCACGCGGTCGTCCGCCGAGGTTCACTCCCCGTTCACTCGCACCCTTCGGCCACTTCACCTGATCTGCCTAATTTCGGCAGTGCACGGTGCAAGGCGACCCGCCGCACCGGACATCTCATCGCACGCCGCCGTACAAGGAAAAGAAACCCCGGCGGCTTCTGGAAGGAACACCCGAAGTGAAGCTTCAGCGCAAGAACCGGCTTCGCGCCGCCGCGCTCGGCGCCCTCGCCGTCTCCGGCGCCCTGGTCCTCACGGCGTGCGGTTCGGACGACAACAGCGGCTCCACCGGCGGCACCGGCAGCAAGACCAGCGCCGCGTCGAACATCAAGTGCGACGGCAAGGGTCAGCTGCTCGCTTCGGGGTCGAGCGCCCAGAAGAACGCCATGGACCTGTGGGTGAAGAACTACACCGCGGCCTGCAAGGACGTGCAGATCAACTACAAGCCCAACGGTTCGGGCGCGGGCATCCAGGAGCTCCTGCAGGGCAAGACGACCTTCGCCGGCTCCGACTCGGCGCTCAAGCCGGAGGAGGTCGTGGCCTCCAAGAAGGTCTTCAAGGGCGGCCAGGCCATCGACCTGCCGATGGTCGGCGGGCCCATCGCCGTCGGGTACAACGTGCCGGGCGTGTCCAACCTGGTCCTCGACGCCGACACCCTCGGCAAGATCTTCGACAGCAAGATCACCAACTGGAACGACCCGGCGATCGCCGCGCTCAACAAGGGCGCCAAGCTGCCGGACCTGAAGATCCAGGCGTTCCACCGCTCCGACGACTCGGGCACCACCGACAACTTCACCAAGTACCTCAAGGCCGCCGCGCCCAGCACCTGGCCGTACGCGTCCGGGAAGAAGTGGGAAGCCAAGGGCGGCCAGTCCGCCGACGGGTCCTCCGGCGTCTCCTCGCAGGTCAAGCAGACCTCCGGCTCGATCTCCTACTTCGAGCTGTCCTACGCGACCGCCAGCAGCATCAACACCGTCAAGCTGGACACCGGCGCCTCCGCACCGGTCGAGGCCACCGCCGACAACGCGTCGAAGGCCATCGCCGAGGCGAAGATCGTCGGCACCGGCAGCGACCTCGCCCTCCAGCTCGCCTACAACACCAAGGCCGAGGGCGCCTACCCGCTCGCCCTGGTGACGTACGAGATCGTCGGCACCAAGGGCAACAAGGCCGACACCCTCGCCGCCCTGAAGTCGTACCTGTCGTACATCTCCAGCAGCGACGCCCAGACGGCGCTGAAGCAGCTCGGCTACGCCCCGCTGCCCAGCGAGATCGCCGCCAAGGTGCAGAGCACCGTCAAGACCCTCTCCTGACTCGAGTGCGGCCGGCCCACCGCCCGACGGCAGGGGCCGGCCGCCCCATCCGGTGCACCGCCGCGCCCGGAGCCCTCACCGGCCCCGCAGACCGGAGAAACCCATGGACGTCACCCCGACCGCAGTCCCCCGCACCGCTCGGCACAAGACCACCTCGCCCGTCCGCCTCGGCGACCGGATCTTCCTCGCCCTCTCACGGGGGTCCGGAATTCTGCTGCTGGTGATCATGGCCGCCATCGCGGCCTTCCTGGCGGTCCGCGCAAGTCACGCGCTCTCCGCCAACCAGGGCAACTTCTTCACCACCTTCGAGTGGGACCCGAACACCGACCACCCGGTCTTCGGCATCGCGGTCCTCGCCTTCGGCACCGTGGTGAGTTCGCTCATCGCGATGGCCATCGCGGTTCCCGTCGCCATCGGCATCGCACTCTTCATCTCGCACTACGCCTCGCGCAGACTCGCCTCGCCGCTCGGCTACCTCATCGACCTGCTGGCCGCCGTGCCGTCCATCGTCTACGGCCTGTGGGGCGCGCTGTTCCTGGTCCCGCACCTCACCGGCCTCTACACCTGGCTGGACACCTACTTCGGCTGGACCGGCGTCCTCAGCTACCAGGGCGGCGCCGCCCGCTCGCTGTTCACCATCTCCATCCTGCTGGCGATCATGATCCTGCCGATCATCACCAGCGTCAGCCGCGAGGTCTTCCTGCAGGCGCCGAAGATGCACGAGGAGGCCGCGCTCGCGCTCGGCGCCACCCGCTGGGAAGTCATCCGCATGTCCGTCCTGCCCTTCGGCCGCTCCGGGGTCATCAGCGCCTCGATGCTGGGCCTGGGCCGGGCCCTCGGCGAGACGATGGCCGTCGCGACCGTGCTGTCGCCCAGCTTCGACATCGGCAAGAGCCTGCTGGATCCCGGCGGCGGCACCTTCGCCCAGAACATCGCCAGCAGCTTCAAGGAAGCGGGGGTGATCGGGGTGGGCAAGGACGCGCTGATCGCCTCCGGGCTCGTCCTGTTCGTCCTGACCCTGCTGGTCAACGGCGCGGCCCGGCTGATCATCGCCCGCCGCAAGGAATACTCGGGGGCCTCGGCATGAGCGACGTCATCGTCAACGACCGGGCCGCGGTCATCGACCCTCCGTCCCGGCGGAACACCCTGCACCAGCCGCGGCTCCCCCGCTGGGCGCCGCCGGCCCTGGCGGCCGGCTCGGTCGCGGTGGCCTGCGGGATCGGCCTGGCCGCCGGGCTGAGCAGCCGGATCCAGTGGGGGCTGATCGCCGCGCTGCTGTTCCTCCTCGGTACGTACGCGCTCGCCGCCCGCGTCGAGGGCCGCCGGCAGGCCAAGGACCGCCTGGCCACCAGCCTGGTGTGGGTCTGCTTCCTGCTCGCGATCATTCCGCTGGCCTCCCTGCTCTGGGAGACGGCCCGGCGCGGCGTCAAGGTCCTGGACGTCAACTTCCTGACCCACTCGATGGCCGGCACCCAGTCGATCCTCCCCGGCGGCGGGGTCTACCACGCGATCATCGGCACCCTCGAACAGGTCGGCATCGCCACCGTCATCGCGGCCCCGATCGGCCTGCTCACCGCGATCTACCTGGTCGAGTACGGCCGCGGCAAGCTCGCGAAGGCCGTGACCTTCTTCGTCGACGTGATGACCGGGATCCCCTCGATCGTGGCCGGCCTGTTCATCCTCAGCCTGTGGATCATCGTGCTCGACTTCGGCTACTCCGGCTTCGCCGGGTCGATGGCCCTGGCCCTGCTGATGATGCCCGTCGTGGTCCGCTCGACCGAGGAAATGCTCAAGCTGGTGCCGGGCGAACTGCGCGAGGCGTCGCTGGCGCTCGGCGTCCCGAAGTGGCGCACCATCCTGAAGGTCGTGCTGCCCACCTCGATCGGCGGGATCGCCACCGGTGTGATGCTCGCCATCGCCCGTATCGCCGGCGAGACCGCTCCGCTCGTCCTGCTGGTGTTCGGCTCCCCCTCGATCAACAACAACCCGTTCTCGGGCGCCCAGTCGTCACTGCCCTTCTACATCTTCGAGCAGTGGGCGGCCGGTAACGACGCCTCGTACGACCGGGCCTGGGCCGCGGCACTCGTGCTGATCGCCTTCGTCATGATCCTCAATCTGGTGGCCCGCGGCATCGCCCGCTGGAAGGCCCCGAAGACCGGCCGCTGACGCGGCAACCGAAAGAAGCTGATTTCTCATGGCCAAGCGCATCGACGTCGGCGGCCTGAACGCCTACTACGGCAACCACAAGGCCATCGAAGACATCTCGATGACCGTCGAACCCCGCTCCGTGACCGCCTTCATCGGCCCCTCGGGCTGCGGCAAGTCCACCTTCCTGCGCACCCTCAACCGCATGCACGAGGTCACCCCCGGCGGGCGCGTCGAGGGCAAGGTCATGCTGGACGACGAGAACCTGTACGCGTCGAGCGTCGACCCGGTCTCCGTGCGCCGCACGGTCGGCATGGTCTTCCAGCGCCCCAACCCGTTCCCCACCATGTCGATATTCGACAACGTGGCGGCCGGGCTGCGGCTCAACGGTTCGTACCGGAAGAGCGAGCTGCCCGGCATCGTGGAGAAGTCGCTGAAGGGGGCCAACCTCTGGAACGAGGTCAAGGACCGCCTCAACAAGCCGGGCGCCGGCCTCTCCGGTGGCCAGCAGCAGCGGCTGTGCATCGCCCGGGCGATCGCGGTCGAGCCGCAGGTGCTGCTGATGGACGAGCCGTGCTCGGCCCTGGACCCGATCTCCACGCTCGCCATCGAGGACCTGATCGGCGAGCTCAAGGAGCGCTTCACCATCGTCATCGTCACCCACAACATGCAGCAGGCTGCGCGGGTGTCGGACCGTACGGCGTTCTTCAACCTGGCCGCGGTGGGGCAGCCCGGCCGGCTGGTCGAGATCGACGAGACCGCGCGGATCTTCTCCAACCCGTCCGTCCAGGCGACCGAGGACTACATCTCCGGCCGCTTCGGATAGACGCCGTGGCTTGCGGTGCTGCATGGCGGTGCCACCGCAAGACGGAAAGGGCCCGCCCCCGCGGATTCCGGGGGCGGGCCCTTTCACTTCCCTGATCAGAAGATCAGCGCGACCACCCAGTAGCACAACGCCGCAACAACCGCCGCCGCCGGCATCGTGATGCTGCATCCCCCGGGGGACGACCCCCGGACCCCCAGCCACCGCCCGACGGGCCTGGCCCTGATCAGAAGATCAGCGCGACCACCCAGTAGCACAACGCCGCAACAACCGCCGCCGCCGGCATCGTGATGAACCAGCCGAGGACGATGTTCTTCGCCACACCCCACCGCACCGCACGCGAGCCCTTGGTAGCGCCCACGCCCATGATGGCCGAGGTGATGACATGGGTCGTGGAGATCGGCGCGTGGTAGATGAACGCCGAGCCGAACATGATCGCGGCGCCCGTGGTCTCCGCCGCGAACCCCTGCGGCGGGTCCAGTTCGATGATCTTGCGGCCGAGGGTCCGCATGATGCGCCAGCCGCCCGCGTACGTACCGAGCGAGAGCATCAGCGCGCAGACCAGCTTGACCCAGACCGGGATCGCGTCGGTGTACGACTGGTGGCCCGAGATGACCAGCGCCATCACCACGACACCCATCGTCTTCTGGGCGTCCTGGAGACCGTGGCCGAGCGCCATGCCCGCGGCCGAGACCGTCTGGGCGATGCGAAAACCGCGCTTGGCCTTGTGCGGGTTGGCCTTGCGGAACATCCAGAGGATCCCGACCATCACCAGATAGCCGACCACCAGGCCGATCACCGGCGAGGCGAGCATCGGGATGACGATCTTGTCGACCACCCCGGACCAGTAGACGGCGATCCCGCCCGCGAGCGCCGCACCCACCATGCCGCCGAACAGAGCATGGGAGGACGAGGACGGCAGACCGAAGTACCAGGTGATCAGATTCCAGACGATCGCCCCGGCCAGCGCGGCGAAGAGGATTCCCATCCCCTTCTGGCCGTGCGGGGTGCTGATGATCCCCTCGCTGACGGTCTTGGCGACACCGCTGCCCAGGAAGGCGCCGGCGAGGTTCATCACCGCGGCCATCGCCAGTGCCGCACGGGGGGTCAGCGCTCTGGTGGAGACCGAGGTGGCGATCGCGTTGGCGGAGTCGTGGAAACCGTTTGTATAGGTGAACCCGAGCGCAACGCCGATCACCACGATCAGAGTGAAGGTGTCCACGAAGTTCAGGACTCCTTGACCGCGATGGTCTCCACCGTGTTGGCGACATGCTCGAACGCGTCGGCCGCCTCTTCCAGCACATCCACGATCTGCTTCAGCTTCAGCACGTCCATGGCGTCGTACTTGCCGTTGAAGAGCTGGGCGAGCAGCTTACGGTGGACCTGGTCGGCCTGGTTCTCCAGCCGGTTGACCTCGATCCAGTACTCGGTGAGGTTGGCCATCGTCCGCAGGTTCGGCATGGCCTCGGCGGTCAGCACGGCCGCCCGGGCCAGCACCTCGATCTGCTGCTCCACACCCTTCGGAAGCTCCTCGACCTGGTACAGCACGACCAGGTCCACGGCCTCCTCCATGAAGTCCATGATGTCGTCGAGCGACGACGCGAGGTTGTAGATGTCCTCGCGGTCGAACGGCGTGATGAAGGAGGAGTTCAGCTGGTGGAAGATCGCGTGCGTCGCGTCATCCCCCGCGTGCTCCGCTGCCCGCATCCGCTCCGCGATCTCGACCCGGGCGGAGGCGTCCGCGCCGAGCAGTTCCATGAGGAGTTTGGAGCCCGTGACGATGTTGTCCGCAGATGCGGCAAACATGTCGTAGAAGCTCGTCTCCCGGGGGGTCAGACGAAAGCGCACGTGGGTTCCTCGGGTGCTCTGGATTCGGTCAGGGTGATGCTTAGGAGGGTACTGAAGGTGTTGGCCGGGCTCGCGGGCCGTGACGCGCATATCTGCGGCGTTGCCGAACCGCCCCAATAGCTCCGCTATAAGGTCGCTCCGGCGCCTTGCAGCTGCGTGCGCCTCGGCCCGCTCCCTGATCCGGCCAACACCTCCAGCACCCTCCTATGCGCATCATCCGGCCACGGCTAACCGGCATTCTTCAGTGTCGCCCATGAGGCAGAGTGATCAGCACGGCCCCCGCCCCGATTTTCGGAAGGATCGGTACCATATACCCACAAGGGGTATCCAAATCCCTGCGGGGGAGGGCCTCACACCCCTTCACAACGGTTCAACAACGGGAGGACGCGATGACGACCACCGAGGCGGCGGGTGCCCCCGACCGCACCGGCCAGGCGCCGGCCGACGAGCCGGCCGAACAGCCGAAGGTGCACGGCTACCACAAGCAGAAGGAAGAGCACCTCAAGCGGCTGCGCCGGATCGAGGGCCAGGTCCGGGGCTTGCAGCGACTGGTCGCCGAGGACGTCTACTGCATCGACATACTCACCCAGGTCTCGGCGTCCACCAAGGCCCTGCAGTCCTTCGCCCTCCAGCTCCTCGAGGAGCACCTGCGCCACTGTGTGGCCGACGCCGCGGTCCGGGGCGGCGAGGAGATCGACGCGAAGGTCGAGGAAGCGACCAAGGCCATCGCCCGGCTGCTGCGCACCTGACGGTACGGGGGCGCCGGTGATACCCGCCACCCTTGAGACCGGGCTGCCGACCGCTCACCGGTCGGGGCGGTCCCCGTGGCTGCCAGGGCGGTCCCCGTGGCTGCCGAGGCCGGAAATCGATGGTTCGGCCCCCACCATGAGCACCTCGTCGATCCGGTCCTGACTGAGCCGCTCCTCGATCGCGGCCGCGGCGGCGATCATCAGTTCGCCGCAGAGTTCGATCTCGACGAGGGCAACGCGGTCCTGCACCGTCAGCACCCCAGGCACGGACTTCACCCCTTTTCTGCCGCAGTCGACTTCCTAGCGTAGGGAGCCGGACACACGCCGCGCATGGCACGGACGGACCATTTCTACTGGACAGTTCCGGCGTAGATCTGGCCCTTCGGGGGGAGCCCGGCTTTGACCGGGGTGCCGAAACCGAACAGCAGGGTCGTCGAAGCGACCTCGACCGTATCGCCCTTGTTGGCGAAATCGAACCGGTGGCGCACCTTGCGCAGCCGCCCCCGGTCGTCGAAGTAGGCGTCGAACGGCACCGACGATCCGGCGAACGCCTTCGCCGCGGCCGCCAGCGCCCGACCGATGGGCGCGGGGGCTCCCTTCGAGGCCGCCGTGAGGTCCGCGGTCCCGGTGTAATGCCGGACCCGGACCCCGCCCAGATCCTCCTGGCCCACGTACGTCACCCCGTGCGCTCCGCGCAGCAGCTCGGCGGCGACCAGCGGATCGGTTGCCCCGTTGGTCACCAGGTTGCCGTCGGGGAGCTTCGCGGGTTCGACTTCGACCCACTCATCGGCGGGCACGTTCGCGCCCCGGTTCTTCATGTAGACCGCGTCCGGCGTCAGCACCTCGGTGATCGGACGGTGCTCCTCGGCGCCCGCCGCGTCCTTCGGCAGTACGACCCGTAGCTGCCCGGTGCGGCGGACGAAGTCGAACCCGCCCTCGCCGCGGATGGTCACCCGGGTGCCGCCGGACGCCATGGTCATCGACGTGACGACCTTCGAACTCCGGGCCACCGCCAGCACATCGGCGGCACGCTGCACCACGTCGGCCCCGGCCCGGTCGTCAGCGGCGGCCCCGGCGCGGGCGGAACATCCTCCGGCGCCCACCAGACCCGCCAGAGCGAGCGCGGCACCGGCCACCACGCCGGCCCTGTCCCTGCCCTTGCCCTGCTGCACCATCGCCCGCCAACCCCCAACGCCTGGCCAGTAATCGTCCGTGCCGCTCCTCCCGCATAACGACGTCCGGTGGCCGTCGTCACGCCCGAGTACCGTGGACGGGTGCACGACGACCACCCCTCGCAGCGCAGCGGCGACCACACCACGAGTACCTCCGAACGGGGCTCCTTCTGCCTGGCGCGCTGCACCTGCGGCTGGGCGGGCCCGGCCCGCCGATCCCGGGATCGTGCCCGCGCCGACGCGACCGCGCACGCGCCGGAGCGCTGATCCCCGCCCGTCGCGCATCAGCTCGTTGCGCAGCAGCTCGTGACGGGAACCTCCGCCCCCGGAACCGCGTCTGGTAAGCCGGAGGTCCGCCCATGCAACGCCGTACTCTGCTCACCGCCGCCCCCGTACTGGCCACCGCGGTCGCCTGCCACAGCAGTGCCACGGGTACGCCGGACCGGCCCGGCCCGGCCGGCCGCAGCACGTCACCCGTCACCGCATCCCCCGCTACCCCCACCGCGCCGAAGTCCCCTCGGCCGAGTGCCCCTTCCGACTGGACCGCACTGGGCCGTGGCCTCGACGGCAAACTGGTCCGCCCCGGCGACGCCGACTACCCGGCGGCCCGGCAGCTCTACAACACCCGCTTCGACAACCTGAAGCCGGCCGCCATCGCCTACGTCGCGGACGAGGCCGACATACGCGAGTGCCTGGCCTACGCGCAGGCCCACCACGTCCCCGTCTCCATCCGCAACGGCGGTCACTCGTACGCCGGTTGGTCGTCCGGCAACGGTCACCTGGTCATCGACGTGTCGAAGCTGTCGCACATATCCGCCGACGGCACGATCGGCGCCGGAGCGAAGCTCGTCGACGTCTACGAGACCCTGGGCAGGAGCTCCCGCTCCCTGCCCGGCGGTTCCTGCCCCACCGTTGGCATCTCCGGCCTCACCCTCGGCGGCGGCCACGGCGTGGCCTCCCGTGCCTACGGTCTGACCTGCGACGCCCTCACCTCCGCCACCCTGATCACCGCCGACGGCCGGCGGGTCACCGCATCCGACAAGGAGAACAAGGACCTCTTCTGGGCGCTGCGCGGCGCCGGCAACGGCCAGTTCGGGGTGGTCACCGAGCTGACCTTCCGCACGCACGCCGCCCCGCAGACCGTCTCCGCGTATCTCTCCTGGCCCTGGTCGAAGGCGCGCGCGGTCATCGACGCCTGGCAGAAATGGGGCCCCGACCAGCCCGACGAGATCTGGTCGTCGGCCCATCTGGAGGCCACCGCCGGCGGTGGGGTGCCGGGCCTCACCATCGCCGCGTTCTCCCTCGGTTCGTACGGCGGTCTGCAGAACGCCGTCGACCGCCTCGCCGACGCGGTGGGCGCCTCAGCGAGCTCCGTATCGCTGCGCAGGCACAGCTACGAGCAGGCGATGCTGCTGTATGCGGGCTGCGCCGGTCTCAGCGAGGACCAGTGCCATCTCCCCGGGCCGACGCCCGGCCGCCGTACCCGGGGCACCCTGCAGCGCGACACCTATGCCGCCGCCTCGGACTTCTACGACCGTACGCTCCCGGCCGCCGGGATCGCCGCGCTGCTGTCCCGCGTCGAAGGGTTCTCCCGGCTGCCCGCCGCGCAGGGCGCGGGTTCCGTCGCCCTCACCGCACTGGGCGGCGCGATCAACCGTGTCGACCCGTCAGCCACCGCCTTCGTCCACCGGCGCTCCCGGGTCCTGGCCCAGTACATCGCCTCCTGGCGCCCCGGCACTGCCGGCTCCGCTCAGCAGGCCTGGCTGAAGTCCACCCATGCGGCGATGGGGTCGTACGCCTCGGGCGGCGCGTACCAGAACTACATCGACCCGGCGCTCACCGGGTGGCGTACGGCGTACTACGGGGACGGGGCGTCACGGCTGACCGCCCTGAAGAAGCGGTACGACCCCCACCGGGTGTTCAACTTCCCGCAGGCGCTGTGACCGGAGGGGGGACCGAGCTGCGGTGAACGGGCCGCTCAGGCGGCCAGGTCGTTGCGTTCCGGTCTCGGCTCGGGGATCTCCACCACGGCCGAGGCCACCTCCCGGGACCGCCGGGACCGCACCAGAAAGCCCAGCCGCTCCGACCGGGCCACCGCCCGCACCACCGGGGTCAGCAAAGCCATCGCGAGCGGCGAGAGCAGCAACGCGACAGCGGTCCCGAGCGCGAAACCGCCGATCACGTCGGTCGGATAGTGCACGCCCATGAAGACCCGGCAGAAACCCTCCGCCACCGCCAGCCCGATCGCGGCCAGCCCGAACTTCCGGTGCGCCACGAAGAGTCCGGCCCCGATGGCCATCGCCAGCGTCGCGTGGTCGCTCACAAAGGAGAAGTCGGTCTTCCCGTGAATCAGTACGTCCAGGCCCTTGTGATCCACGAACGGCCTTGGCCGCCCCACGAATCCACGGATCGGGATGTTCACCAGCACCGCGATCCCGGCAGCCAGTGGCGCCCAGAGCGCGCCGGCGACGACCGTCACCGACCGTTCGTGGTCCGCCTCCTTGCGCGCCTGCCACCAGCAACCGAGTACCAGCAGCACCATCGCCAGCAGAATGCCGTACTCGCCGACGAACTCCATGCTCCGGTCGAGCCAGCCGGGTGCGGACTTCGCGAAGCCGTTGATGTCGTAGAGCAGGCTGACATCAGGGTTCGACCCATCACTTGCGAGTCCAGCCATCTGCTGCCCCTTGCCTTTGCTCCTGCTACGCGGCCGCGCGTCCTCAGTCCAGGGAACGCCCCGGACACCCCCGGCGTTCCGTTCTCCACCGAAAGATCACCATGACGTTATCGAAGAGAGACTCATCGTCGCAGCTCAGAAGTGACGCTCTCACGGTGGGTCCCGGTCGCGCAACGCAGCGTTTCAGGCCTCCGGATGCGTGCTGGGCAGCGCTTTCGCGCCCTCCTTGGTGACCCGGGTGGCGCCGAAATAGTCCGGCGAATCGATCTTGTCGAAGCGGATCACGGCGCCGGTGTACGGCGCGTCGATCATGTATCCGCCGCCGACGTAGAGACCCACGTGGTGGATGGCCCGGGAGTTGGACAGGTCATTCGAGAAGAAGACCAGGTCCCCCGGGAGCAACTGGTCCCGCGCCGGATGCTCCCCCGCGTTGTACTGGTCGTTCGCCACCCGCGGCAGCTCGATCCCGACGCTGTGGTATGCCGCCTTGGTCAGCCCCGAACAGTCGAACCGCCCTCCTTGGGCGGCCGTGCCGTTCCCACCCCAGAGGTAGGGGGTGCCGAGCTTCTGCTGCGCGTAGTAGATGGCGGCAGCGGCCTGCTGGGAGGGGGCCACGCCGTTCACGGGGCGGGCGAAGCTCTTCTCCAGGGTGCGGATGATTTTTACGTAGTTCTGGGTCTCGCGGTACGGGGGCACCCCGCCGTACTTGATGACCGCGTACGAACCGGCGTTGTACGCGGCGAGCATGTTGTCGCTCCGGTCGCCGGGCACGTTCTTGACGTATCCGGCCAGTTCGCAGTCGTACGAGGCGGCTGACGGGATCGCGTCGGCGGGGTCCCAGATGTTCTTCTTGCCGTCGCCGTTTCCGTCGATCCCGTGCGTCGCCCAGGTGCCCGGGATGAACTGCGCCAGTCCGAGCGCGTTGGCGGGGCTCTTGGCCTGCGGGTTCCAGCCGCTCTCCTGGTACAACTGCGCGGCGAGCAGCGCCGGATTGAGGGAGGGGCAGAGATTGCCCCACTTCTGCACCGTGGTCTGGTACTGGCTGGGCACGGCCCCCTTGGCCAGCGCGACGGCTGATCCGCTGCCGAGGCCGGCGGCCGCCGAGTAGGTGCCGACGACGAGCAGGCCGATGAAGCCCAGGCTCACGCCCGCACCGATGCCGCCGACCACCCAGACTTTGCGCATTCCTCAACCCTCCCCCATTTGCCGGAGTTTCACCGCCTACTTCACTCGGAAGCCCGGGCAGCTGGTCAGTGATCTCCTGCGGGGTGGCCTTGATCGCCACCAGCCGGTCCCCCGGGCGAACGCCCCAGGTACACCTGGCCCATTCCACCCGCTCCGAGCCGGGCGACAACAGCGTGCGCGAGCGGTCATGCCGGGCCGGCGACGACGAGCCTGCTGGTGAAGGACGTGTTCGCAACCGTCTCAGCGGCGACGGCCCCCTTCCAGGACCAGCCGGCGTTGATGTCGTACGACAACTCAGCGGAATGGGCCCGGGTCAGATCCACCAGCACCGTACGGCCGACCGGTGATCGCACCACCGAGCCCGGCCGCACCGGTCCCGCCACGAAGACCAGGGCCACCTTCCGCAAGGGCTTGATGGCGACCGGGCTCTTGCCGCGCAGCGGAAAGGCACAGAGCGGCATCGTCGGCCCGCCGTCCGGGGACGGCTGCGCCAAGCCGCAGGTGAACGGGTCGGCGGTGGTGTTCCGGACGGTGATCGAGCCCGGACTGCCACCGCTGTCCACCACGGTCCCCACCGCACCGGGGCCGACGGCGAGGGTCTGGCCCGATGCGATCGGCATGGCCGCAACGCCCCCCGACCGGGCTTCCCGGTAGTCCTGCTGGGTCGACGCGAAGGCGAAGTACTGCTCGGTCCAGGACAGTCGGGTCTCTTCCGAGTAGTTGCCGATGGAGGCCCACAGGGTGGGCGCCCCGCCGGACGCGGCACTCTGCACCGCCTTGAACACCAGGAGCTGGTAGAGACCCGCGGTCAGTACCCCGGTCGTCTGGGCGGACATGCTGATGTCGATGCCGTACGCCGCGCCCGGCGCGGCCGCGCCGTCCCGGCGCGGCCCGGCGTGCGCGGGCGTCGGGCGGGCCGGCAGCCCCGGCACGAACGCCGCCGCGCCCACGACCGCGCCGCCCACCGAGACCTGCCTGAGGAAGCTGCGCCGGGACTGCTCGGTCATGGGGTGGTCCTCCGGGTTCGGCGGCGGCAGCGGGGCCCGACGATTCCGAGGCGGCAGGCCTGCGGGCACCTCAGCACGGCACATCTCGCGACGGGCCGCGCCGCGCGGACACACGCCCACCGCGCCACCCGCCCGGCCGACCCGGGACACTCCGCCCACGCTGCCCGGCCCTGCTGTCCGGCCCCTGCTACCCGGCTATTTCGCGCAGATTCCCCGGACGGGGGCGCAGCGGCGGCAACACCGACATGGCTCGCGACCTCCGTCCCTGTGAAGTGGGTTTCCCGGACACGCCGACGGGGCCAGGAGGAGGGCCCGCATCCCGTGCTGTGACGCCTCCACGGTGCTGCCGCGCATACCAACGAACCTCGGACATCCAACGCCTCCCCCGGGCCTCATCACCTAAAGCACCTACATGCGTCACAGTAAGTCACCCCACTGACAGTCGCCCTTCTCCTCGCACTCGGCCCAGAGCACCTTGCCGCCGCTCCCGAGGACATACGCCCCCCAGCTGGCGGCACAGAGCCGCACCAGCTGCAGTCCGCGCCCGTATTCGGCGTCCTCGCTGGTCGGCGGCGGGCCGAACGGTACGGGGATGGCGGGGTCGCTGTCCCACACAGCCAGCCGGAGGCGGTCGGGACCGATGGGCCGCACGCGGAGGCCGTAGGGGCCGCGGGAGTGCTGGTAGGCGTTGGTGACGAGTTCGCTGGCCAGCAGTTCGGCGGTGTCGGTGAGCCGGGTCAGGCCGTGCGAGTGGAGCACCGCGCGGAGCGTTTTGCGGGCGATGCCGGGGGCGTGCGGATCGTGCGGGAGTTGGAGGGCGTACGCCCAGGGCGGCGTTACGGTGGTCATGGAAGTCTCCGATCACGGAGGGGAGTTGACTGGCTGTGCCTGCTGGGTGCCCGGTGACGAGGTCGCTCCGTCGAGCGGGGTACTTCCGGGCGGTGGCCTGACACATAAGCTAGCGCTAACGCCTTATGTATTAAGCTGTTTGAGCTGAACTACTAGGTTCTTCATCCGTGTGGGTGACGTCCTGTACGAGGAGAGACATCGATGCCGCTGAGGAGCGCCCCTACAGCTCGTCAACTCCGGTTCGGCGTCGAGCTGCGCAGGTTGCGCGAGCGCGCGGGCTTGACCTCCACCGAGGCGGGACAGCTCCTCGGCATCAAGCAGAGCCAGGTCAGCAACATGGAGGGAGCCAGGTTCGGCGTCAGTCCCGAACGGCTCCGCGCGATGGCGCGCCACTACTCCTGCTCCGACGATGCCCTGATCGACGCACTCATCGGTATGACGGGGGAACGCAAGCGCGGCTGGTGGGAGGAGTACCGGGAGATCCTTCCCGCGTCGTTGATCGACCTGTGCGAACTGGAACACCACGGGCTCAAGCTGCGCACCGCGCACACGTCCCACATCCCGGGCCTGCTCCAGATCGCGGACCACGCACGGGAAATCTTCCTGCACATGGTCCCCGGATACACGCCGCCCGAGGTGGAACACCGCATCTCCCACCGCGTCAAACGCCAGTCCGTCCTCTACCAGGACGATCCGCCGCCGTACCAGGCGATCATCCACGAGGCCGCGCTCCGCATGCAGTTCGGCGGACGCGCAGTGGCCGTCCGCCAGCTGCAGCACTTGCTGGACATGAGCGAACGCGACCGCATCACCATCCAGGTGATCCCGTTCACCGCCGGCGCTTACCCGGGCGCCGGCCAGTCCATCTACTACGTACACGGACCGGTGCCACAGCTGGACACCGTCCAACTGGATCAGGCACACGGCCCCAAGTACGTTGATGCGCAGGCGGAGCTGGAGGTGTACCGCCTCCTCCTGGAACGGGTGGAGGCGATTGCCCTCACCCCTGGCGCGTCGCGCACGTTCATCCACGCCATTGTCCAGGACATGTGAAAGGCCCGAGATGACCTCTTACAACTGGCAGAAGTCCTCGTACTGCGGCAGCGGTGAGTCCTGTCTGCATGTCGCCTCCGAGGGCCGGACCGTCAGAATCACCGAAAGCAGCGACCCGGACGGCGTCATACTCCACACCACAGCCCCCACCTGGGCGTCTGCGCTGCAGGCGATAAAGATGGGGGAGGCCCGTGTCTGACATTCCCGACGACCTCGACTGGATCCGCGCCGCCCCCGAGGGCGAAAAGGGCCCCGGCCCCTGGATCGAGATCGCCTTCGGCCCCGGTGACGCCGTCTACCTCCGCGAGACCAGCGACCCGGGCAACGTCGTCACCACCACCCAGAAGAAGTGGGACGCCTTCGTACTCGGCGTCCAGGCGGGCGAATTCGACCACTTCGCCGAACTGGACGGCCAGGGCCCCGTCACCTGACCTCGTGCGCCCCCGTAGGGGCCAGCTCAATACGATCGCCGATCGAACCGCATCGCGACGGTCTGCTCCAGCGTGAGGCCGGTCGCGTCGTCGTCCGGCTCGAGGAACGCGTGGATCACGGCGAGCGCGACCGTGCCCATGAGAGAGCGCCGGTTGTCGTGGTCGACGACATCCGCCCCGGGGTCGCCGATGGCGCGGAGGGCCAAGCCGTCGGTCGCGGCGGACAGCGCGTTCGCCAGATCGTCGAGGGTGAGGCCCTTGCGCAAACGCAGATGGCGCTCCCGTAGGACGGCGGTGTACAGCTGCTTCCACGAGCCGAGATAGTCCTCGTACACGGTGGAAATGATCCGTGTCACCTCGTCGTCCCCCTCGGCCGCGGTCATGAGGGCGAGTCCCAGCCGCACGGAGGGCAGCTCGATGCCCTCGGCGGTGTGCTGGTAGGAGATGTCGTGGACGGCTCGTACGAAGTCCGGTCCGTGCACAAGCCGCTCGGTGTTGGCCGCACGCTGCTTCCGGTACTCGGGCCGGTAGTTCTCCCTCCATACCGCGAAGTTGATCAAATCGCTGACGAAGTCCGAGTGCGGGCTCCAGCGGTCTCTCAGCATCGACACGCCATTGCCGTGCCGGGTGAAGGGTGCCGGATTGCCGGCGAACTCCTCGGCCACCCTGCGCTGCGACAGGGACCCGAGCAGCAGGCGTTCGCTGCTGACGCGCTGCTGGGCGCCGGGACCCAGATGCTGTACGAGCAGCCTCATGCCGGCGGCCAGGAACGAGGCTGTGGCGCGGTCGTTCGCGAGCCGGTCGCTGCCCCAGCGGGTGCGGCGATTGAGATGGCGCAGCACCCCGCAGAGGTCCTGGTCGTAGGGAAAGGGCAGGTCCCGTTTCCCTCGGGGTCCTCGCGGCTCATCGGTGTCGTTCATGCCCGCATACTCACTCTGCTTGCCGTTCCGGGAACAGGGGCGCAACTGCGCTGAGTTCGCGGGGCTCGGCCGATTCCGCGCGACTGCGGGGAAGCGCCTCCGCAGGTGGCAGGGCTACACCGGAGATCTCCATTCCGCAGAAGGGTGGTCGAAGATGCTCGCCACGCACATCGGCATTGCCGTCTGGTCGCTGGCCGCTGCCGCCATCAGCAAGGGGGCGGTCCGAGTGATACTCGGGGTTCTCGCCGCGCAGGCCGCCCACAAGGCGCTGAAGACATCGGCGGCCTTCGAGGCAGCCCACCGCCTCGAAGTGTTGCGGGCCCTTCTCAGCGGGTTGAAACCACCCTGGCGCGGCCTGCCCGGTGACATCGACGACGAGTGAGCCCGAAGGCCACCTGCCCCTTTCGGATATGCCCGAAGTACGTTGTGGACCGGACGGCTTGGGCGGTTTGCTGGTTCGGCCGCAGTCGGTGGCGTCAAGGGTCCACCGGCTCGGACGACAAAGGGAGCAACTGACCATGCGTCTCTTCAGGAAGTACGCGATGACCACGGGAGCGCTCGGCCTCGCCGTCGCCGCCGTGGCCACGTTCGGGGCAGGCACGGCCGCGGCAAGCGCGGCAGCGTGCACGTCGGGCCGGGCATGCATCTATACGGGGGCCTCCTGGACCACGGTGCAGCACAGCTACTACAAGTACGGCACCTACAAGCTGTACAACGAGTTCGGCAAGCACCGCGTCTACAACCATCAGACCGGTGGCGCGAAGATGTGGCTCTGCACGGACAGCGCGGGCAAGAAGTGCCCCGTGTACCAGGTGGCCGGCACGTGGTGGGACGTCAACCTGACGCCGTACAACTCGATCAAGCTCACCCGCTGAGCTCCGGCCGGCCCACTGTGACGGGCACCTCTTGGATCGCCACCCACGGGTCCGGGAGGTGCCCCTCCATGCGCTCCTTCGTGGCCGTAGACTGACGGTTTGGTCATCTTGATCAACCAGTGGTCGTTCGGTTGGAGCGGGTCGGAGGCGGTGTGACGCGCAGGCAGTCGCTGGGCCGGGATTTCGGCTGGCTGTGGGCCGCGTTCGCCGCCAGCACGGTGGGTACCTGGCTCGCGCTGGACGCGCTGCCGCTCATCGCCGTCCTGGTGCTGCACAGCAGCGCGATGCAGGTGTCCCTCCTGTCGGCGGCGGGCCTGGCGGTGGGCGCGTTGATCGTGGTGCCGCTGGGGCCGTGGGTGGAGTTCCGCCGTAAGCGACCGGTCATGATCTCGATGGATCTGCTGCGATTTCTGGCCATGTTGTCGTTGCCTGCCGCCTATGCGCTGGGCTGCCTCGGCTTCGCCCAACTGGTGGTGGTGTCGGTGATCGTCGCGGCGGCGAACATCGTGTTCACCTCCGCGAGCGGTGCTCACCTGAAGGATTTGGTGCGGCCCGACGACCTCCTGACCGCCGGCGGCAGGTTCGAGACGACGACCTGGACGGCGACTGCCGTCGGCCCACCCCTGGGCGGTGCCGCCATCGGGATGTTCGGACCGCTGACGACGGTGGTGCTGGACGCGGTCAGCTACCTGCTCTCGGCGCTCGGAATCCGCGCGATCAGCGGCCGCGAGCGACAGCCGCCGGCCAGGCCCGCCCGGCGATTCAGCACGGGCGACGTCATGGAGGGATGGCGTTATGTCCTGCGTCACCCCGTACTGCGGCCGCTGTTCTTCAACACCGCCCTGGTCAACGGCCTGATCATGGCGATCGCACCGCTGCTGGCCGTGCTCCTCCTGCGGGATCTGGGCTTCGCGCCCTGGCAGTACGGTCTGGCCTTCGGCGTGCCGTGCATCGGCGGCCTGGTGGGATCGCGGCTCGCCCCGCTGCTGGTCGCCCGGTTCGGGCAGCACCGGGTCATGCTCGTCAGTGGGGCGCTCCGGGCGTGCTGGCCGCTGGGCCTGGCCTTCGTCCGGCCCGGCCTGTCGGGGCTCCTGATCGTGATGGTGACCGAGTTCTGCCTGATCACCTGTGTGGGGGTCTTCAACCCGGTGTTCGCCACCTACCGGCTCGAACACACCACAACCGAGCGCATCACCCGAACCCTCTCGGCGTGGTCCATCACGAGCCGCGCGTCCATCGCGACGCTGACCGTTCTCGGGGGCCTGCTCGCTCACGTGACCAGCCCGCGCACCACCATCGCCATCGCCGGCGTCGTCATCCTGGGCACTCCGCTCCTGCTGCCCCGCCGCCCGGCACTGTCCGTCGAAGCAGCGGAACCGGTAACCGTCCCGTAGCGGCGGGCACCGCCGCGCCGGAAGCCCGGAGCGACAATCACACCGGTGCGCGCGGCGACGTCATTGCCCGGCGTCACCCCTCGTGATACACAGAGTAACCATGCATGTTCGAGGAACACGAGTCCGCACCGCAGGTCAGGGCGCGGAAATCGGACACACGTGCGGACATGAGAGTAAAGAGCGTTGCCGGGTTACACACGGAGGCAGTTTCATCAGCGAAGATAGGACATGACCCGGGCGCCGGAGCGCGGGCATGAACTACCGGATAGGGGCGGTGAGTTACTTGAACCTGGCAGCCGACAAGGGCGACATCAGCACCATCATCGGCGGAATCGCCCCCAACTGGGGGCCGTTCGGCAGCCTCGGGCAAGAGGCGCGGGTGATGGTCGAGGTAGTGATGGCGGTCGCCATTCTGCTCTGTCTCGGCATCGCCATCTGGGGCGCGGCGAAGCAACGCATCGGGGCCACCGCCCTGCGCGACACGTTCAGCGCGGAGCAGGGCAAGGGGCTCATCGTCGCCGGCCTCACCGGCGTCTTCATCATCGGCTCACTGGGCACCGTCTTCACCATCGTGTACGGAATGGCCGTCTGACCCCTGGTCAGCCGTTCCGCCGTCCCGGGTGCTGCCCGGCTCACCCAGAGGTTGGGCATCCCTGATGTCGAGTCACCACGGCCCGCCCACGCGGGCACCAGCACAGTTACCGTCGTACTGCACGACACGGCACACGGTTGAGGGGGCGTACGCGGCATGAGTCTCGGCGACGAGCGCGACTACGGCGGCGACGCGGGCCGCCCCGACGGCATGGGCGGCACCGGCCAGACCCGTACGCGGCTGCCCGAAGGCGGCAGCGGCGACGTCTACGGAGGCGGCAGACGGCCTCCGAGGGCCTCCCGCTCCCTCGTGACGGTCGTGGGCGTCGTGGTCCTGCTCATCGCGGCGATCGCCTTCGCCAATCGGGGCGGCGGCACGTCGTCGGACACCGGCGACGCGAAGAAGCCGGGGGCGGCTTCCACGGCGGCGTCGGGAGTCAAGCCGGTCACCGGGCGGAGCGGATGGATCGCCTCCGGGTTCGCGCACGATGCGCAGGGGGCGCAGAGCGCGGCGGCCAATTTCGCTGTGGCGCTCGGGTCTGACGGGATGTTCAAGAAGAGCAGCCGGGATGCCATCATCAGCGCCACTCATGACCCGGCCGTCGTCGACGGGCTCGTGCACGACCTGGACAGCGCTTACGCTCCGGGCTTTCTCAAGAACGTCGGCCTCGCGGCGAACGGTGATGCGCCCAGCGGCCAGACGTTCGTGTCGCGAACAGTGCCCGTCGGCTCCCAGGTGACACAGCAGCAGAGCGACACCACGTCCGTAGCGGTCTGGTGCACGGGCCTGGTCGGCCTCGCCGGCGAAGGTTCCACCAAGCCGGTCACCGAAACCTGGTTCACCCTCACCGAGAATCTCAAGTGGGTCGGTGGCGACTGGAAGGTCGAGTCGTCAAGCCAGAAGGAAGGCCCGACGCCCGTCAGCGCCGACAACCGGGCTTCCACCGCCGACGAGATCGCCGGTGCCGTCCAGGGATTCGGAGGCTTCACCTATGCCCGGTAGCCGACGCCGTCGTGCCCTTTCCCTGACCACGGTTCTGGGCGCTCTCCCACCCGCGGTCATCCTCTTGGCCTCGGCTGCCACTGCGGCGCCGTCGCCGAGCCCCAGCCCCGGCAAGAGCGACGATCCCTGTGATCTCATCGTCGGTCTGGCCAAGGACTACTGCACGGGCAAAAAGGCCAACCCCTCCACCCCCACCCCCAGCAACGACCCCCTGGACCCCCTCTCCTCCCTGGCAAAGGGCTGCGCCGATGCCGCCGCCTGGATCGTCGGCAAACTGTCCGAGGCAGTGAAGAACACAGCCAACGTGGACTTCACCAACGCCGCGTTCCTCCGCCAGTACGCCGTCGTGTTCGCCGCGTCGACCATCCTCACCCTCGTCCTGTGGCTGCTCGCCGTCGCCAAGCGAGCGGTCCGCGGGGTGCCGCTGACCACCGCGTTGTCGGAGGCCATCGGGTTTCTCTGGCTGACGGTCATCGCCTCCGCCTTCACCCCGCTGATCCTCTACACCCTCGTGTCGGCGACCGACGGCGTGACCGAGGTGATCGCGTCATCCACCGGCGGGCAGAACGACGTCTTCTTCGGATCGTTCGCCGCGGCGCTCAAGAAGGGCACCGACATCGGCGGGGGCCCGATCATGCTGATCGTGACCTCCCTGGTGTCGATCCTCGCCGCCGGTGTGCTGTGGCTGGAGCTCGTCATCCGGGCCGCCCTGCTCTACGCGGGCGCCCTGCTCGGCACCGTGGTGTACGCGGGGCTGGTCGACAAGAACATGTGGGGCCATGTCCGCCGCTGGGCCGGCATCATGATCGCGGTGATCATGGTGAAACCGGTCATCGTGATCGTGCTCGGCCTGGCCGGCGCACTGTCGTCCGGCAAGGGACCCGACTCGTTCTCCGCCGTGGTCTCCGGCCTCGCCATCATCCTGCTCGCCATCTTCGCCAGCGGCATGATCTACCGCTTCGTCCCCGGCTTCGGCGACGAGGTCGCCGCCTCCCGTACCAACCGTAAGACCGCCACCGACGGCTCCCAGGCCGCCGCGCTGATCAGTTCCCCCGCTGCTCTGGTGTCGCAGGGCATCAAAACGCACAGCAGCCGGGGCGGCGGCGGCAACGACGGCGGAGGCGGCGGCGGTCAGGGCGGCGGCGCACGCCCCGGCAACCCGCTGTCCGGCGGCGTGGCGGCCCACAGCAACCGCGGCGGCGCAGGCGGCGGCAGCCGGGGAGGTGGCGGAAGTGTCCCCTCCGCCGCGCCCCCGCCCCGTAGCAAGCCGAGCAGTACCGGAACCCACAGCACACGCAACAACGGCACAGGAGGTGGAGGGCGTTGACGACCCAGTCCCAGCCGGTCGCGCCCCGCCGCACGTATCTGATCGGCCGGGCCCGGCCATCGGCGATCGTCGGCAAGAACCGCGAGACGGGCGAGATCGCGCTGATCATCGCGGGCGCCTTCGTCGGCATGATGTGCGGACTGCTGGTCCCCGTCCTGCCGTTGCGCATCGTGACCCTCACCGGGTTCCCGATGCTGGCCCTCGCCGCGGTGTACGTCCCGTACAAACACCGCACGTTCTACAAATGGTTCGAAATCAACCGCAGCTACAAGCGTTCGCTGCGCCGCGGTACCAGCTACCAGTCGTCGGCCAGCGAGGCCGGCACCCGGCTCGACGGCCGGGAGGTCGAGGTCGGACCGCCACCGGGCATCGGCCGGATCAACTGGCTCGCCGCCCCCTTCGGCCCCGACGAGATCGCCGTACTGCTGCACGCCGACCGGCGTACGGTCACCGCGGCCATCGAGATCGAGGGCCCCGGGGTGGGCCTGCGGGACTCGGAGGACCAGGAAGCGCTGGTCGACCGGTTCGGCACCCTGCTCAAACACGTGGCCAACGGCGACGGCTTCGTGACCCGCCTGCAGATCCTGGCGCGCACCCTGCCCGCCGACCCGGACGCGCACGCCAAGGACGTCGCCCAGCGCGGCGACCCGCGCGCTCCGGCCTGGCTGCAGGACTCCTACGACCAGCTCGCCTCGATGGTGTCCACCTCCAGCGAGCAGCACCGCGCCTACCTCGTGGCCTGCATGCACTTCACCCGCGAACTGTCCGCCGAGGCGAACGCGATGGCCCGCGCCGCGCGGCCCGCAGCGGGCCGCAAGCTCGACCGGGACGCCGGCCTGGCGGTCGTCATGGCGCGCGAACTGACCGACATCTGCGCACGGCTCGCCGAGGCGGACATCCGGGTGCGCCAGCCGCTCGGCCAGAGCCGGCTCTCCTCGCTGGTGCACTCGATGTACGACCCGGATCACCCCATCGACCACATCCAGGCCATGACCAAGCGGAACGCCTGGCCGGCCGAGCTGGACGCCATGGAGCCCACCTACCTCCAGGCGAAGACCCGCGAGTCCTCGACCCGGGCGCCCTGGTGCCATGCCACCGCCTGGGTGAAGGAATGGCCGATGACACCCGTCGGCGTCAACTTCCTGGCCCCGCTGCTCGTCCACACCCCGGACGTGATCCGTACGGTGGCGGTCTGCATGGACCTCGAACCGACCGAGGTGGCGATCGAGCGGATGCTGACCGAGAAGACCAACGACGAGGCGGAAGCATCCCGCGCGGCGAAGATGAACCGGACCGTCGACCCGCGCGATGTCGCCTCGCACGGCCGGCTCGACCAGCGGGGTGAAGATCTCGCCAGCGGTGCTGCCGGGGTCAACCTGGTGGGGTACATCACGGTGTCGTCGCGCTCGCCCGAAGCGCTCGCCCGGGACAAGCGGACCATCCGCGCCTCCGCCGGAAAGTCGTATCTGAAGCTGGAATGGTGCGACCGCGAGCACCACAGGGCCTTTGTGAATACGCTGCCGTTCGCGACCGGCATCCGCCGATAGGGGCCTGTGATGCGAGATCCGATGACCGCCGTCACCGATGCCTTTGCCGCGTTCCTCTTCGGCAAGGTCGAGACGACCCGCCTCCCGGTCCGTACGTCCACGGGCCAGGCACAGGCGGTCTACCTGCCGACGGCCGCACCCGGCCTCGGCGACTCGGGGGTGATCATCGGCCGCGAGGTGTACTCGGGGAAGGGATACATCTACGACCCCTTCCAGCTGTACGGCCAGCAGCTCCCCGCCCCGCACTGGCTCGTCCTCGGCGAATCCGGCAACGGGAAGTCCTCCCTCGAGAAGACGTATGTGCTCCGCCAGCTCCGCTTCAAGGACCGGCAGGTCGTCGTCCTGGACGCGCAGGGCGAGGACGGCGCGGGCGAATGGGCCCTCATCGCGCAGCAGCTGGGTATAACCCCCATCCGGCTGGACGCGATGGCAGCGCTCGACCACGGCATCCGGCTCAACCCGCTGGACCCGGCGATCGCGACGACGGGGCAGCTCGCCCTGCTCCGTACGATCATCGAAGTCGCCATGGGCCACGGCCTGGACGAACGTTCCGGCTTCGCGCTGAAGGTGGCGCACGCTTATGTCAACGAGACGATCGTGGAGCGCCAGCCCGTCCTGACCGACATCGTCGAACAGCTCCGCCACCCCGAACCGGAGTCGGCGGAGGCGATGAACGTCTCCATAGAGGATGTACGGGCCTGGGGCCTGGACGTCGCCCTGGTCCTCGACCGGCTGGTCGACGGCGACCTGCGCGGCATGTTCGACGGGCCGACGTCGGTCGGCATCGACCTGGACGCACCACTGATCGTCTTCGACCTCTCCCACATCGACCGCAACTCGATCGCCATGCCGATCCTGATGGCGATCGTCGGTGTCTGGCTGGAACACACCTGGATCCGCCCGGACCGCAAGAAGCGCATCTTCCTGGTGGAGGAGGCGTGGCACATCATCAACAGCCCGTTCGTGGCACAGCTCTTCCAGCGTTTGCTGAAGTTCGGCCGGCGGCTCGGGCTTTCGTTCGTGGCGGTGGTGCACCACCTGTCGGACGTGGTGGACGGCGCGGCGGCCCGGGAGGCCGCGGCCATCCTGAAGATGGCTTCGACCAGGACCATCTACGCCCAGAAGGCGGACGAAGCGAGAGCGACGGGGCGGGTGCTCGGGCTGCCGCGCTGGGCGGTGGAGATCATCCCCACCCTGACCCCCGGCATCGCCGTCTGGGACGTCAATGGCAACGTACAGGTCGTCAAACACCTGATCACCGAGGCGGAACGCCCGCTGGTCTTCACCGACCGCGCGATGACGGAGTCCTCCACCCCGGACGCCGACGACGCACTCGCCGCCCAACTGGAGACGGAGGCGGAAGAGCGAGCGGCCCGGATCGAGCGGCAGTTCAACGAGTCCTCAGAGTCGACGGTGGCCTGACATGCCCAATGCCCGGCCCCCGTACCGGCCCGCGACCTCCGCCGCCACATCGCAGCAGTCGCGGGGGATTCCGGACGGCCTGCTGATCACCCTGATGGTGTTCCTGCTGGGCCTGACGCTCCTGGTCTGGCTGGCCACCGGGCTGGCCGGGGTGTTCACCCACGGCTCCTGGCCGGACGGGGTGACGGTCTCGCACACTCCGGTGGCGATCCGCCAACTGGCCGCCACGCCCAAAGCGCTCCCCGCCGCCTGGCCGGACACCCCGCCCGCGCAGCTGTCGGGATACGGGCTGTTCTGGGGCCTGCTGATCGGCGAACTGCTGACGCTGCTGGTCCTCACCGTCTTCGTGCTGGGCACGGTGACCCGCTGGCGCGCGGTACGGGCATCCCGGCGGGCGGAGGGCGCTGCGGGGCGCCGAGCGGGGTCTGCCGGACCGGCGGACAAGTCGGTGGTCGAAGCGATGGTCGAACCGGCGGTGGAGCGGGCCGTGGAACCGGTGGTCGAAGCGTCGGTCGAACCGGTGGCCGGTCCACCACCCGAAACGCCGGTTACGACTGCCACCGTGCCGACCGCCACCGTGCCGGCCCAGCCGTTCGTGGTCATCCGTCAGGAGGCCGCACCGCGCCTTGTCTACGGCCCCGCCGAGACCCGTCGCCCCGCCGCCGTGCAGGCCCTGCGCGACGCGGCGGGCCCCGCGCTGGTCGTCACGTCGTCGCCCGCGGTCTGGGCCGAGACCAAGGACGCCCGGGCCAAGCTCGGGCCGGTACTCGTCTACGACCCGGGCCACCTCTGCGACACCCCGGCCCGCCTGCACTGGTCCCCGACCACCGGCTGCGAGGCCGCGGACATCGCCGCCGCACGAGCCGTCGCGCTGCTCGCTCCGGTACGCCCACAGGCCCGCATCGACGCAGCGATGGCCGACACCGCGGAGACGCTGCTCGGTGGCTGGCTGCACGCGGCGGCGATCGACGGCCGGCCGTTCAAGCAAGTGCACCGCTGGGCTCAGGGCGCCGGCTCGGCCCACGAGCCCGTACGGATCCTCCGTACCCATCCCAAGGCAACCGGTGGCGCGGCGGGCCTCCTCGAATCGGCGCTCACCGCTCATCCCGAACGCCGCGAGATCGCCCAGCAACTGACGATCCGTGCCTTGGCCGCGCTCTCCTCGATCCACATCCGCGAGACGTGCACCCCCAACCGAACCGACACCCTCACCCTGGAATCTTTCGTCCACGAAGGGGGCACCCTTTATGTGGTGGGTGAAGCAATCGAGGATCCGCGCGCACGCCCCGGCGCCATGCCCCTGCTCACCGCACTCGTATCAAGCGTGGTCGAGCACGGCCGCCGCCTGGCCGCACGGTCAACCGACGGTCGGCTCGACCCACCAATGACCCTGGTCCTCGACGACGTCGCCGCCGTCGCCCCGCTGCCCCAGCTCCCGGAGCTGCTGGTAACCGGCCAGGACCAAGGCCTCACACCACTCGTTCTGCTGCGCTCCCGCGAACAGCAGCGATCCCGCTGGCCGGAGAGCGTGCCCCGCTGAGGCCCGCGTCAGGCCGGACGATCGACCGCCATCTCCAGCTCCCGCTCACCCTTGTCGCCGGGGGCCAGGACGGAATCCCCAGTGGGTACGAAGCCCATCTTCCGGTAGAAGGCAGCGGCTCTTCCGTTGGCCTCGTGGACAAAAAGGTGTACGCGCTCCAGCTTCGGCTCCTGCACCGACCAGGCCCACTCCAAGGCGGTGCGGAACAACTCTTCAGTGAGCCCGGTCCCGCGGAACTCGGGACGGACGAACACTGCCACCAGGTGGCCCTGAGAAATGGGCACCCAGTCGCCGAAGACGCTTTCGGTGCCGGCTGGTTCGACCAACACCACCACCGTGCCGGCCCACTCGCCGTCCGGGGTCTCCGCAATGAACTGCCGCGCGGCACCGCCGTGCGAAGCACCACGGGCACGGTCCTGCCAGAAGGAATCAGGCCGTGCATCGGCGTCGGCATAAGTCTCCAGGAAGGCGATGTTCGCCACGGGGTCCTGCAGAGCGAGCAGCCGCAGTTCCTTGACCTTGAACCACTCTTCGGCGCGGACGGGGCGTATCACATGTTCCATGGAGCGATCGTGCCAGGCACGCCGGCAAGATCGCACACGATTATCCGCCCGGTCCGGAACGCGGAAAAGCCCCGCACCATACGGTGCGGGGCTCCCCACAATAATTGTTCGGCGGCGTCCTACTCTCCCACAGGGTCCCCCCTGC
>NZ_JBFBAK010000015.1:0-120990 GCF_040689485.1 Streptomyces sp. NPDC051322 | reverse complement strand
ACTCCACAGCCACCGCACCCGGCGACTCAACAACCCAACGCCCAACCAACTCCGGCACCGAAACCTCCGGCACCACCACCGACGTGTCATTCCACGCCCGCAACAGCCGGCGCTCGTGGACGGAGGAGATGTCGATGGCCGACAGCGCCACATCGGGCGCGGCGGCGACGCCTTCGAGGAGCCGCACGAAGTGCTCCGCCATGCGCTCCACGGTCGCCTGGTCGAAGAGGGCGGTCGCGTACTCCAGCGCACCGATCAGCGAACCGTCCGCCTGACGCCAGATGAACAGCGTCAGATCGGTCTTGGCCACCCGCCAGGCGCCCTGGAAGGCGTCCATCAGCACGTCGTCGGTGGTCACCGAGGTCGATCCCTCGTCCTGCAGATCGAAGGCCACCTGGTAGAGCGGGGTGCGGGAGAGGTCACGGATCGGCTGCAGCTCGTCCACCAGCCGCTCGAACGGCAGCTCCTGGTGCGCGAATCCGGCCATGGCCGTGTTCTTGGTGCGCTGCAGCAGCTCGGTGAAGGTCGGGTCACCGGTCAGATCGCACCGCATGACCAGCGAGTTGAGGAAGAAGCCGACCGTGTCCTGGATCTCGGGACGCAGCCGGCCGGTGACCGGCGAGCCGATACCGAAGTCGTCCTGGCCGCTGTGCAGCGAGAGCAGCGCGGCGAAGCCCGCGAGCAGCGTGGCGTACGGCGTCGCCCCGTGCTGACGAGCGATGCCGCTGAGGGAGTCGGCGAGTCCGGCCGGTACGGAGAACCGCACACCCGCGCCTCGCCCGTCACGCTGGGCGGGTCGGGGGCGGTCCGTGGGCAGTTGGAGCTCGGGCAGTCCGTTCAGCGCGGTCTTCCAGTAGTCGAGCTGACGGTCGAGGACCGTGTCGTCCGAGCGGTTCGCCTGCCAGGCGGCGTAGTCGGCGTACTGCACCGGCAGCGGGGCGAGCTCCGGCTCGCGGTGCTCCTTTGCCGCGGCACACAGCTCGCGCAGTTCGCGCTCCAGGAGCACGGTCGACCAGCCGTCGGTGCAGATGTGGTGGGTCGTGACCAGCAGGACGGGACCACCGATCGGCACCCGTACCAGCATGGCGCGCCACAGCGGTCCGTCGGCCAGGTCGAAACCGCGGCGGAACTGTTCGCCGAACAGGCCCTCCAGGTCCGCCTCACCGGCATCCTCGATGCGCAGCTCGACCGGTTGGGGGTCGACGACCAGCTGGTGGGGGTCCTCACCGTTCAGCCGATACCTGGTGCGCAGCGACTCGTGGCGGGCCTCCAGCGCGTCCAGCGCCCGCTGCACCGTGTCGCTCGAGGTGCCGGCGGGCAGCCGCAGGAAGAGGGGGGCCACCCATTCGTCGCTGCCCGGGTGCATCCGGTCCAGGAACCAGAGCCGGTGCTGCCCGAAGGAGAGCGGCAGCAGCCCGTCACGCCGTACCGGCTGCACCGCGGAGACGGCGGGCCTTGCCTCGTCGAGGAGGCGCGCCTGAGCCTCCACGGTGGTGGCACCGAAGAGTCCGCGCAGCTGGATCTCGTCACCGGAAGCCTTGCGCAGCGCGTCGGCGAGCCGGGTGAGGACCAGCGAGGAGCCGCCGAGCGCGAAGAAGTCGTCCTGGGTGCCGACCCGCTCGACCTGGAGCAGTTGCTCCCATACCTGGGCGACCAGGCGCTCGGAGGGAGTCCGTGGGGCGATGTGGCCGCCCTCGACGCCGTTGCCCGTGCCCGGCTGCTCCGGGTCGGGCAGCGCGTTGCGGTCCACCTTGCCGTTGCTGGTCAGCGGGAAGGCGTCGACCGGCACGAAGAGGGACGGGACCATCGGCTCCGGCAGCCGCTTGCGCAGGAAGCTGCGCAGTTCGTCGCGGGGGATCCGGCGGCCCGCCGTCAGGTGTGCCACCAGCCGCTTTCCGCCGCCGATGACACGAGCGGAGACGACTGCACCTCGCACATCGGGGTGCGCGCTCAACGCGGCCTCCACCTCGGCGGGTTCGATCCGTACACCGTTGACCTTGACCTGGTGGTCGGCCCGGCCGAGGAAGTCCAGGACGCCGTCGGAACGCCAGCGAGCGAGGTCGCCCGTGCGGTACATCAGGCTGCCCGCCGGACCGTGCGGGTCCGGGATGAAGCGCTCGGCGGTCTGTCCGGGCTTGCCGACGTAACCGCGTGCGACGCCGACTCCCGCCGCGTACAGCTCGCCCACGACACCGATCGGTACCGGGTCGAGGTCCTCGTCCAGGACGTAGGCGCGCATGTTGTCGATGGGCCGGCCGATCGGCACGGCCTCGGTGTGCAGTGCGGGGTCGAACTCCTGGCCGGTTACGTCGATGGAGCACTCGGTGGGTCCGTAGGTGTTCCACACCTTGGCGCCGGTGGGCTCGGCGATCCGGCGGCACAGTTCCGCGTCCAGCGCCTCCCCCGCGGAGAAGACCAGGCGCAACCCGGTGCACTCGGCCCAGCCGGGCTCCTCGACGAGCAGCCGCAGTACGGACGGCACCCCCTGCAGCACGGTGACGCGCTGGGCGGCGACCGTCTTCACGAGCAGACCGGGGTTCGACTCGACGCCTTCCGGAGCCATCACCACGGTGCCGCCGGCGACCAGCGGGGCGAAGAGTTCCAGGGCCGCCGCGTCGAAGGTGACGACGGTCTTCTGCAGCACCCGGTCGTCGGCGCCGAGCCCCTGGCGTTCGAGCGACCAGGCCACCCGGTTCGCGATTCCGCCGTGCTGGACGAGGACGCCCTTGGGGCGGCCCGTCGAACCGGAGGTGTAGGTGATGTACGCGGCGTGGTCCGGGCCGGCCACCGGGTCGAGCGGGCTGTCCTGGAACGCGTCCAGGCCGGTGGCCGGGGCGTCCAGGAGTACGACTCCGCCGCTCGTCGCGGCGGGGCAGCGCGCGGCCGTCGACGTGGTGGTCAGCACCGTCTCCGCGCCGCTGTCGACGGTCATGTACGCGATGCGGTCGGCCGGGTGGCCCGCGTCCAGGGGCACATACGCGGCACCGGCCTTCCACACTCCGAGCAGCGCGGCCACCAGTTCACGTCCACGCGGCAGGCACACCGCCACCCGCGATTCGGGACCGACACCGCGCGACAGGAGCAGCCGGGCGATCCGGTTCGCGCGCCCGTCCAGCTGCGCATACGTCATCGCCCCTTGTCCGTCGTCGACCGCGGTGGCGTGCGGGGTCCGGTCGGCCTGGTGAGCGATCAGTTCGTGCAGCGGGACAGACATCTCTTCTCCAGAAGTGGTGATCAATTGCTGCCGGTGGGGGGAGTCCTGCGGGACTTCGCCGATGGCGTCCGGGGCGATGGTGGTCGGGCCGATCGCGGCCTGGTGCCGTGACCGGCAATGCTTGCCGGGAGCGGCATCAGTGCCGTGACCGGCACTAGTGAGGCACCGGTGCCGGCAGGAACCCGTCGATGAGGGTGCCGATGCCGCTGCGCCGCGCCGCGTCCCTGACGTACCGCGCAAGCGCCAGGTCGAGGATTCCGAGGCCGAACGGCGAGTACACCAGCGGCCTTCCGGGGTCGGGGGTGAGCTGCGCGGTACCGCGCAGCAGTGCGCCGATGCTCGCGTCGATGAAGTCGTGTCCGCCCGTCTCCGATTCCGCAAGGTGCAGCGAAGTGCGCTCACGCAGAACGTGGCCGGGGTCGTCGACGATGTTGTGCGAAGCGAGCACCGCGGGCACCGTGAGGTCCCGCAGCGAGATGTGCAGCACCACGGCGCTGGGCGAGCAGGAGTCGAGGTCGGTGTACGGGGTGCCGGCCGTGGTCGCGAAGGAGATCAGGTCGTGCGCGCCCAGTGCTTCCTTGAGCGAGGTGCAGTGGCGCACCTTCGCATTGGGCAGCAGCCGCGCGTTCTCACTGGTGAACTGCTTGGCCCGGTCCAGGTCCTGGTCGTACACCGCGAGGGCGTCCAGCTCCGGCCGCTCGGCGGCGAGGAAGCGCAGGATCTCGCGGTTGATGACGCCGGTGCCGATGAGGGTGACACCGGACGGCCTGCGGGCGCCGAGGAGCAGCCGGGCGCCGAGGGCGGCCGACGCCGCGGTGCGCTGTGCCGAGATCAAGGAGCCCTCGATCAGCGCCTCGGGGTGCCCGTTCTTCAGCGAGTTCAGGAGGATGGCGGCGCTGGCGCGCTCGGTGCCGGCCTCGACGTTGCCGGGGAACGAGGAGATCCACTTCATTCCGGCGACCTCGTCGGAGCCACCGGAACCGTCGTCGGAGCTGTTGCCGGCTCGACCGCCGAGGTAGCCGGGCAGACCGATGATGCGGTCTCTCGGCCGGTCGGGGAAACGCAGGAAGACGGAGTGCGGAAGACTCGTACGTCCCTCGTCGTGCCGCTGGTAGGCGTCCGCTACTAGATCGATGACCTCCTTCTCGTGTCCGTTCAGCAGTCCGGCGACCTCACGGTGCCTGATGATCAGCATGCTTCCACCGCCAAGGTGTGTTCGGATTCTTTCCAGAGGTGTGCGACCTCTCCGAAATGGGCCCGCACCCAGTCGTCGGAGTAGATCGTGTCGAGATAGCGGTCGCCGCGGTCGGGGAAGATCATCGCGACGTTGCTGCCCGGCGGGATACGGTCGGCGAGCTTGCCCAGCGCTGCCACTACGGCGCCCGAAGAGCCACCGGCGAGGATGGCTTCGCGCTGCACCAGGGTCCGGCAGCCGACGACGCATTCGAGGTCGGAGATGAGCACGACCTCGTCGGCGAGCGTCGGGTCGAACAGGGCAGGACGGACCGCGGCCCCGTGTCCGGGCAGCAGCCTCGGCCCCGACACTCCGCCGAACAGCACACTGCCCAGGGCGTCGACCCCGACCAGGGTGGTGGAGAGTCCGTGGTCACGGATGTACTGCGCGCAGCCGGTCATGGTGCCGCCGGTGCCGGTCGAGGCGAGCAGGTAGTCCACCTTGCCGTCCAGCGCCTCCACGATCTCGCGCATGGTCTGCTGGTGCGCCCGCGGGTTGAGCGGGTTCGCGTACTGGTTGGGCCAGTAGGCACCCGGGGTCGCGGCCACCAGTTCGCGCACCCGCTTGAGCCGCATGGGCAGGTACGCGCCGGTGTCCGGGTCGACCTCGGTGATCATCTCGACGGTGACCTGGTAGGCGCGGAGGATGGCCAGGTTCTGCTGGGTGGTCTTGGGGTCCACCACGCAGATGAAGTCGATTCCGTAGTAGCGGCAGATCTGGGCGATGCCGATGGCCAGGTTGCCCGAGCTGGACTCCACGACCGTGGACCTGCCCGGGATCAGTTCGCCGTTACGGACCTTGCCGAGCAGCATGCCCAGCGCCGATCGGTCCTTGACGCTGCCACCGGGGTTGAAGGCCTCGAGTTTGGCGAACACCCGGGAGGCGAAACGCGGGCGCAGGCCGCCGAGTTCCACCAGGTGGGTGTGGCCGATCGCATCGAGGATGCCGGGAAGTACCCGTCGGTTCATGAGCCGCCGCCAGGGCTGCCGCTCAGGGAGAGCAGAGCGGTCTTCTCCGCGTCGGACATCAGTGAGATGCGGGAGACCTTGCGACGGGGGTCCTCCGCGGCGGCCTCCAGGAACCGGACGAACTGGCCGAACAGGCGGTCCACGGTTTCCGGTTCGAAGATCTCGGTGTTGTAGCGGAACGCCACGGTCAATCCGTACACGTCCCGGGTCACTTCGAGCGACAGATCGCACTGTCCCTCGAGGTGCGGGATCTCCAGATAGCTGACCGAGAGTCCGGCCACCTCCAGGACGTCGCCGGAGGTCACCCCGCCGAGGCCCGCACCGAAGTGATCGCTGTTCACCATGGTCATGGAGATCCGGTACAGCGGATCAGCCGTCGCCGCGGCCCGGACGACCAGCGGGAACGGATAGCCGGCGCGGGGCGTCGCCTGCCGGAGCCGCTCGTTGGCGTCGGCCATCACCTCGCTCAGCGTGCTGGACCGGTCGACCTGCCCCCTGATCAGGATGGGGTTGACGAAGTAGCCCACCACGTCCTTGGCCGCGGCGCGGCGGACCGATGCCGGGCAGGCGATCAGGAAGTCGGTCTGTCCGCTGCAGCGGTGCAGCAGCGCCTGGAAGGCGCCGAGAATCATCGCGAACTGCGACACACCCTGCTCGGCCGCGGCGTTCTTGAGCTTCTCCGAGAGTTCCCCGGGCAGCTTCCGCACCAGGCTCGCCCCGGCGCCGGCCGAGATCGCGGGACGGGGATGGTCCAGCGGAAGCTCCCCGGGCACGGAGCCCTTGCGCTGCTCCTGCCAGTACTCCCCCTGCCGGTCGCCGCGCGTCGAGTCGAGCAGTGCGCGCTCCAGCTCGACGAAGTCCTGGTACTCGCTGGTGAGCGGAGCCCAGCCGGGCTCGTCGCCGAGCGCGTAGGCCCGGTAGGCCTCCAGCAGATCGCGCCACAGCGTCCACTGGGAGATCGCGTCGGTGGCGATGTGATGGGTGAGGCAGAGCAGTACCGCGTCGTTCTCCCGGCGCAGCAGGACCGGACGGAAGGCGCCGTCCTCAGTCAGCCGGAAGGGTCTGCGGGCCTCCGCCTCGAAGATCCGCCGCAGCTCAGCGTCGTCGGCGTCCGGCACGTCCCGTATCTCCAGCGCGGAGACCTCACCCGGCTCGCGCAGGTACCGGCTGGGGATGCCGTCGGGCTCGGCGTAGACCGACCGCAGCATCGGATGGCGCACGGTGAGCGCCCGTACCGCCCGCACCAGGACAACCGGGTCCGGCGCGGGCGCCATGCGGACACCACCGGCGAGGTTGTAGGTCGCGCTCTCGGGAGCCAGTTTGTGGAGCAGCCAGAGCCCCACCTGGCCCACCGACAAGGGCATCGCCCCGCCCATGGGGTCCGTACGGTCCATCGGTCAGACTCCCGCCTTGCTGGCGGTGAGGAAATCGACGACGTCGGTGATGCGGATCAGGTCACCGATCTTGTCGTCGGGCACCTCGAGGCCGTAGGCCTTCTCGACCGCGGCCAGCAGGTCGATCCGGGTGAGGGAGTCCATGCCCATCTCGTCGAAGCTGAGGTCTGCGGTGACCTTCACTTCCAGGTCGGGGGCGGTGCGCTCGGTCAGCGCGATGACGTCCTTGACCATGTCTTCTCTGCTCATGTTCTTTCCGTTCTTGGGTGGTTGGGCGTATGTGGTGTTCGAAAGGGGGTACGGCGGAGGCACTACGGCATCCGCGCGACCTGGCCGGCGTAGGTCAGGCCGGCGCCGAAGCCCAGGAGGAGGACCTTGTCCCCCGGTGTGCTGCGCCCGCTCTCCTTGAGCCGGCTCAGCGCCAGCGGCACGGAGGCCGCCGAGGTGTTGCCCGTGTCGACCACGTCGTTGACGACGCGGTCCTGCGGGATCTCCAGCTGCGAGGCGAGGGTGGTGATGATGCGCTTGTTCGCCTGGTGCGGGACGAACCAGTCGATCTCGTCCATACGGACACCGGCGGCCGCACAGGCGCGCTCGGCGACGCCCGGCATGGTGCCCGTCGACCACTTGTAGACGAGCGGGCCGTTCATGGTGACGTACTCCTCGCCGTCTCCCTTCTCGTTGATGGCGATGGCCTCGTGCCGCTTGCCGTCACTGCCCCAGACCGTGGGACCGATCTTCGGCTCGTCCGAGTGCGAGACCACCACGGCGCCGGCGCCGTCACCGAAGATGACGAAGGTGTCGGGGTCCTCGGGGTCGATCCAGTCGCTGATCCGCTCCACCCCGACGACGAGCACATGGCGTGCCTCACCGACGCGGATCGCGTTGGACGCCATGGCCAGCGAGTAGGTGAAGCCGGCACACACCGCGTTGAGGTCGTAGGCACCGGAGTTGGGCAGTCCGATGCGGCTGGCCACCTCCGGGGCGATACCGGGCATCCGCTTCTTGCGGGTGGTGGTGGCGATGATCGTCAGCCCGACCTCGGCCGGGTCGATGTCGGCGTCGACCAGGGCCTTCTCGCCCGCGGCCACCGACATGGAGACCATGTCCTCCGACTCCTCCGCGTGGTAGCGGGTCTGGATGCCGGTGCGCTGCTTTATCCACTCCGGGGAGACCGTCGTCAGCTTCGACAGTTCCTCGTTGGAGACCAGACGGTTCGGCCGGTAGGCGGCGATTCCGGAGATGCGCGAACCGAGGATCTCGGTCATAGGTACCTCAACTCTCGTGACCCGTCAGGCATTCGACGGCTCGGCCATGGCTACGGCGATCCGCCGCGGCCCGGTGAACGGCTCGCGCGCGTGCGCGGCCAGCATGTTGTCGACGACCAGCACGTCATCGCGCTGCCAGTCGAAACGGACGGTCGCCGACCGGTAAGCGGCGCGGAGATGGTCCATCACGTCGTCCGGGATGGCTCCGCCGTCCCCGTAGAACGTGTTGGTGGGCAGGTCCTCGTCGGCGAAGATGGCGCGCAGTCCGGCGCCGACCTCCGGGGCCAGGGTGCTGACGTGGAAGAAGGTGGCGTGGTTGAACCACACCTCCTCGCCGGTGACCGGATGACGGTGCACCGCGTCGCGCGAGGCGGTGGTGCGCAGCGCGCCGTCCGGCAGCCACTGGGCCTCGATGTGACGGTCCTTGCAGTACGCCACCACGGCGTTCCGGTCGGAGGTGTTGAACGCCTCCTGCCACGGAACCCCGAAGCCGGTGTGGAAGTTGCGCACCACCTGCCAGCCGCGCTTCTCGAACTCCTCGCGCACGGCCGGATCGATCAGCCGCAGCACCTCGCGGATGTCTGCGAGCGGGGTGGCGCCCTGGGTGACCGCCGGCTCGACGCAGTAGAAGTACAGCCGCTGCGGCCAGACCGCCTGATAGGAGTTCTCGTTGTGCAGGAAGATCTCCTCGTCCTGCGGGTAGTCCGTCGAGGTGTAGACCTGCCCCTTGATGGTGGAGCGGGGCGACGAGCGCTCCGCGTAGGCCAGCGGGGACGTACCCGAGTACGCCTCGACGACCCCGCTGAACCCGTCCACTCCACCGACCTCGAAGCCGCGCAGCAACAGCGCGCCGCGCTCGGAGAGCAGCTCCCGCAACTCGGCGTGGTGCTCGGTGATGTAGTCGTGGATACCGGTACCGGGAACGCCGGGCCGACGAAGCCCGGGCACGGTTCCGCTTCCCGCCCAGCCGGCGGGTACCTCTTCCGAGGTGATGGTCATGATCAACTCACTCTGTCGTCGGAGATTCCGGTGCGGAGGGCGGGAACGGGCCGGTAGGGCCTCAGTCGGACATCGCCACGAGGATCCGGCGGTCACCGGTGAACGACCGCCGACCGTGCGCGAGCAGCACGTTGTCGATGAGCAGCAGGTCGCCCGTGCGCCAGTCCACGTTCACGGCGGCCTCCAGGCCCCGGTCACGGATCTGGACGACGTACTCGGCGGGGATGGGGCTGCCGTCGGCGAAGGTCACCGACTGCGGCAGTTCGTCCGCGGAGAGGATCGAGTACAGCTCGGCGGCCGTGTCGTCACCGAGGCCGCTGGGATGCCACTGATCGGCCTGGTTGAACCACACCTCGACACCGGTGACCGGGTGCTCGGTGGTGGAGGGCCGCTCGGACTCGACGCGCAGGCTGCCGTCACGACGCCAGTCCCACTCGGCGCCGGCGCCCTTCAGGAACGCCTCCACGTCCGCGCGTTCGGTGGTCTCGAAGGTGTCCTGCCAGCTCTTGCCGAGGCCGTAGCCGTCGTGCAGGTTCTGCACGTAGCGGACCCCGCCGGCGAAGGCCTCGCGTACCTCGGGGTCCAGGATGGCCAGCCACTTGGCGGAGTCCAGGACGGGCGTCGCGCCGCCGCTGCCGGGCTGCGTCTGGCAGAAGAACGCCAACCGGCTCGGCCAGGCGTGGGCGTAGCTCATCTCGTTGTGCATCGAGATGTCGAACTCCTGCGGATACTCCGTCGAGGTGTAGACGTTGCCGCCGACCTTGGTGCGCGGGGAGTTTCCGTGCACATACGCCAGCCGATTCGGCAGCAGGTGGTCCAGCGCCTTGTCGAGGGTGTCCTGGTTGATACCGAACCCGCGGAAGACCAGGCCCTTCTCACGTACCAGGGAGCCGGCCAGGCCGTCCTCCAGCTCTTCGAGTTGGGCGAGCAGTTGATCGACCCCGCCGTCGCCCTTCGCCTCGATTTCCAGTGGCGCCCATGTCTCGGTGTTCGTCACGGCGCTGCTCCTCTCGCTGTGGCCGTCAGATCGTCTGTCGGGCCGGGACATGAGCCAGTCGCTCCGCGATGTCCGCGGTCAGCTCCGCCTCCCGGGGGGCGATATAGAAGTGGTCTCCGGTGAAGGACCGCAGCGTGAAGCCGCCGCTGGTCAACTCCTCCCAGGCCAGTACCCGTTGCTGGTCGCAGCCCGGGTCCCGGTCGCCCCGGTACGCGATGATCGGGGCACGCAGCCGCACGGGTTTCTCCGGCTGGTACGTCTCGATCAGCTTGTAGTCGGAGCGCAGCGCGGGCAGCAGCAGGTCGCGCAGTTCCGGGATGCCGTAGGCATCGCCGCCGAGGGTCCCCAGCCGCCCCACTCCGGCGATCAGCACCTCGTCGGCGGCCCGGTGCAGCTGGGTACGGGACGTACGGTGCGGGGCGTTCCGGCCGGAGAGCATCACCGTCGCCGGCCCTGCGCCGGTGCCGGCCTCCAGCCGGGCCGCCGCCTCGTAGGCCACCGCGGCGCCCATGCTGTGCCCGAAGAAGGCGACCGGCATGTCCCGGTAAGGGGTGAGTGCTTCGGTGATTTCGCCGACCAGCTCGTCCATCGACTCGATGCACGGCTCCGAGAGCCGCTCCTGCCGGCCGGGATAACGGACGGCGAGCAGCTCGATGTCGGCGGGCAGTCGCGCGGGCCAGCCGTGGAAGAGCTGGGCGTTGCCGCCGGCGTGCGGGAAGCCGACGAGCCGGAGCCGCGGGGTGCTCTGCCGCGCGTACCTGCGGAACCAGATCTCCGAAGCGCTCACCCTCACAGCGCCATGCCTCCGTCGATCCTCAGGACCTGTCCGGTGATGTAGTCGGCCTGTGAGGAGACCAGATAGGAGACGAGCGCCGCCACTTCCTCAGGGGTGCCGAAACGCCCCAGCGGAATGCGCTTGATGGCTTCCTTCGCCATCGCCTCCGGCACCGAAGCGACCATCTCGGTGTCGATGAAGCCCGGGGCCACCGAGTTGGCGCGTACTCCGTACCGCCCGAACTCCTTGGCCAGTGCCTGGGTCAGGCCGATGATCCCGGCCTTGGAAGCCGAGTAGTTCGTCTGCCCCGCGTTGCCCATGACCCCGGCGACCGACGCGAGGGTGACCACCGTGCCGGCCCGGCGCCTGATCATCGCCCGGACCACCGAGCGCAGCAGGTTGTACGTACCGTCCAGGTTGGTGCGCAGCACCGAGTCCCACTCGTCGTCCGACATGAGCGCCATCGGACGGTCCCGGGTGATACCCGCCGAGGTGACCACCGCGGACACCGGGCCCAGCTCCGCTTCGGTCTCGGCGACAAAGGCCCGGACGCCGACCCGGTCGGCGACGTCGACCTTGCGGATCAGGGCTCGCCGGCCGGCCGCCTCGATCTCCTTCTCCACCTGCTCCGCCGCCGCGTCGTCGGAGCGGTAGCAGATCGCCACATCGAAGCCGTCCCGCGCGAGCCGGGCGGCAACCGCTCGACCGATGCCACGGGAACCCCCGGTGACCAATGCCACCTGCGCCTCTTGGTCGGACACTCTTCCCCCATCCGTTTGAATGGTTCGAGAGTGCGTTCGCTCGCTATATCCGGCCTATACGCCCCTGGCCATGCCTTCACCGTCGGTAGGGTGACTCGTCATGACCCCGCTTGCGAAGTGTGGCCCGGTCCTGGCCGGCGTTCTGGCGCCGCTGCTCCCGACAGGGGTCGCCGTCGTCGACACCTTTTACGACAGCAATGAACTCGGGCTGTTTCCCGAGGAGGAAGCCCTGCTGGTCAAGGCCGTGCAGAAGCGACGGCAGGAGTTCAGCACCGGGCGGCGGTGTGCCCGTGCGGCACTGGCCGCCCACGGTCTCCCTCCCGCACCGATCCTGCCCGGCCCGCGCGGAGCACCGCTCTGGCCCGACGGCATGGTCGGCAGCATCACGCACTGCGCCGGCTACCGGGCAGCGGCGGTGGCCAGGGCGACGGACATCGCGGCCCTGGGCATAGACGCCGAACCCACCGAACCGCTGCGTGATCCCGGCGTCCTCGCCCTCCTCACGGACGCCGAGGAACGTGCCGCACTCGCCGGGCTGAAGCTCCGGCAGCCCGAAACGCCCTGGGAGAAGCTGCTGTTCAGCGCCAAGGAGTCCGTCTACAAGGCCTGGTTCCCGCTGACGGGGGAATGGCTGGGCTTCCACGACGCCCATGTCTCCCTGGCCCCCGACGGCACCTTCACCGCCACCCTGCTCGTCCCCGGCCCCTCCGTCGGCGGTATCCCGCTCACCGGTTTCGACGGCCGCTGGCTGGTCACCGGCGGCCTCGCCGTCACCGCCGTCACGCTGTCCGCCACGGCGGTACGGGACCGGACGGCCGACGGGGTGCCGAGGTAGGCGCCGTTCACCTCCCTGCGCGGATCCGGACGGCTCGGTGCCGGGTGCGGGGCTCCGGGGAGGGAGAACGGGGGCACGGCCATGTGCTCCCGTGGCGTGACCACCCCTTGTACGGGGCATGACCGGGATGACCGAACCCGCCAAGACCCCGTTCAAACATTTCACGCCCCGAGCGCCCCAAGGAGCCACCCGATGCCCGCATCTTCCTCCGCCTTTGTCCCCGGCCTCGAAGGAGTCGTCGCATTCGAGACGGAGATCGCCGAACCGGACAAGGAGGGCGGCGCGCTCCGGTACCGAGGCGTCGACATCGAGGATCTGGTCGGACAGGTCTCCTTCGGGAACGTCTGGGGCCTGCTGGTCGACGGAGCGTTCAACCCCGGCCTGCCGCCCGCCGAGCCCTTCCCCATCCCGGTGCACTCCGGTGACATCCGGGTCGACGTCCAGTCCGCGCTGGCCATGCTCGCCCCCGTGTGGGGGCTCAAGCCGCTGCTGGACATCGACGAGAAGACCGCACGGGACAACCTGGCGCGGGCCGCCGTCATGGCGCTCTCGTACGTGGCCCAGTCGGCGCGTGGGCAGGGCAGCCCGATGGTTCCGCAGAGCGAGATCGACAAGGCCGGGTCGATCGTCGAACGCTTCATGATCCGCTGGCGCGGCGAGCCGGACCCGAAGCACGTCAAGGCCGTCGACGCCTACTGGACCTCGGCCGCCGAGCACGGCATGAACGCCTCCACCTTCACCGCCCGGGTCATCGCCTCCACCGGCGCCGATGTCGCGGCCGCGCTGTCCGGCGCGGTGGGCGCGATGTCAGGACCGCTGCACGGCGGCGCGCCGTCCCGGGTCCTCGGCATGATCGAGGAGATCGAACGCACGGGTGACGCGAGTGCCTACGTAAAGCGGGCCCTGGACCGTGGCGATCGCCTCATGGGCTTCGGCCACCGCGTCTACCGCGCCGAGGACCCGCGTGCCCGCGTCCTGCGCCGCACGGCCAAGGAACTCGGCGCCCCGCGCTTCGAGGTCGCCGAGGCCCTGGAGAAGGCAGCCCTGGAGGAGTTGCACTCCCGCCGCCCGGACCGCGTACTGGCCACCAACGTGGAGTTCTGGGCGGCCATCATGCTCGACTTCGCGGAGGTCCCGGCCCACATGTTCACCTCGATGTTCACCTGCGCCCGTACGGCGGGCTGGTCCGCCCACATCCTGGAACAGAAGCGGACCGGCCGCCTGGTGCGGCCGTCGGCCCGCTACGTGGGGCCGGGCGTCCGTGACCCCCGGGATGTCGAGGGGTACGAGCAGCTGGCGGAACTGGGGAACTGAACCCCACGGCCGGCCCCGTAGCGCTCGGAGCTCGGCTCCCGGGACCACTCGGGACCCGAGCTTCGGGCCTATTCGCCGACCTCTCCATCGATCGCTTCGCGGATCAGGTCGGCATGGCCGTTGTGGCGCGCGTACTCCTCGATCATGTGGGTGAGGACATAGCGGAGTGAGATGACCTCGCCCCGGAAGCCGACCGTGTCGTCGAGGGACTCGACGGCGTCCGCGGCAGCACGGGAGCCCTCGCACGCCTCACGCCAGAGCACCCAAGCCTCGTCCACGTCGGCGTCGTCCACGCGGAATTCCGCGAGCTCGCCGCTGATCCTGGGCCAGAGGGGCTTGCAGTCCTCGGCGTTCAGCACCAACCGGAACCAGCTCCGCTCGACCTCGGCCGCATGCCGTACGAGGCCCAGCAGGGACAGGTCCGAGGTCGGAACCGCCTGCTGCTTGAGTTGCTCGCCGGTCAGGCCCTGGCACTTCATGGCGAGCGTCGCGCGCTGGTAGTCGAGGAACGCGGTCAGCGACGCACGGTCGCCGGCCACCTTGGACGGGTGTATGCGATGGTCATCACTCATCGGGCGATCATTGCACCGGACGGCGGACGACTCGCAGCCCTGGCAGGCCCGTTAATCGGATCGCGTGGTGACCACGTGCTTCCTATACTCGCGGGCATGTTGCAGCTGGAGCGGCTCCGGGCCGATCACGCAGGTGCTCTGCTGACGTTCGAGGAAGAGAACCGGGAGTACTTCGCACGGACCGTGCCGGATCGCGGGGACGCGTACTTCGCCGACTTCGCCACCCTTCTCCGGGCCCGGCTCGACGAGCAGGACGCCGGGGTGTGTCACTTCCATGTCGTCCTGGACGACCAGGGGGAGCTGATCGGCCGCATCAATATCGTGGACGCCGTGGACGGCGCCGCTGACCTCGGCTACCGGATCGGTGAGCGCGCCGCGGGCCGGGGTGTCGCGACTGCGGCGGTCCGGGAGGTGTGTCGCCTGGCTGTCACGGCGTACCGGCTCTCCGTGCTCAACGCCGCCACCACCCTGGACAACCGGGCATCGGCGGCCGTGCTCGCCCGCAACGGGTTCACCGCTGTGGGAGACGTCGTCCTCAGCGGGTGCCCCGGCGTGCGGTACCGGCGCCGACTCGTGGCAGCGGGCTGACGCACCCGCCGCCGCGCGGCCCGCTGTGTACGGTCGGCTGATCTGCACCCGCGACACGACCGACACAGGAGTGCGGGGTCACCCCGAGGACCACCGCTGACGCGCCCGCGCGTCAGCGGAGCAACCCCGACGGCTCAGATCGTGCCGTCCTGCCACCACCAGGCCCGGCCGAGGTCGGCCCGGCTGTCGACGTGCTGGTGGTCCTCGGTGTAGGTCTCCAGTCCGGAGAACCCGCAGGTCTCCGCCTTCTGGTAGACGGTGCGGTTGGAGACGCCCGCAACGCCCAGGTCGGCGGCGGTGCCGTACAGGTGCATGCTGTCGCTGGCCCCGCCCACATCGGCGTTGTGCTGGATGCTGCGGAAGCCGGAGTTGACGGTGATGGCCGTGTTGCCGAGCTTCTTGCGCAGCGCTTCGAGTTTGTACATGGCGCGCCGTACGTTCTCCTTGGTGGCTGCCGCGCTCAGCTTTCCGCCGGAGAACGTACCGCTGACCCGGTCGGTGAACTCACTCCAGTTGAAGTGGACGGTCGAACCGTCGGACTGCTGCAGGGCGTTGAGCTGCGACTGGGTGGCCGGGCCGACCACGCCGTCGGAGCTGAGGCCGTAGGCGGTCTGGAACCGGCGCACCGCGGCCGCTGTTCCCGCACCGAAGTCGCCGTCGATGGCCACCCTGGCCTGGCTCGGGCCGGTCGCCGCCCACCCGGCGACCCGGATCTGGAGTTCCGTCACGTCGGCCCCGGTCGCGCCCTGGCTGAGTGTGCGGGACCAGGCGTAGGCGTACGCGGTGCCGGTCGGCAGCAGCGGAACGAGGGTCACCGCGGCAGCCGCGGCGAGCGCACCGCGCAGCAGGGCGCGTCGGCCGGGAGCGGAGGGGAGTGCGGAACCGGGTCGGGAGGGAGTCATCGTTGTCCTTCCGAGCAAGTGGGGATTGGCACGTCCATGACAGCGGTCAATGTACGCGCGTAGAACAGTCGCGTGAAGAGGAGGGTGAAACCGCCATTGGTCTATGCGACGGAAGGTTGGCGAGGGACGATCAGCCCAGGGCGTGGTCCAGCAACCGCGCCCACTGGGCGACGACCCGGCGGTGGCGGGCGGTGTCGTCGGTGAGCACGTTGGCGAGGCCCAGGCCGCAGGCCATGTCGAGGAGGCCCTGGACCGTTTCCCGTACGCCGGGGCGGGACTCGTCGGCGCCGAGGAGTTCAACGGCGATGCGGTGTGTCTCGCGGCCCACCCGGGCCTCGAGTTCCGTGACCCGCGGGCGGAGCTGGTCCTCGTTGGAGGCGGCGACCCAGAGTTGGAGGGCTGCGCGGAAGAGCGGGCCGGTGTAGAGGTCGACCAAGGCGGCGACGACGGCTGTGCGGTCCTGCACGGGCAGCGCGCGCAGAGCAGTGAAGCGCTCCTCGGCGACGTATTCGACGGCGGCGGTGAAGAGATCCTCGCGGGTGGGGAAGTGGTGCTGGGCGGCGCCCCGCGAGACGCCCGCGCGTTCGGCCACAGCGGCGACCGTGGAACCGGCCCAGCCGTGTTCGGCCAGGCTGGAGACGGCGGCCGCCAGCAGGCGCTGCCGGGTGGCGCGGCTGCGGTCCTGCTTCGGGCCGCGGTCGGCGGACCTGGTCACCGGACTCCTCCGAGGCTCTGGCCTTGAGGGTGAGGACTCAAATGGAATCCGGGGTAGCTCAGCTCGGCCAGGAAGTCGCCGGTGAGGACGTCCAGCGGGCCCCCGGTGAGCATGTCCTTCATCGCGTCGAAGCGGTCGCCGTAGAACCCGGACGCGTTGCCGATCCGCAGCGGCCTCACGCTTCTCCCTTCGGCGCGCGGCCCGCGCCGGGCGGCCCGGCGAAGGCCTGCGCGATGTCCAGCCACTGCTCGGCGTCGGTTCCCTCGGCGCGTACCGCGAGGTCGTCGCGGTGCGCGCGCTGCGTCACCAGCAGGCAGAAGTCCAGCGCCGGCCCGGACACCCGCTGCACCGCGTCCGCCGGCCCGTACTCCCAGAGCTCCCCGCCCGGCGCCGTCAGCTCGACCCGGAACTCCTCGTCGGGCGCCGCCAGACCCCGTACCGAGAACGCGAAGTCCCGCGCCCGCACCCCGATCCGCGCCACATGCCGCAGCCGCGCCGTCGGCTCGCGCCGCACGCCCAGCGTGTCGGCGATGTCCTGGCCGTGCGCCCAGGTCTCCATCAGCCGCCCGGTCGCCATCGAAGCGGTGCTCATCGGCGGCCCGTACCACGGGAACCGGGCGCCGGGTGGCGCGGCCCGCAGCGCCCGCACAAGCCGGTCCCGCCCCGCCCGCCACTGCGCCAGCAGCTCGGGCGCGGGCAGCCGCGCGCCGGCCGCCGCCCCCTCGTCCACGAAGGTGTCAGGGGCGGCCAAAGCTTTCTCGACCTCCCCCGCGAACTCCCCCGCATCGGTCACGGCGAGCAGCGCGACCCGGTCGGTCCAGGCGAGGTGGGCGATCTGGTGCGCGATGCTCCAGCCGGGCGCGGGGGTGGGCAGCGCCCACCGCGCTTCGGTCAACCCGGCGACCAACAGGTCGAGTTCATCGCCTTCGTCGCACACATCGTCGAGCACGGCAGCTGCATCGGACACGGGCGCTCCCTCCGGGACACGACTTCGTGCCCCGGAGCATGGCAGCGGACCGAGAAACAATCAAGCGTGCTTGCATTTTTTTCTGGGTGCCGCGCGCGGCCCCGGTCAGCTGCCGACGTATGCCGCCAGGTGCTCGCCGGTGAGGGTGGAGCGGGCGGCGACGAGGTCGGCGGGGGTGCCCTCGAAGACGATCCGGCCGCCGTCGTGGCCGGCGCCGGGGCCGAGGTCGACGATCCAGTCGGCGTGCGCCATGACCGCCTGGTGGTGCTCGATGACGATGACCGACTTACCGGAGTCGACGAGCCGGTCCAGCAGCCCGAGCAGCTGCTCGACGTCGGCGAGGTGCAGACCGGCGGTCGGCTCGTCGAGGACGTAGACGCCGCCCTTCTCGGCCATGTGGGTGGCCAGCTTGAGCCGCTGCCGCTCACCGCCGGACAGCGTGGTGAGCGGCTGGCCGAGACTGAGATAACCGAGCCCGACGTCGGCGAGCCGCTCGAGGACGGCGTGCGCGGCCGGAGTGCGCGCCTCGCCGGCCCCGAAGAACTCCTTGGCCTCCGTCACCGACATCGCGAGCACCTCGCTGATGTCGCGGCCGCCGAGGTGGTGGTCGAGCACCGACGCCTCGAACCGCTTCCCCTCGCACACCTCGCAGGTGGTCGCGACACCGGCCATGATCGCCAGGTCGGTGTAGACGACGCCGGCGCCGTTGCAGTTGGGGCAGGCACCCTCGGAGTTGGCGCTGAACAGCGCCGGCTTCACGCCGTTGGCCTTCGCGAACGCCTTACGGATCGGCTCGAGCAGTCCGGTGTACGTCGCCGGGTTGCTGCGCCGGGAGCCCTTGATGGCCGCCTGGTCGATCGACACCACGCCGTCCCGGCCGGACACCGATCCCTGGATCAGCGAGCTCTTGCCCGAGCCCGCCACCCCGGTGATGACGACCAGCGCGCCGAGCGGGATGTCGACGTCGACGTCGCGCAGGTTGTGTGTCGTCGCGCCGCGGATCTCCAGTGTGCCGGTGGGCTTGCGTACCGTCTCCTTGAGAGAGGCCCGGTCGTCGAAGTGGCGGCCGGTGATGGTGCCACTGGTCCGCAGCCCCTCGACGGTGCCCTCGAAGCAGACGGTGCCGCCCGCCGTACCGGCGCCGGGCCCGAGGTCGACGACGTGGTCGGCGATCGCGATCGCCTCCGGCTTGTGCTCCACGACGAGCACCGTGTTGCCCTTGTCGCGCAGCCGCAGCAGCAGGTCGTTCATCCGCTGGATGTCGTGCGGGTGCAGGCCGACGGTCGGCTCGTCGAAGACGTAGGTGACGTCGGTCAGCGACGAACCGAGGTGGCGGATCATCTTGGTGCGCTGGGCCTCGCCGCCCGAGAGGGTGCCGGACGGCCGGTCCAGCGAGAGGTAGCCGAGCCCGATCTCGACGAACGAGTCGAGGGTCTCGCCCAGCGCGGTCAGCAGCGGGGCCACTGAACGTTCTTTCAGCCCCCGCACCCAGGCGGCCAGGTCGCTGATCTGCATCGCGCACGCGTCGGCGATGCTGATCCCGCCGATCCGCGACGACCGGGCAGCCTCACTGAGCCGGGTGCCGCCGCACTCGGGACAGTCGGTGAAGGTGACCGCGCGTTCCACGAAGGCCCGAATGTGCGGCTGCATCGCCTCCTTGTCCTTGGCGAGCATCGACTTCTGGACCCGGGGAATGAGCCCCTCGTAGGTCATGTTGATGCCCTCGATCTTCATCCTGACCGGCTCATGGTGGAGGAAGTCGTGCAGCTCCTTCTTCGTGTACTTGGCGATCGGCTTGTCCGCATCGACGAAACCCGACGCGCTGAAGAGCCGGTAGTTCCAGCCGCCCGCCTTGTAGCCGGGGATCGTCAGCGCGCCCTCGTTGAGCGATTTGCTGTCGTCGTACAGCTGCGACAGGTCGATGTCCGTGACCGCGCCGCGGCCCTCGCAGCGCGGACACATGCCCCCGACGATGCTGAAGCTGCGACGCTCCTTCACGGTCTGCCCGGCGCGCTCCATGGTGACCGCGCCCGCCCCGCTGATCGATGCGACGTTGAAGGAGAACGCCTTGGGCGAGCCGATGTGCGGTTGCCCGAGCCGGCTGAAGAGGATGCGCAGCATCGCGTTGGCGTCGGTCGCGGTGCCTACGGTGGAGCGGGGGTCGCCGCCCATCCGCTGCTGGTCGACGATGATCGCGGTGGTCAGCCCGTCGAGTACGTCGACCTCGGGCCGGGCCAGTGTCGGCATGAAGCCCTGCACGAACGTGCTGTAGGTCTCGTTGATCATCCGCTGCGACTCCGCGGCGATCGTGTAGAACACCAGCGAGCTCTTGCCCGAACCGGAGACGCCGGTGAAGACCGTCAGCCGCCGCTTCGGGATCTCGACGCTGACGTCCTTGAGGTTGTTCTCGCGCGCGCCGTGCACGCGGATCAGGCCGTGACTGTCGGCAACGTGCGGCACGGGCAACTGCGTCTCCGTCCTCGTGGCCTTGCTCATCGTGTCTCCAGGGGGTCTGTCGGAGCGGGGCCGCCCACGTCCTGAACGCTAGCCGCGGCCCGGGGTCCGCGCTTCTCGATTCCTGATCTGTTCGGCCGCGGCTTTCGCCGCCGTCCCGTCACCCGTACGGACCACACCGGCTGGCGACGGCCGCGCGTCCGGGTGAGTCTGCGGGAGTGCCCTGCCCGGATCCGCACACCCGGTCCGCACATCGCGGGCATTCCCCGAAACGACCCCCGGAGGTCCGTCGTGGTCACCTCAGTCCCGTTTCGTCGTACCGCCGTCGCCGTGGTCCTGTCCGGTGCGCTGCTGGCCGGGGGGACCGCCTGCGGCAGTGACAGCACGCAGAGCGCGGGGGCTCCTTCGTCGGCGTCGCCGACCAGCACGGTCGAGAAGCAGAAACTGGCCAAGACCCGTTTCGTCGCCAATGCGGGGCTCGCGGCCGGCGCCACCTACGAGTGGATCGTGAAGCCGTACAAGGCGGGCAAATTCAAGAAGGGCGCGCACCACCGGACGTTCACGGTGATCAAGGCGGGGCTGGCCGGTGCGTTCGCGTACAACAGGCTCAAGGCCGCCCTGAAGAACGCCAAGGCCGACCCCACGCTGTCCAAGGCGGTCGCGCCGCTCACCGCCGGTGTCAACTCGCTGAAGAACCTGCCGAGCAAGCTGCGCGACGGCGACGGCAACGCGGCGGGCGCTTTCGACAAGGTGATCAAGTCGGTGAAGGACGCGGGGAAGAGCGCGGGCGCGGAGGTCAAGAACAAGGTGCCCTCCAGCAAGGAACTGGCCGGGAGCTGATCCCGTCCCCCGGACAGGGAGCCGGAAACCGGGCGGCCCGCACCTGGAGGGTGCGGGCCGCCTTCGCTTTCAGTCCCTGGGGTCCGCGATCAGCTTCCGGTACCGGTGTTGCGGCGTCGCCACCACACCAGGCCGGCGCCGGCCGCGAGGAGCGCGGCGGCGATGCCTGCCAGGGTGAGGACCTGAGTACCGGTGTCGGCCAGGCCGCCCCCGCCGCCGCCGTTCCGGTCGGGCGGGGTGGACGGCCCGGGAGCGGGCGTGCTGTGCCCGGGGGTGGGCGTGTGGGTGGCCGGGGCGGACGGCCGGCCGGTGGGCGTACCGCTGTGGCTGGGGGTCGGCGTCGGGGACTGGCCGCCGCCACCGGACTGGCTGCCACCGCCGCCGAGGAGCAGCTGCTGCCCGTTGTCCGCGTCGTCCGTCATGGCCTGCACCGAGGTCTTCGTGGAGCGCGGCAGGTTCTTGTGCTGGACGGTGAACTCGACGCGGCTGACGTTGCGCTTCGGGGACTTGGAGAAGTCGACGCCGCCCATGACGCAGGTCTTCTGCTGCCCGGCGAACTCGCAGGGGTAGCTGTAGTCGCCCTGGGTGAACGACTTCACGTACTCCTCCCACGTCTGCCGGGGCGTCCAGCTCTTGTTCTTGCCCCGGACCGGCCACTTGGCCACGTCGTTGCTGTTGATCACCGTCCGGTAGTCCGTGGCGTGCTGCTGGTCCTGCTGCCGGACGTACTCGGCCGCGACCCGGGCGCTGTAGACGCGGCGCAGGTCCGCGTACTGCGGCGCGGTGTTCACCTGGTGCTCGACGTCCGGGATGATGATCTCGTTGACCAGGCGCTGCGAGGTTTTGCGCTGGGCGTCGGTCAGGTCGCATTTCCCGTTCGGGCTCGGCGTCTTCACGTCGGAGGCCACCGAGTTGACCTTCAGCGGCGCGTCGAGGATGTAGATGCCGTTCTCGTCGGCGCGGACCTTCGCGGGCCGGGGCACGATCCAGTTACGGACCACGGTGCCGCAGTCCAGGCCGGCCGCCCGCATCGCCTGCCAGTACCGCTTGCCGAGCTCCTTCCTGGGGTCCATGTCCTTGGCGTAGTCGTGCTTCATGGCCAGGTCGGCCTGGAGCAGCACCCGGCCGGCGTCGGTCTTGCCGAACGTCTTGTCCATGATCTTGTCGGGCTGGTCCGGGTTGAGATTCACCCAGAACTTGTCCGGTGTCAGCGCGAGCCAGGTGAAGAACGAGTCGGAGATGAGCTGCGCCTTCTCCTTGCCTCCCCAGCCGAGGTTGGCGTCCTCGTCGGCCTTCTTCGCGGCGAACGAGTAGTTCAGCCCCTGGTTCTTGACGGGCTTGCCGACGTAGGACAGCTCCAGGGTGGAGAAGTCGACGCCGCCCGGACCGCGAACGCGCAGACCCTGCGGGTCGTTGGCGCGGATGCGCGCCATCCGTTCGGCCATGTCCTTCGGGGTCGGCGCGGATCCTTCGACGGCGCGGGCCGCGCCCCCGGAGGGCGTCCTGCCGCCGGTGTTCATGTACGGATCGGGCTTGGAGTAGGTGCCGCGCTGGTACTCGGGCACGCTGGTGGAGCGGTGCTCGTAACTGACCACGCGGGGGCGGCCCTGGGCGTCCCGGCCCGCCTGCTCGCCGAGTCTGTTCAGGTAGTTGCGGGTGGCGGGCTGCTTCTCCTCACCGTTGACGTAGCCGATGCGCGCGTTGCGGCGCTGCGGGTCCTCGAGGAACTTCTGGTTGGAGAGGTCCTGCTTGGTGTCGCGGCCTCCGCCCGCCTTGAACTCCAGGTACTCGTTGGTCTTGTAGTTCACGGCGTCGAACTTCCGGACCAACGGCTTGCCGGTCTTCGGATCCTTGACCGGGTTGCCGTCCTTGTCACGGATGGCAATCTCTTCCTGGCAGAGCCAGTCGGGGCCCAGCAGCCCGAGGTCCTTGACGACCTTCTTCTCGAAAAAGGCGCCCCGCCGGTTGTTGTTGTTCGGCAGAATGTAAGCGTCGTTCAGCCACTTCTCGAACGTGCCGTAGCGCGCGTTCGACGGGTCGCGCTGCAGGAAGTCCCGGTAGGTGGCGTAGACCCGGTCGGGGCTGCCCTTGGGGTACTGGTCGTACGGCTTGGTCAACTTGTCGAGGATCTTGTCCCGCTCCGCCGGGTCGGCCGGCAGGGTGAGCCCGTCGAGGGCCTGGCGCGGGGCGTCGTAGTTGTACGAATCCCAGTCGGCCTGGTTCCGGACGCCGACGCCCCGGTCCCAGGGCATCGACCCGGCCGAGTTGCCGCTCAGGCCGTAGGTCTCGTCGCACCGCTTGCCCTTCGCCGCGTACGCGGTGCCTTGCAGGGACGGCAGTCCGGTGAGGGTCAGGACACCGGCGCAGGCGAGCGCGACTCCGGCCCGTGCCCAGAGGCGGCCGTGCTGCTGTATCAGGTGAGACACGTGATTTCGTTCCCCCATGGGAGCCCCGCCAAAGGGTTGTTCGGCGGCACCAGGGGCCCCCGGTGACGTGTGGCGCCGCCAAAGCCCTCACAGTAGATGCACAGTTTTCCCCGCGCCCCCGCCTTCTTGACGTCATCACACGTCAACTCCCTTTGCACACAGGACGGTTACAGCACGGGGCGGCGCGCCCCGTAGGCTCGTCCGTATGGACCCGATCGACACTCCTGAGTGGGCCGACAACCCCCGGCTGCGCGCGTGGCTCACCACGCAGCGAGCCGCGTTCCCCTCCTGGGCCGAGGAGCACGGCGGCGGCTGGGACTTCACGCCGGGCTCGCTGGACCGCCTCGAGGAACGGATCCGCAGCTCGTTCTCCAGCTGGGACGACGTGCGCGACGCCCGTGACAGCCCCCTTCTGTCGGTCGCCGCCTGGTACCTCGGCGAGGTGCAGGTCCGCCATTGCCACGCCGTCTGGCGGTGCAGCCCCACTCCTCCGCCGCCCGGCAGCCTGACGGGCGGCCACCCGGTGGTGGTCTTTCCCCGGGAGGCGCTGGACGAGCATGAGCGGCTGGCGCTCGACGAGTTGGCGGAGGCCGGCGAGTACCCCATGGCCCTGGTCGACCCGGCCGGCACGATCAGGTCCCTGTTCGCGGCACCGGACAGTCACCTGCGGGACGCGATCGCCCGGTTCGAGCACTTCCAGCGATGGCGCTGCTCCGTGGGGGGCGGCGCCTGACCGCTGGTCGAGCGGCCCCGCCGTGGTGCGGACGTCAGTAGCGCAGCCGGTCGCGCCCGGGTTCGCCCAGGCCGCCGACGAGACGGGGCGCGTGGAAGGGCGCGTAGCGGGGGGCGGTGCCCGGGTTCAGGGCGGTGGCTGCCGCGTTCAGCTCGGTCGGCTGGGCGGCGTTGTCCCACCTCCCGGTGTCCAGCCGGTGCTCCAGGGCGTGCAGCGCGGCAATCTGCTCGGCCGACTGGAACGCGCAGTGGCCGGTTCCCTGGACGTAGGCCTGACGCAGCAGGTGGCTGTCGCCGGCCCGGGCGACCCGTTGGGCGTACCAGTTCTCCTGCTCCACCGGCACCAGTTGGTCGTCGGTGGTGTGGATGTCCAGCTCCGGGACGCCCAGGTGCCCGGTCGCCATCGAGGTGCGGGTCAGGGACGCGACGGCCCGGGGGTCGGCATGGATGTCGGCGTCGCGGGTGAGCGTGGACAGGTCGGCGTTCAGGTCGAGCCCGGCTTGCCTGTACAGCGCCCGGACCTCAGCGGTGTGGCTGCTGCTGTTCAGCAGCGCCCGGTAGTCGACCCCCGCCGTGTAGGCGCTGTTCCCGCCGGCGGCCAGCTCGATCTGCTGACGGCCGGTCACGTAGCGGGAGAAGCCGGGTCCGACGAGGGTCTGCTCCTGCTGCGCCTCCTGCGCCGCGTAGTCGTGCGGATCGGGCGCGGCCTGACCTGAGTACCAGGTGGGCTCGTTGATCAGAGCGGCGGCGAGGGCGATCCGGGCACGGCCCTGCGGTGAGTCCTGTGCGGCCGAGGTCGCCTTGTTCAGCGCGTCCAGCGCCGTCGAGGCCTGCTGCGGCGTTCGGTAGTCGACCAGTTGGATCTTCTGTTCCGGGGCGAGCAGGCGGGAGGCGGCGTACTCGCCGTCCAGTTGGTAGTTGTTCAGGTTGAGCGCGCCCCCGACCAGCCCACAGGTGGTCAGGGTCCCGTCGACCTGGTGCCGCGGGTCCTGCGTCTCCAGCGCGCTGACCAGCCCGCCCATGGATCTGCCCCAGGCGATCGTCCGCTGCGGCCGGCCGATCTTGTCCTGCACCGCCCGCAGGGAGGCGAACTGGTCTTTCACTGCGGACTGCAGGGCCCACAGCGAGGGGCCCGAGTAGGACGACCCGGCCAGGGCGTACCCCTCGGCCAGCAGTTGCTGCTTGGTGGCCGGGTCCGGGGCGTCCTGCGCCTGCAGGGCGCTGTAGCCGTGGCTGAAGAGGATGAGCGTGCCGTTCCACGCGGCCGGCACGTCAGCCATCCAGTCGGCACCGTCCGACAAGGTGCCCGTGTAGCTCCGCGACTGGGTGGCGGCCTGTGCCGGACCCATCGACGTCACCCCGCCGGCCGCCAAGGCGATGACCGCCGCCGCCATGATCCTGGAACTCCACTTGCGCCTGGTCCTGTGCATGGGCACTCCGTAAGTTGTTGGGTGGCCCGCGAGGGCCGGATCCGGCTGATGGGTGTGGTGGGTGTGCTGGGTCAGGCGTAGTGGCGGTAGACGGCCTGGGCGACGCAGGCCGGCTTGGCGCTGCCGTCCACCTCGACGGTGAAGGCCAGCTGCATCTGCACGCCGTTCCCCTTGACCTCCTCGACGGAGTCGACGACGCCGTGCAGGCGGATCTTGGCTCCGACCGGAACGGGGCTGGGGAACCGGACCTTTTCGAGGCCGTAGTTGACGCTCATCGAGACCCCGGTGATCTCCAGCAGCTCGTTGAAGAGCGGGATGACCAGAGCGAGCGTGAGATAACCGTGGGCGATGGGGCCGCCGAAGGGCCCGTCCTCGGCCTTCTCGGGATCGGTGTGGATCCACTGGTGGTCGTCGGTGGCGTCGGCGAAGGTGTTCACCCGGTGCTGGGTTATCTCCCGCCAGTCGGTGCGGCCGAGGTCGATGCCGGCGAGGGACTTCAGTTGGGCGAGGCCGTGGGCGGTGGTGGGCATGGGGAGGTGACCTTCCTGTGGCGGTGTGCGGGGCTGATGTGGTGTGCGGGGCTGTGGTGATGTGCGGGGTTCACGGGCGATCGGCGGAGTCCGCCGCGTAGGCCGACCGCAGGGCGGGTTTGACGAGCTTGCCGGAGGCGGTGCGGGGCAGCGCATCGGCGAAGACGACGGACTTGGGGATCTTGTACTTGGCCAGTCGCCCGCGCAGGTGGCCGAGGATGTCGGCCTCGTCGGCGCGGGCTTCCGGCTTGAGCACGACGACGGCGCGGCCGACCTCGCCCCACTGCCGGTCGGGGACGCCGATGACGGCGCACTCCTCGACGGCCGGATGGTCGAGGACGAGGTTCTCGATCTCCGCCGGGTAGACGTTCTCCCCGCCGGAGACGTACATGTCCTTGACCCGGTCGACGATGTAGGCGAAGCCGTCGTCGTCCGTGCGGGCGATGTCGCCGGTGCGCAGCCAGCCGTCGTCGGTGATCGCGGCGGCCGTCTCGGCTGGCCGGTTCCAGTAGCCCGACATGACGTGCGGTCCGGACACCAGGATCTCCCCGCGCTCCCCCGGCGCGGCGTCGCCGCCGTCGGGCAGGACCACCCGGGTGTCGGTGAAGAAGTGCGGCACCCCCGCCGAGCCGGCCTTGGCCGCGGTGTGTTCCTTGTCCAGGTAGAGGGTGCCGGGGGACGCCTCCGTCATGCCGTAGCCCTGGCTGAAGGCCAGGCCGCGGGCGAGGTAGCCGGCGATGGTGCGTTCGGGGACCGGCGCGCCGCCGCAGTTGAGGGTACGCAGGCTGGACAGGTCGGCCTGCGGCCAGTGCGGCCGGGCGGCGAGCGCGTCGTACATGGTCGGCACGCCGAACATGCAGGTCACCCGCCGGGTCTCGATCAGCTGCAGCACCCGGTCGGGGTCGAAGGCGCCGAGCAGGATCACCCGGCCGCCTTTGAGGAGGGTGGGCAGGCAGGTCATGTTGAGCGCCGCTGTGTGGAACAGCGGGGCGGTCACCAGCGTGACCTCGTCGGCGGCCAGATCGAGGTCGACCAGGACGTTGACGCTGTTCCAGACGATGTTGGCGTGCGAGAGGACCGCGCCCTTGGGGTGGCCGGTGGTCCCCGAGGTGTACATGATCATGCACGGGTCGTCGGGGGCCACTGACTCGTCCAGCGGTTCGGTGCCGCCGCGGCCGAGCAGGTCCTCGTAGCCGAGGGCGCCGGCCGCGGCCCCGGCGAGTGCGATGCGGTGGCGCACGCCGGCCTCGGCGGCGGCCCCGATGGCGGCGTCGGCCTGCTCGGGGGCGTGCACAAGGACGCCGGCGCCGGAGTCGGTGAGGTTGTAGGCCAGTTCGGGCGCGGCCAGGCGGGTGTTGAGCGGGACGAAGACCGCGCCGAGGGCGCCGGTCGCGAACAGGGTCTCCAGGAAGGCCGGGTGGTTGGGGCCCAGGTAGGCGACCCGGTCGCCGTGGCGCACACCCAGACCGCGCAGCGCGTGGGCCAGGCGCAGCGCCCGTTCGTGCAGTTGCCGGTAGGTGAACTCGCGGGACTCGTGGACGACGGCGATCCGGTCGGGGGTCTTGCGGGCTCGGCGTGCGGGCCAGGAGCCGATGCCTTGGTTGCGCACGGCGGCCTCCGTTTCAGTCTTCGGTCAGGCCGAGCAGGCGGGCGGCGTTGTCCTTGAGGATCTTCGGGCGGACCTCGGGTTTGATGTCGAGCTTGTCGAAGTCGGCGAGCCACCGGTCGGGGGTGATGACCGGGTAGTCGGAGCCGAAGAGGACCTTGTCCTTGAGCAGGGTGTTGGCGTAGCGCACCAGTTGCGGCGGGAAGTACTTCGGCGACCATCCGGACAGGTCGATGTGGACGTACGGCTTGTGTGTGGCCACTGCCAGCGCCTCGTCCTGCCAGGGGAAGGACGGGTGGGCGAGGATGATCCGCAGCTCGGGGAAGTCCACGGCGACGTCATCCACCAGCATGGGGTTGGAGTACTTCAGCCGGATGCCGCCTCCGCCGGGGACGCCTGCACCGATGCCGGTCTGGCCGGTGTGGAACAGCGCGGGCACGCCGAGTTCCTCGATGGCCTCGTACAGCGGATAGGCGAGGCGGTCGTTGGGGGCGAAGGCCTGAATGCTCGGGTGGAACTTGAAGCCCCGCACCCCGTGTTCCTCGACCAGCCGACGAGCCTCGCGGACCCCGGCCCGGCCTTTGTGGGGGTCGACGGAGGCGAACGGGATGAGGACGTCCGGGTGGGCGGCGCAGCTCTCGGCGACCTCCTCGTTGGCGATCCGCGGATGCCCGGTGGCGTGCTCGGCGTCGACGGTGAAGACCACCGCGGCCATGCGGCGCTCGCGGTAGTGGGCGGCCATCTCGTCGATCGTCGGCGTGCGGTGTCCGTGGGCCTTGAAGTACTCCGCGGAGGCGCCGAACAGCTCGGGGCTGAGCGCCCCGTGGCCGTCCTTGGAGATCTCGGCGTGCGTGTGCACGTCGATGGCGACGAGCTCGTCCGGGCTCAGGGATGTCATCGTCGGCTCACCTTCCGTTGTTCCGTGTGGGGTGGGAGGTTCAGGCGCCGGGGGCCTGGGGGGCGGGGATGCCGTAGGTCTGCGGCTCGCGGCCGACCGAGACGGGCCAGGCGGCGGCGATGTCGTCGGCGCTCCAGCCGCCTCGGTGGTAGGCGGTGGCGACCTCCTGGGGGTGCGACCACAGGGCCAGCTTGTCACCGCCGATGCCGACGCACTGGCCCGTGATGGACGCGGCGGCTTCCGAGGCGAGGTGGACCACGAGGCCGGCGACGTCCTCGGGCGTGCCGAGCCCTTCGGCCATGCGCAGCCAGTCCGGCAGCGGCTCGCCGCGCTCCTCGAGCGCCTCGATGTACGGGGCGAAGGCGGGGATGGTGCGGGTCATGCCGGTGGCGGCGACCGGGACCAGGGCGTTGACGGTGATGCCGGCCCTGGCCAACTCCAGGGCCCAGGTGCGGGTCATCGCCGCGATGCCGGCCTTGGCGGCGGCGTAGTTGGTCTGGCCGAAGTTGCCGCGCTGCCCGGCAGGGGAGCAGGCGGTGATGATGCGACCGCCCTCGCCCTGCTCACGCATCCGTACGGCGGCGGCGCGCACGCAGGTGAAGGTGCCGCGCAGGTGGACGCGCACCACGTCGTCGAAGTCCTCGTCGGACATCTTCCACAGCACCCGGTCGCGCAGGATGCCGGCGTTGGTGACCATGACGTCCAGCCGGCCGAAGGCGTCGACGGCCCGGGCCACCAGCGCATCCGCGACCTCGCCGGACCCGACCGGGGCCACCTCGGCCACCGCCTTGCCGCCGGCCGCGGTGATCTCCTTCACCGCGCGGTCGGCGGCCTCCGCGTCCACGTCGTTGACCACCACCGACGCGCCGGCGCGGGCCAGGGCGGCGGCGTAGGCGAATCCGAGGCCACGTCCGCTGCCGGTGACGACGGCGACCTTGTTCGAGAGATCCATATGTGTGCGGTCCTTGCCTTGCGGTGTGCTGACGCCGCCGACGTTAGGCTGTTTGATTGCGGCGGTCAATACTTTGCCGACTATCGAACAGGCCCCCTACACTGAGCCGCGTGACCAGGACAGGGACGAAGCCCTCCACGGGCGAGGAGGAAGGCGCCGCCGGGTCCGCGCGGCCGCAGACGCTGATGCTCAGCTTCCTGGGCCTGTACGTTCTGGAGCACGGCAGCGCGGTCTACTCGGGCAGCGTCATCGACGTGTTCGCGCGTGTGGGGGTCTCCGAGGACGCGGTGCGTTCCACCCTGACGCGGATGGTCAAACGCGACCTGCTGACCCGCCACCGCCGCGGCCGCAAGATGTACTTCGGACTCACCCGGCGCTCCACCGAGGTGCTGCGGGACGGACACGACCGCGTCTGGGGCGCCGGAGCCGTCAACCGCGACTGGGACGGCACCTGGACCCTGGTCGGCTTCTCCCTGCCCGAGGCCTGGCGCAGCCAGCGGCACGACCTGCGCTCGCGCCTGGTGTGGGCCGGCTTCGGCTCCCTGCAGAACGGCCTGTGGATCGCGCCGGGTGACCTGGACGTCCCCGCCGTCGTCGCCGGGCTGGGCCTGGAGGATCACCTCAACGTGCTGCGCGGACACGCGGCCGAGCCGACCGAGGCCGCCCAACTGCTCCACCGGGCCTTCGATCCGGCCGGTATCGCCGGGCGCTATCACACCTTCCTGGACCAGTGGGACCGCCCGGAGCCGGTGCCGTCCGCCCCCGACGACCTGGCCCGTCAGCTGCTGCTGCACACCGACTGGCTCCAGGTGGTCCGCTCCGACCCCCGGCTGCCCGCCGAGCACCTTCCCGCGGACTGGCCCGCGATCCGCGCCGAGCACGTCTTCCGCACCCTGTCCGCGCAATACGACGCCCCGGCCAAGCAACTGGCCGACGCGGTGCTGGACACCATTCCCGGCGATCCCATTTCCGGCGACCTCGCTTCCGGCGACCTCGCTTCCGGCGCCCCCTTTCCCGGAGACACGGCACCCGAGCGGGGCTGAGCAGCCGCCGGCAACGGCATGTACCCCGGGACGGAAGACCCACAACATTCGTCACTTCATTGACCGCCGTCCATATTCAGCCCTATATTCGCCGCACCCCCCGGTGCCGGCGAGCCTCCGGATCCGGCACCGGCCGCCCCGCTCCAGGTAGCGAGGCCGGTCCGCGGCGCACCGCGGACCCGGTCCTCCCCGCCGTCCGCCCACCCATGGGAACGGCACCCCGCCGAGGCCCTGGCCCCGTACCCACTCGGCCTCGAACAGCACACACCCGCCCCGTCGGCTGTATCCCGCCTGTTCCCGCCCGCCCACCCGCTGGAGCCGCAATGCCCCTGACCGACCCCGTCTCGTCCGCACGAGCCGCCCGCCCGACGCCGGACCGGCTGCCGCTCGGCACCCTCATCGCCGGCTGTCTCGCGGTCTGCCTCGCCCAGATCGCCCTCGCCGTCCCCGCCACCCTCAACGGCCTCTTCCAGGAGGACCTGCACCCCATCGGCTCCCAACTCACCTGGATATCCGACGCCTTCCTGCTGCCGGTGACCGTGCTGGAGCTCACCTTCGGTGTGCTGGGCGATCTGTTCGGCCGCAAGCCGCTGCTCGTGGGCGGCTCGATACTGGTCATCGGCGGCGAGGCGGTCTCCGCCGCGAGCAGCGGTGTCCACCTGTTGTGGGTCGGACAGGTGATCGCCGGTCTGGGCGCGGCCGCGCTCTTCCCCACCTCCCTCGCCGTGATCGCCGCGGGGACGCACAGCCATCGCGACCGGGCACGCGGCATCACCGTGTGGGCGGCCGCCCTGTCCACCGGCGGCTTCGTCGCTCCCGTGGTCGGCGGTATCACCGGCAGCTACGACTCCTGGCGCACGGCCTTCGTCGTGGTCGTGCTGATCGGCGTGGCCAGCACCGTGGTCAGCCTGCTGTGCGCCCGGGATTCCAAGGCCCCCGAAGGCCGCTCACTGGACCTCGGCGGACAACTCACCATCGGCATCGGCCTGTTCGCACTGCTCTACGCGGTCATCCAGGGGCCCACCGACGGCTGGGCATCGACGCCGGTCATCATCGCCTTCCTCGTCGCCGCGGTCTTCGTCGTGCTCTTCGTCATCGCCGAGAGGCGCGCCCGCTCCCCGCTGCTGCGCCTGGACCTGTTCGCCAACCGGGCGTTCGCGGTCGCTTCGGTCGTCGCCGTCGTCGGCATGTTCAGCTTCCTGGGAACCGCGTACGCGACCAGCATCCGGCTCGGCCCCGTCCAGCACCAGAGCCCCTTGCGCACCTCGGTGGCCTTCCTGCTCCTCAACGGCCTCACCCTGGTCATGGCCCCGCTCACCTCTCGGCTGCTGGAGCGGGTCAGCGGACGCTGGATCCTCACCGGCGGGCTGGCCCTGATGGCCGGCGGTGACTTCCTCGCCGCGACCCTGCCGGTCGACGACCGGGCACTGACCTCGCTGGTGCTGCCCCTCGGCCTGGTCGGCATCGGTTTCGCGCTCACCGTCTCCTCGATCACCGCCACCGCCGTGAACACGGTCCCGATCCATTACGCCGGTATGGCCAGCGCCTCGACCAGCCTGCTGCGCGACTTCGGGTTCACCCTGGGTCCCGCGGTCATCGGCGCCATAGCCCTCAGCCGCGCGAGCTCGTTGTTCACCTCGGGCCTGCATGGCTCCGCACTGAGTCCTCAGGTGAAGGCCGCCGCCACCGAAGTCGCCGCCCAGGGCGGCCCGCTGGCCGTCAACTCCGTCCCCTCCTCCACACCGCCCGGCGGCGCGGCACCGCTGGCCCTGCAGGCGCTGGGCCATGGATACTCCCTCGGCTTCGCGATCTGCGGCGCGGCGGCGCTGGTCTCCTGCCTGCTGGCCCTGATCGCCCTGCGCCGCGTGGGCGCCCCGCAGGGCTGCTGACGCTTCCCGATACCGAGCCCCTCGCGTTCCGCAGTCAGAACGGCGGGGACTACGACGAACACCCGGTGCTCCGCCCCGACCGGGCCCCGGACGAGGAGGGCCTCCGCATCCACTGTCGGACGGGCGACGCGGAAGAGCAGTGCGCACGCACCGGCGGTGATGAAGAGGCGGACAGGTAAGGGTCCTACTTCTGCATCACCAGGAAGACGATCAGCGCGACGAGGACCAGCGCGGACACCGCCGCGGCGGCGATCTTGCCCTTGCTGTACGGGCGTGCGCCGATGACCTCGGCGGTGCGGGCGTTCACCATGACCTGCCAGCTCCTGCCCGCGTACAGATAGGTCAGGAACCAGACGGGCAGCAGCACCAGCTTGAAGGTGAGGCCCGAGTAGCGGGTGTCCACGGAGGTCACCCGCTGTTCGTCACCGCCGATGTCGGCCCGGCAGTCGGACCGGATGACGTCGGCCATCCGTTCCTTGGCGGTCACCAGGGCGTCCTCCGGCTCCACGTCGTATCGCACGGTCCGGAAACCGGCCAGATACGCCGGCTGGAACGGCTTGGCCTCCTCCAGCGGCCACGGCGTGAGCTTGTCCAGCTGTTCGGCGGCGACATGGGTGGTCCCGGCGACGAGCACGTCGTCGAAGCCGCGGCCGACCGTCCCGGAGGCGGGGGACCAGCGGGTGCGGCGCACCTGGCGGGTCTTGGTGACGCTCTCGCCGTTCTCGGTGGTGGTGTAGGTCTCGGTGACGTAGTAGTAGTCGCCGCGCTGGCCCCGGTAGCTGGAGACCGTCTGCGCGTCGTACGTCCAGTGCGGCAGATAGCTGCCCCGGAACGTCTCCGCCTCGCTGACCTGCTTCAGGCGGGACGGCGCGAACCAGCGGGACGACGTCCACCCGCTCAGTGCCTCGCGGGCCGCGTTGCGGTCCAGGCCGAAGGGGACCACGGCTTCCGGTGTCACCCGCTCGGTGGCGCCGGGTTCGGCGACCAGCGCGGTGGCGCAGAACTGGCAGTGCGCGGAGAGGTCGTCGCTCTCGGTGTGGGCGCCGCACCCCGGGCAGACGTAGCTGCGGAGGCCCTCGGCGGTGGAGCTCAGTGGCTTGGCGGGCAGCGCCGCCAGCTCGTCGAAGCTGTGCTCACGCACCTGGCGCGGCACCGCCGTCACCGCCTGCTCATGACCGCAGTACGGACAGCGCAGCGCGTCGGAGCCCGGCGCGAACTCCACGGTGGCGCCGCACGCCTGGCACGGGTAGGAACGGGAGGCCGTACCGGGGTTCGCGGTGTTCTGCTCGTCGGTGCTCATCGTCGGCCCGCTCTCAGGCCTGCGGCGGCAGCGGCGGCGGTACGGCTCCGAAGAGCCGGCCGATGTCGGGCACCTGGTCGGCAGGCAGCCAGCCGGGCATCCCTTCCTTCCAGACGAGCGTCGTCCGGGTCAGGGTGCCCGCGCTCACCAGACCGGTCAGCGCGGTGGGGTCGTACGGTCCCTGCTGGGCGCCGTTGACGCCGACGAACCACTGCTCCTGCGCGGGCAGCGGCGGCGGGCCGGCCGAAGGGGCGGGGGCGGCGGCGGGTGCCGGAGCCGTGGGCTGCGGGGTGAGGCCGGCCGCCATCCGCTGGCCGGCGGCCATGCCGAGCCCCAGTCCCATGCCGTCGCCGACTCCGCTGCCGGGCGTGCGGGCACCGGCCGCGAGCGCGTCGGCTGCCTGGAACCGGGTGTACTGGTCGAGATCGCCCGCGATACCCATCCTGGAACGGGTGTCGATGGCTGCCTCGACCTCCGGCGGCAGCGAGATGTTCTCGATGATGAACGTGGGGACGGCGATACCGACCGGCTGCAACTCCCGGGTGAGCACGCCCGCCAGCTCGGCGCCGATCGCCTCCTGCCGGGTCGCCAGATCCAGCATCGGCACGCCCGACGCGGCGAGCGCGCCACTCAGCCTGCCGACGATCAGCTGACGCAGATACTCCTGCACTTCCTCGGTACGGAACTGCGGGTCGGTGCCCGCCAGTTCACGCAGCAGCGCCGCCGGGTCCGCCACCCGCGCCGCGTAGGTACCGAAGGCGCGCAGCCGCACCATCCCGAACTCGGGGTCGCGGACGATGACGGGGTTCTGCGTCCCCCATTTCATGTCGGTGAACTGGCGGGTGGTGACGAAGTACACCTCGGCCTTGAACGGCGAGTCGAAGCCGTACTTCCAGCCCTTCAGCGTGGCGAGCAGCGGGAGGTTCCGGGTCTCCAGGGTGTACGTGCCCGGCTGGAAGACGTCGGCTATCCGTCCCTCGTTGACGAAGACCGCGGTCTGCGACTCGCGTACGACGAGCCTGGCGCCCATCTTGATCTCGTTGTCGTGACGCGGGAAGCGCCACACGATCGTGTCCCGGCTGTCGTCGGTCCACTCGACGATGTCGATGAACTCACCGCGGATGCTGTCGAACAGTCCCATGAAAACCTCACCCGCTCGCTGATACGTCCCTCGCCCGAGCCGCCAGGGAACGATAACAACCCGGTATGACAACTGGCACACCCGGCTAAGCCCCTGGCGCAGCACGCTAAGGCGTTCCGCCGGATTTCCGGCGACGATTTCCTTGCCTGCACGACAACGACCACCGCAGGCGGGTCCGCCTTCGGCGGACACCTCCGTCAGAGCCACTTCACACCCAGGGGAAATCCGTGCGAATGCGCAACCGTATCGCTCCGTTCACGATGACCGCCGTACTGCTCGCGGGGGGTGCGGCCGCTGTGACGGCCGGCTCGGCCGGCGCGGCGGAACCGAAGACCGACGCCACCGCCCAGGCGGTCTCCTGCCTCGGCACCGCGAAGTACTACACCAGCGCGCCGGGTCACGGCAGCAGCAACGCCCACTGGCCCGGCACCGGCATCTGGGCGTACACCACCAGCAACTGCCAGGACATCAACGTGAAGGTCAAGTCCACCCGCTCGGTCAGGACCTGCTTCAAGGCCACCGGCAAGTGCAACGGCTGGAAGACGGCCAAGGCGGGAAAGTGGATGCTGGCCGCCACGAACGTGAAGGACCGGTCCGGCTTCTACATCCAGTTCAAGGGCACGGCCCGCAGCTACGGCTGGATCGCCTACTGAGGCGCCGGACCGGCTGAACCACGCGGGGCGTCGGGCCTTTGGGTCCGGCGCCCCGACTCGGCGCAACGGATGTCGGGTTCGGCCCGCAGGAGTCCGCGCCGGTATTCCGTCGGGGTGGTGCCGTAGGCGGTGCGGAAAGCGCGGGTGAAGTCGGCCGGAAGCGGAAAACCCCAGCGGGCGGCTGTCGCGTGCACCGGTCGGCCGGCCAGGTGCGGGTCGGTGAGGTCACGTCGGGCGCGGCTGAGCCGCCGGCGGCGGATGTACGCGGCGACCGTCTCACCGTGGGCGTGCTGGTGGAAGAGGCGGTGCAGGGTGCGCAACGAGATGTGGTGAGCGGCGGCGACCGTGGCGGGGGAGAGTTCGACGTCGCCGAGATGCCGGCAGATGAAGTCCTGGATCTCCAGGAACTGCAGGTGCTGACGGCTTTCAGCCGGTATCCGCTCCGCGGCATCGATGTGGTGGGCCAGCCATGCGGTGACCAGATCGATCAGGACGCCCCCCAGCCTTTGCCCGTCGGCTGCCCCGCAGGGCGCGGTGTCGGTGGTCAGGTGGGTGAGGAAACCGGCGAGCAGCCGTCCCGACCCCTTCCGTCCTGTCATACGGGCGGCCAGCATCCGGTCCACCCGGTTCGACGACAGCGGCAGCACGGCTCGCGGAATCTGCACCACCACGGAGGCCGCTGTGCCCTGCCGGGCATCCACCACGGTCTCGTAAGGGTGGGAGGTCGAGTACACGACCAGATCGCCGGCCCCGAGCGATGCTTCGCACTGATCCTGATGGATCGCTTGCTCGCCCCGAACGATGAGCCCCACGGCGTACATCTCGGGGTCGGAGCGCCGGATCAGCCGCGCTGTCCTGCGTGACCTCATGGACGCGTAGGTCATGGCGGTCACCTGCGCCGCGCCCATGTCCGCGGCTCGCAGTGAGGCCCGGAACTCAGCCGCCCGGTCGATACTGAACTCATTGGGTATCAGCGCGCTCGCTGTGATCTCACGCCAGGCGTCCACCCGGTTCGACACCGGCAGTTCCTGGCTGTCGAACACGTCCTCCAGCATCGAGCTCACCCCTCTTTGCCTGATCCGCGCGGTCGCCTTTCACCTTCTCCGGCCGGGGCCCGCCGGAAAAGTGCATCGTCGGACAGCGACCTGACCGAAACCGGACCGGGACACCACGCGGAAGAAGCGGAAGAAAGCGCTACTTCCCCGAGACCTGCGTCCGTACCGCCCCCATGCTGGCCACGATGACCAACGCGATCGCCAGCGCGTCCACCGCGGACAGCGCCTGGTGCAGGACGAGGAAACCGGCTGTCGCCGCGATGGCGGGCTCCAGGCTCATCAGGACCGCGAAGGTCGAAGCGGGCAGCCGGCGCAGCGCGAGCAGTTCCAGGGTGTAGGGGAGTACGGACGACAGCAGCGCGACCGCCGCGCCGAGGCCGAGGGTGCTCGGTACGAGGAGCCGGGAGCCGGCGTCCGCGATCCCCAGCGGCAGCATCAGCAGCGCGCCGACCGCCATGGCCAGCGCCAGGCCGTCGGCGCGCGGGAAGCGCGCCCCGGTACGGGCGGAGAAGATGATGTACGCCGCCCACATCCCACCGGCGGCCAGCGCGAACGCCACCCCCACCAGGTCGAGACCGCCGAAGCCGCCGCCGCTGAGCAGCGCCACGCCGCAGAGCGCGAGGGCGGCCCAGAGCACGTTCACCAGGCGGCGCGAGGCGATCACCGAGAGCGCCAGCGGACCGAGGACCTCCAGGGTCACCGCTGCGCCCAGCGGGATGCGGTCCACGGCCTGGTAGAACAGGCCGTTCATGCCGCCCATCGCCACCCCGAAGACGAGTACCGTGTTCCAGTCGGCGCGGGACAGTCCGCGCACCCGGGGCCGGCAGACGACCAGCAGCACCACGGCGGCGACGGCCAGCCGCAGCGACACCACCCCGAGCGCACCGGCCCGGGGCATCAGCCAAACCGCGACGGCGGCGCCGAACTGCACCGAGACCCCACCGGACAGCACAAGCCCCAGCGGCCCGAGACGCGACCGCAGCGTGGGCGACCCGAGGTCGCCGGGCGCGGGGGCGGTCAGAGCGGTGTCGAGGGCCTTGGCGTCGGCGGGGGCAATCGGGTCCATGGCCTCCACAGTAAGGGGCCGTGACGCAGTTCCTCACTTACGTTCGAGAGACGTGGCACACGGCGGGTGTGCGGCCCCGTGCAAAATACGTACCGAAGCCAACAAATTCCGGACCCATAAATTCCCAAAGCGATCACCAACCCTCCTATAGTTGCCAGGCGTTAGGCAGAACCCGCAGCTCCCCGCACAAACCCCTCCTGCCCCATCCGTCATGAGGACTCCGCCAGATGACAGAGCGCCCCCCGCTCCGCCCGACCGCACTGGCTCTGCTGATCTCCTTGATCGTCTCGGGCCTGCTCTGCGTATGTGCGGCGGCCGCTGCCCCCGACCACATACGCGCCCCACTCGCCTGGTGCTCCGCCGCTGCCGCAGTGCTGCTGAGTGCCGCCGTCGCCGCCGCGGTGTACGGCGCCACGTCGGCCCGGGCGCTCCGCACCCGCGTGGACCGGATGAGCGAGGAGGCCGCCCGGTGCGACACCAAGGTCGTCGAACTCACCGCCGAGCTCAGGGAGAAGACCGCCGAACTCACGGCCCGCGCGGCACGCGCCGAGTCGGTTCGGTCCGCCGCGATGTCCGCCGCCGCCAACGCTGCGGGGCGGATGCAGGCCCTCGCCACCGGGATGCTCGCGGACCTGCGCGAGATGGAGCACCGGCACACCGACGAGGACGTGCTCGGCGATCTGCTCCACCTCGACCACCGGACCGCCCAGGCGGGCCGCCTCGCCGACTCCATCGCCGTACTCGCCGGGGCACGCTCCGGACGCCGCTGGGCCAAGCCCATCGTCATGGAGTCGATCCTGCGCGGTGCGATGGGCCGGATCGCCGGCTATCAGCGCATCCGGCTGCACTCCACCAGTGAGGTCGCCATCGCCGGTCACGCCGCCGAAGGCGTGATGCACTGTCTCGCGGAGCTGCTGGACAATGCTGCCAACTTCTCGCCGCCGACGGCCGAAGTGCATGTGTACGTCGAAGAGGTACCGGCCGGCCTGATCCTCACCATCGAGGACAGCGGCCTGGTCATGAGCGACGTCCAGCTGCGCCGCGCCGAGCGGGCGGTCACCTCGGAGACCACCCAGCAGACCGACCTCGCCGGCCTGTCCGGTACCCGGCTCGGTCTGGCCGTAGTGGGGCGGCTGGCCCGCAAGCACGGCCTCACGGTCTCCTTCCGGCCGTCCGCGCGCGGCGGCACCGGCGTCCTGGTGCTGCTGCCGCAGGAGCTCATCACCCGGCCGCCGCTGATCAGGGGCACGACTACGGGTACGCGTACGGATGCGGGTACGCTCCCCGCCCCCGCACCGGCCGAGCCGGCCACCGAGCCCGAACCCCCGCACGCCACCCCCGCGTTGGGCGAGAGCGGCCTGCCCCAGCGGCGCCGCGGCCGGACACTGGCGGCCGCGCATCCGAGCGGGGCGATCCCCGACGGCGAGCCCCGGCCTCGTACCACCACGTCCAAGACGTCCACGACATCCGCCGTGAGGTTCAGCACGTTCCGGCAGGCCGTGCGTGGCGACTCCCCGGATCCGGAAGGCAGCACCTCATGACTCCCACGACCACCGACGAGAGGCTCAACTGGCTGCTGGAGAGCCTCCTGGAGCGCACCCCCGGGGCCCGGCACGCCCTCGTCCTCTCCCGTGACGGCCTCAAGCTGTGCCGCACCCCGGGGCTCACCGTCGACCAGGCCGACCAGCTCGCCGCCATCTCGGCCGGCATCCAGAGCCTGTCGCACGGCGCGTCCATGGAGTTCGGGGACGGCACGGGCGGCGTCCGGAGCGCGATGGCGGAGTTCTACGGCGGGGTGCTGTTCATCGTCGAGGCGGGCGACGGCGCTCATCTCTCGGTGATCGCGGACGAGTCGGCCGATGTGGGCCTGATCGGACACAACATGAGTGAGCTGGTCGAGCAGCTGGGCGAACACCTCAGCGCGGAGCCGCGCACGTGAACCCGGGCGGGAAGCGGCCCAGGCCGGGTCGCGACGACGACCCCGACCGCCTCTACACCCTCACCGGCGGCCGCAGCCGGGCCGACGCCGGCACCTTCGACCTGGTCACCCTGGTGGTGGGCGAGTGCGATCCGACGCCCGGAATGCAGTCGGAACACGCTGCCATCCTGCGGATGTGCGCCCGCCCCACCGCCGTCGTCGAGGTCGCCGCCGAGCTCGGGCTGCCCGTCTCCATCACCCGGATCCTGCTCTGCGACCTGCTCGACACCGGCCGGATCAGCGCCCGTCATCCGCGTACCGCGGGCGGCGGGGACCGTCTTCCCGATCCTCACATCCTGGAGCAGGTGCTCGTTGGACTCCGCAACCTCTAACCAGTCCGCAACCTCCCCACAGCCCGGCCTGGCCGGCACCGCCGACAACGGTCTGAAGATCGTCATCGTCGGAGGCTTCGGAGCGGGCAAGACCACCATGGTCCGGTCGGTCAGCGAGATCCGCCCGCTGAACACCGAGGAGACGATGACGCAGGCAGGCGCGGCCGTCGACGATCTCACCGGGGTGCACGCCAAGACCGCCACCACCGTGGCCTTCGACTTCGGCCGGATCACCATCGACGAGCGCACCATCCTCTATCTCTTCGGGGCGCCCGGACAGGAGCGTTTCTGGTTCCTGTGGGACCGGCTGTTCTCCGGCACGCTGGGCGCGGTGGTGCTGGTCGACACCCGCCGGCTCGCCGAGTCCTGGTACGCGATCGACCGCCTCGAACACCACGGCACACCGTTCATCGTCGCCTGCAACGACTTCGGCGGCCCCGTGCACACCCAGGAGCAACTGCGGGAGGCGCTCGATCTGCCGGACGGGATCCCGCTGATCGACTGCGACGCCCGCGACCGCACGTCGAGCAAATACGTACTGATCACGCTCCTGGAGCACCTCCAGGCCCTGTCGACCGCCCCGCCCGTACTTTCCACCCCATCCGTCCGGGAGCCCAGCGCCACATGACCACAGAAGCTCCGCCCACCCCGCTGAGCGGCCCCCGCTTCCAGACCGACCCCACCCGGCTCTACCGGGAGATGCGCAAGACCCACGGCCCGGTGGCGCCGGTGCTCCTGGACGGCGACGTACCGGCCTGGCTGGTGCTCGACTACCGGGAGCTGCACCAGGTCACCGGCGACCCGGCGCTCTTCAGCCGCGACTCGGACCTGTGGAACCAGTGGGACCGCATTCCCGCCGACTGGCCGCTGCTGCCCATGATCGGCCGTAAACAGCCGTCGATCCTCTACACGGTGGGCGAACGCCACCGCGAACGCGCCACCATGATCGGCAACGCCCTCGAGGCCGCCGATCCATTCGAACTGCGCCGGATCACCGAGCAGTTCGCCGACGAGCTGATCAACGCCTTCTGCGGGGCGGGCCGTACGGAGATCATCGGCCAGTACGCGATGCTGCTGCCGGTCCGGGTGCTGGCCCGGGTCTACGGCTTCCCCGACGAAGAGGGCCCGGCGCTGGTCAAGGCCCTCAACGACATGATCGACGGCGGCGAGGACGCGCTGGCGGGCCAGCAGCACCTGGCCGGTTCCATGGTCCGGCTGCTCGACGACCGGCAGGTCGCGCCCGCCGACGACGCGGCCTCCCGGATGCTGGCCGACCCGGCCGGCTTCACCGCCGAGGAGATCGCCCAGGACCTGATGGTCATGATGGCGGCCGGCCACCAGCCCACCGCCGACTGGATCGGCAACTCGCTGCGGCTGATGCTGACCGACGACCGGTTCGCCGCCTCGCTCTCCGGCGGCCGGCACAGCGTCGCCGAAGCGATGAACGAGGTGCTCTGGGAGGACACCCCCACCCAGAACGTGGCCGGCCGCTGGGCCGCCCGCGACACCGTCCTGGGCGGCCGGCGCATCGAGGCGGGCGACATGCTGCTGCTCGGTATCGCCGCCGCCAACGCCGACCCGCAGGTGCGGACGGACGGTTCGGCCTTCACCGGCGGCAACAACGCGTTCTTCTCCTTCGGCCACGGCGAGCACCGCTGCCCGTTCCCGGCCCAGGAGATGGCCGAGGTCATCGCGCGGACCGGCATCGAGGTCATCCTCGACCGGCTGCCCGACGTCGACCTCGCGGCCGACCCGGCCACCCTCACCCGGCGTCCCTCCCCCTGGCTGCGCGGTCTGTCCGCGCTGCCCGTCACCTTCACCCCGGTCCCGGCGCTGTGACCGGACAGCACACCGTCCCCAGCATCCTCTTAGGAGACACCGATGACCTGTCCGGTCGACCACGAGCCCCTCGTCCTGGACCCGATCGTCCTGGACCCCCTCGTCCAGGACCTGGACGCCGAGAGTGACGCCCTGCGCGCGGCGGGACCGCTGGCCCGGGTGGTGCTGCCGGGCGGCGTCGCCTGTTACGCGGTCACCCGCCACGCGGCGGCCAGGCAACTGCTCACCGACGCACGCCTGGTGAAGGACATCAACGTCTGGGGCGCCTGGCAGCGCGGCGAGATCCCGCCCGACTGGCCGTTGATCGGCCTGGCCAACCCGGGCCGGTCGATGCTCACCGTGGACGGCGCCGACCACCGCAGGCTGCGCACCCTGGTCGCGCAGGCCCTCACCGTACGGCGCGTTGAACGGCTGCGCGCGGGCATCGAGAAGCTCACCACCGGGATGCTGGACCGGCTGGCCGAGACACCCGCGGGCGAGACGGTCGATCTGAAGGCAGAGTTCGCCTACCCGCTGCCGATGAACGTGGTCAGCGAGCTGATGGGGGTGGACTCCGCCGACCATCCCCGGCTGAAGCACCTCTTCGAGAAGTTCTTCTCGACGCAGACACCGCCGGAGGAGGTCCCGCAGATGATGGCGGACCTCGGCGCGCTCTTCGCCAAGATCGTCGAGTCCAAGCGGGCCCACCCCGGGGACGATCTCACCAGCGCGCTGATCGCGGCCTCCGAGGACGGCGACCACCTCACCACGGAGGAGATCACCAACACCCTCCAGCTGATGATCGCGGCCGGTCACGAGACCACGATCAGCCTGATCGTCAACGCCGTGGTGGCCCTGCAGGCCCATCCCGAGCAGCGCAAGCTGGTGCTCAGCGGTGAAGTGCCGTGGGAGAACGTCATCGAGGAGACGCTGCGCTGGTCGACCCCGACCTCGCACGTACTGATCCGGTTCGCCACCGAAGACATCGCGGTCGGGGACACGGTGCTGCCCCGGGGCGAGGGGCTGATCGTCTCGTTCGGTGCGATCGGCCGGGACGAGGAGGCGCACGGCCCGACCGCCGGCAACTTCGACATCACCCGCACCCCCAACCGGCACATCTCCTTCGGCCACGGCCCGCACGTTTGCCCTGGCGCGGCCCTGTCCCGCCTCGAGGCAGGCGTCGCCCTGCCGGCGCTCTTCGGCCGCTTCCCCGAACTGCATCTCGCGGTGCCCGCCACCGAACTGCGCAACAAGCCGGTCGTCACCCAGAACGACCTTTACGCGCTGCCGGTGAAACTCGGCGGCTGACGCCCGCACCCGTGTCGCGCCCCGGACCATGGCGCCGGCCGTGCCGTCGGCCCGCGGTCCGGGGCTTCGTCTCATCGGGCGGACCTACTGTCCATATCCGCCCGGAACCGACTACGCTCCCGCTCGTGGCTGAGATCCGGATTCCCGCTGACATCAAGCCCGCCGACGGCCGTTTCGGCGCGGGCCCCTCCAAGGTGCGTACGGAGGCGCTGGACGCCCTCGCCGCCACCGGCACTTCCCTCATGGGCACGTCCCATCGCCAGGCCCCGGTCAAGAACCTGGTCGGCGCGGTACGCGCAGGCGTGCGTGACCTCTTCCAGCTCCCCGAGGGCTACGAGGTGATCCTGGGCAACGGCGGCTCCACCGCCTTCTGGGACATCGCGACACACGGGCTCATCGAGTCCAAGTCGCAGCACCTCAACTTCGGCGAGTTCTCCTCCAAGTTCGCGAAGGCCTCGAAGCTGGCGCCGTGGCTCGCCGAGCCCACCGTCATCGCCTCCGACCCGGGCACCCACCCGGACCCGAAGGCCGAGGCGGGTGTGGACGTCTACGCCCTCACGCACAACGAGACCTCGACCGGTGTCGCAGCCCCGATCAAGCGGGTCGCGGGCGCCGACGAGGGCTCCCTCGTCCTGGTGGACGCCACCTCGGGCGCGGGCGGTCTGCCGGTCGACATCACCGAGACCGACGTCTACTACTTCGCCCCGCAGAAGTCCTTCGCCTCCGACGGCGGGCTGTGGATCGGCGTCTTCTCCCCGGCGGCCCTGGAGCGCGCGGCCCGCATCCAGGCGTCCGGCCGGCACATCCCGGAGTTCTTCTCGCTGCCGACGGCGATCGACAACTCGCTGAAGAACCAGACGTACAACACCCCGGCCCTCGCCACGCTGTTCCTGCTGAACGAGCAGCTCACCTGGATGAACACCCAGGGCGGCCTGGACTGGACGGTCCGCCGCACGGCGACCTCCTCGCGCACCCTGTACGGCTGGGCCGAGGAATCCAAGTACGCGACCCCGTTCGTGACGGACCCGGCGAAGCGTTCGCAGGTCATCGGCACCATCGACTTCGCCGACGAGATCGACGCGACGGCCATCGCCAAGGCGCTCCGCGCCAACGGCATCGTGGACACCGACCCCTACCGCAAGCTCGGCCGCAACCAGCTGCGGGTAGCGATGTTCCCGGCGGTCGACCCGCAGGACGTCGAGGCGCTGACCGCCTGCATCGACTACGTGATCGAGAAGCTGTAACGGCTACCGCTCATCGAAGGAGCCCCGGCAGTAACTGCCGGGGCTCTTCGCATGGCCAGGGGCAGACTCTCAGCGCAGCCGGCCGAGGTGGACCACACTGATCCTGACCTGCCTGTCACTGATCTCATAGAGGACGCGGTGCCGCCCGACATGGATACGCAGCAGCGCGGCACTGCCGGAAGCGCCTTCGGGTCGGGGGTCGTCGCCGAGGTGGTCCACCGCCGTGAATACCTGGCGCACCCCATGGGGATCGTCCTTGGCGAACGTCTCCGCCTGGACAAGAGCCTCCGGCTTTCAGATGACTTGGCTGGTCACGCGTCATCCCCGCCGAAAACACGGCGGAGCGCTTCGCGGTGCGGTACGCCGGCCGATTCCCCGCGGTCCTGCCGCTCGCGGTAGGCGGCCAGCGCCCGCATCTCCTGCAGCTCGAGAGCGTCGGCCGGGCTGACCCAAGTCCATCTAGCGCATGCCCCGGAAGCGCCTCCCCGTCAGCCGTCGATCAGCCGCTGCAGCGCCGGCGCGCACAGCTCGGCCAGCCGCTCGGGGCTGGCGACCTGGCCCGCGCCGGGCCGGTGCAGACTGAGCGCCGCACCGAGGCCCAGCAGCTGCCCGGCGATCAGCTCCGCCCGCAACTCGCGCTCCGCACCCGTCAGCCGGGCGGCCAGCCGGGCGGTGACCTGTTCGCGGAAGCGCTCCTTCAGCAGGGAGCGTTCGTCGTCGATGCCCAGCGAGAAGACCACCCGCAGCAACGGGTCGGCCTGCTGCGCCCTTCTGCTGCGTACGAGGGTGAGCACCAGGTGCCGGCCCAGGTCGCCGAGCGGGGCGTCGAAGAGCTCGTCGGCCGCCGCCCCGAAGTCGGCGACCGTGCCGAACAGCTGCTCCTTGGTCCCGAACCGCTTCACGATCAGCGAGGCGCTGACCCCGGCGTCCGCGGCGATCCCGCGCATGGTCACCTCGGCGTACGGGCGCCGGGTGAAGGCGCGCCGGGCGGCGAGCAGGATGGCGTCCCGGCCGGTGGACCCGGCCTGCGCGTCCCGGCCGGTCGGCCCGGCCCGCGTCCCCGCCGGGCCGCTGTCCGTGCCGCTTGCGGTCATGCGCCCTCCTGAGCCAGCACCTTCGGTCCCCGTCCCCCGACGTTACCGGCGGTGGGCGCCGCCGACCGTCCCGGCAGGCACAGCGTCACGGCCAGCGCGGCGAGCGCGGCGCCGCCCGCGATGAGGAAGACCACGAGGTACGCGTGCAGGGTGGGGGCGGTGTGACCGCCGGCCCGGAAGGTGAGGTTGGCCAGCACGGCGGCGACCACCGCGCTGCAGAAGGCCTGCCCGACCGAACGCATCAGCGTGTTGAGCCCGTTGGCCGCGGCCGTCTCGCTGACCGGGACCCCGCGCATCACCAGCGACGGCAACGCCGAGTACGCGAGCGCGGTACCGGATGACACCACCGTGGCGCCCAGGATGATCAGCCAGAGGCTGTGGCTGGTGTAGAAGCGGACCACATAACCCGCCACCAGCACGGCCGAGGCGAGCGCGAGGGTGACCTTGGGGCCGTGCTTGGCGGAGATCCGCGCGGAGACCGGCGACAGCGCCACCATCGAGAGCCCGCCGGGCAGCAGACACAGCCCGCCGACCACGATGGACGCACCGAGCCCGTATCCGGTGCTCTTCGGCTCCTGCACCATCTGCGCGGTGGCCAGCGAGTTGGCGTAGAAGGCGAAGCCGACCAGCAGCGCCGCGATGTTGGTGAACAGCACCGCGGGACGTGCGGAGATCCGCAGATCGACCATCGGCGAGGGGACCCGCAGCTCGTAGTACCCCCAGACCAGGCCGATCACCACCGCGGCCACGAACAGCCCGACGATCCGGCCGGAGCCCCAGCCCCACTCGCCGCCCTGGGTGGTGGCCAGCAGCAGACAGACCAGCGCCCCGCTCAGCCCGACCGCGCCCAGCGCATCGAACCGGCCCCGGGTCCGCAGCGGCGACTCCGGCACCACCCGGAGCACCAGCAGGACGTCGAGCACGCCGAGCGCGGCCGACGCCCAGAACATGGTGTGCCAGTCGTAGTGCTCCACCACCATCGCGGCGACCGGCAGACCGATGGCCGCACCGATCCCCAGCGTCGAACTCATCAGCGCCACCGACGAAAGCACCCGGGCCGGCGGCAGTTCGTCCCGCATGATGCTGATCCCCAGCGGCACCACGGCGATGGCGGCGCCCTGCAGGGCACGGCCGGCGATCAGCACCCCGATGTGCGAACTGATCGCACACAGCACCGACCCCAGCACCAGCACACCGAGCGCCGCGACCAGCACCCGCCGCTTCCCGTACATGTCCCCGACCCGGCCGAGCACCGGCGTACAGACCGCCCCGGTCAGCAGCGTGACGGTGACCAGCCAGCTCGCGGCCGCCGGGGTCGACCCGGTGAGCGCGGGAACGTGCGGCAGCAGCGGCACCACCAGCGTCTGCATGACGGCAACCACACAGCCGCAGAACGCGAGAACACCGACGAGCAGCCGGGGGTGCGGGGCTTCCTCGACCTCGTCGACGTCCTCGGTCGGTATCGCAGGGGGCATGACTCTCCGTTGGTCGTGTCGACGTTGGCCGTGCCGACGCCGGGGCCGGGGGCTGGCCGGGGTGCACACGTGTTCACCCCAGGGTAAACGCTTGTGCACCCCTTCGACACTCCGCCTCTTGACAGTCAGTAGGTGTCATCGAGTCATGCTCTATCGGATCCCCGCGCTCAGCAGCGCGGACCGCGCCGTCCTCGCCGACGTCGACGCCATGCGGCAATCCCTGCGGCACCAGGTGCGGCAGACAGCGGCCAAGTGGACGGCCGACCTGCGCAAGACGTTCACCGCCGATGCCATCGCCGGCTCCAACAGCATCGAGGGCTACACGGTCCCTCGTCGAGGCCGAGCTGCTCCAGCCGGTCGGAAACACCAAGGCCCGCTACTACGTCCCCGGGGCACGTTTCCCGGCGCCTGTACTGGAGGAAGTCCGGCGGCCGATGTGGCTGAAAGACCCGTACGCCGACTGAGCCCGCACGCCCGCACGCTCAGGACCCGGGCAGCGCCCCCCGCCACCGCTCCTCCCCCTCCTGCCACTCGCCGGTCGGCCGCAGCCCCGCCGCCCCGGCCACCGCGGCCGACACGGCGTGGTCCGGGTGGATGTGCGCGATCACCTCGTGCAGGCCCGGCACACCGGCGAGATGCCGGCACAGACCTGCCGCCGCCTCCTTGGCGATGCCCCGGCCCTGCCACGGCGTTCCCACCACCCAGGCGATCTCCGCGACCGGCTCCTCGACCGTCGCCTGCAGCGTCCCCGTCAGGCTGCCCTTCACCGGGCAGCCCTCCGTCGAACGGCCCTCCGCGCGCAGCCGGATCACCCAGTTCCACCAGGTCACCGCCGGGTCCGGGGAGCCGGCGAGCTGACGCTCGTAGCGGGCGCGCAGTTCCTCCACGGTGGCCGGGCGGCCGCCGATGAAGGTGTGCAGGCTCGGGTCGGACAACACCTCCGCCATCTCATCGGCGTGCGCGACCCGCAGCGGCAGCAGATCGAGACGGTCGGTGGAGAAGGCCCGGGGTTCACGCATCCCGCGAGGCTACGACGCCCCGGCCGAGGCTGCGGTACGCGCCCGTAAAATCGACCCATGCCCCAGGATCACAGCGAACTCACCCTGCAGGGCGACTGCGCCAACTGCTTCGGGCTCTGCTGCGTCGCGCTCCCCTTCACCGCCTCCGCCGACTTCGCGCTCGACAAACGCGCCGGGCAGCCCTGCACCAACCTGCAGGACGACTTCCGCTGCGGCATCCACACCCGGCTCAGGGACAAGGGCTTTTCCGGCTGCACGGTGTACGACTGCTTCGGCGCCGGCCAGCAGGTCTCCCAGGTCACCTTCGGCGGCCGGGACTGGCGGCAGGACCCGGCGACCGCCCGGCAGATGTTCGACACGTTCCCGGTGGTCAGACAGCTCCACGAACTCCTCTGGTACCTGACCGAGGCACTCACCCTCGCCCCCGCCCGCCCCGTCCACGCCGACCTGCGCCGTCTCCTCGACGCCACCACCGCCCTCACCCGTCTCACCCCCGAGGCGCTCGGCGAACTGGACGTCCCGGCCCACCGCGCGGACGTCAACACTCTTCTCCTGCGCACCAGCGAACTCGTACGCGCCACGGCCGGCGGCAAGAGCAGGAAGAAGAACCGCCGGGGCGCCGACCTGATGGGCGCCCGCCTCCGGGGCGCCGACCTCCAGGGCGCCAACCTGCGCGGCGCCTACCTGATCGCCGCCGACCTCACCGGCGCCGACCTCCGCCTGGCCGACCTGATAGGCGCCGACCTCCGCGACGCGAACCTCAGCAGCGCCGACCTCACCGGCGCCTTCTTCCTCACCCAGCCCCAGCTGAACGCGGCGAAGGGCGACCCGGCGACGAAGCTTCCGCCGTCGCTCGTCAGGCCGGGGCACTGGGCGGCGTAGCGTCCGCCCCGCCAAGGGCTGAACGGACCGACAGGGGGTGACAGGAGGCGGCAGCCGTGCATGCATGGAGGCATGACCGCATCACCGCCCAGCCCGCAGCCCGGCCCTCTGACCCCGTTCGCCAAGCAGTACGCCGTGCTGCTCACCACCCGCAAACGCGACGGCAGCACCGTGGGTACCCCCGTCTCCATCGCCGTCGAGGGCGACCACGCCTACATCCGTACGTACTCCTCGGCGTGGAAGGTCAAGCGGATGCGCAACTTCCCGGAAGTGGAGATCGCACCCTCCACTCTCCGGGGAAAACCGACCGGCCCCGCCGTCACAGCGCGGGTGCGGCTACTGGCAACCGGCAGCGCGGAGAACAAGAACGCCGCGAAGGCGCTCGCCCGCAAGTACCCGATCGTGCACGGTGCCCTCGTGCCGCTCGCCCACCGCGTCAAACGGGACACGACCCTGCACTATGAGGTCCGGGCGCTGGAAGGCTAGCCGCGCCGCCGGCTGCCCCCGCCGCCCCGCCGGAACACCTTCTTCGCACCCACGAACAGCACGCAGAGCCCGGCGACGACTGCCACCCCCCACTTCGCACTGCTGCCGCTTCCGGTTCCGCCGGCGTTACTGTCCGCGCTCGCCGAACCGTCCTTGCCGGACGGCGACTTGGCGGCCTCCGACCCCTTCGGGTGCGGCACGGCGAACCGCTCCACCCGGCTCTCCGCCCCCTCCGATCCCATCATCAGCGCCGACCCGTCGGGGGTGTAGGTCACCGACTCGGCCTGCCCCTGGAACGGCACGTTCAGCTCGTGCTCGGCGCCGAGGCCGCCGTCACCGGCCGGCTTCCAGTCGTAGGTCCAGGCCCCCAGGTACCCGCGCAGCGTCAACTGCTTGCCGTCCGGCGAGAACGCCCCGTCGGTCACCCACGGGACATGGCCGATCCGCCGGAAGACGTTGGTCTTCGTCGCCGAGAGCTGCTTGGGCCCCACGTACAGCCCGCCGCCCTTCTTTTCGTTCTTCGACGCGATGTACACCCGCCCGGTCGTGGGCTGCACCATCAGCGCCTCCGCGTTCCGCGCGCCGTCGGCGTACTTCACGGTGTACTGGGTGGCCTGGACCGTCTCGTCCTTCAGCTGCTCGGGCTCGGGGAAGCGGTATATCCAGACGTGGTCCCACGCCCCGTCGAGGTTGTCGCCGATGTCCCCGACGTAGATGTCCCCGTCAGGACCGATCGAGATCGCCTCCACGTCACGCGGCTGCCCCACCCCGCGCATCGTCACCCTGGCCACCGTCTCGCCGGTCTTCGAATCCACGGCATAGACGTACGGGCCGTCGCTGCTGTCGTTGTGCGTCCAGTAGATCTCCGGATGCAGGCGGCTCGCCGCCAGGCCGCTGGACTCCTTGATCCGAGGATCCTTGATCGTGAACCCGCCGTCGTCGGCGGCGGCAGGAACGGCCGGAACGACGGCGAGCAGGACGGTGGCCGCAGCCCCGGCGACGTACAGAAGCGAACGCATGACCCCAAGATTGCCACCGTTCTTCTGTCAGCGATGATGACCGGATGCGTCTGAGGATGATGTTCGTCGGTGACTCGATGACCATAGGCCGGGCCGGCGACTACACCTGGCGCTACCGCATGTGGCAGCGGATCGGCGGCAGCTGCGAGATCGTCGGCCCGCGCGCGGAGCTGTACGAGTCGAGCACGGCCTATGCCGACCCCGCCTTCCCCGCCGACGCCCGCCGTCACCTGGCCGGCTGGGGCGAGGGCTGGCAGCACATGGCCCCGGTGATCCGCGAGACCCTGACCGCCCACCCGGCGGACGTGCTACTGATCTCGCTCGGACTGATAGACCTCGGCTTCTACACGGACGCCGATGAGACCGCCCGCAACGTCCACCGCTTCCTGACACAGGCGCGCGAGGCGAACCCGCACATCCGCGCGGTCATCCTGCCGGTGATCCCCAACATCCGCGCCGAGACGGACCCGCCCTTCGCCGCGGAGGTCGACCGCTTCAACACCCTCCTGGCGAAGACCGTCGCGGACCTCGACCAGCCGATGTCCCCCCTGCTGCTCGCCTCCCGCCCCGAGTCGTACGACATCCACCGGGACACCTACGACGGCACCCACCCGAACGCGAGCGGCGAACACAAACTGGCGGGGGCCTTCGCCGACGCGATGCATCAGGCCTGGGGGTTGGGTGCGCCGGCGCCGTCCCCCTTGCGGGTGATGGCGGGGGCGCCAGTTTCAAAGTAACTTCAAACAATCGCCCGCCTCAAGGAGTCGCCCCGACTCCTGCTGCATCGCAGGGACGGCGAGGACCTCGTCCTGACCACCGCTGCCCGGGCCGAGCAGGACCAGACCGTGGTGTCGGCGGCCACCCGGATACTGGCCGCGATGGCAGCACACAGCGGAGGTCCACTCGGACCCGGAACTCCTTGCCGCACTCACCAGGGACCACGACGAGGGCGGGCACTCGGCGGCTCGGGATTACCAGGGCACGGTCTGACCCGAGCGGTCCAGATACGCCAGGCCGGGCGTGCCCAGCCTGGACAGCAGGACGTCCACCAGCAGCGGGACGCTCTCCTCGACGGTGAACGGCGCGTTCGGCCCGCCCAGAGCGGTGCGGATCCAGCCCGGCGCCAGCAGGGCGAAGGCGCGCTGCGTCCCGGCCTGCCGGGCTGCGAAGCTGCGCATGAACATGTTCAGGGCCGCTTTGCTTCCGCGGTAGACCTCGCGGCCGCCGGTCGTGTTGTTCGTGATGCTGCCCTGCCCGGACGACATCGCCCCGATCAGCCCGGTGGGGGTCACCAGGTCTTCGAGCGCTTCGATGACGCGCATCGGGCTGAGGGCGTTGGTGATCATCACCTGTACGAAGTCCGATACCGGAACCGCGCCGATCGGGGTCTGCTCGTTGTTCGTGGTGCCTGCGTTGATGAAGAGTAGGTCCAGTCGCCGGTGGGCGAGGCGTTGGTGCAACGGCGCCAGGTGGTCGGGCTCGTTGATGTCGAGGTGCTCGACACTCACGCGCCCGTCGGACCGGTCCGCGAGATCGTGCAGGGGTGTCCGGGACGTGGTGTCGCGGACCGTGCCGATGACGTCCCATCCCCTGTCGAGGAATTCGGCCGCCACCGCGTGGCCGAGGCCCCGCGAGGCCCCGATGATGAGCGCGGTCGGCGTGTGCTGATCTGTGCTGTTCGATGACATACGGCAAGTCTGTTCGCCGCACTGTTGCCGGAGCGAATGTATGGGCCTCCTTTGTAGGATTCGCTTCGTGACGGGTATGGATGTGTGTGAATCCGGCGATCTGCAGCCCGATGACGTGCGAATCATCCGCGCCCTGCAGATCGCGCCCCGGGCCTCGTATGCCGCGATTGCGGCCGCGCTCGGTGTTTCGGAGAGCTCCGTCAACCGCCGCTACCGGCGCCTGCGCGCAGCGGGCATCGTCCGCGTCGCGGGCATGGTGAACCCGGGCGCGCTGGGACAGAGCAGGTGGCTGGTGCGACTGCGCTGCCGCCCCGGCAGCGTCTCGGCGATCGCCGACGCACTCGCCAAGCGCGACGACGTCAACTGGGTCGCCCTGAGCGCGGCCGGCTACGAAATCACCTGCGCCACTCAGTCACGGACCCGCGAGCAGCGCGAGGACCTGCTCGGCCAACGGCTTCCGCGCACCGCGGCGGTACTCGACATCAACGCCTTCGCCATGCTCCGTCAGTTCATGGGAGGCCGCGGCCACTACTGGGCCGCCCTGCAGGACGTGCTGTCCCCGGAGCAGGAAGCCATGCTGGGCAGTGAAGGTCCGCCTTTCACCGAAGCACCGGTCGTCGCCCGCGATTCAGTGCAGCTCACCGCAGAGGACGAGAAGATCCTCGGCTCGCTCGCCGCAGACGGACGCGCCGGTCTCGCCGACCTCGCCGCAGCGGCGGACTCCACTCCGGGGCGCGTGTCACGCCGCCTGCAGACTCTGCTCGAACGTCGCGTCGTCCACATCGACGTGGAGATCGCGGCAGCCGCGCTCGGCTACCACGCCCGGGCGAACCTGTGGCTGCGCGTGCATCCGTCGGCGGTGAAGACGGTCGGACGCACGCTCGCGCAGGAACCCGAGATCGCCTTCGCCGCAGCCGTGTCCGGGCCGCACAACATCCATGCCGTCGCGCACTGCCGTGATCTCGACGAACTCTTCGAGTTCACGACGGACCGCATCGGGTCGCTGGCCGGCCTGCAGAGCATGGAGGTCTCACCTGTGCTGAAGCACATCAAGCAGGCCGGCACGCTGCTGTCCGGCGATCGCCTCGTCGAACCGCGACGTACGCGAGGGTGATCCTCGGCGGCTGTGCGGGGGACGGCAGCGCCGGTCGGGTTCGCAGTTTCGCCGCCCGGCACGGCGAGCGCCGTCAGGCCGTCACCTCGGCCACACGCTCCCGCCAGGAAACCGCCCGCACCGTGGGCGCCGGGAGCCCCACCCGGTCCCGCCCGGCGACGGCACCGGCCTCCGCCACCCGGCACCGCCCACAGTGCGTCTCGTCGCTCACCGGCCGGAACACATGTTCATCGCCCCCGCCCTTGCACGTCACCAAGCCGGCCGGGCCCTCCGCCGGGACAGCCCGCTCGTCCGCCTCGGGGCGCTTCTCCTCCAGCCGGTACCGCAGGAACCCCACCGCCGAGCGAACGCCCTCCGCCGGCAGCCCCTCCGCGAGCACCCGCCGCAGGTCCCCCGGCGTTACCCCCCGCCGCAGCCACTCCGCCGCCGCTTCGGCCAGCCCCCGCGCCTCGCGGACGCCGAGGTGCAGCTCCTGGCTCGCATGGCGCAGCGACAGCAACACCCGTTCGGCCACCGCACGTTCGCCGACCGGCGCGTCTTCGGGTGGGGGGTGGGGGAGGTTCTTCTCCGGTAGTTCTTCTTCTGGTTCTGAGCCGCCGACTTTCCGTGTCTCCGGCCCGCCGACCGCCGGAGGGCGGGCACTCGGCGGCTGCTCGGTCGGCGGCCGGTCACTCGGGGGCTCCCCTCCGCCCCGTACCCGGCTGGCCTCGTCCCGCGTGAGGGTGACATTCGCGAGGAGTTGCCCCGTAACCCAACGGCCGCGCTCGCCCTGCCGACGCCACTCGTGCAGATATCCGCAGGCGGTGAGGGATTCCTTGGCCCGCTGGTACGCACGGCCCTTGATGCCCAGCTTGAGCGCGTGCTCGCTGAGAGATTTGTGCGTCTCGCTGTCCGGCAGCCCCTGCACGTACAGCAGAAGGATCTTCGCGTCGCTGTTCAGGCGTTGATGCCGTACGACGTCGTGCGAAGCCTTCGTATAGCGCCGCGTGGGCGCGATAGCATGACGAAACATCCCGTTGGACCTCTGATCCATGCGGCGGTGTAGGTCCTCGGGCGGGTGTTGGTAGCACCTCCGGGGACCGCTCCGTTTTCACGGAGCGTGATGACGCGATCACCGTACAGCATCCAGGGCGCGTCCGACCATTTCATGCAATAAGTCGCACTCCACGAACGGAACTTCGGCCGTCGGCAGCGACTGCCACGTCAGCGGCCAGGTCGCCCCGTCCAACGCCGGCACCCCCACGTACGCCGCACAACCGTCCCCCCGGCCCAGCGCCCGCACCCCGCCCGGCCACCGGTACGCGGCGGCGGTGCACAGGGTGCACTTCTCGCGGCGGCGAAGGAGTGGCGGGTCAGCCATCTGCCTGCCTGGACGGAGGAGTACGCGCAGGAGGAGGCGAAGGCGTTGGCCATCCACATGTACCAGAACCACGTCGTGCCTGGCCTGCTCCAGACAGAGGCGTACGCCCGAGCAGTCAGGGAGACCCACGCCGGACTCGACGGCCCCTTGATCCTTCTGGAGACCGAAGAGCGTCGCCAACTCGCCTACATCGAAGGCCAAAGCGGCGGCTACTTCGTCGCCCAACAACCTGACCTGGGCGATCCCTTCGGGAAGTATGGCACTTTGCGGGCGCAGGCCCTCACCCCTGAAGAGTCGACAGAACTGATCGAACAGGTGGCACGCGAACTATGAGTACGGACCTGAAGTGGTTCAAGAGCAGCTACAGCGGGAGTCAAGGCGAGTGCGTCGAGGCGGCCCTGACGTGGACCAAGTCCACCTACAGCGGCAGCAAAGGCGAATGCATTGAGGTAGCAACCCACGCCACGGGCCGTCCACGTCCGTGATTCAAAGGACATCGCCCTGCCTGCCCTCGCCTTCTCCCCCTCCGCCTGGGGAACGTTCACACGAAGCGCAGTAGGTGTCGATATGACCGTTCACCGCCGCCTCGCGTAGAAATAGCGCGCCCGAGCCAGACAACGCTCACCAGATCGGCGCTCAGCGCTGAACGGCCGATCGCTTGTCGTGGGGCGGATAGGCGGGATTCCTACCGGTGGGCAGCTGGTAGTTCACCTCTTCAAGATGAGCGTTCAGGCGTTCCGCAATGTGGTCCATCCACTGGATGTACGTCTGGCCATCTGGTGGCATGAGGGAACAGCCGAGTGCTACGACCGCATTTTCCACGCACACTTCGTCGGAGCAGATCTCGCGCAATTCCCCGATTTCCCGCGCAGCCGCAGCGGTTTCGTGGTGCTCCCCACCGGCTCCGGCTGCCACCCAACCGTCCAGTACGACGTCGTGCGGAGCCTCGACATCCTGGTGAAAGGAACCGCCAAGGAGGTTCCCAAGGTTCGGCAGACGCTCGCGCCACTCCCAGCTGGTTTCGGGAACTGCCGGCTCTGCTACTTCACCACCCTCGGTAAATGCAGCGAGATGCGGCAGCATCGCAATCAGGCAGTCCTCGCGGGTGCGACCGGGCGGAGTGATCATAGGAGCCATGGACGCGAGGTTGAAGGCCACATCCTCGTCGTCGAAGCCGTACTTGAGAACATCCAGGATCTCGCGGCTCGCCCGGAACGCCCGGCCCGGATAGTAGGTCGCCATCCGCAGATAGCTGCGCATAGCCTTCGACGGGGCCTCATCAGTGTCGGTGTATGCGTTCTCGTCGACTACAGCCGAATATGCGGACAGCAATAGCCGCAACTCCGGCAACCATTCTGCCCATGGTGCGTCATCATCAAAAATGTCCGGTTGTGTCATCTTGGTTTCCTCCTGCGGTCATCGTTGGCGACCGCACGCTTCGTTAGCCTAGGGGATGGGTGGTAAGGATGTAATAACCGCCAGGTGCGTCGGGATCAGGTTTCAAAACAACTCTGACACCGCGAACATCTCTTGCACCCTTACCTGACTGCCAATCCTCTCGGGATAGCGAGCGTCCAGCGACTTCCCCGGTGTTCTTCAGTTCGAAGGGCTTCGGTGCACCAGTGGTCTGAGTCTTTAGCCAATTCTTGATCTCATAGTTGTTGGCATCCACTGCCTGCTGCGAGAATCGCTGGGCATCACCTACATTTTTGTACGTCGAAACCGACTGTGGCCTCCCATTCTTCGATTTGGCGAGACGATCACCCATTTGTTGGTCACTGCGACCCACGTGCTCGGTGACTCCATGGCCGCCGTAGCCCTCGTCCTTGAGCGGGTCGGCTTCGCGGAGCGGCCGGGGCTTCGATCCCTTACGGCTGGAGCGGCTCCAGGCGTTGTAGTCGCCTTGGGACATCGCCGTCATGAAGTCGCCCAGGCCCTTGTAGGCCAGGGTGCCGCCTCCGGCAATGGCTGCGCCACTGACGACATTCACCGGGATCCCGAGGAAGGCCCCCGCCCCAGTGGCGTCAAGGGCGGTGCCACCGACCTCGCCACCGGCGCCGAGGGACATCAGCCAGACACCCACGGCTGTCTCGAAGACACCGGTGAGAGATTCCTGGCTGAAGGCGACCTGCATCACATTGGCGACTTCAACGCCGGTGTCCTCCAGAGGGTCAACGACCCACTTCTTCCACCAGGGTCGCTTCTTCGGCTTCGGCTCCGGCTTGGCCCGCGTGGTGATGCCGTTGAACGCGTCAATCGGCGAGATCCCGTCGCCGAAGTCGTGGGGTCCCTTCGCCCCATCAAACATGAGGAGCCGAAGACTGATCTCCACGGAGATGTCGTGCAGTTCCGTCCCGAGTGACCCGGGCAGGCCCACGAAGGGAGAGATTCGGGCGGTCGGCAGAAGCACACCGCTGCCAACGGACGTCTCCTGCACACGCTGCAAGTCGGGACTGCTGGTCGCCCGTTGGCCGGAGTCGAGTGCCCCCTGCGCTTCGGACAGAATTGAACCAATGCTGCGATGCAGTGCGGCTGCTCCGGCACTGGCCTTTTCCAGATCCCGGGCGAGCTTCGCGACCCTTTGTTCGTCGAACCCCCTGAACCCCATCAGCGGCCGCTCTGATGTTCGGCGGCGTGACTCGCACGATCGTCGAGGTGGCGAGCCTCGCTGTCCCACCGTTTGGCGTCTGCGACGAGGTCATCTGCCATCTTGCGCAGTGCACGGCTACGTTGTTGCAGCGTCGAGGTCGTGGAATCCGCGAAGGGGCCCTGCCAAATCCGTATTCGGTCCTTGCCTGTACCTGCGGCCTGCTTCACCTCGCTGTCGATATAGGTGCCAAGGCCATGCGCCGCGGTACGAGCGCGACGCGCCGCTGAACGTAGCGTCTCGGCACGCCTCTTCAGTTCGGCCGAAGTATCTGTGTCTCCCATGAAACCCCCGTGGCGCGAGCAGTGCACTCTGCACACATGGACCACAGAGTAGATCAGCCTTGGCGGTCGGGGAGCATGGTCGCCAGGGCCTGGGAGCGCTGTGCGACAAGGTCGTCATACGTGCCGTCGCGCTCGGCCCAGCGGTGCATGAGGACTCCCTTCACGAGGATTTCGTGAGGGGTGGGTTCCTCCGAGAACAGCTGCATGACCTCGGTGGCGAAGTCGTCGAGCGGCAGCGCGCGCGGGTTCACCTTCTCCTGGCCCGCCGTGGCGACCGCCGGGGGGACGAGTTCGACGACGTCGACGCCTGTGCCGTCGAGTTGCGCGCGCAGTGCCTCGGAGTAGGCGTGCACCGCGGCCTTCGATGCGGCGTAGGTGGGCATGGGCGGGAACGGCAGGAAGGCGATGCCGGAGGTGACGGTGACGAAGGTGCCGGCGCCGCGTCGGACCAGGTGCGGGGTGAACGCGTCGATCACCCGGATGGTGCCGAGCAGGTTGGTGTCGATCGTCGTCTCCGCCGCCTCGAAGTGCGCGGGGTCGCGCAGGTCCTCCAGGAGCATGACACCCGACATCGTCACCACGGTGTCCAGCTCGGGGTACTGGGCGAGTACGGCGTCGCGAGCACGTGCGACGGATGCGCCGTCGGTGACATCGATGGTGAAGGTGCCGATGCCTTCTGCGGAGAGTCCGGAGAGCGCCGCTGCGCTGCGGCCGCCGACCGCCACGGTGCTGCCTTCCGCGGCGAACCGCCGGGCCAGTTCCCGGCCGATCCCGGACGTGCCGCCGACGATGAAAACGGTGCGGTTGGTGAGATCCACGAGGTCTTCCCTTCGAATCGGAGCACCGCCGGAGTTCGGGCGTGCGACGCCGCTCAGCGGTGATCTCTGTCGATCTCTGTCCTTCTCGAACAGTGATGCCGCAAGTCTTGACGGGATCCACCGGTCGTGGCAGAGCCCCCGTCTTCCCTGGTCCTGGCAGGGCCCCCGCTGAGCTACATGCACCGCATTACGGTGGGGATATGAAGGACGAGGAATCCGGCAAGCGGCTCGGCAGTTACCTCCGTGCCCGGCGTGAGCTGGTCTCTCCGGCGCAGGCCGGGCTCCCGCCCGGTGGTCATCGCCGGGTGCCCGGCCTGCGCCGTGAGGAAGTCGCCCTGCTCGCCGGCATCAGCCCCGACTACTACCTGCGCCTGGAGCGGGGCCGGGACAAGAACCCATCGGTTCAGGTCCTTGAGTCGCTCGCTCGCGTCCTGCGTCTCGACGACGTCGAGCGGACGTATCTGCTCGGCCTCGCGGCAGCACGCCCCAGGGCGCCGCGCCGCAAGCGGCCCGAGCACGTCCCGGCGCGGGTGCACCAGCTCCTCGCCCATCTCTCGATTCCCGCGTTCGTCGAAGGACGCGCCTTCGACGTCCTGGCCTCCAACGCCATGGCTGTCGCCCTGTCCCCCCGCCTGCGGCCGGGCCAGAACCGGCTTCGTTCCTTGTTCCTCGATCCCGAGGAACAAGCCTTCCAGCAGGACTGGGCGCGAGCCGCCGCCAGTTTCGTCGCCGCTCTTCGCACCACCATCGGGGACGACACCGACCATCCCCGGTTCGTCGAACTCGTCGGCGAACTCGCACTGTCCAGCGAACGGTTCCGCACCCTGTGGGCCCGGCACGATGTCCGCAAACTCGACGGAGGCACCACCACCGTCCATCACCCCGTCGTCGGTGAACTACGGCTGCACCGCGACAAACTCCCCGTCGACGACGTCATCCTCGTCGTCTACTACCCCGACAAGGACGGCGACAGCGACAAGAAACTGCAACTTCTCGCCGCGCTTTCACACACCGAACCCACCGGCACAGCAGCCGACAGACCGGCCGAGACCCCGCACCCGAAGACCCCCTGACGCACACCGGCCAGGCCGGCACCACAGCCGAGCCCGTCTCCCCGTGGAGGGCAGGCTGCCGGCGGTGGCAAGGGCGTGCAGGCACTAGGTGGCGAGCTCGCCCGGGGCGACGTCGTCGCGGACGTCCCCCGCCTGCGCGGAACTCGTGCCGCGGTAGTGCAGAACCAGGGTGTCTACGTGCGACCAGCCGAGGTGGCCACACCGTCATCCGCGAGGCCGTGCGAGCACAGCTCGATCGAGGCCGGGTGGACGATGCCGCACCGTCGGGTCGTGTCGTTCAACAGGCGCAGGCAGTGGAGCCGATCGGGGAGGTCAGCGGGTCGGCCGGCCGCTGCTCGATGCCGTTCGCCGTCTCGATCGCGAAGCCTTCCCGAATCCAGTACTCGATGCCGCCGATCATCTCCTTGACCCGGTAGCCGAGCCGGGCGAGGGCGAGCGCCGCGCGGGTGGCTCCGTCGCAGCCGGGTCCCCAGCAGTAGGTGACGACGGGGACTGCCGGATCCAGCAGGTCCGTCGCGCGAGCAGGGATCTCGGCGGTGGGCAGGTGCAGCGCGCCTGGCACATGCCCCTGCTGCCACGCGACCGTGGCACGCGAGTCGAGCAGGACGAAGCCCGGGTCGCCGGAGTCGAGAGAGGCACGCACGTCGGAGACGTCCGCCTGGAAGGCCAACCGTGCGGTGAAGAAGGAAACGGCGTCGGCCGGGGCTGCGGGCGGTACCCGTAGCGCCGCGCTGGTGTCGGTGATCGTCATGCCTGCAACGCTAGGACGGGCAAGGCCACAACAGAACCAGCGTTCACCGGAAGCGGGCTTGCTCTGCCGGTGATTCCCCGGTATTTCTTCGACATGACCGCTCATTCCACGGACGAAGTCGACATGCGCATCATCGAGGCCCTGCAAGGTGACGGGCGGGCCACGTACGCCGAACTGGCGCGCGCCGTGTCCATGTCCGCCAGCGCCGTCACCGAACGTGTCCGGCGGCTGGAGGAGCGCGGCGTGATCGCCGGCTACGCAGCCGTCGTCGACCCCGAACGGCTCGGGCTCGAGATCCTGGCCTTCGTGCGGCTTCGCTATCCGACCAGCAACTACAAGCCCTTCCACGACCTGGTCGCCACGACCCCGGAGATCATCGAGGCTCACCACGTGACCGGCGAGGACTGCTTCATCCTGAAGGTCGTCGCCCGCTCCATGCGCCACCTCGAACAGACCACCGGCCGGATCACTGCCCTCGGCTCAGTGACCACCACCGTCGTCTACTCCAGCATCCTGACCAACCGCGCGATCAGTGCTGCCACCCTGGGCAGTTGAGTGCTCGGTGCTCATCGGTGTTCAACCGAACGGGGCGCGCAAGCGGCGCGGTTCGGAGCGGGGCTGCCTCCACCGATCGGCGGCTCCGTCAGACCGCAGAACCGTGAGGAGGGCGCCGAACATCCGGGGCCAGCCGTTCCTGCAGCCGCGTGAACCGGCCGAAGAGGCGGCGTCCCGCGTGCTTGATTCGAGCGCACTCGAAGGGGTTGGCTAGGACCTCATGAAGTACACGCAGCTTGGACGCACCGGACTCAAGGTCAGCCGACTGGTCCTCGGCACCATGAACTTCGGGCCTCTGACCACCGAGGCCGACAGTCACACGATCATGGACTCCGCGCTGGACGCGGGCGTCAACTTCTTCGATACCGCCAATGTGTACGGGTGGGGCGAGAACAAGGGGCGGACCGAGGAGATCCTCGGCACCTGGTTCGCGCAGGGCGGCGAGCGGCGCGACAAGGTCGTGCTCGCCACCAAGATGTACGGGAACATGGCCGCTTCGGGCGACGCCTGGCCCAACCACGACAAGCTCTCCGCGGTCAACATCCGCCGTTCCGTCGAAGCCTCGCTGAAGCGGCTGCAGACGGATCACATCGACGTGTACCAGTTCCACCACGTGGACCGGAACACGCCGTTCGAGGAGATCTGGCAGGCGATCGACGTCCTGATCCAGCAGGGCAAGATCCTCTACGCCGGGTCGTCCAACTTCGCCGGCTACAAGATCGCGCAGGCCAACGAGCTGGCCGCCCGGCGCGGCTCGGTGGGCCTGGTCAGCGAGCAGTGCATCTACAACCTGATGGAACGCCGCGCCGAGATGGAGGTCATCCCGGCCGCGCAGGAGTACGGCCTGGGCGTCATCCCCTGGTCGCCGCTGCACGGCGGGCTGCTCGGCGGTGCGATCCGCAAGGAGCGCGAGGGCGGCGGTTCGACGCGGAGCTCCTCGGGCCGTTCGGCGGACGCGCTGGCGAACCCGTCGGTGCGGTCGCAGATCCAGGCGTACGAGGACCTGCTGGACAAGCACGGTCTGGAGCCGGGCGAGGCCGGGCTTGCGTGGCTGCTGACGCGGCCGGGTGTGACGGGGCCGATCGTCGGTCCGCGTACCGGTGAGCAACTGGCCTCGGCGCTGCGCGCGGTCGAGCTGGAGCTGCCGGAGGCCGTGATCTCCGGGCTCGACGAGATCTTCCCGGGCCCGGGGCCCTCGCCGGAGGCCTTCGCCTGGTAGGCCCGTTGATCCCTGAGGGCGGCCGCTGCGGGACTACTGTCCGGTGGCGGCCGCCACCGCGACGACGACGAACAGCAGCACCAGCACGGCCGCCATGATCCAGTTTCTGGTTTTCGGGTCCACGCTCCGAGGTTACGTGCCGGTCCCGAGCGGCCATGCGGCGACCACCTTGTACTGGGGGTCTGCCCCGCTGCGTACGAGCACCAGCTCACGTACGGTCCAGGGGATGCCGGTGAAGCCGGACAGGCCGTCGGTGTACCGGCCCAGGCCGGCGGCGGTGCGGCTCGTGGCGAGGGTGAGGTGCGGCACGTAGGGCCGGTGCTCCTCCATGGTGATCCCAGCCTCCTGCGCGGCGGCCTTCGTGGCGGCGGCAAGCGCGGCCATCGCGGTCAGCTGTCCGCCCGCTCCGGCCCAGAGAACCTTGCCCCCGAAGGACCCTCCCCCGGTGATGTTCAGCTCGAACGGCTCGTGGTGCCGGGCGGTGTGCGCGAGGCGGGCTTCGAGGGCGGGGATCAGGGTGTCGTCGACCTGACCCAGGAAGGCGAGCGTGTAGTGCCAGCCGGCCCGGCCCGTCCAGCGGAGGGCGTCGGCGCCCGGGAGCGTGCGCAGCGGGGCGACCGTGCGGGCGAGCTCATCGACGGCCTCGGGCAGCGGCAGCACGGCGGCGAACAGTTTCATGCGGCCAGTGTCCCTGGCCGGGCCCGCCACGTAACCCGGTCACCGTGCGTATCGTTGTACTGCGCGGCTGCCCGCATCCACGCGCGGCAGCGGGGAGGAGTGCCACGATGACCGTCATCGACGACAGGATCAAGATGGCCGACACCAGCGACGAGCGCACCTTGGACATGATGTTCGAGTGGCTTGAGGCGACCCCCGAGGGAATCAAGGTCGAGATTGTCGGGGGGCACATTTTCATGTCGCCGCAGCGGGACACCCACTGGGACATCATCCTGGACGTCGTCGAGCAACTGCGCGCCGTTTACCCACGTCAGCGCCTGAAATCCGACGTCCGCATCGATTTCCCGGGTCGGCTGAACGGCTTTGCCTCGGACGTCCTGGCTCTCGTGGACGGTGCCGTCAAGGATGACAAGGGCCGCTGGCGTTACCAGGACGTCGAGTTCGTCGCCGAGGTGATCTCGGAGGGCACGGCCACCAACGATTACGGGCCGAAGAAGGCCGTCTATGCGGCAGCGGGGGTCCCCGTCTACCTGATCATCGACCCGTACAAGGGGGTGTGGTACCTGCACACCCTGCCGAAGGACGACGATTACCACATTGTGGTCACGTTGAAGTTCGGTGACCCCGTGGACCTCACCGCCACCGTCGTCGGCCTGACGCTGCAGACCGACGACTTCCCCCGCGACTGAACCCGGTCGGCAAGCCCGGTCAGGCCGCCGTGGCCAGCTCCCCGCGCGGTACGAAGGACACGTGCCGGCGTCCGCGCCGGAGGTCGACCTCCAGGCGGAGGTTGGCGGCGCGAGCCAGCATCAGGCCGACGCCCATCGCCGCGACCGCGCAGATCGCGCCACCGAGCGTGAAGCTGACCCGTACCCCGTAGGTGTCGGTGAGCCAGCCAAAGAGCGGGCCGCCCAGCGGTGTGCCGCCGGTGAAGACCATCATGAAGAGGCTCATCACCCGGCCCCGCATCTCGGGATCGGTGCCCATCTGGACCGACGAGTTGGCGGTGACGTTGACCGTCAGACCGACCACGCCGATCACCGCGATCATCGGGGCGAACACCCAGACCGACGGCAGCCACGCGGTGATCACCTGGAGCATGCCGAAGCAGATCGCGGCGCCCACCAGGATCCGCAGCCGCGATGTGCCGCGACGGGCCGCCAGCAGTGCGCCGACCAGGGAGCCGACCGCCATCAGCGTGTTGAACAGGCCGTACATGCCCACGCCGCCGTGGAAGGTGCCGTTGGCGAAGGCGCTCAGCCAGATGGGGAAGTTGAAGCCGAAGGTGCCGACGAAACCGACCAGGACGATCGGCCAGATGAGGTCGGGGTGCTTGGAGACGTAGTTCAGGCCCTCGCGCAGCTGACCCTTGCCGCGCGGTCTGCGCGGGCTGTGGTGCAGCTCGCGGGTGCGCATCAGCAGCAGGCCGGTGATCGGTGCGAGGAAGGAGAGGCCGTTGGCGAGGAACGCCCAGCCGGGGCCGACGGCCGCGGTGAGGACACTCGCCACGGCGGGGCCGAGCAGGCGCGCGGTCTGGAAGTTCGCCGAGTTCAGGCTGACGGCGTTACGGACCTGGTCCGGCCCGACCATTTCGGACACGAAGGACTGCCGGGTCGGGTTGTCGACGACCGTGACCAGGCCGGTGAAGAAGGCGGTGAGGTAGACGTGCCAGACCTCCACATGGCCGGTGAGGGTGAGCACGGCGAGGAAGAGGCCGCCGAGGCTCATCGCACCCTGGGTGCAGAAGAGCAGGCTGCGCTTGGTGAAGCGGTCGGCGATGACGCCGCCGTACAGACCGAAGAGCAGCATCGGCAGAAATTGCATGGCCGTGGTGATACCGACGGCCGCCGAGGATCCGGTGATGCTGAGCACCAGCCAGTCCTGGGTGATGCGCGCCATCCAGGTGCCGGTGTTGGACACCACGGCACCGGTGGCGAAAAGCCGGTAGTTACGGATCTTCAGCGAGCTGAACATCGAAGTCCGGGCAGGGGTCTCTTGGGGTGCGGGGGCGGAGTGTGCTCCGGGTCCCGAACTCAACAGTGGTCGCCTCCTGGGCGTAGAGCGGGTGTGCGGCTGTGGATGCGGTGGGTGCGGCGTGGGGTGTGGCGGTTACAGACGTGCGAGTTTTTCCAGTACGGGAGCGGCGGCTTGAAGCCGGGTCCAGTCGTCCTCGTTGAGGCCCTCGGCGAGCTGGGCCAGCCAGACGTTCCGCTTGCGACGGCTCTCCGCCAGCATGGCTTGGGCCTCCTCGGTCTGACTGACGACCTTCTGCCGGCGGTCGTCGGGGTGGGGTTCGAGCCTGACCAGGCCCTTTGCCTCCAACAGCGCCACGATTCGGGTCATCGAGGGCGGCTGCACGTGTTCCTTGCGCGCGAGCTCCCCGGGCGTGGCCGAGCCGCAGCGGGCCAGCGTCCCGAGCACCGACATCTCGGTGGGACTCAGCGACTCGTCGACGCGCTGGTGCTTGAGGCGTCGGCTCAGCCGCATCACCGTGGAACGCAGAGTGTCCACGGTGGCGGCCTTGTCGTCGGACGATAGGTCAGGCATGGTCGTTAGCGTAACTCATTACCTTTACTAAAGACCACTCGAGTATGCCGTCCGGTGAGCGACATCACCCATATGAGTGAGGCGAGGCACGAAGATGACGCACGACGACGCTCGGCGGCGCAACCCTGGTCGGTATGGGATCGACTGTGCTCAGCCTGCGCATAGACGGTGAGCTACTGGACCGGCTTCGCGATCATGCCGCCAAACGCGGAATGAGCGTCCAGGACTACGTGGTCCGGACGCTCATTCGCGACGACTTCGACGAACGGTTTCAAGCAGCGGTCGAGGAGACCGAGAAGTTCTACGGTCGCACCTGAACCGAGTCGGTCAGGTCAGGCCCGGTCGGCAATGATCGGGTCAGGCCAGCCGGTCAGGTCAGACCCAGGGCCGGCATCGCGTAGTAGAAGACGAAGACCAGCGAGACGACGTACATCGCGACCGGGATGTCGCGCCACCGCCCGGCCGCCGCCCGCAGCACGACGAAGGAGATGAAGCCGATACCGATGCCGTTGGTGATGGAGTAGGTGAACGGCATCATCACCATGGCCAGGAAGGCCGGGACAGCGATGGTGAAGTCGGACCAGTCGATGTCCCTGACATTGCCCGCCAGGATCAGGAAGCCGACGGCCACCAGGGCCGGGGTGGCCGCCTGTGAGGGGACCATGGTCGCCACCGGGGTGAGGAACAGCGCCACCGTGAAGAGCAGACCGCTGACGACGCTCGCCAGACCGGTACGGGCGCCTTCGCCGACACCGGCGGTGGACTCCACGAAGCAGGTGTTGGCGGACGAGGAGGTCACACCGCCCGCCGCGACCGCGATGCCGTCGACGAACAGCACCTTGTTGATGCCCGGGAACTTGCCGTCCTCGTCCATCAGCTTGGCCTCGTCGCCGACACCGAGGATGGTGCCCATGGCGTCGAAGAAGGACGAGAGCAGCACGGTGAAGACGAAGAGCACGCCGGTCAGGACACCGACCTTGTGGAACCCGCCGAACAGGCTCAGGTGACCGACCAGACCGAAGTCGGGTGAGGCGACGGGGTTGCCGGGCCACTTCGGGGTGGTCAGACCCCAGCTGGGCACCTTGGTGACGGCTTCGATGATCATGGCGGCGATGGTCATCGCCACGATGGAGATCAGGATCGCGCCGGACACCTTGCGGATGATCAGCCCGAGGGTCAGCAGCACGCCGACCGCGAAGATCAGCACCGGCCAGCCGTGCAGGTGCCCGTCGGAGCCGAGCTGGAGCGGGACCGTGGTGTGGGCGTTGTCGGTGACGCGGGAGACGAAGCCCGAGTCGACGAGGCCGATCAGCAGGATGAAGAAGCCGATGCCGATCGCGATGCCCTTGCGCAGGCCGAGCGGCACGGCGCTCATGACCCGCTCCCGGAGCCCGGTGGCGACCAGGAGCATCACCACGATGCCCGCCAGTACCACCATGCCCATCGCGTCCGGCCAGCTCATCCGCGGCGCCAGCTGGAGGGCCACCACGGTGTTCACACCGAGGCCGGCCGCCAGCGCGATCGGCACATTGCCGATGACGCCCATCAGCAGCGTGGAGAAGGCAGCGGTCAGCACCGTGGCGGTGACCAGCTGGCCGCCGTTGAGGTGGTGCCCGTACATGTCGTGCCCGCTGCCCAGGATGATCGGGTTGAGCACGATGATGTAGGCCATCGCGAAGAAGGTGGCGAATCCGCCGCGGATCTCCCGGGCGACCGACGACCCCCGCTCGGAGATCTTGAAGAAGCGGTCAAGGGCATTCTGTCCGCCGGGGGGCGGCGGCTTCGTGGCGTCGACCGGAGCGGTGGCCGAGGAAGACATGCGCTGACCTCAGTTGTCATGGGGCGATGGAAAACGGCCAGAGTTGGACGTTCGCACGTATATAACCAGTCACGAATATAACCAGTCATTCAAAAGCCGTTTCAGTATGAATACATAGGTCGAAGATCGCTATCTCCGCGCGTAGACCCTTGTGCCGTCCGGCCGGGGCACTGGCCGGGGCCGGCCGAACGGGCCCCGCATAGACTGAGGCCATGGCGAAGTGGACACCAACGCATGAGGCACCCGAGCCCCTCGAGGGCCCGGTCGTCGCCACGGTCACCGGCGGCACGATCATCTGGTTCGTCCTCTTCCTCGTCCAGCTGCCCTTCTACGGCTGGTTCGACGACCACGGGCATCTGTGGTGGCTGTGGACCTGCGCGGCCGGCGCCGGGCTGGGGCTGATCGGCGTCTGGTACGTCCGGGGGCGCGACGCCGCGCTCAAGCGGGCCGCGACGGCCGAGCCGGGGGCCGGTCCTGAGCCCGGGGCCGCGCCGCAGTAGGGCGTCGCGGCGCCCGGCATCGCGCGGCCGGTCGAACCCCAGCGGGCCAGTCGGACCAGCGGGCCAGTCGAAGCGGCGGGTCAGTCGAACCAGCGGTCCCTCGCCAGCTCGTCCGTGCGGGACGGGTCCTCGATCAGCGCCGCCACCTCGAAGCGGCGCGGCCACTGCCCGGCCGACCAGGCCAGTCCGGCCGCGACGCCCTCCAGCGTGGCGGCGTGCAGGACGCCGTCGCGGGTGCGATGCCAGTCCAGCTCGATGCCGTCCGCCAACAGCTCCTCGTGCTCGATGTACGTGTCGGGGGTGCCGGGTCCGAGCAGTACCCGGACCGCCTCCGGCACGTCGTGTTCCTCGCCCGCCGTGGTCACCTCGGGCCGCACCGTCTCGCTGAGCCGTCGGACCTGGAGCAGCTCGGCCAGGTCGGCCGCGCGGTCCGGGGCCACCGGGAGCAGGGGGGTGCCCGAGGTCAGCGGCAAGAGGTCGGGGGCGTCTGCCACCAGCGCGTCGGACGCGTCCACCACCCGTACCTCGCCGTCCACCACGGCCCGCAACTCGTCGGGCAGCGTGACCTGTTCCGGGTCGAGCCGGGCCAGCTCGCCGTACAGCGCGTGCAACTGACGCGCGGACACCTCGCGGTCCGGATCGGCCAGCCGGCCGAGCAGCTCGGCCGCGCCGCCGGGCTCGTCGAGCAGGCCGGCCACCGAGGTCCGGACGCCCAGCGCCCGCAGCACCTGCTCGTCGTCGAAGCCGGTGGCGTCCACCTCGTCGTAGAGACCGGCCAGCAGCCGGTCGCCGCCCGCCGAGCGCAGACCGGCCGGGCGGCGGCCGTCCAGCACCGGGTGGTCCCGCAGCCACCAGGCGGTGTACGAGCGGACCGAGGCGGTCGTGCCGTCGGGCAGCAGGACCCGGACCTGCTGGGTCAGCGCGTCCCGGAGCGGGGGCTGCGCCAGCAGGGCGAGGGCCTGCGGCCACTTGTCGTCGTCGACCAGGTCCAGGTCCCGGACGGCGATGATCTCGGTCGCGACCGGCGGCACGTGGGCCCGCCCGTCGCCCGACCACCACCCCTCATCGGCACCGCTTCGCGTTGGCAGCGTCAATTGCAGCTGGTCGAGCACGTCCTCGCACCAGACGTCCACCGCGTCCAGCAGGCCCGGGTCGTCGGGCTCGGCGAAGTCGCTCTCGCGCGGCTCCAGCTCGTCCGGGTCCAGCACGACGTCCGTGGCGCGCACCAGGGCGAAACCGGCCAGCACCCCGCAGGCGGTCAGCGGCTGTTCGCCCCAGCGCTCGGCCAGCTCGCTGTCACACAGCGCGAGTTCGTCCTCGTGCATGATCTGCGCGAACGGGCTGCCGGGCAGTACGAGTTCGCCGGCCGGGGCGGGTTCACCGTCCTCGTCGGGGAGGGCCAGGGCGGCGAGCCAGGGCTCGTCGCCCGGCTCGAGATTCGCCTCCTGTACGAGAGCGAGCACGATCTCGGCGAGTTCGTCGGAGTCCGGCGCGTCCTCCTCCCAGATCTCGCCCTCGTCCAACGAAGCCGCGACGGCGGCCCGGACCTGCGGGGTCGTCAGTACGGCACGGGGCGTGGCGGGCGCCGCGCCGAGCTTCTCCAGGAGGGGGTGCGCGGCGTCCGGGTGGGCCACCTTCAGGCCGAGCCGGGTCAGGTTCGCCGGGGTTTCGGCGAGCGGCAGCAGCACCTGCCGGGGACCGACCGCCGTACGGCCCGACGCGAGCGGCACCGGCAGCCCGGCCAGCTGGTCGGGGTCGACGCCGGCCAGCGTCTCGTACAGCCGCCGCCACCAGGACGGGGCACGTTCGGCGCCGCCGATACGGTCGATGGCGTCGCCGAGCGTCAGCCGCCCGACGCCCAGGGTGCGCAGCTCGGGGCGGCGTTCCAGGCCTGCGGGCAGCAGCGTCGGCAGCACCTCGGCCAGCACCCGTACGGTGTCGGCGCCGGCGCCCTCGACGACCTCGGCCTCGAAGGGCCGCAGCGCGGCCGGCCGGTCGCCCGGCTCGTCGCCGGTCTCGTCGACCGGAGCGGCGGGCTCCTCCCCGAACTCGTCGGTGTCGGCGGAGCGGGGCGCGGCGGGGGCGAGGAAGGCGACCCGGGCCAGCCGCTGCAGGATCGCCGCCCGCAGCGCGCCGTCCAGTTCGCCCTTGCCGAGCGGCCCGGGCACCAGGTCGATGGTGCCGACCGATACCGGCTGCCAGCCGCCGAGCAGCTCGGCGTAGCAGTCGGCCGCGCGCTGCACCAGGAAGTCGGTGAGCGGTCCGGGCGCCGGGTGGCGGCGGGTGGTGTCCAGCGGCAGCGAGGCGATCAGCAGGGCGGGTACGCCCAGCGGCTCGTCGGTCGGGGTGGGCGCGTGCACCACGGGCGTGGTGCGCGGGCGCACCGGGGCACCATCGGCGTCCACCGGGACGGCCCAGGTCACCGACCAGTGCGGCCGCAGCCGTTCCTCGACGGGGCGGCCTTCGAGCAGCTCCCGGTCCAGCGGGCCCTGGCCGCTCACGGTCCGCCAGCGGGTGGTGCGGGTGGTGGGTGCGGCGGGCCCCGTTGTTGTGTCGGTGATGTGGACGTACCGGCCGTGCGCCGTACGGGTCAGGGTGCGGAGACCCTGCGGGGTCTCGACGGCGACCTCGGTGAGACCCGGCAGGGTCAGCAGCAGCGCGTCGTCGATCGCGGCGATCAGCCGCTGAACCAGATCCTCGGCGCCGCCGTCGCGCAACGGCAGGATGACCACGGTGTCGTAACCGTCCGGCGCGGAGCCCTCGGCGGGCAGCGGCAGCCGTAGCAGGGGTACGTGGCCGTCGCGGCGGCGCAGTTCGTCGTCCAGGCCCGGGCCCGGGGCGGCCGGGGCCCGGTGTGCGGCGTCGGTCGCCAGCTCGCGGGCCTCGGCGAGGGACCACCGGACGCCGCCGTGCCGGCCGATGACGGCCGGCTCGTCGCTCACCGCGAGGACGGCGGCGAAGCCGACGCCGAAGCGGCCGACGGCGGCTTCCGTGTCGGCCTCGGTGCGTTTGGCGGAGGCCCGGAGGGTGCTCAGCGACTCGACGCCCGTCGCGTCCAGGTGGGCGCCGGTGTTGGCCGCGACCAGTACGGCGGGGTCGCCGCCGGTGCCCGGTCGCAGCGTCAGCCGGAACCGGCCCGGCACGCCGGCCCGGGCTGCGGCGTCCGCCGCGTTCTGGGCCAGCTCGACGACGAGGCGGTCGCGGTAGCCGCCCAGGGCGAGGTCTTCCTCGGCGTTGGCGTCCTCGCGGAAGCGGGCGGGGGTGGTGGCCCAGGCGTCCAGGACGCCGTGTCGGATGCGGGCCGTGCCGAAGGGGTCGGCTCCGTTCGTGTCTTTCACGATCACGGCTCGTGGCTCCTTCTTGCGGGGCGGGGTCTGAGGGGGAACGTACCGCGTGGGGGTGGGCGGGTGTGCCTGCGGCGCTTGTCCCCTCCCCGCCCCTCCGCACCCACCCCAGCTCACACCGCACCCGTCGGGTCTCGGTCCACCCCGATGTCACAGCGGGACGCTGACGCCCAAGCAAAATCAAGCCCGTCCGGAGCTCGAGGACCGGGGTCTGGGGCAGAGCCCCAGAAGGGGACCGGGCGTCCGGCCCCTCAGGAGTGCCCCAGATCCTCCGCCCCGGCGGACTCCACCGGCACCGACCCCCCGGCCGGATCCGGCCGCAGGGCAAAGACATCTGCGGCCGTCGAGTCGAGCACCAGCGCGGCCGGCCGCGGCGGGGCCGGCATGACGGCTGCCTCGGAGTGGCCGCCGCAGCCGTAGGAGAGGGAGACCACGTGCCCGTCCCCGGGGCTGAACTCGTTGGAGCAGACGCCGAAGGCCTGCCGCAGCGAACCGGCCAGCGGCAGCAGGAAGGCGCAGGACGCGCAGGTGGCGGGGGCCGCTTGGGCCATGGGGGTGCGGGGGCCGTACTCCTCGTCCCAGCGGTCGGCCGCGAGGTGCAGGCCGTAGCGGGAGAGGACCCGCGCGCGGCGCATGCCGAGTTCCTCGGCGACCGCGGCGAGCGTGCCGCGGGCCGGGACCGCGGTGCGGTCGGTGACCTCGGCGTCCTCCGCGTCGACCCGCTCGGCGAGTTCCTCGGAGACGACGGAGTTCGGCGGCGGCGCGTCCTCGCCGGAGTATCCGGGCTCCAGGCGAAGGTCCTCCGCCTCGGTGGGCAGCAGGTCGCCGGGGCCCAGGTCGCCGGGGCGCAGCCGCTCGCTCCACGGCACCCACTCGGGGGCCAGCAGCGAATCGGGGCCGGGCAGCAGGACCGTCTCGTCCAGCGTGACGAACTTGGCCCGCGAGGCGCGGGCGACCGTCACCGCCCAGCGCCACCCCCGGTAGCCGGCTTCCTTGCATTCGAAGTAGTGGGTGACGACCCGGTCACCCTCCGCCACCATGGAGACGTGCTCACCGACCACCCCGGGGAAGGCGGCCTCCTCGGCAGCCTCACGGGCCAGGCCCACTGCCTCGGCGCACAGGCGGTCAGGGGTACGGCTTCTTGTCGTCGCAGCACTCACAGGTCTCGCTTCTCTCCTACGCCGTCTCACGGGTGCGCCGGACGAACATCGTGTACGGGAACGGGCGGAGCGGACCTGGGGACCGCGTCAACGTCCGCGCCCGACATGCCCGGGGCGGCACCTACTCCTACCCATTCTGCGGGATAACGGAGAGGCGCACAGCCAAGGGCAACCGCCGGTGGCGCGCTGGAGGCTGCCGATCGCTCCCGGGCGGATGAGCCCGCGGCGTCCGGCGCCGCATCGCAAGCCGGGGATCGCCCGAGTAGCGGACGCTACTCGCGGTCCCCGACAGCGCAGCGAAGTGCGGTGACAGGCGTCGCGGGCCCGCCCGGGAAAGGTCGGCAGCCTCTGTGCACGCTACCCTCTCTCCGGCTCGGGTCCCACCTGCCCGTCCGAATCCCGGTTCGGGTCGTACGGGGTTGGGGCACTATGACGGGGTGACCACCGCAAGGTCGTCCCACCGAACCGGCACGGCGCGCAGAGCGGGCCGCGCGGTCGGTCATGCCCTCTACCGGCCGTTCACCGGCACCGCGAAAGGGATCAGAAGGGCCACCCACGCCCATGGGGCAGGTGAGTCGGGGCTCGGCAAACTGATCGAGCTGCACGCGGTGAACAGCATGGGCGACGTCATGATCACCGTGGCCCTCGCCTCCACCGTGTTCTTCTCCGTGCCGACGGACCAGGCCCGCGGCCGGGTCGCGCTGTATCTGGCGGTCACCATGGCGCCGTTCGCGCTGCTCGCCCCGGTGATCGGACCGCTGCTCGACCGGCTTCCGCACGGCCGCCGGGCCGCGATGGCCGGCGCGATGCTGGCCAGGGCGCTGCTCGCCATCACCATGTCGGGCGCGGTGGCCACCGGTGGCCTGGAGCTCTACCCGGCCGCGCTCGGCGTGCTGGTCGCGTCGAAGGCGTACGGCGTGGTGCGCAGCGCCGTGGTGCCGCGGCTGCTGCCGCCGCGGTTCTCGCTGGTGAAGGCCAATTCCCGGGTGACGCTGGGCGGTCTGCTGGCGACCGGGATCGGGGCGCCGATCGGCGCGGGGCTCCAGCACATCGGCTCGCCGTGGCCGCTCTACGGCGCCTGCGTGGTCTTCGGCTTCGGCACGTTCCTGGCCTTCACGCTGCCGCCGAAGGTGGACTCGTCGAGGGGTGAGCACAAGGCCCGGCTGGTGGAGCAGGAGCGGAAGCCTTCGCTCCGTACGGTCGGCCCGTCGGTCTTCAAGGGGCTGCTGGCCAACGCCACCTTGCGCTGTCTCTCCGGCTTCCTGATCTTCTTCCTGGCGTTTCTGCTGCGGGTGCACCCCCTGGCGGGGCAGAGCGCGGCGGTGTCGTTGGGCATCGTCGGGGTCGCGGCGGGCGCCGGCAACGCGCTGGGCACCGCGGTCGGCGCGCTGCTGCGCTCCCGCCGCCCGGAGATCATGATCGCCGCGGTGCTGGCGCTGGCGCTGGGCACCGCCGTGATCACCGCGGTCTTCTTCACGCCGGTCCTGCTGGCGCTGCTCGCCGCGGTCGCCGGGATCTCGCAGGCGCTCGGCAAGCTGTCGCTGGACGCGATGATCCAGCGGGATGTGCCGGAAGAGGTGCGGACGTCGGCGTTCGCCAGGTCCGAGACGCTGCTCCAGATGGCCTGGGTGGTCGGCGGCGTCATCGGAATCGCGCTGCCGCTCAACGGCGTGCTGGGCATGTCGGTGGCTTCCGCACTGGTCACCGCGGGCGTCGTCGGGACCGTACGAGGGCTGCTGCAGGCGACCAAACGCGGCGCACCGCACCCCCGCGTGGCGTGACCTGCACCGGACGATAGCCTTCGGCCATGACCGTTGCGCTTCTTTCCGCCAGGGGCCGCCGCACAGCTGCCGCCCTCGGTGCCCTGTCCGCGGGACTCCTTGTGCTGTCCGCCTGCGACAAGCCGACCCCCAACGCCACCGTGACGGTCGGCACCGACTCCGTGCACGCCCAGGCCGCCTGCTACAACGACGGCAAGCCGCTGGACGCGTCCTCGACCAGGAACTGCGCCGCGGACAAGAAGGACGTCACGACCCTCAAGGTGGACCCGGACGCCACCGTGCGCATCGGCGTGGACCCGGCGATCGCCGACAAGGGCTGGACGCTGCTGATGAACGGTCAGCCGCTGACCGCCAAGTCCACCAAGACCTTCACCAACATCCCGGGCAGCGTGTTCTTCAACGCGCAGTACGGCGCCAAGGGCGACGCGACGACCGTCGCGGTGGCCATGGGCAACGGCACCGACAAGGTCTACGGTCTCTGGTCGTTCAAGTTCAAGAAGGACGCCTGACCGCCTTGCGCGTCCTGGTCGTGACCGCGGTTCCCGCCGAGCGGGACGCGGTCACGCGCGCGTTCGGCGGTCTCCCCGGCTATGACGTGATCGCGGCCGGGGTCGGCCCGGCCGCGGCCGCCGCGGCCACCGCGACGGCGCTGGCCACCGGTTCGTACCGCCTGGTCGTCTCGGCCGGGGTCGGCGGCGGGTTCCGCGCCGCGCCCGGCTCGCTGCTCGTCGCCGACGCGATCGTCGCCGCCGATCTGGGCGCCGACACCCCCGACGGCTTCGTGCCGGTGACCGCCCTCGGCTTCGGCACGGTGGAACACCGCCCTCCCGCCACGCTGGTACGGGCGGTGGCCGCCGCCACCGCCGCGACGACCGGCACCGTGCTCACCGTCTCGACCGTCACCGGCACCGCCGACCGGGCCGCCGCCCTGCTGGCCGCGCATCCCCGGGCGGTGGCCGAGGCGATGGAGGGCTTCGGCGTCGCCGAGGCGGCGGCGCAGGCCGGTGTCCCGGTGCTGGAGATCCGGACGGTCTCCAACGCCGTCGGGCCGCGCGACCGGGCGGCCTGGCGCATCGGCGAGGCGCTGACCGCGCTGACCGATGCGTTCGGGAAGCTTCCCCCCGTACTGGAAGGCTGGACCCATGACTGACCACTCCGCCGACGCCGACCACTCCGCCGAGCAGTCGATGCGTATCGCGTTTTCGCCCTGCCCGAACGACACCTTCGTCTTCGACGCCTGGGCGCACGGCCGGGTGCCTGGGGCGCCGCCGATCGATGTCACCTTCGCGGACATCGACCTCACCAACGGCATGGCCGAGCGCGGCGAGCTGGACATCCTGAAGGTGTCGTACGCGGTGCTGCCATGGGTGCTCGAGGAGTACACGCTGCTGCCCTGCGGCGGTGCGCTCGGCCGTGGTTGCGGCCCGCTGGTGCTCACGAAGGAAGGCGGTGTGGACCTCACCGGGAAGACCGTCGCCGTGCCGAGCGAGCGCTCGACGGCGTACCTGCTCTTCCGGCTGTGGGCGGCGGAGGTCGTCCCCGGCGGGGTCGGCGAGATCGTCGTGCTGCCCTTCCACGAGATCATGCCCGCGGTGCGCGACGGCAAGGTCGATGCCGGCCTGGTCATCCACGAGGCGCGCTTCACCTACCAGGAGTACGGCCTGCACTCGCTGGCCGACATGGGCGAGCACTGGGAGACGACCACCGGCCTGCCGATCCCGCTGGGCGCGATCATCGCGAAGCGGTCGCTGGGCGAGGAGCGGCTGCGGGAACTGGCTCAGGTGATCCGGTCGTCCGTACGGCAGGCCTGGGACGCTCCCGAAGTCTCCCGGCCGTATGTGCTGGCCCACTCCCAGGAGATGGACCCGGCCGTGGCCGACCAGCACATCGGGCTCTACGTGAACGAGTTCACGGCCGACCTGGGCGAGGACGGCTATGCGGCGGTACGGGGGCTGCTCACCCGGGCCGCGGCGGAGGGGCTGGTGCCGGCGGTGGGGGCGGGGGCGCTGTCGTTCCCCTGAGGTCTGTTCCCCCGCCCACGCCGGTCCGGGACTACACGTCCAGTTGGTCGGCGACCGCTCTGAGCAGGCCCGCGATCTTCGCGCCGGCCGCCTTGTCGGGGTAGCGGCCCCGCTCCAGGCTCGGCGTGATGTTCTCCAGGAGCGTCGTCAGGTCCTGGACGATCGACGCCAGCTCGTCCGGCTTCCGCCGCTGCGCCGCCGCCACCGAAGGCGTCGGGTCCAGGATGGTCACCGACAGTGCCTGGTCACCCCGCTGTCCCGCGACGACACCGAATTCGACGCGCTGGCCGGGCTTGAGCGCCTCGACCCCGGACGGAAGCACCGACGAGTGGACGAAGACATCGTTTCCGTCGTCGCGGGAAAGAAAGCCGAAGCCCTTTTCCGAGTTGAACCATTTCACTTTGCCGGTCGGCACCGTCTGTCCTTGTCCTCGAACTCGTAGAAAAATAATCCGCGAAAACGGCTCTGGATAGCACTGCAGCGGGTCCCGGGACCCGCCAGGACCCAGGCTAATGGTCCTGGGACTGGTGACAAGACGTCGCCGGATGGTTCCTCCGCGCAAGGAACTACCCTGACTGGGTGAGCAATGAAACCCAATCGACCGAGGTCCATGCCGGTGACCGGCTGGTTCAGGTCGGCGCGATCATCTTCTTCGTCGGGGCCGTGGCCACCCTGGTCACCGTGGCCCCGCTGTTTCTGGGGACGGATCCGTTCCCGTCGGTCGCCTACGCGGTGTGCATGCTGATGGGCGTCGGATTCCTGGTCGCGGCGGCCGGTGTGCTGCGCTCCGTCGCCGCGCAGCGGCGTCAGGGGCGCGCGGCGGGTTCCGCCACGTAGTCCGCCAGCCAGCCGGGGAACTCCGTCAGGTCGGTCAGGATGACGTCTGCCCCGGCCGCACGCAGCTCGTCCGCGCCGATCGGCCCGGTCGGTACGGCGACGGAGAACGCGCCCGCCGTCCGCGCACCGCGGACGTCCCCGGTGTGGTCGCCCACGTACACCGACGCGCCGTGCTCGCGCAGTGCCTCGGCCTTGGCCTCCGCCCAGAGCCAGCCGATCACGGCGTCCGGTTCGATGCCCAGGTGGGCGAGGTGCAGCTTGGCGTTCGGCTCGTGCTTGGCCGTCACCACGATCGCCCGCCCGCCCAGCCGCTGGACCGCCGCCACCGCGTCGGCGGCGCCGGCCATCGCGGTGGACGGCTCGATCGCGTGGGCCGGGTATATCGCACGGTAACGGTCGCCCATCGCCGGAATCCGCTCGGCGGGGAACCACTCCGCCAGCTCCAGTTCGAGCGGCGGGCCGAGCCGGGTCACCGCGAGATCGGCGTCGATGTACGTGCCGGTTTCGGCGGAAAGCGCCTGGTAGGTGGCCCGGATGCCGGGCCGGGAGTCGATGAGCGTCATGTCGAGGTCGAAGCCGACCGTCAGGGGCAGGGCGGAGGTGCGGGCCGATGGGTTCGAAAGCATGCCTCCCATCCTGCCTTCCCCGCCGCGCGCAGCCGACGGCGCTATCCGACGGGCCGCCGCGCCCGCCAGATCAGGTACAGAGCGGACGCACCGGCCGCCACCCGGAGAACGACCGGCCACTCACCACTGATCGCCTCGCCCATCCCGTGCGCCGGGATCGGGGAGCCCCAGCGGCCGTTGGCGCGCCCCCACAGCCAGACCAGGCCGCCGGCCACGGCCAGTGCGGGCAGCCCGAGCACCGCCCCCTTCGCCTCCAGCCGGCTCAGCCGGCGGGAGCTGTAGGCGAGGAGCCAGCCGACGGCGAGCACGAGGAGATTGCCGAGAACCGCGCCGACGATCAGAGCGATGGCGGCGAGCAGCAGGAACGGGCTGGAGAAGCCGCGCGCCGCGACGGCCGGCTCCACCACCACCGGGACCCTTCGGCGGAGCCGGAGTCGGCGGCGCGGGCCTGATTCCCGGACGGGTTCTTCGTCGACGGACGTGTCATACCCGGACTCGTCGTCCACTGATTCGCCGTCGAAGTCGTCGAAGTCGTCATCGTCGTCGTCGCGGGGCCGGGCCTGCTGCCGGGCCGGCGGGCGCAGTATCTCGGGGATCTCCACCCCGCCGGTGAAGCCGGGCACCGCGTCGCCGGGCCCGAAGGGGTCCGCGTCGACGCGCCACCAGTCGGGCTCGCTGCCGGACGGCCCGAGTTCGTCCTCCCCGGCCAGGTGCGGCGGCAGCGCGGCGGTCGACCGGGGCAGCGGTTCGGCCTTCTCGTTCCGGCGCGGGCGCGGGACGCGGCGCGTCCGGTCCCGTACGCCGCGCTCTCGTGCAGCCCGGTCCCGCACAGCCCGGCCCCGGACGCCGCGCTCCGGTGCATCGCCGGTGACGGCCCCGGTGTCCGGTCCGGCGCTCCGAGTACCGGGCGGCCCGCCGCCCACCGCTGCCGCGACCTGATCGGCGGGGGTGCCCAGCCGGCCGAGGATCCGCAGCACGGCGGCGGTGTCCTCGCCGTCGGGCCGGGCGCGCTGCCGGTCGATCTCGCTGCGGAGCGAGGAGACGAGCCGCATCCGGTCCCCGGAGGACAGCTGCCGCTGGGCCAGGTCGCCGACCCGGCTCAGATAGTCGTAGACGAGTTGATCGCTCTCGATCCCCACGGACTCGCTCCCCTTCCCGCCGCCTGTTCCGACGGTAGCGCCCCGACCCGGCCGCAGCGTTTCTCACCCGCCGCCGGGTGCCGAAGTCGGCGGACCGGCGTGGGGCGATGCGCCATCCCCCCGCAAATCTCAGTAACGTGGGCCGGATGGGGACCGGGGTCAGCTCTATGGGAGGCGCACGTGCCGGAACGAACACACAGCACGCCACCGCGCACCCTCGCCGAGGCCTTGCGCACCCGTGACGACGCGTCACTCGAGGCCCTGCTGAGAGCGCGGCCGGATCTGCTGACGCCGGTGCCCGGCGACATCGGCGCGCTCGCCACCCGGGCGGGCACCCGCGCTTCGGTGATCCGGGCGCTGGAACACCTCGACCGGTTCACCCTGCAGACCGCGGAGGCGCTGGCCGTCGCGCCCGACCCCGCGCCGTATCCGGCGCTGCTCGCCCTGATGGGTGGTGACGACTGCGACCCGGTGGTGGCGGCCGAACTGCCCGGCGCGGTCGGGGTGCTGCGGGAACAGGCGCTGATCTGGGGCGCGGACGACCGCCTGCGGTTGGTGCGCACCGCCCGTGAACTGCTCGCCCCCTCCCCCACGCACCCGTCGCCGACCGGTCTCGGACCGACCGTGGCCGAGGCCACCGTCGGGATGTCGCCGGGCCGCGTCCAGGAGATCGTCACCGCGGTGGGTCTCGCGGGCACCCACGACTCGGTGTCCGCGGTGGCCGCGCTGACCGAGCTCTTCACCGACCGGCAGCGGATGTCCGCGCTGCTCGACGAGGCTCCGGTGGAGTCGCTGCACGTGCTGAGCAGGCTGGTCTGGGGGCCGCCGTACGGAGAGGTGACCGCCGACCCGACCCGTCCGGTGCGCTGGCTCCGTGACCACGGTCTGCTGCTGCCCGCGAGCGCCCGCACGGTCGTGCTCCCCCGGGAGGCCGCCCTGCATCTGCGCGCCGGACGCGCGCACCGGTCCACCGAGCCACGGCCGCCCGCTGTCGCGCCCGCCCGGGAGTACGGTCCACAGGCTGTGGACGCCGCGGCGGCCGGACAGGCCTTCGTCGCGCTCGACACCGTCGAGGAACTGTTCAAGGACTGGAACGAGGGCGGCCCCGCCGTGCTCCGCTCCGGCGGCCTCAGCGTCCGTGACCTCAAGCGCACCGCGACCGCACTGGACTGCACCGAGCAACTGGCCGCGTTCTGGATCGAACTCGCTTACGCCGCCGGTCTGTTGGCCACCGATGGGGAGGCCGACGAGCGGTTCGCCGCCACCCCGTACTACGACGCCTGGCTGGATTCGCCCCCCCAGGACCGCTGGGCCGACCTGGTCACCGCCTGGCTCACCGCGACCCGGACCCCCGGTCTGATCGGCGGCCTCGACGCGAAGGGCCGCGCCCTGTCGACGCTGGGCCCGGACCTGGACCGCTCGGCCGCCCCCGAGGTGCGCCGCAGGGTGCTGTCCCTGATGGCCACCCTCCCCGCGGGCACCGCGCCGGAGCCGGAATCGCTGCTGGCCCGGCTCCGCTGGGAACGTCCGGTGCGCGGTACCAGCGCGGGTCGCGGCGCCGGGCAGAGCCCGGCGGCCGACATCGCCGCCGCCCGGTACGCGCACGGCGCCACCGCGGTCGGCGACCTGCGTTCCCGTATCGCCCAGTGGACGCTGAACGAGACGGAGCTGCTCGGTATCACCGGCCGCGGCGCCCTCGCCACGCACGGCAGGGCGCTCCTGGGCGGTGTGGAACCGGGCCGGGTCACCGGGCCCGCCGCCCTCACCTCGGCCGAGCTCGCCACCGCCCGCGCCCGCGCCGCCGAGGCTCTGGCCCCGCTCATCCCGGAACCGCTGGACCACGTCCTGCTCCAGGCCGACCTCACCGCCGTGGCACCCGGTCCGCTGGAACGCCCGCTCGCCGAGCTGCTCGGCGTCGCCGCCGACATCGAGTCCAAGGGCGGCGCCACCGTCTACCGCTTCACCGCGGGATCGGTGCGCCGCGCGCTGGACGCCGGGCAGACGGCGTCCGACCTGCACGCCTTCCTGGCCACGCACAGCCGCACGCCGGTACCGCAGCCGCTGACGTACCTCATCGACGACGTGGCGAGGCGCCACGGTCATCTGCGAGTCGGCGCCGCGTCCTCGTACGTACGCTGCGACGACGACGCGGTGCTCAGCGAGATCCTGGCCGACACCCGTTCCCAGCCGCTGCGGCTGCGGCGGCTCGCGCCCACCGTGCTGGCTGCCCAGGCCGATCCGGGCGAACTGCTCGAAGGGCTCCGCTCGATGGGCTTCGCGCCCGCCGCCGAGTCGGCCGAGGGCGACGTCGTGATCACCCGGGCCGACGCCTACCGCTCCCCGCCGCGCAGCGCCCCCGCTCCCGTCCCGGAGGGCCCGCCGGCCCCCGACGACACGCTGCTCGGCGCGGCGCTGCGGGCGATCAGGGCCGGTGACACGGCCGCCACCGTGGTCCACAAACCGGTGCCCGAGCAGGGCGACCTGCCCCGCACCCCGGCGGCCGAGACGCTCGCCACCGTCCAGGCCGCGGCGATGACCGGGGCGGCGCTCTGGATCGGCTACGTCAACGCCGACGGTGCGGCCAGCCGGCGGGTGATCGCCCCGGTCCGTGTCGAGGGTGGTTTCGTCACCGCCTACGACCACACCGCCGACGACGTCCGTACGTATCCGCTGCACCGCATCACGGGCGTGGCCGAGCTCACCGACGACCCGGCCTGAGCGAGCGCCACCAGGCGGCGGGCGCGGACTTCTTCGGTGCGGGCCCGCGCTTCTTCGGGGTGGACGGGCGTTTTTTCAGGGCGAGCCGGCGCTTTTCAGGTGCGGGTCGCTGCTTCTTCGGGGTGGGTCGTTGCTTCTTGGGGGCGGGCCGCTCCGAAGCCGCTACCGCCGGCCCGCCGGATCGCTGCCACCAGTGGTGTCGGCGTGGGTGCAGGGCCCGCCCGAGCCGCCGCCCCAGCAGCAGGTAGCCGACCAGGGCGCCGGTGGTATTGAGGATCACATCGTCGATGTCGAAGGCGCGTCCCTCGACCAGGGCGCCCTGCGCCGCCTCGACCAGCAGCATCACCACGGCGGTCACCAGCACCACCCGCAGCGAACCGCGCGCCTTGGGGATCAGGACCGGCAGCAGCACCCCGAAGGGCACGCCGAGCAGCAGATTGCCGCCGATCTGCTTGACCGTGTCGCGGAAGGCCGGCTGGTCCAGGTACATCCGGATCGAATCGCCGGGACGCAGATTCGTGTGGGTGAGGTCCACCGACGCGGCCGAGGGCTGCAGGGTGACCTTGGCCAGCGCCACCGCGAACCCCACCATGCACACGAATCCCACCAACAGCACGAGCATGCGCAGTACTGCCGATGGCCAGGTGCGGCGCTGCAGCCGCGGTTCGGATTCCATGCGACCGCGTCTACCCCCGCCCCGGCGCGGCAGTCGGCCGCACGCAGCGGCCGCGGACCTTCCGCACCGCGCCGTCCGCCGCCGTCATGCGGCACACTGGAGGTTTGGCTGTCACGGGAAGGACTCCACGCGTGAACGGACCACTCATCGTCCAGAGCGACAAAACGCTCCTCCTGGAGGTGGATCACGACCAGGCGGACGCCTGCCGTCGTGCCATCGCGCCGTTCGCCGAGCTGGAGCGTGCGCCCGAGCACATCCACACCTACCGGCTGACCCCGCTCGGCCTGTGGAACGCCCGTGCGGCGGGCCATGACGCCGAGCAGGTCGTCGACGCGCTGGTCGAGTTCTCCCGGTATCCGGTCCCGCACGCCCTTCTGGTGGACGTCGCCGAGACGATGGCCCGCTACGGGCGGCTCACGCTCTCCAAGCACCCGGTGCACGGTCTCGTCCTCACCTCGACCGACCGCCCGGTGCTGGAGGAGATCCTCCGCTCCAAGAAGATCGCCCCGCTGGTCGGCGCCCGTCTCGACCCGGACACCGTCTCGGTGCACCCCTCGGAGCGCGGCCAGATCAAGCAGACCCTGCTGAAGCTGGGCTGGCCCGCCGAGGACCTGGCCGGTTACGTCGACGGGGAGGCCCACCAGATCGACCTGGCGGAGGACGGCTGGACGCTGCGCCCGTACCAGAAGCAGGCCGTCGAGAACTTCTGGCACGGCGGATCGGGTGTCGTCGTCCTGCCCTGCGGTGCGGGAAAGACACTGGTCGGCGCCGCCGCGATGGCGGAGGCCAAGGCGACCACGCTGATCCTGGTCACCAACACGGTCTCCGCCCGGCAGTGGAAGCACGAGCTGGTGAACCGGACGTCCCTCACCGAGGACGAGATCGGTGAGTACAGCGGTACCAAGAAGGAGATCCGTCCGGTCACCATCGCCACCTACCAGGTGCTGACGACCCGCAGGAAGGGCATCTACCCGCATCTGGAGCTCTTCGACTCCCGCGACTGGGGCCTGGTCGTCTACGACGAGGTCCACCTGCTGCCCGCGCCGGTCTTCAAGTTCACCGCCGACCTGCAGGCCAGGCGCCGGCTCGGTCTGACCGCGACGCTGGTCCGGGAGGACGGCCGCGAGTCGGACGTCTTCTCGCTGATCGGGCCCAAGCGGTTCGACGCGCCGTGGAAGGAGATCGAGGCGCAGGGTTACATCGCGCCCGCCGACTGCGTCGAGGTCCGGGTCAACCTCACCGACACCGAGCGGCTGGCCTACGCGACGGCCGAGGCCGACGAGAAGTACCGCTTCTGCGCGACGACCGCGACGAAGCGGAAGGTCACCGAGGCACTGGTCCGCAAGCACCGGGGTGAGCAGACCCTCGTCATCGGCCAGTACATCGACCAGCTCGACGAGCTGGGCGAGCATCTGGACGCTCCGGTGATCAAGGGCGAGACGTCGAACGTGCAGCGCGAGAAGCTGTTCGGGGCGTTCCGGGAGGGCGAGATCAGTGTGCTCGTCGTCTCGAAGGTCGCGAACTTCTCGATCGACCTGCCGGAGGCGACGGTCGCCATCCAGGTCTCCGGCACGTTCGGATCGCGCCAGGAGGAGGCGCAGCGGCTGGGCCGGGTGCTGCGGCCCAAGGCGGACGGACACGAGGCCCGCTTCTACTCGGTGGTCGCCCGGGACACCATCGACCAGGACTTCGCGGCGCACCGCCAGCGGTTCCTGGCGGAGCAGGGTTACGCGTACCGGATCGTGGACGCGGACGATCTGCTGACGGGGTCGGGCGACGAGACGGCGGCGTAAGCGCGGAACTTCCGGCCTCGGTCGCCGTACTCGCCGTACTCGGCCGCGGGGCGACCGGGAGCGCCGCCCCGGGGTGATCAGTCATCCCGGGGCGGCGCCTCAGATCATGCGCTGGTCGTGGTCACCGGCCGGCGCTTACGGGAAGACCAGCTTCCAGTCGTTGATGTAGCCGGTGTCTCCGGTGTAGACGTCCTGCACGCGCAGTTTCCAGGTGCCGGCAGCGGCCACCGATGAGGCGTCGACCGTCCACGTCCCGGTGACGTTGTCCGCCGAGTCGGTGGGGCTCGAGTCCTTCAGCCTGGCGTACGCGCCGTTCGGTGCCACCAGGTCCACGACGAGGTCGCCGCGGTAGGTGTGCCGGATGTCGACCGACACCTGCAGGTTGCTCGGGGCCGCGCCGCTGATACCGGTCACGCTGATGTTCGATGCGGCTGAGCCGTACCCGTCCGGGATGTTCACGTTGTTGCTGTTCTCGAAGGTGCCGTTACCGGGGTCTCCGGGGTCGCCCGGGTCGCCGCCGCCGTCCCTCGAACCGACGTTGACGCCGGCCCAGGCGTTCTCGACGCCCTTGTACTCGGCCGAGCTGGAGCCGTAGAGCGCGGCCGCGGCGGCGAGGGTGCCGGTGCGGGCGGACGCGTAGTTCGTGGTCGACGTGAACTGCTCGGTCAGCGCCTTGTACCAGATCTGCAGCGCCTTGTCCCGGCCTATGCCGGTGACCGGGAGCCCGTCGGAGGTCGGCGAGTTGTAGGAGACGCCGTTGATGACCTTGGAGCCGCTGCCCTCGGAGAGCAGGTAGAAGAAGTGGTTGGCGACACCCGAGGAGTAGTGGACGTCCTCGTTGCCGACGCCGGAGGACCAGTAATCGGCCGAGCCGCCGTCCTTGCTGGGCTGGTCCATGTAGCGCAGCGGGGTGCCGTCGCCGTTGATGTCGATCTTCTCGCCGATGAGGTAGTCGCCCTTGTCGGACGAGTTGTTGGCGTACCACTCCACACCGGTGCCGAAGATGTCCGACGTGGCCTCGTTGAGGCCGCCGGACTCGCCGCTGTAGTTGAGCCCCGCGGTGGCGGCGGTGACGCCGTGCGACATCTCGTGGCCGGCCACGTCCAGGGCGGTCAGCGGGTCGTTGTTGCCGGAGCCGTCGCCGTAGGTCATGCAGAAGCAGCTGTCGTCCCAGAAGGCGTTGACGTAGCTGTTGCCGTAGTGCACCCGGGAGTAGGCGGCGACACCGTCACCGCGGATGCCGTTGCGGCCGAAGGTGTTCTTGTAGAAGTCCCACGTCTCGGCGGCGCCGTAGTGGGCGTCGGCGGCCGCGGTCTGGGTGTTGCTGTTGGTGCCGTCGCCCCAGACGTTGTCGGAGTCCGTGAAGAGGCTGCCGGTGCCGGACGTCCCGTGGTTGAGGTTGTACGTCTTGTGGCCGCCGCGGACCGTGTCGTTGAGCGAGTACGACGAGCCGGAACCGGAGGTGCTCAGCGAGACCGTGCCGCTGTACCGGGTGTTGCCGGTGCCGGTGGCGTTCTCGATGGCCTGCCACTGGTAGATCTTCTTGCCGGTGGCGGCGTCGGTGACGACGTGCAGCTGGTTCGGGGTGCCGTCGTCCTGGAGGCCGCCGACCACGGTCTCGTAGGCGAGGGTGGGCTTGCCCTGGGCCATCCAGACCACCTTGCGGGGGGCCCGGTCGGCGGTGGTCTTCTTCGAACCGGCGTCGGCGGCCAGGCTCAGCGCCTTCTTCTCGGCCGCCGCCGGCTTCACCGTGGCCGTGGTGTCGACGTTCCGCAGCTTGGTGCTGACCGCGCGGGTGACCCCGTTGGTCTTTCCGGACTTGGCGGTGTCCACCACCAGGTCGCCGCCGAGGACCGGAAGGCCGTCGTAGGTGCGCTCATACCGGGTGTGCGCGGTGCCGTCGCGGTCCTGGACGACATCCTTGACGACCAGCTTCTCCTTGGCGCCCAGGCCGAGGTCCTTGGCCGTGTCCGCCTTGGTGGCGTTGGCGTCACGTATCAGCTCGGCGCGCTGGGAGGGGGTGAGCTTCGCGGGCAGAGCACCCGTGTCGACCTTGCCGACCAGCGGTATGGGCCTCTGGTGTGCGGCGGCCGCGTTCGAGTCCGCGGAGGCCGCTCCCGTCTGCACCGCTACGGAGAGCATCGCGGCAACGGCCACGAGGGCTCCGGTAGCAGCAGCGCGCCTGCGGCCGCCGGTGGGGACGTGGAAGGGGTGTCTGTGAGACGTACTCAACACTTGGCTCCTTCTGCCTGACCATGGGTCACACGGTCATCGACAACCGGGCGGCGGGGTGGCCGTCCGGTCAGAACGGTGCGGGAGCCCGGACCGGCGGCCCGGCGTCCCGCTGCGTGCTGCGTCTGGCGGCCACGGACAGCAGACGAACAGTCGTTCGCGACGTGAAGCGACTGTGCGAGTTGTGTGACGGCCGGGGGAAGACTGACATTCCGAGACACGAATTGACAGGGTCACATCAGAGATTTGGCTGAAAATCCTCCCCCCGCCCGGATCCGGCCGCCCCTGTCCGGGGGGACAAGACCCCCGCGGCCGGAGGCTACGGGAGGAGCGGGGACAAAACCGTTCGCCCGAGCACACACCACCGCACTACAATCACCGCTCCCCACCGCGCCATGACCACCCGCACCCCCGCCGGAGGCAACACCGTGCCCACGCACGCGCAGAACCCGCAGGACATGGCCACCCAGGACAACCCGCTCACCCGGGAGCGCGCCCATCTCACCGCGTCCCGTGCCGCGCTGCGCGCCATGCGGGAGGACGCGGAAGGACTCGACATCCGCGACGTCACCGCGAACTGGGTCAACGCGGCCGTGCTGCAGGGCCAGATCAACGACCGGATCAAGGCCCTCGCCGACCTCTCGCACACCCCCCTCTTCTTCGGCCGGCTCGACTACCTGCACGCCCCGGGCGCCGACCTGGCGGAGGGCGCCGAGGGGGAGAGGTTCTACATCGGGCGGCGGCATGTGCACGACGGGGACGGCGACCCGATGGTCATCGACTGGCGGGCCCCCGTCTCCCAGCCCTTCTACCGGGCGTCCTCGAAGAACCCGCTGGACGTCGGGTTGCGGCGCCGGTTCGGTTACACCGGCGGCGAGCTCACCGCGTACGAGGACGAGCACCTCACCGACCCCGGCGAAACCGCCCGGACCAGCAAGCTGCTGCAGACGGAGATCGAGCGGCCGCGTGTCGGGCCGATGCGGGACATCGTGGCGACGATCCAGCCCGAGCAGGACGAGATCGTACGGTCGGAACTCGGCGGGACGGTCTGCGTGCAGGGCGGCCCCGGCACCGGGAAGACCGCCGTGGGGCTGCACCGGGTGGCGTACCTCCTCTACGCCCACCGCGACCGGCTGGCCCGTACCGGAACCCTGGTCATCGGGCCGAACAAATCCTTCCTGCACTACATCGAGCAGGTGCTGCCCGCGCTCGGCGAGCTGGAGGTCAAGCAGGCGACGGTCGACGACCTCGTGGCGGGTGTGGAGGTCCGGGGCACGGACGAGGCCGCCGCCGCGATCATCAAGGGCGACGCGCGGATGGCCGAAGTGCTGCGCCGGGCGCTGCGGTCGCATGTGAGCATGCCGACCGAACCGGCCGTGGTGGTCCGCGGTTCGCGCCGCTGGCGCGTCCCGGCGTACGAACTGCAGGAGATCGCCGAGGAGTTGCTGAACCGGGACATCCGCTACGGAGCCGCCCACGACGCCCTCCCCCAGCGCATCGCGCACGCCGTGCTGGTCCGGATGGAGCAGGCCGGCGAGGCGCCCGACGACCGGGTGCAGGACGCGGTGGCCCGTAATCCCGCGGTGAAGGCCGTGGTCAAGGCGGTCTGGCCAGTGGTCGATCCGGCGAAACTGGTGCTGCGGCTGCTGTCCGACGCGGAGTTCCTCGCCACCCACGCGGCGGGGATCCTCAGCGAGGACGAGCAGAAGACCATCCTGTGGGTGAAACCGGCCCGGTCCGTGAAGTCCGCCAAGTGGTCGGCGGCGGACGCGGTACTGATCGACGAGGCCGGTGACCTGGTGGCCCGCACCCACTCGCTCGGCCATGTGGTGCTCGACGAGGCGCAGGACCTGTCGCCGATGCAGTACCGCGCGGTGGGCCGCCGCTGCACCACCGGATCGGCCACCGTGCTCGGCGACCTGGCGCAGGGCACCACGCCCTGGGCCACCGCGAGTTGGGACGAGGCACTGCGGCACCTCGGCAAGGGCGACGCACTGGTGGAGGAGCTGACGGCCGGCTTCCGGGTGCCGCGCGAGGTCATCGCCTACGCCTCACGGCTGCTGCCGCACATGTCGCCCGGGCTCGCCCCGGTCTCGTCGGTGCGGGAGAACCCGGGCTCGCTGGACGTCCGGGCCACCGACGATCTGGACGCCGCGGCCGTCACCGCCTGCCGGGACTCGCTGCGCCACGAGGGCTCGACCGGGCTGATCGCGGCCGACGCGAGGATTCCCGCGCTGGCCGCCGCGCTCGAAGCGGCGGGGCTCGCGTACCTGGACCCGGGCCAGGAGACCAGCGCGGAGGCCCGGCTGACCCTGGTCCCGGCCTCGCTGGCCAAGGGCCTGGAGTACGACTACGTGGTACTGGACGAGCCGGCCGCGGTGGTCGACGGCGAGCCCGACGAGCGGACCGGGCTGCGCCGGCTGTACGTCGCGCTCACCCGGGCCGTTTCCGGGCTGATCGTCACGCACCGGGCGCCGTTGCCGGAGCAACTCGGCTGACGACCGGGACCGGCTGGAGCCGCACTCGAGTCCCGCTGGTGCGACGGTCGAGCGGCGGTCGGGTGCCGATCGGCAACTCCGCGCAGGCCAGGGCCGGTTTTGTACGCTCGGAACATGTGGACCTTGGGCACACTCGGCGGGGCCTTTGTCGTGATCGTGCTGCCCGCGCTGCTGGGGCGGCGGTTGCTCGGGATGGCCGCCGGGCCACTCCGGGTGGCGCTCGCGGGGATCATCGGGATCGCCGTCTCGGGGTCGCTGATCGGGCCGCGGCTGCAGAACCCGGACCGCGGTCCGCTGCTGCTCTCGCTGATGGTCGGCGTGGGCCTGCTGGCCGCCATGGTGGCTCTGGTTGGCGTCCGGATCGCCGGACGGCACGGCCTGACGCCGTATCTCCGCGGACGCGGCCGGGGCGGCGGTCCGCGGGAACTGCGGCAGGCGCTGCAGGCGGGCGCGTACATCGTGATACCGAGCTGATGAATCCCTCCTACGCCGCCGAGCGGGGTCTGGTCGACGACGTCATCGACCCGGCCGAGACGCGGATGGTGCTGATCCGGTCGTTGGCGATGCTGCGGGCGAAAGATGTGACGCTGCCGGAGCGCAAGCACGGCAACCCGCCGGTCTGACGCCGGGCGCCCCACCCTGCGCGCCCGGCGGGCGCTCGATGCGTCAGGTGTCGAGTGCCGTGCGCCACTCGCCCACCACGCGGGCGTCGACCGGCCCGGCCCATCCGCGGGGCCGGGCCGCCCCGCCGATGTGCACCGCGTCGATGCCGGCCGCGAGCAGCCGGGGCAGGTGTTCCAGCCGCAACGCACCGCCCACCATGATCTGCGCCTCGTAGCCCGGTTCTCCGGCTCGCGCGGCCTCCGCCTCCAGCGTGGGCAGCCCCTCCGAGACGCCGGACGCCGCGCCGGCGGTGAGGTAGGTGTCCAGGCCGGGCAGGCCGGCGAGTTCCTTCCGGAGCGCTTCGCGGTCGGCGGCCCGGTCGATGGCTCGGTGGAACGTCCACCGACAGCCCTTGATCTCCGTGATGATCCGCTCGATGGCGACCAGGTCGGGGCCGCCGCCGGCGTCCAGGAAACCGAGGACGAACTCCTCCGCACCCTCCGCGCGCAGCACCCGCGCCGACGCGAGCAGCTCGTCGATGTCCCCGGCGGCGAACCCGTCGGACAGACGCAGCATCACGCGCAGCGGGATGTCGACGGCCGCGCGGATCGCCCCGAACGTCTCAGGCGGCGGTGTCAGCCCGTCAGCCGCCATATCGGTGACCAGCTCAAGGCGGTCGGCCCCTCCGGCCTGGGCGGCGATCGCGTCCTGAGGGGAGAGCGCGATCACCTCCAGAACTGCGCGGTTGCTCATCAGATCCCTATCTTCGAGGGCTACAGGTCTAGTCCAATGCACACCCTAAGGCCCGGCCTCCCGTCACCGCAGCCTGCCCTGCCAATGAACGGGCTTCCCGGCCGAAGAACGGGCTTCCCGGCCAGGGAAAGGGCATCGCATCCGGTACCGGCCGCCGCGCACAATAGCCCCATGCCCGAAGACCTCACCTCCCGCTGGCGTCACACGCTCACCGCCGCCCGCGAGGGAGCCGGCGGCCCCGACCCGGTCCCGTACGCGGAACAACTGCTCGCCCGGTGGGCCGAGCCGCAGCGCCGCTACCACACCACAGCCCATCTGACCGCGGTCCTCGACCACGTCGACACCCTCGCCGGGCACGCGGCCGACCCCGAAGCGGTCCGGCTCGCGGCCTGGTTCCACGACGCGGTCTACCGGCCCGACCGTTCCGAGAACGAGGAGCGCAGCGCGCAGCTGGCGGAGCGCGCGCTCACCGAGGCAGCGGTGCCCGGCGCGCGTACGGCCGAGGTCGCCCGGCTGGTCAGGCTGACCGTGAGCCACGATCCGCAGCCCGGCGACACCAACGGTGAGGTGCTGTGCGACGCCGATCTGGCGATCCTGGCGAGCAGCCCCGCCGACTACGCCGCGTATGCCGCCTCGATCCGCGACGAGTACTCCTTCGTCCCCGACCAGGCGTTCCGTACGGGCCGCGCCACGGTGCTGCGTCAGCTGCTCGGGTTGCCGAGACTGTTCCGTACGCCCTACGGAGCGGACCGGTGGGAGACCGCCGCCCGGCAGAACCTGGCGACGGAACTGGAACTGCTCACCGTCTGACGCCCGACGCTCAGGCCGTTCCGCGCCGCTCAGCGGCAGACGTCCCCGCGGCTGCGGGCGTTGGCGAGCGCGGTGCGGGCGTCGAGCTGCTCGCGGGGGGTGGCCGTGCGTACCGCGTCGGCCGGGCAGTCCCACCCCCGGCCGCCCGCGGGCGGCCGCAGCCGCAGCATCGCGCCGCTGCGCCGCACGACCTCGCCGATCTCGCCGCACCGGGTGTCGATGACGTACGCGCCCTTCGTCGGCCCGCCGTCCGCCTCCTGGGCGTCAGTGCTCACCGTCATGCCCTGTTTTCTCCCCGTACTCCCCCGTCGCATGCACAGCGCCCGCATTCACCACCCGCCCGCGCGGGAATGTCGGCGGGAATGTCACCGTCCCGCACCGTGTTGCCGCTGGCATGCCCGACAACGCCACCCGTACCCGCATGCCACTCGCCGTCCACGTTCTCGGGCTCGCGGTGTTCGCACTGGGCACCAGTGAATTCATGCTCTCCGGATTGCTGCCCGACATCGCCGACGACATGCATGTGTCCATCCCGCGGGCCGGCCTGCTGATCTCGGCGTTCGCGATCGGCATGGTGGTCGGCGCCCCACTGCTGGCGGTGGCGACCCTGCGGCTCCCCCGGCGCACCACGCTGATCGGCCTGATCACGGTGTTCGGCCTCGGCCAGGTGGCCGGTGCGCTGGCACCCGACTACGCGCTGCTCTTCGCCTCCCGGGTGATCAGCGCCCTCGCCTGCGCCGGTTTCTGGGCGGTCGGCGCCGCGGTGGCCATCGCGATGGTGCCGGTGAACGCCCGCGCGCGGGCCATGGCCGTCATGATCGGCGGGCTTTCGATAGCCAACGTCCTCGGCGTCCCCGCCGGTGCCTTCCTCGGCGAGAACCTCGGCTGGCGCTCGGCTTTCTGGGCGGTCGGCGCCGCCTCCGCGATCGCCCTGGTGGGGGTGGCGACGCTGATCCCGCGCATCCCGCTCCCCGACGCGAAACCGCGCCTGCGCACCGAGCTGACCATCTACCGGGACCGCCAGGTCTGGCTCTCCATCGTCGTCACCGCGCTGGCCGGGGGCGCCGTCTTCTGCGCGTTCAGCTACCTGGCCCCCCTGCTGACGGACGTCGCCGGCCTGGCCGACGGCTGGGTCCCGACGGTCCTCGCGCTCTTCGGGGTCGGCGCCCTGATCGGTACGATCATCGGCGGCCGGGTCGCGGACGCGCATCTCTTCGGCGTGCTGCTCACCGGCATCGCCGCCTCGACGCTCTTCCTGGTCGCCCTGGCCCTGCTGGCGCACAGTCCGGTCGCGGCGGTGCTCCTCTCGTTCCTGCTGGGCACCTCGGCGTTCTACACCGCCCCGGCCCTCAACGCCCGGATATTCAACGTCGCGGGCGCCGCCCCGACACTGGCCGGCGCGACCACCACGGCCGCCTTCAACCTGGGCAACGCGGGCGGCCCCTGGCTGGGCGGCGCGGTGATCAGCGCGGGCTTCGGCTTCGCGTCCACGGCCTGGGCGGGCGCGGCGATGGCGGTGGTGGCGATCGGGGCGGTGACGGTGTCGCTGCGGCTGCACCGATCGCAGTCCCGGGTGGTCGCCCGGTCGACGGACCTCGCCCCCGAGCCGGTCGCGGCGGACAGCGTCTGACACCGCCGGGGCGGGCAACTCGTTTCCCGGCTGACGCCGCCGGGGCGATTACGCGGGACGGCCCTTCGGCCGGCGCAGACCGGCCGACGTGAGCCGGCTCACGATCTCCTTCGAGCCGACCTCGACCGCCCCCGCCGCCACCGCGTCCGCGTACCGGTGCGACGGCACGTCGTAATGGTCGCGTTCGAACGCCCGCGGCGGGCAGCCGATGGATTCGGCGAAGGCGTGCAGCTCCTCATAGGAAACGTCGCTGACCAGGTGCGACCACATGCGCCCGTGGCCCGGCCAGGTCGGCGGGTCGATGTAGAGCGTCATGACAGCTTCCCGACCGGAGCCACGATCACGGCCTCCTTCACACACACCCAGTGCGGGTCCGGGCCCAGCTCGGGCTCCACCTCCAGGGCGTGCGGATCGGTACAGACCGGGCACAGCGGCCAGCGGCCGTACTTTTCCAGGAGGGCGTCCTGGACATCCTGCGCGACCAGGCCCGCCACGAACTCCGCGCCGGGCGGCCACTGCTCGACCCACCACCGCCGATGCGTCACCGCGTCCTCGACCAGGGATACGACATCGGCCTGCGCGACGTCCCGCGCGGCGAGATCGGCGAGCACCAGCGCCCGCGCCATGTGCAGGGACTGTTCCAGGGGCGATACGGGTTCCATGGCTCCATTGTCGCCCGGCCGGATTGTCGCCCGGCCGGATGACCTCCGTCCGTCCGGGCCGGAAGGGGTTGACGACCCACGGGTCCGAAAATATCTTTCAGGTGTGACCAACAACGTGAAGGAAATTTTCACCGGCGTCCCGACCCCCACGGCGCCGCCCGCCCCCGCGGCCCTCTCCGCCAAGGTGCGCACTCTTGCGCCGTCCATGACCCGCTCGATGCAGCTGGTCGCGGAGGCGGTGGCGGGCGATCCGGCCGGCTGCGCCGCCCTCACGGTCACCGGTCTGGCCGAGCTCACCGGCACCAGCGAGGCCACCGTGGTCCGGACGGCCCGCATCCTCGGCTATCCGGGCTACCGCGACCTGCGGCTCGCGCTGGCCGGGCTCGCCGCCCAGCAGCAGTCCGGCCGGGCCCCTTCGGTCACCGCCGACATCGCGGTCGACGACCCCATCGCCGATGTGGTCAGCAAGCTGGCCTATGACGAACAGCAGACCCTCGCCGACACCGCGGCCGCCCTGGACACCGTCCAGCTCGGTGCAGCGGTGTCCGCGCTGTCCACCGCCCGCCGTATCGACATCTACGGCGTCGGCGCCTCATCCCTGGTCGGTCAGGACCTGGCCCAGAAGCTGCTGCGCATCGGGCTGATCGCGCACGCCCACGCCGACCCGCACCTCGCCGTCACCAACGCCGTGCAACTCCGCTCCGGCGACGTGGCGATAGCGATCACCCACTCGGGCGCCACCGGAGACGTCATCGAGCCGCTGCACACCGCCTTCGAGCACGGCGCGACCACCATCGCGATCACCGGCCGTCCCGACGGCCGGGTCTCGCAGTACGCCGACCACATACTCACCACGTCCACGGCCCGTGAGAGCGAGCTGCGGCCGGCCGCGATGTCATCCAGGACCAGCCAGCTGCTCGTCGTGGACTGCCTGTTCATCGGCGTGATGCAGCGGACGTACGACAAGGCGGCCCCGGCCCTCTCCGCGTCGTACGAGGCGCTGGCCCACCGCCACGCCCCCCGCACCAGCCGCTGACCCGGTCCCGCTGAACCAGAAAGAGCCGCACAGATCATGACCTCCACTGCCTCCGCCTCGGACAACTACGGAGCGCTGCGCGCCCAGCTGGACACCCTCACCACCGAGGCATTCCGGCCCGAGCTCGCCGAGATCGACCAGCTGCCCACCGAGGAGATCGCCCGGCTGATGAACGGCGAGGACGCCACCGTCCCCACCGCCGTCGCCGCCCGGCTCCCGCAGATCGCCGCCGCCATCGACGCCATAGCGGCCCGGATGTCCCGTGGCGGCCGGCTCGTCTATGCGGGCGCGGGGACCGCCGGCCGGATGGGCGTGCTGGACGCCAGCGAGTGCCCGCCCACGTTCAACACCGACCCGTCGGAGGTCCTCGGCCTGATCGCGGGCGGCCCGTCCGCCATGGTCACGGCGGTCGAAGGCGCCGAGGACTCCAAGAAGCTGGCCGCCGACGACCTGGACGCACTGCGCCTCACCGCGGACGACACCGTCGTCGGCATCTCCGCCTCCGGCCGCACCCCTTACGCGATCGGTGCGGTCGAACACGCCCGTGGCCTCGGCGCCCTCACCATCGGCCTGTCCTGCAACGCCGACAGCGCACTCGGATCGGCCGCAGAACACGGCATCGAGGTCGTCGTCGGCCCCGAGCTGCTCACCGGCTCGACCCGGCTGAAGGCGGGCACCGCCCAGAAGCTGGTGCTCAACATGCTCTCCACGATCACCATGATCCGGCTCGGCAAGACCTACGGGAACCTCATGGTCGACGTCCGGGCCTCGAACGAGAAGCTGCGCGCCCGGTCCCGCCGCATCGTGGAGCTGGCCACCGGAGCCGATGACGCGGAGATCGAGGCCGCGCTCACCGCCGCAGAGGGCGAGGTGAAGACCGCCATCCTCATCATCCTGGGCGGCGTCGACGCACGCACCGCCGTGCGCCTGCTCGACGAGACCGACGGCCACCTGCGCGCAGCGCTGCGCACCACCGCCCGCACCAGTTGAACCGGTACCTCCCGCCCCACCCGAACCAAAGGCACCACGCACCATGAGCACTTCCGAAGACAAGAACCGCGCCACCGCTGCCGCGATCCTGCCTCTCGTAGGCGGCGCGCAGAACGTCACCTCCGTCGCCCACTGCATGACCCGACTGCGACTCGGCCTGGCCGACCGCTCGCTGGTGCAGGACGAGACGCTGAAGGCACTGCCCGCCGTCATGGGTGTGGTCGACGACGAGACCTACCAGATCGTGCTGGGTCCGGGCACCGTCGCCCGGGTCACCCCGGAGTTCGAGGCCCTGGTGGCCGAGGACCGGGCCGCCGCCCCGGCGGGCCCCGCCGCCGCAAGCACCGCCGCCCCGCCCTCCGCCGCGGCCCCGGCGGCCGCCACCGCCGAGGGCCTCGCCGACCGGGGCGCGGCGATGCGCGCCGAACGCAAGGCGAAGAACGCCACGCCCGTCAAGCTCTTCCTCCGGAAGATCGCGAACATCTTCGTCCCGCTGATCCCCGCCCTGATCGGCTGCGGCATCATCGCCGGCGTCAACGGGCTGCTGGTCAACGCGGGATGGCTGACCGGCGTCACGCCCGCGCTCGCCGCGATCGCCTCCGCGTTCATGGCGCTGATCGCCGTCTTCGTCGGCTACAACACGGCGAAGGAGTTCGGCGGGACGCCCATCCTGGGCGGTGCGGTCGCCGCGATCATCGTCTATCCGGGCGTCGCGAACGTCTCCGCCTTCGGCGAGAAACTCTCCCCCGGCCAGGGCGGTGTACTGGGTGCGCTCGGTGCGGCGGTACTCGCGGTGTACGTCGAGAAGTGGTGCCGCAGGTTCATGCCGGAGTCCCTGGACGTCCTGCTCACCCCCGCCCTCACCGTCCTGGTCTCCGGCCTGATCACGCTCTTCGGGCTGATGTACGTGGCCGGCGAGATCTCCACCGCCATCGGCGACTTCGCCACGTGGCTGCTCGCCCACGGTGGCGCGGGGGCCGGTTTCATCCTCGGCGGCTTGTTCCTGCCGATGGTGATGCTGGGTCTGCACCAGGCGCTGATCCCCATCCACACCACCCTGATCGAGCAGCAGGGCTACACCGTGCTGCTCCCCATCCTGGCAATGGCGGGCGCCGGCCAGGTCGGCTCGGCGGTGGCGGTCTACCTGCGCCTTCCGCACAACAAGTCGATCCGCAAGACCATCAGGTCCGCACTCCCCGCCGGCTTCCTCGGCGTCGGCGAACCCCTGATCTACGGCGTCTCGCTGCCCATCGGCCGCCCGTTCGTCACCGCCTGCGTCGGCGGTGCCTTCGGCGGCGGCTTCATCGGTCTCTTCAACCAGCTCGGCGACTCGATGGGCTCCACCGCCATCGGCCCATCGGGCTGGGCCCTGTTCCCCCTGCTCAAGGGCGACCACGGCCTGGGCACCTCACTCGCGATCTACGCGGGCGGGCTGCTGGTCGGTTACCTCGCCGGCTTCGTCGCCACGTACTTCTTCGGCTTCAGCAAGACGCTCCTTGCGGAGTTCAACGTCGACCCTGCGGCGGCCGCCACCGGTACCGCCGGACCGGCCCCGGCACCGAACGACGACCGCGCTCCGGGTGGCCCGGCCCAGGAACCGGCGGGCGTCTGACACCGCACGGCCGCGCGGTCCGGGGAAGAGGGCGCACCCGCTGTGGAACGCGGGTGCGCCCCGCCATGTCCGGGAAGCTCAAGGACTACGCCCACTGACCCACTCCGTGGCCCGCTGAAACGGCGACACCTCCACCTGTACGTGCACACCACGGTACGACCCCTTGTCTTCTTACTGACCAGTCAGTAAGTTCCGGATACCCGCATCACAGGTCTCACCGTGGAGTCCCTCATGCATGCGAAAAAACGTCTGGTGGCCACTGCCATGGCCACCGCCGCCTGTCTCGGCGCTTACGCGGTACCGGCGGTCGCCGCCTCCGGACCGGACAACGAGGTGTCCCGAGGGGTCACCATCCCGTCGTTCTACAACCCGCCCGCCGAACTGCCCGCCGCCAACGGCACACTGATCCGCACCGAGCCGCTGCCGCTCGATCTGAGCCTGCCGGGGCTCGAGGGCCCGCTGCCGGGCAGGGCGACCCGGCTGATGTACAAGTCCACCGACTCCAACGGCAAGCCGGTGGCCGTGACCGGCGCGTACATCGAGCCGTCGACAGCCTGGTCCGGCGACGGACCGCGACCGTTGGTGGCCTTCGCGTCGGGCACGATGGGGCAGGGCGACCAGTGCGCGCCCTCGCTGGCGCTGCAGCACCCGCTGCAGATCAACACCGGGACGGTGTCCCTCGGTTACGAGGACCTGGCGATCTACCGGTTGCTCGCCAAGGGCGTGGCCGTGGCCCTCACCGACTACGCCGGTCTCGGCGCGACCGACCGGCTGCACACCTACGTCAACCGCGTCGACGAAGCGCATGCCGTCCTCGATGCCGCCCGCGCGGCACACACCGTGCCCGGCGCGTCGATCGGTCCGGACTCCCGCGTCGGCCTCTACGGCTACAGCGAGGGCGGCGGGGCGACCGCCGCGGCCGCCGAACTCCAGTCGTCCTACGCGCCCGACGTCCCCCTGTCCGGCACCTACGCCGGTGCGCCGCCCGCCGATCTGACCACCGTCATGAAGGGCATCGACGGCAGCGGCCTGGCCGGCGCACTCGGCTGGTCGATCAACGGTTTCCTCCAGTCCGACCCGGCCCTGGCCGACTTCGCCGATTCGCAGATCAACGCTGCGGGCAAGGCCGCACTCGCAGATCTGTCCACCATGTGCGTCGGCGACGCGGTCCTCGGCTACGGCTTCAAGAAGAGCTCGTCGTGGACGACCAGCGGCAAGCCCATCTCCGAGGTCATCGCGGCCGCCCCCGAGGTCCAAGCCGTCCTGGACGCACAGCGCATCGGCAAGCTGAAGCCGTCCGGCCCGGTGCGGGTGGCGACCGGCGTGGCGGACGACATCGTGGTGCACTCACAGGTACGGCAACTCGCCGTGGACTGGTGCGACAAGGGCGCGAACGTCACCTACAAGCCGCTACGGCTGCCCAACCTCGGCGACCGGACGCTGATCAACCACCTCACACCGGCCATCGCCGACCAGGGCTCCGCCATCTCCTGGCTGACCGACCGCCTGGCGGGCGAACCGACCGCCTCCAACTGCGCGACGATGCCCTTCCAGCCGTGAGTGACATCATGCGGGACGGTGTGTCCGCCGTCCCATCGCAGGAGGTCCTGTCCTGTACGCACGAGAGGTTCGACGACCTGCCCGTCGTACGGTTCTCGCCCTCGGCGCGGGAACAGCGCTCGCCGCCCTCCCCCTGGACGCGACGGCGTCCGCGGCCCCGGCCCGTTTCCGTGCCGTCGACCGGCGGTTGAGCGACCTCGAACAGGAGCACCACGCCCGCCTGGGGGTGTTCGGCCGCAACCTGCGCACGGGCGAGACCGTCGTGCGCCGTGCCGACGAACGCTTCCCGATGTGCTCGGTCTGGAAGACGCTCGCCGCTGCCGCCGTCCTGCGGGACCTCGACCGGCACGGCGAGTGCCTTGCCGAGCGCATCCATTACACCGAGGCCGACCTGGTCGCCCACTCCCCGGTGACCGGCACCCCCGAGCATCTGGCGGGCGGCATGACGGTGGCGGAACTCTGCGCGGCCGCCGTCTCCATCAGCGACAACACCGCGGCGAACCTGCTGCTCCGAGAGCTCGGCGGCCCCACAGCCGTCACCCGGTTCGCCCGGTCGGTGGGCGACCCGACCACCCGGCTGGACCGGTGGGAGACCGAGCTGAACTCGGCCGAGCCGTGGCGCGTGGAGGACACCACCAGTCCACGCGCCATCGCGACGACATGTGCCCGTCTCGTCGTCGGTCGCGTCCTGAACCGGCCGGACCGGGACCGGCTGACCACCTGGATGCGGAACAGCGCCACCAACGGGCAGAGTTGCCGCGCCGGACTCCCCGCCGACTGGACGATCGCGGACAAGACCGGCAGCGGCGACTACGGCACCAACAACGACGTGGGCGTCACCTGGACCCCGGACGGCACGCCGATCGTGCTTGCCGTCCTCACCACACACCAGGACGCCTCGTCCACAGCGGATTACCCGCTGGTGGCCGCGGCCGCCGGACTGCTGGCGGACGCACTCGGCTGAACGCGCCGCGCCGAAACGCCCGAGGGCGGCACCCCCTGGGAGAAGGGGCACCGCCCTCGGCCGTGAGCCGTAATGCTGTGCAGCCGTACAGCTGTGGAACTACCGAGCCGGGGCTCAGAAGTCCATGTCACCGCCCGGCATGCCGCCCGGGGCGCCGCCGGCGGCGGCCTTCTCCGGCTTGTCGGCGATGACGGCCTCGGTGGTGAGGAACAGCGCGGCGATCGACGCGGCGTTCTGCAGCGCGGAGCGCGTGACCTTGGCCGGGTCGATGATGCCCTCGGCGATCATGTCGACGTACTCGCCGGTCGCGGCGTTGAGGCCGTGACCGATGGGCAGGTTGCGGACCTTCTCGACGATGACTCCGCCTTCGAGACCACCGTTGACGGCGATCTGCTTCAGCGGGGCCTCCAGCGCGAGCTTCACGGCGTTGGCGCCGGTCGCCTCGTCACCCTCGAGCTCGAGCTTCTCGAAGACCGAGGAGGCCTGGATGAGCGCCACGCCACCACCGGCGACGATGCCCTCCTCGACGGCCGCCTTCGCGTTGCGAACGGCGTCCTCGATGCGGTGCTTGCGCTCCTTGAGCTCGACCTCGGTCGCCGCGCCGGCCTTGATGACGGCCACGCCGCCGGCCAGCTTCGCGAGGCGCTCCTGGAGCTTCTCGCGGTCGTAGTCCGAGTCGGAGTTCTCGATCTCGGCACGGATCTGGTTGACGCGACCCTGAACCTGGTCGCTCTCACCGGCGCCGTCGACGATCGTGGTCTCGTCCTTGGTGATGACGACCTTGCGGGCGCGGCCGAGCAGGTCCAGACCGGCGCTCTCGAGCTTGAGGCCGACCTCCTCGGAGATGACCGTGCCGCCCGTGAGGATGGCGATGTCACCGAGCATGGCCTTGCGGCGGTCACCGAAGCCCGGGGCCTTGACGGCGACGGACTTGAAGGTGCCCTTGATCTTGTTGACGACCAGGGTGGAGAGCGCCTCGCCCTCGACGTCCTCGGCGATGATCAGCAGCGGCTTGCCGGACTGCATGACCTTCTCGAGCAGCGGAATGAGGTCCTTGACGCTGCCGATCTTGGAGTTGACGATCAGGATGTACGGGTCGTCGAGCGACGCCTCCATACGCTCCATGTCGGTGGCGAAGTACGCCGAGATGTAGCCCTTGTCGAAGCGCATGCCCTCGGTGAGCTCCAGCTCCAGACCGAAGGTCTGGGCCTCCTCGACCGTGATGACGCCTTCCTTGCCGACCTTGTCCATCGCCTCGGCGATGAGCTCGCCGATCTGCGTGTCGGCGGCGGAGATGGAGGCGGTCGAAGCGATCTGCTCCTTGGTCTCCACGTCCTTGGCCTGCTCGAGCAGGGCAGCGGAGACGGCCTCGACGGCCTTCTCGATGCCGCGCTTCAGGGCCATCGGGTTGGCACCGGCTGCGACGTTGCGCAGGCCCTCGCGGACCAGCGCCTGGGCGAGGACGGTCGCGGTGGTCGTACCGTCACCGGCGACGTCGTCCGTCTTCTTGGCGACTTCCTTGACCAGCTCGGCGCCGATCTTCTCGTACGGGTCCTCGAGCTCGATCTCCTTGGCGATGGAAACACCATCGTTGGTGATCGTGGGGGCGCCCCACTTCTTCTCGAGGACGACGTTGCGGCCCTTCGGGCCGAGGGTGACCTTGACGGCGTCGGCGAGCTGGTTCATCCCGCGCTCGAGACCGCGCCGTGCCTCCTCGTCGAACGCGATGATCTTGGCCATGTGAAGTGGTCCTCCCGGACAGGGTGGGATGCGTCAGACCTGGCGGCGCCCGCGACGGACGGCCTGCCTGCCTGGTGGTTCCTTGCCCCACCCGGCCTGCGGGCCTCGCCAACCCGGTCTTTCTGTCACTCTCACTGGGAGAGTGCTAATGCCAATGATTAGCACTCGACCCCCACGAGTGCAAGCGCCTCCGGATGATCCGGGCGGCGCGAGGCGGACGCACGAGAGGCCCGTACCCCGGTGTGGGGTACGGGCCTCTCGGCGTGAGTGCGTCGGTGGCCGATCGCGCCGAGAATCAGACGGCGAGCTTGACCATGTCCGCCTGCGGACCCTTCTGGCCCTGCGAGATCTCGAACTCCACTCGCTGACCTTCTTCAAGGGTGCGGTAACCGTCCATCTGAATCGCGCTGTAGTGGACGAAAACATCCGCACCACCGTCGACCGCGATGAAGCCGTACCCCTTCTCCGCGTTGAACCACTTGACGGTGCCCTGAGCCATCCCTAACTCCCCTATTACTGGCCCTTGCACGGACCCGCACTTCGCGGGACCCGGGGTCAGACCTTGCGCCGGAACGCGTCGACCGCGGCTGAATGTATCTGCCCAACTGCCCTCTGCAACAGGGCAATCGGACGAGAAATCTGTGCGTGACCGAACGCCCGAATGGGCAGATTTTCGCAGGTTCCCGGGCAAGTCGGGCCGGGCAAAGGGCACTTACGCCACAAAAGGTTTCACTTTTTGTCCGCATCTTGTCGCGTCCTCATATGCACTTGGCATGAGCAGCGAAGGGGACTACCCCAACTGTACCGCGCTCAACCGCATGGAATTACCCCCTCCGCTTCTGGCCCGGAGGGGGTAATCAAGGGTGCGATCGTGGCGCAGGACGGGCGCCGTCGGAGGGCTGTCAGCCGCCGGCGACGGCCGGAATGATCGAGACGCCGGCGCCGTCCGGCGTGGCGGTCTCCAGGCCCTGCTCGAAGCGCACGTCGTCGTCGTTGACGTACACGTTCACGAAGCGGCGCAGCTTGCCCTGGTCGTCCAGGACGCGGGCCGCGATGCCGGTGTGGTTCTTCTCCAGGTCGGCGATGACCTCGGCGAGGGTGCCGCCCTCGGCGACGACCTCGGCCTGGCCGCCGGTGTACGTGCGGAGGATGGTGGGGATGCGGACCTTGACGCTCATGCGGATTGCCTTCCGGGAGACCGGCCGTCCAGGAGACCGGGGAGTGTGCGGGACGGGACGGGGTTCAGCTGGTGGCCAGGCCGGCCTCGCGGAACGCGTCCAGGGTCGGGCGGATCGTCGCGGTGGGGCGTGAGGTCTCGGCCACCGCGTCCAGGGTCTTGAGGCCGTCACCGGTGTTCAGAACGACGGTGGACAGCGCCGGGTCGAGCAGACCCGCCTCCAGCAGCTTCCTGGTCACGCCGACGGTCACCCCGCCCGCGGTCTCCGCGAAGATGCCCTCGGTGCGGGCCAGCAGCTTGATCGCGTCGACGATCTGCTCGTCGTTGACGTCCTCGACCGCGCCGCCGGTGCGCCGGGCGATGTCCAGGACGTACGGGCCGTCCGCCGGGTTGCCGATGGCGAGGGACTTGGCGATCGTGTTCGGCTTCTGCGGCCGCACCACGTCGTGGCCCGCCTTGAAGGCGGTGGAGACCGGCGAGCAGCCCTCGGCCTGCGCGCCGAAGATCCGGTACGGCTTGTCCTCGACCAGGCCGAGCTTGATCAGCTCCTGAAGACCCTTGTCGATCTTCGTGAGCTGGGAGCCGGACGCGATCGGGATGACGATCTGGTCGGGCAGCCGCCAGCCGAGCTGCTCGCAGATCTCGTACGCCAGCGTCTTCGAGCCCTCGCCGTAGTACGGGCGGAGGTTGACGTTGACGAAGCCCCAGCCCTCGCCGATCGGGTCGCCGATGAGCTCGGAGCAGAAGCGGTTGACGTCGTCGTAGTTGCCCTCGATACCGACCAGTTCACCGCCGTACACCGCGGCCATCACGACCTTGCCCTGCTCCAGGTCGTGCGGGATGAACACGCAGGAGCGGAAGCCGGAGCGGGCGGCGGCGGCGCCGACGGCGCCTGCCAGGTTCCCGGTCGAGGAGCAGGACAGGGTGGTGAAGCCGAAGGCGCGGGCGGCCTCGACGGCGATCGCGACGACCCGGTCCTTGAAGGAGTGCGTCGGGTTCCCGGAGTCGTCCTTGATGTGCAGGCCACCGGTGATGCCGAGCTCGCGGGCCAGGTTGTCGGCCTTGACCAGCTTGGTGAATCCCGGGTTCAGATTGGGCTGCGACGCGACATCCGCGGGGACCGGCAGCAGCGGCGCGTAACGCCAGATGTTGTTCGGTCCTGCCTCGATGCGCTTCTTCAGCTCGTCGGGGGAGCCGCTCGGCAGGTCGTACGCGACTTCGAGCGGCCCGAAACAGGAGGCACAGGCGAAGATCGGTCCGAGCGGGAAACGCTCTCCGCATTCGCGGCAGGAAAGCGCGGCGGCGGGTCCGAGATCGACGGATCCGGTGGAGTTCGTGGTGTCGGCGACAGTCTGCACAGCCATGGTGGCGAGGTCCCTTTCTCCTCATCTTCCTCGCGACGTACTTCGCCGCAAGACGGAATTGGCACCTTCCCCACCATGACCTCGCGGTCGGCGGAAGGTTGCCGGGACTTCAACGGGCCGTTCCCTCAGTCCCTCTGGATGAGCGCTATGACGCCGGGCCGCCGGGCCCGGGTATTTGTCCCACGTACCGACCCCCGGCATGCGGCGGTCTCTCGCGTTGTTCAAGACTGTAGCCGAAGGCGAGGACGATGAAGAGAGTCGTCCGTACCGCGAGATGACTGTCACATGAGCCGCTGCCGCGGCCGGCGCACCTAGGAGACACTCCGTGCTGGATGAGGTGGAACGCTGGCTGACCAGGCGTTCCTGGTCGGCCGCCGACCGTCCGCTGGACCGGCTGACCGCCGCCAAGCGCTGCACGAAGGTGAGCGTGGTACTGCCTGCGCTGAACGAGGAGGCCACGGTCGGCGACATCGTCGTGGCGATCCGGCGGGACCTGATGGAGGCGGTGCCGCTGGTGGACGAGCTGGTCGTGGTCGACTCGGGCTCCACCGACCGTACGGCCGAGGTCGCGGCGAAGGCCGGCGCACGGGTGGTGCACCGGGACACCATCCTGCGCCGGATACCCGCTCTGCCCGGCAAGGGCGAGGTGCTGTGGCGCTCGCTCCTGGCGACCAGCGGCGAGATCGTCTGCTTCGTCGACGCCGACCTGAAGGACTTCTCGACGGACTTCGTCTCCGGCATCGTCGGACCGCTGCTCACGGAGCCCGATGTGCATTTCGTCAAGGCCATGTACGACCGTCCGCTGGGCGCGGCCCCCGGACAGGGCGGCCGGGTGACGGAGCTGGTGGCCCGGCCGCTGCTCAATCTGCACTGGCCCCAGCTGGCCGGTTTCGTCCAGCCGCTGGGAGGCGAGTACGCGGCGCGCCGCTCGCTGCTCGAGCGGCTCCCCTTCCCGGTCGGTTACGGAGTGGAGCTCGGCCTGCTGGTCGACGCGCTCCAGACGGTGGGGCTCGACGCGCTGGCCCAGGTCGATGTCGGCTCCCGCAGGCACCGCCACCAGGACGGCCTGGCGCTCGGCCGGATGGCGGCCGCTATTTACCGGACCGCGCAGCTGCGGCTCTCCCGCGGGCATCTGGTGCGGCCCGAGCTCACCCAGTTCGAACGCGGTCCTGACGGGTTCGTGCCGCGGACGTTTCCGGTGGACACCGAGGAGCGGCCACCGATGCGCGAGGTGGCCGAGTACGAGGCGCGCCGCGCTGCGTGACCGGACGCGCACGCCGCCGGCCAAAAGAATCCGGCCGACTTCACGAGAGAATCCGCACCGCCCATCAGTCCACGAAATCCGCTTGGATACCGCGACCGGGGAGCGCATAAGCACCTACGAATACGTCGGACGCGACGGATTTCGTTGCGGTGCGCCCTTAATGAGGTCTTGACGGGATCCATCGGTAAGGGTTGTATTCGGACACCGGAGCGGCGCGGAGGTCCCCGCTCGGTCCAGCCCACGCACCGATGGGACACGGATAATCAACATGCCCGACATGGCCGTTGGCGCCACGCCCCAGAAGTCCGAAGTCGAGAAGCCCCCCGCCGGCACTCGCGACACAGCCGCCCCGAAGCTCACCCGGTCGATCGGGGTGGTGGGGGGCACGCTGCTCACACTGACCTGCCTGACCCCGGCTTCCTCACTCTTCGTGATCGTGCCGGACTCGTTCGCGACCCTCGGCACCGGCACGGCCCTCACCATCGCCATCGCCGGCCTGCTCTGCATCGGCGTCGCCTTCACCTACTCCGAACTCGGCACGCTGATACCGAGCTCCGGCGGCGAGTACGCCATGGTCGGCACCCTGATGGGCCGGCTCGCTGGGTGGCTGGTTTTCGTCCTGTCGCTGATCGTGGTCATGATCGTGCCGCCCATCATCGCGCTGGGCACCGCCGACTATCTGGCGCCGATCGCCCACCTCAGTCCGCAGCTCACCGCGGCCGGGGTCATGGTGCTCGCCACCCTGATGGGACTGCTGGATCTGCGCGCCAACGCCTGGATCACCGGCATCTTCCTGGTCCTGGAGGTGGTGGCCTGCGCGGTGGTCGCCTTCCTCGGCTTCAGCCACACCAGCAGGTCCGCCTCGGTCCTCGTCCACCCGGTGATGGCCACCGGACACGGTCAGAGCTCGGCCGTCACCGCCGGGCTGATCGTGACCGGTCTGGCTACCGCCCTCTTCATCCTGCAGGGCTTCTCCACGGCCGTGTATCTCGCCGAGGAGATGGACAACCCGCGCCGCAACGTCTCCAGGACCGTGCTGTGGACGCTCGGCATCGGGGCGGCCGTCGTGCTGATCCCGGTGGTGGCGATCACGCTCGGCGCCCCCGACCTGGCGACCCTCGCCACCGGCGACGTCGCGGGCATGGTGGCGAGCTGGAGCAACTCCGGCGTCGGCACCTTCGTCAGCCTCTGCATCGCGCTGGCGATCATCAACGCCGCGATCGTGATGGTGATCCAGAACTCCCGCGTCGTCTACTCGTCGGCGCGCGACGCGGCATGGCCGGATTCCGTCAACCGTGCCTTCTCGCACGTCAGCCGGCGGTACGGCTCCCCCTGGGTGGCCACGCTGGCCGTGGGCATCCCCGGAGCGGCCCTGTGCTTCGTCAACCTGGACACCCTGAGCGAGGTCACCGGGGTGGCGGTCGCCGCGATGTACGTGTTCGTCGCGCTGGGCGCACTGGTCTCCCGCCGGGGCGCACACAAGGACCGGCCGGCCTGGCGCATGCCGCTGTGGCCCGCGATCCCGGCGCTGCTGGTCGTCGTACTGGCCTGGGTGCTGTACCAGCAGAGCGTCAAGAGCCTCGTCATCACCGGCGTCATCGTCGCGGCGGCCACCGGCTACTGGGCGCTCTACCTCCGCCCCCGCAGCGAAACGCACTGGGTGATCTCGGTCCCCGAGGACGTGCTCGCCCCCGCCGGGGACGGCGCCAGCCAGGACCCGGTGGCGGGGCCCCAGCACGTTTGAGCGGTTCCGCCAGGGGCTAGGTAGGCGTCATGTCCTCTCCGCACGCCGCTCAGATCCTCGTCGCCTCCAACCGCGGCCCCGTCTCGTACACCCTGCGCGAAGACGGTGAGCTCGATCCCCGGCGCGGTGGCGGCGGCCTCGTCTCGGGGCTCTCGGCCATCGGGGGGGACGCCGACTCGCTGTGGGTGTGTGCCGCGCTCGGCGAGGGCGACCGCGAGGCGGTCCGCCGCGGGGTCGGCGAGGACGGGGTGCGGATGCTCGACATCGACGCCGATGTGCACCACGCCGCGTACAACGACATCGCCAACTCGGTGCTCTGGTTCGTGCACCACATGCTCTATCAGACACCGCTCGAGCCGGTGTTCGACGCCGCCTTCCGGCAACAGTGGGCGGCGTACCGCACCTACAACCGGGCCTTCGCCGATGCGCTGGCCGCCGAGGCCGCCAAGGACGCCGTCGTCCTGGTGCAGGACTACCACCTGGCGCTGGTGCCGGGGATGCTGCGCGAGCTCCGCCCCGATCTGCGGATCGGGCACTTCTCGCACACCCCGTGGGCGCCCGTCGACTACTTCCGGCTGCTGCCCGACGACATCGGTGAGGAACTGCTGCGCGGCATCCTGGGCGCCGACCGGGCCGGGTTCCTGACCCGGCGGTGGGCCGACGCCTTCGTCGGCTGCTGCACGGAGGTGCTGGGCGGCACCGGCCGTACCCGTATCGGGGTGCACGGGCTCGGCGCCGACGCCGGTTTCCTGCGGGCGCGGTCCCACGAGCCGGACGTGGAGGACCGGATGCGGGAGCTGCGCGGCCAGATCGGCGGCAGCGGCGACCGGAAGACGATCGTCCGGGTGGACCGCACCGAGCTGTCCAAGAACATCGTGCGCGGCCTGCACGCCTTCCGTGAGCTGCTCGACGCCCGCCCCGAGTGGCGCGGCCGGCTCGTGCACCTCGCCCTCGCCTACCCGTCACGGCAGGACCTCGCCGTCTACCGCGACTACATGGACGAGGTGCGGCGGGTCGCCGACGCCATCAACTTCCGTTACGGCACCGCCGAGTGGACTCCGGTCGTGCTGCACCTCAAGGACAACTTCGCGCGCTCGCTGGCCGCCTATCGGCTGGCCGACGTCGCCCTCGTCAACCCGATCCGGGACGGGATGAACCTGGTGGCCAAGGAGGTCCCGGTGGTGAGCGACCACGGGTGCGCCCTGGTGCTGTCCCGCGAGGCGGGGGCGTACGAGGAGCTCGGGCCGGACGCGGTCACGGTGAACCCGTACGACGTGTCGGGCACGGCAGCAGCGCTCCAGGAGGCGCTCACCATGCCGGGCCCGGAGCGCGCCGAACGCACCGAACGGCTGGCCGCGGCGGCGACCGCGCTGCCGCCGCAGCGGTGGTTCCTGGACCAGCTGGAAGCGCTGACCGCTAGCCCGTGATCGAGCGGGCCAGCTCGGCCAGGAAGGCGGCGACCGCGCCGGGACCCGGCAGCAACAGGTCGGCCCGGGCGGCCAGCTCGGGGACCTCGTTGCCGCTGCAGACCAGCAGGCCGGGGACGCCTTCCGCACGCAGCTGCTCGACCGCGCCGAAGGCGGTCAGGTCGCCCAGGTCGTCTCCGGCGTAGAGGACGGCGGCGGCCCCCAGTTCGCGTACGTAGCCGGTGAGCGCCACACCCTTGTCGACGCCGGGCGGGCGCAGCTCCAGGACCATCCGGCCCGGCTCCACGATGAGCCCGTGGCGGGCGGCCAGCTCCGCCAGCGGTTCGCGAAGCGCCTCGAAGGCGGCCTGCGGGTCGGTGGCCCGGCGGGTGTGGACCGCGACGGCCTGCCCCTTCTCCTCGACCCAGGTCCCCTGCCGTGCGCCGATCGCGTCCAGCAAGCCGGGCAGCTCGGCGCGGGCGGCGGCGACGCCGGGGTGCGGGGCGGGGGTTTGCACGGCGCCGCCGGCGGCGTCCCAGCGCTCGGCGCCGTAATGGCCGAGCACGACCAGGTGCTCGAGGCCCGGCACACCGGCGAAGCCGCCGTACCGTACGGCGACGCCGGCCGGGCGGCCCGTCACCACGGCCACCGAGGCGATCCGCGGGGCGAGTGCGGCCAGCGCGGGGACGGTGTCCGGGTGGGCGCGAGCCTGTTCCGGGTCCGGCACGATGTCGGCCAGCGTCCCGTCGAAGTCGAGGGCCACTACGGCTTTTTCCGGCCCGGCCAACAGGGCGGCGAGGCCTTGGCGGCCGGCTGCGGTGGCGGGGGTCGGCAGGGTATTCGATGGGCTGCCCATAGGATGACCCTATCCGCGACCCGGCCGCCGTGCCGCGGATGTCGTGGCCCGGATGTCGCGGCCTGCGCCTCGCCGGAGTTACCGGCGCTCGCGCCGGGCCTGGCGAACGCGGCGGAGGCGATTGACCGTCACCGGGTCGTGGGCGAGTGCCGCTTCGTCGTCGAGGAGAGCGTTCAGGAGCTGGTAGTAGCGCACCGGGGAGATCCCCAGGCGCTCGCGTATCGCGCGTTCCTTCGCGCCGGGGCCCGGCCAGGCGTGGCGTTCGACGGCGAGCACCGCACGGTCGCGCTCCGAGAGGGGCGCGGGGCCGTGGGGGTCGTTGCCGGTCATATGAGCCAACGTACTGGGCAGCCACCGGGCGGGGCCACTCCGGACGGGGCTGCCCCGAACGGCTACTCCGCCGCCTGCGCGGCAGCCGCGACGTTCTGGATCTGGTTGAGGACGCTCTCCGGGTTGCCGTTGGGCTCGACGGCCTTGCCGATCTGCTTCTTGATGGACCCGCTGACCTTCGCCCAGGACGTCTTGCCGACCGGCGGCAGCTGCGAGGTGGGCAGCTCGTCGAGGAACTTCTTCAGTTCCTTGTGCTCCGGGTCATCGGCGAGCGTGTCCGACGCGGACACGGTCGGCGGCAGCAGGTCGTACCGGGTCGCGAAGTCCAGCACGTTGCGGTCGTTGAAGGCGTAGTCGAGGAACGCGCCGATCTGCTTGCGGTGGCCGTTCTGCTTGAACCCCATGATCCAGTCGGAGACGCCCATGGTGGTCCTGGAGGTGCCGTTGAGGCCGGGCATCGGGACCATGCCGACCTTGACGCCCTTGTCCTCGGCCTGCTGCAACAGCTGCGGGTGGCCGTTGAGCATGCCGACGTCGCCGTGGGTGAAGGCGGCAAAGGCGTCCTTGCGGTTGAGTTTGCCCGGCGCCACCGGCCCGGTCAGGCCCTTGCCGACCAGGTCGTTCTTCAGCCACTCGAAGGTCTTGACGTTCTGCGGCGAGTTGATGGTGTACGTACCGACGCCGTCGGTGTATCCGTCGCCGCCACTCAGCAGCCACATCTGTGTCTCGGCCTGGGCCTCCTCGGGGCCGAGCGGCAGCGCGTACGGGTACTTCACGCCACGCGCCTTGAGGGCCTCGGCGTCCGACGCCAGCTGCTTCCAGGTCTTCGGCGGGGTGAGACCGGCCTGGGTGAAGAGCTTCTCGTTGTAGAAGAGCAGCCGGGTGGACGCCACGAAAGGCATGCCGTACTGCTTGCGATCCTGCTGACCGGCGTCGGCGAGCGGGCCGAGGAAGTTGGCCTGCACGGGTATGGAGAGCAGGTCGTCCGCGCTGTAGAGCTTGCCCTGGGCCGCGTAGTCGGCGTAGGCGCCGATCTGCGCGATGTCGGGGGCGTGGCCGGCCTTCACCATCTTGGCGACCTCCGCGTCCACGACGGTCCAGGACAGCACCTTGAGGTTGATCTTGATGCCCGGGTTGTTCTTCTCGAAGGTGCCGATCAGGCCGTCCCAGTACTTCTGGGTGGAACTGCCCTCGTCAGGGTCGTAGTTCGCCACCACCATGCTGAGGGTGGCGTCACCCGACGACCCGTCGTCGCTGCCGCAGCCGGAGAGACCTGCTGTCATTCCGAGCGCCGCGATCGCCGCGGTCAATCCCATGAAGCGCCGCTGCACAGCCCTTTACCCACCCTTGTGTTCCAGTCGGTCCCCCGTGACGTCCTGTCGCAATGAGCTGCGATTTTCCCTCACGTCCCGACACAAGGTCTACACCACACGGGTCTCGCTTCTGCAACGCACCCCCACATTGCACAACGATCCGGTCAACAACCGCCGAATGTCGGCGAGTTCGACGCCTTCGAGCTGGGCTTCGCCCCGGCCTGCGGTCCGGACTTTGTATGGGTGCGCAACAATCCCGGCGAGTGGACTAGACCTTTTCCGGTTCTCCGCGCCACACTGTCCCCGTGACTGCATTCTCCCGTGGGACATCCCCCGGACACCCGGCCGGAAGCCACGTCATCGCCCTGGACGTGGGCGGCACCGGTATGAAGGCCGCCCTGGTCGGGGCCGACGGCGCCCTGCTGCACGAGGCGCGGCGGGCCACCGACCGGAAGCGGGGCCCCGAGGCCGTCGTCCGGTCGATCCTGGACTTCGCCGCCGAGCTGCACGCGTACGGCGAGGAGCACCTCGGCCGGCCGGCGTCGGCGGCCGGCGTCGCCGTCCCCGGCATCGTCGACGACGAGAACGGCATCGCGGTCTACGCGGCCAACCTCGGGTGGCGGGACGTACCCCTGCGCAAGCTGCTCAGTGCCGAGCTGCGCGGCGTCCCGGTCGCCCTCGGCCACGACGTGCGCACCGGCGGGCTCGCCGAGGGCCGGATCGGCGCGGGCCGGGACGCCGACCGCTTCCTGTTCCTGCCGCTGGGCACCGGCATCGCGGGCGCCATCGGCATCAACGGCGTCATCGAAGCGGGCGCCCACGGCTATGCCGGTGAGATCGGCCATGTCGTGGTGCGTCCCGGCGGCGTCGACTGCGGCTGCGGGCAGCGCGGCTGCCTGGAGCGGTACGCCTCCGCGTCGGCGGTGTCACTGGCCTGGGCCGCGGCCTCCGGCGATCCGGAGGCGGACGCGGCGGACTGCGCCAAGGCCGTCGAATCGGGCGACCCGCGGGCCGTCACCGTCTGGCAGGACGCGGTGGACGCGCTGGCCGACGGTCTGATCACCGCCATCACGCTGCTCGACCCCCGCACCCTGATCATCGGTGGCGGACTCGCCGAAGCCGGGGAAACCTTGTTCCTACCACTGCGGGCAGCAGTCACGGAACGCGTGACGTTCCAGAAACTGCCTCTCATCGTCCCGGCGGCCCTCGGGGACACCGCCGGCTGCCTGGGCGCAGGACTGCTCGCCTGGGATCTTCTCTCCACGGAGGTAACCGCCTGATGGCCGGAAGCGAAACAAGCACCGTTCTCTCCGGAGCCCGGGTGGTGCTGCCCACCGGGACCGTCGAGGGCGGCCAGGTGGTCGTGGCGGGATCGCGCATCGCGGCGAGCGCGCCGGAGCACGCGCCGGTGATCGATCTGGCGGGCCACTGGGTGGTCCCCGGCTTCGTCGACATGCACGTACACGGCGGCGGCGGCAGTTCCTTCACCTCGGGGACCCCCGACGAGGTGTTGCAGGGCATCCACACGCACCGGCTGCACGGCACCACGACGATCGTCGCCTCCACCGTCACCGGCGAGATGGAATTCCTCGCCGCCCGGGCCTCGCTTCTCTCCGAGCTGGTCGAGCAGGGCGATCTGGCGGGCATCCACTTCGAGGGCCCGTTCATCTCACCGTGCCGCAAGGGCGCGCACAGCGAGGCGCTGCTGCGCGACCCGGACCCGGCCGACGTCCGCAAGCTGCTGGACGCGGCGCGCGGCACCGCGAAGATGTTCACCCTCGCCACCGAGATGAAGGGCGGCATCGACTCGGTGCGGCTGCTCGCCGAGCACGGCGTGATCGCGGCGATCGGCCACACCGACGCGACGTACGAGCAGACCGTGCAGGCCATCGAGGCCGGCGCCACCGTCGCCACCCACCTCTTCAACGCGATGCCGCCGCTGGGTCACCGCGACCCCGGTCCGATCGCCGCGCTGCTCGAGGACGAGCGGATCACCGTCGAGCTGATCAACGACGGCACGCATCTGCACCCGGCCGCTCTGGAGCTGGCGTTCCGCTGCGCGGGCTCCGCGCGGGTCGCGTTCATCACCGACGCGATGGACGCGGCGGGCTTCGGTGACGGGATCTACCACCTCGGTCCGCTGGAGGTCGAGGTCAAGCAGGGCGTGGCGCGGCTGGTCGAGGGCAACTCGATCGCGGGCTCCACCCTCACGCTGGACACCGCCTTCCGGCGGGCGGTGACCGTCGACCGGCTCCCGGTGGAGGACGTCGTACGGTCCATCTCCGCCAACCCGGCCCGGCTGCTCGGCGTCTACGACCGGGTCGGCTCGCTGGAACCCGGCAAGGACGCGGACCTGGTGGTGCTCGACGCGGACTTCACACTGACCGGTGTGATGCGCAAGGGCGCATGGGTGGTCGCGCCCAAGTAGCTCAGTCCAGCGCTGCATACGGAAAGCGGCAGGTTCCCAGGTCTGGGCCTGCCGCTTCTGTTTTGGCATGATCGTTTCTGTGCTGCTGACCGTGACCTTGAACACCGCGCTGGACATCACCTACCGCGTCCCCGCCCTCACCCCGCACGCCAGCCACCGCGTGGAAGCGGTCACCGAACGGGCCGGCGGCAAAGGGCTCAACGTGGCCCGGGTGCTCGCCGCCCTCGGCCACGAGACGGTGGTGACCGGTTTCGCCGGCGGTACCACCGGCGCGGTCCTGCGTGAGCTGCTGGCGGAGCTACCGCCCACCGACGCGTTGATACCGGTGGCCGGCGCCACCCGCCGGACGATCGCGGTCGTCGACGCCACTTCCGGCGACACGACCCAGCTGAACGAACCGGGCCCGGTCATCTCCCCCGCCGAGTGGGAGGCCTTCCTCGCCTCGTACGCGGAGCTGCTGACCGGCGCCGAAGCGGTGGCGCTCTGCGGCAGCCTGCCGCCGGGGGTCCCGGTCGGCGCGTACGGCCGGCTGGTCCGCCAGGCCCGCACGGCCGGGGTCCCCGTCCTGCTCGACACCAGCGGCGAGCCGCTGCGGCGCGGTATCGCGGCCCGGCCCGACCTGGTCAAGCCGAACGCCGACGAGCTGGCCCAGCTGACCGGCTCCCGGGAACCGCTGCGCGCCACCCGGGACGCCCGCCGCCGGGGCGCCCGCACGGTGGTCGCCTCGCTGGGCGCGGACGGCATGCTGGCCGCCACCCCGGACGGCAACTGGCAGGCCACGCCACCGGCCCGATTCCCCGGCAATCCGACGGGCGCGGGCGACTCGGCGGTCGCCGGGCTGCTGTCCGGGCTGGTGGAGCAGTTGCCCTGGCCGCAGCGGCTGGCCCGCGCGGTGGCGCTCTCGGCGGCCACCGTGCAGGCGCCCACGGCGGGTGAGTTCCACCGCAAAACGTACGAGGACCTGCTTCCGCAGGTCCTCGTCGACGCTCTCGCCCAGGCCGGGTAACCCTCCCGGGCACCGGCCACCGGGTCAGGGGCGGTCAGCCCTGGTGCCCGGCCTTCAGCTCGAGCTGGTCCAGATTGACCCCACATGTGTCTCCCTGCTCGCAGGAGATCTTGATGGTGTTGGAGCCCTTCTTGAGGTTGATGTAGTTGAAGGTGTTGGTCCACCCCTTCGACGCGTCCCCGGCGGGTGCCTGCGCGAAGTTCTTCATGTTGACCGACGCGGGCTTCGCGGCGTCGTTGACCGTCAGCGAGGTCTTCGCGTCGGTGCCCGGCACGCCGTAGTTGATCGACAGGGTGTAATCGCCGGCCTTGGGCACATCCACCGTCCAGGTCGCCGAGTCACCGGGCTGGGCGATCACCACATAGGCACCGCCCGCCGCTTTGGCACCCGGAACGTCCTTGCTGGTGGTCGCCGCACCGCCCAGGGTCAGCGTCGCCGCGTCCTGCTTCGGCAGGTCCGCAGGCGCGGACTCCGAGGGGGCGTCGCTGGGCTTCACCGACTGGGCGGCCGACCGGCCACCGCCGGACCCGCCGCTCGCGCCCGGCTTGGCGTCGTTGTTCTTGTCGCCGCCGCTGGTCATCAGCGCTGCGGCGATCCCGATCACCACGACCGCGACCACCGCGACCGCCCCGATCAGCAGCCCCTTGTGCTGGGGGCCGCTCCGGCCGCCGCCGCTGCCCGAGCTGTACTGCCCCGGCGGCTGCTGGGGCGGCCCGCCGGGGTAGGTCTCCGGCGCGGCGTACTGCGGGGACGGCTGGCCGTACTGCTGCTGGGGCTGCCCGTACTCCTGCTGGCCGTACTGCTGGGTCTGCCCGTACTGCTGGGTCTGCCCGTACTGCTGGGTCTGGCCGTACGCCTGCTGCGGCTGGTCGTACGGCTGCTGCTGCGGTGCCTGCTGCTGCCCGTACTGGCGCTCGCCGACCGTCCGCACCTGGTTGTACGACGTGCGTGGCACCCCGGGGCGGCCGCCTGCCGACGGGCCCGGGTAGCCGTATCCGCCGCCGCCTGGCGGGGGGACGGCACCTGCTGCCTGACCGTCCTCGTACAGATAGCCGAACGGGTCGTCGTCCTCGGGCGTGCTCGCGCCGTTGTTGCCGGCCGTCATTCCCTGGTACTCCTCACACATCGCTGACGCGGGCGAGCCTACCCCGGATGGACCAACCGATCCGGCCAGTCGACCGGACCCCGCCCGCAACGCGTGTGCAGCGTCACAGCACCTATCCGGCCCGCCGGTGCACCTTCGCCCGCGACCGCTTTTCGACGTACATCCGCTGGTCGGCGGAGCGCAGCACCTCTTCGACGGTCATCCCGCAGCTCGCCCAGCCGATGCCGAAACTGGCTCCGACGCGCACCGCCCTGCCGTCCACCCTTATGGGCGGAATGATGGCATTCCGCAGACGAACGGCCAGGTCAGCGGCGTCCGCGGCGGCGAGGCCGTCAGCCAGGACGACGAATTCGTCACCTCCGAGTCGTGCGACGGTGTCGCCGTCCCGTACGCCGGTGGTGAGCCGGCGTGCGACCTCGATGAGAACGGCGTCGCCCGTGTGGTGCCCGAAGCGGTCGTTGATCGACTTGAAGCCGTCCAGGTCGCAGAAGAGCACTGCGAGCCCCTTCGTCCCGTCGTCGGCGTCGTCCGACGGAGGGACCAGATGGTTCGGGTGGTCGTAACCGCCCGGGACGGCCGACGCGGCCGCGAAGTCGAACCGGTGGCCGCCGGAGTCCGTGGTCGACAGGCCGCCCTGCTCGTATGCCGCGTCCAGCGCCTCGATCGCCGTCTCGCGCACCGCGTCGGGGCGCGCACACAACCGGGCGCTGAGCCGGGAGCGCAGCTCGGCGCTGTTGGGCAGCCCGGTCAGCGAGTCGTGCGACGCACGGTGGGCCAGTTGCAGCTCATGGCGCTTGCGCTCCTCGACGTCCTCGACGTGGGTGAGCAGGAAGCGCGGGCCGTCCGTGGTGTCGGCGACCACCGAATTGCGGAGCGAGACCCAGATGTACGACTCGTCGCGCCGCCGCAGCCGCAGCTCCGCCCTGCCGCCCTCGGCGGACGTACGGAGCAGCGTGCCGACGTCCTCGGGGTGCACCAGGTCGGCGAACGAGTACCGGCGCATCGCGGAGGCGGGCCGACCGAGCAGCCGGCAGAGCGCGTCGTTCGTCCGGAGCAGCCGCCCGTGCTGATCGCCGCCCATCTCGGCGATGGCCATACCGCTCGGGGCGTACTCGAAGGCCTGCCGGAAGGATTCCTCACTGGCCCGCAGCGCCTGCTGCTCGCGCTCCAGCCTGACCAGGGCGCGCTGCATATTGGCGCGCAGCCGGGCGTTGGTGATCGCTATCGCGGCCTGGAACGCGTACATCTGCAGCGCCTCCTGCCCCCAGGCGCCGGGGCGCCGGCCGTTGCGCGGCCGGTCGACGGAGAGGACGCCGACGAGCTCCCCGCCGGCCGCGTCGGTCGCGTACATCGGGGCGAAGAGCCGGTCGTCCGGATGCCACTCGTCCTCGAAGCGCGGCTCGGGTCCGTTGTTGTGCCAGTGCGGTACGTCGTCCTGGGCCAGCACCCAGCCCTCGGTGTACGGGATGAACCGCAGCGCCCCCAAGGCCTGGCCCATGGCGAGCCTGCGCTCCCAGGACGCGCGGGATCCGACGCGTCCGGTCATCAGCGCGGCGGCGGAATCGTCACCGGCGAGCGCCGCGACGATCAGGTCGCCGTCCGGCCGCACGAGGTTGACGCACGCCAGTTCATAACCGAGCCCGGCCACGATGCCGTCGGCCACGGTCTGCAGGGTGTCCGCCAGACTGCGTGCCTGATTCAGGTTCGCGACCGCTTGATGCAGCTGCCGCAGGGTCGCAAGACGGACGTACGGCTCCGACTCGGTCTCCATTGCTCGCTCTCCCCGAGAAAGACCTCGACAGCAACTCCAGGGTTCTCCATCGGCGCTCTTGGTGCAGTGTCTCCGCCACTGAATCACAGTGAGCTGTGCGCCAGGTACACAGGGTCAACAATTTATCGCCGTCGTGACCCAAGTCACATCAGAGCATGAAGGGGCATATGAGAAACAGCGGAAACGGCCTGTCGTTTCTTGAACGAAGGTCAGGCCGGTTGGGAAGTCCTAGGACCAGCCTGGTCCTCCGGCCCGATGCGGGCCGGGCGCGCCCCGGGCTAGCGTTCCTGACGTGTTCCAGACGATCCCCACCCCGCGCACCGAGCCCGTCCCCCATCCTGAGGGGGTGAGCAACGACGATTTCCGCGCCGCGATGTCCCGCCTGAGCGCAGGCGTGGTGCTGGTGACGGCGCACGACGCGGACGCCGGACCGCGCGGCGAGGACGCCGGGATGACCGCGACGGCGTTCATGTCGGTGTCGCTGGACCCGCCCCTGGTGATGGTGAGCGTACGGAACGGCTCCCGGATGGACGATCTCCTCGCCGAGCAGCCGCTCTGGGCCGCGTCCCTGCTGGCCGAGAGCCAGCACCAGATCGCCGGCCGCTTCGCGATGAAGGGCCGCATCAGCGACCGCCTCCTCTTCGCGGACCTCCCCCTCACCCGCGGCGAGAAGTCCGGCGCCCCGCTGGTGGACGGCGCCCTGGCAACCCTCGAATGCGCGACCGAACAACGCGTGGTGGCCGGCGACCACACCCTGGTCATCGGCCGCGTACTGACCGCGAACGTCCCCGCCACGGAGGGCGGCCCCCTGACCTACTTCCGCGGCCGCTACCGCCACTTGAGCTGACCCACCCCGGCGACCCGGGGTCGCCCCCCAGCCACCTCAAGCCCGGGACCATCGACCCCAGCCACCACCAGCCCGGCCGGCGCTTGAGGCCACCCCAACACCGGCCCCCACCAAGCCCCTCCGGCGCTTGAGGACAAAAGCCCACGCCCGGAGGCGGGCCCGGCTCAGTCCCAACCGCGCCCCGCGCGGCCCCTCTTCGTATCGCTCCGGGCCTTCTTGTTCCGCAACCGCCGCTCATTGATCCCGCGAGGGATCTTCGTCGCACGCCGCGGCTTCGGCGGCGGCGCAGTCGCCTCCGCGAGCAACGAGGCCAGCCGGACCGCGGCCATCTCCCGGTTCCGCCACTGCGACCGGTGCTCGGACGCCCGGACCGAGACGACACCCCCCACCAGCCGGGAGGCGAGCCGCTCCAGGGCACGCTCCTTCCAGACCGGCGGCAGCGCATCCGTGTTCGCGAGGTCGAAGCGGAGCTCGACCTGGGAGTCGGTGGTGTTGACGTGCTGGCCACCAGGCCCCGACGAGCGCGAGAAACGCCACATCAGCTCGGCCTCCGGCAGGGAGACCGAACCGCGGACGACATAGGGACCGGACATGTGATCCATGGTCGCTGGTACGGACCCGTCCCGTCACCCACTTTTCGGCGCCGGGTAAAGAAAGCAAAGAGACCTGGAACCACCCGGTCCCCTGCCGACGTTATGCCGGATGACGGTAGCTTCGTGACCGCACGAAGCCCGCACATCGCAACGGAAAGGGACATCCCCATGGCTGTAAGCCTGTCCAAGGGCGGCAACGTCTCCCTCACCAAGGAGGCCCCGGGCCTGACCGCCGTCACGGTCGGCCTCGGCTGGGACGTCCGCACGACCACCGGCACCGACTTCGACCTCGACGCCTCGGCCATCGCGGTGAACCCGGAGGGCAAGGTCTACTCCGACAAGCACTTCGTCTTCTTCAACAACAAGGTCACCCCCGACCAGAGCATCGAGCACACCGGTGACAACGTCACCGGCCAGGGCGAGGGCGACGACGAGCAGATCAAGGTCAACCTGGCCGCGCTGCCCGCCGAGATCGAGAAGATCGTCTTCCCGGTGTCGATCTACGACGCGGAGAACCGCTCACAGAACTTCGGCCAGGTGCGCAACGCCTTCATCCGCATCGTCAACCAGGCCGGCGGCACCGAGATCGCCCGCTACGACCTGAGCGAGGACGCCGCCACCGAGACCGCCATGGTCTTCGGCGAGCTCTACCGCAACGGCGCCGAGTGGAAGTTCCGCGCCGTCGGCCAGGGCTACGCCTCGGGCCTCGTCGGCATCGCCCAGGACTTCGGCGTCAGCGTCTGACGTACGAGCATCACGAGTGGGCCCCCGGCGATCGCCGGGGGCCCAGCTCGTTCCGCGTCCAGTCACGGGCGGCCCGAGGCTCCTCACCCGATTCCGATTCGCTGTCAGTGAGCCGCACCGGGGATAGCCTCAAGCCTAGGCTCGGCCCTGCTGCGCGGCGCGATGACGTTCGTGTAGTGGTGGTCGAACGTAAGGATCGCCGGACGCTGCAAGCGCCAAGCCAGCGCTGCGTTGACGGTGTCGGCGAGGCCGAGAGCGTGACCGAAGTACTTTTCCAGCAAACCCTAGGCCTCGGCGAGCAACGCTCCGGTGACCGCCGCGATGTGAACATGGCCCAGGCGGGTGAGCGCACCCAACCGCTTGGTCGCGTCAACGGCTACTCGTTCACCGGATGGCCCGCGACCTGCTCGGCCACGTGACCGACATGCTCGCCGACCGTACGGCCACCCCGCACCAACTCCGGTTCGCGCTCGCGCGAATGGCCGAGTCCCTCACCGACGTACACCGCATCGCGCAAAGCCGGGGGGAAGTACGCCTGCCTGTACCTGCGTACGAAGACCTGGACGGCACTGACGGAGGCGGACATGCTGGGATGCCTGATATGAGCGAAAGGAAACCCCGCGGTGACCAGTGACGACGCGGTGAAGAGCGCCCCGGAACCTCACCTGAGTCCGGGTGAAGTGGAACGGCTGGCACGCCGTGCGCACGCGCTGCAGACCGACAAGGCGGGCAAGCCGTATGTGGAACACCTCGCGTCGGTGGCGCATGGTGTTGCCACACGCGGCGGGTCCGACGAGCAGATCGCCGCCGCCTGGCTGCATGACGCCGTCGAGGACGGGGTGTTGTCCCGTGAGTGGCTGGCGGGGGCCGCCCTACCGGACAGCGTCAAGGTCATGGTTCTGGCGATGACCAAAGAGCCGGACGAGAGCCTGGACGACTACGCCGGGCGGTTGCTCGGCGTGCCTGGCGCACTGCTGATCAAAGAGGCTGACATCGCACACAACTCCGACCCGGACCGCCTGTCCGTGCTGGACTCCGTGACGAGGGACCGCCTCACCGAGAAGTACGCCCGGATGCGGCGGCTGTTGGGACTCGACGAGGGCTGAGGAATGTGCGTCATCGCCTGAGCGCCGTCACGGCCGCACCGGCCGGTCCTTGCCGTAGAGCCAGGCGTCCCAGAGGGCGGTCAGGTTCGCGCCGGTCTTCTTCTCGGCGTAGCGGGTGAAGTCCTGGGTGGACACGGTGCCGTACTGGTGGTCGTGCACCCAGCCGCGGATCAGTGCGAAGAAGGCGCGGTCCCCGACCGTGTCGCGGATCCGCTGGAGGACCATCGCGCCGCGGCCGTACACCGGGGAGGCCGAGATCTCCTTGGGAGACGGCGGCTTCGCGGGCGGGAAAGCCCAGTTGGCCTGCCGGTCGTAGGCGTCGTCGAAGTGGTCCCGGACGCTTTCGCCTCCGTGGGCCGCGTCCCAGAGCCACTCCGCGTACGTCGCGAACCCTTCGTTGAGCCACATGTCCTGCCAGGACTTGGGCGTCACCGAGTCCCCGAACCACTGGTGGGACAGCTCGTGCACGAGGGTCGGCAGGTCGAACTGGTTGGCCGGGAGCACCGGTTTGGTCTGGGTTTCCAACGAGTAGCCCGCCGAATCGGCGGGGCCGACGACCGCGCCGGTGGAGGCGAAGGGGTAGGCGCCGAACTCCTTGCTCTCCCAGGCGATGATCTCCGGGATGCGGGCCAGTACCGCGGCGCTCTCCTTCTCGTCGGCCGGTTCGACCGCGGTGAAGACCGGCAGCCCGGAGGGCGCCTTGTAGGAGCGCGTGCGGTACGGGCCGATCGCCACCATCGCCAGATAGCTGGCCATCGGCTCGGCGCTGTGCCAGTGGAAGGCCGTACGGCCGCCGCTGGTCCGGTGTGAGGTCAACTGGCCGTTGGACACCGCCTGGAGACCGCTGGGGACGGTGATCGTGATGTCGTAGGCCGCTTTGTCGGACGGGTGGTTGTTGCCGGGGAACCAGGCCATCGAGCCGGTCGGCTCGCCCAGCGCGAGCGCGCCGTGGGTGTTCGGCAGCCAGCCCTCCTCGGAGGTGTCCGGGTCGGTGATCGTCCTCGGTACGCCGGAGTACCGCACCACGGTACGGAAGGTGTGGCCCCGGCTGATGTCGTGGTGCGGGCGGAGGGTGAGCTCGGTGCCCGCCCGGTTGGCCGGCGCGTAATCGCCGTCCACGGTGGCGCCCGCCACGGTCATCCCGGCGAAGTCCAGGTTGAACGCCGAGAGATTCTGGGTGGCCCGGGCGGTGATCGTCGCGGTGCCCTTGATGCGGCCGGTGTCCCGGTCGTAGTCGAGTTCCAGGCCGTAGTGGCTGACGTCGTAGCCGCCGTTGCCGAGGCGCGGGAAGTAGGGGTCGTGCAGGCTCGACGCGCCGGGCCTGCCGTGGACGCCGGAGCCGCAGCCGGCCAGGACCAGCGGCAGGGCGGCGGCGATCGCGGTGGGGACGGCCGTGCGGCGTATGCGCTGGTCCATAGCCGTGATCCTAATACTCCAGCCGTAGATCGTGATCTTGCGGCTATTGGGCGGCCCGCGCCTGGTAGTGGCAGGTTCGAGCTCGGGCTTGATGGCGTCGGCGCCACTG